>CBFGXE010000004.1:0-146819 GCA_965652645.1 uncultured bacterium | reverse complement strand
GCCTGCAGCTGCGCGAGAAGCAGAAGCTGCGCCGCATGTACGGCGTGCTCGAGCGGCAGTTCCGCGGCTACTACCAGGAGGCCGCGCGTCGCACCGGTTCCACCGGCGAGACGCTGCTGAAGCTGCTCGAGAGCCGCCTGGACAACGTGGTGTATCGCATGGGCTTCGCCGCCACGCGCGCCGAGGCGCGCCAGCTGGTGAGCCACAAGGGCGTGGAGGTCAACGGCGAGCCGGTGACCATCGCCTCCTACCAGGTGAAGCCCGGTGACGTGGTGCAGATCCGCGAGAAGGCCCGCAAGCAGCTGCGCATCCAGAACGCGCTGACCGTGGCCTCGCAGGTCGGTTTCCCCGAATGGCTCGATGTGAATGAAAAGGAGTTCCGCGGCGTGTTCAAGGCCGCGCCGGCGCGCGACGAGGTCCTGCCGGACATCAACGAGAACCTGGTGGTCGAGCTGTACTCGAAGTAATGCTGGAGGTCTGATGACATCCTCTGTGAATGAATTCCTGAAGCCCCGCGTCGTCAAGGTGCAGCCGGTCGCGCCGCGCCAGGCGCGCGTGGTGATCGAGCCCTTCGAGCGCGGCTTCGGCCACACGCTGGGCAATGCCCTGCGCCGCGTGCTGCTGTCCTCGATGCCGGGTGCCGCGATCACCGAAGTGGAGATCGAGGGCGTGCTGCACGAGTACACCTCCATCGAGGGCGTGCAGGAGGATGTCGTGGACATCCTGCTGAACCTGAAGGCCGTGGCCATCCGCATGCATGCGCGCGACGTCGCGGAGCTGCGCCTGTCGAAGAAGGGCCCGGGCCCGGTGACCGCCGGCGACATCCAGGTCGACCACGACATCGAGATCGTGAATCCAGAACTGGTGATCGCCAACCTGACCCAGGCCGGCAGCCTGTCGATGTCGCTGAAGATCGAGAAGGGCCGTGGCTACCGTCCGGCGCAGCAGCGCGCCGCGTTCGAGGAGTCGACCCGCCCGATCGGCCGCCTGCAGCTGGACGCCTCGTTCAGCCCGGTCCGTCGCGTCACGTATGCGGTGGATGCCGCGCGCGTGGAGCAGCGCACCGACCTGGACAAGCTGGTGCTCGACATCGAGACCAACGGCACCATCGACGCGGAGGAAGCCATCCGCCGCGCCGGTGCGATCCTGAAGGACCAGCTGTCGGTGTTCGTGGACCTGCAGGGCGAGGACGAGGCCAGCGGCGCCAAGGTCACCGAGATGCAGTTCGACCCGCTGCTGCTGCGGCCGGTGGACGAGCTGGAGCTCACCGTGCGCAGTGCCAACTGCCTGAAGGCCGAGAACATCCATTACATCGGCGACCTGGTGCAGCGCACGGAAGTGGAGCTGCTGCGCACCCCGAATCTCGGCAAGAAGTCGCTTACCGAGATCAAGGAAGTGCTGCAGGGCCACGGCCTGATGCTGGGCATGCGGCTGGAAGGCTGGCCGCCGGCCGGCCTCCGCCACGACGAAAGTGTTTAAGGACTAGAGAAAATGCGTCATCAACTTTCTGGCCGCCAGCTCTCGCGCAATGCGCCGCATCGCAAGGCGATGCTGCGCAACATGGCCGCGTCGCTGCTGCGCCATGAAACCATCCGCACCACCGTGCCGAAGGCCAAGGAGCTCAGGCGCGTGGTGGAACCGCTGATCACCCTGGCCAAGGTCGATACCGAGGCCAAGCGCCGCACCGCGTTCGCGCGGCTGCGCGATGCCGAGGTGGTGGCCAAGCTGTTCACCGACCTGGGTCCGCGCTTCAAGGCGCGTCCGGGCGGATACACCCGCATCCTGCACATGGCCCCGCGTCCCGGTGACGCCGCGCCCATGGCCCTGATGCAACTGGTGGACGGGCCGGCGCAGGCGACGCCACCCGCCGCCGAGGAAGGCGACGGCAAGGACGCGACGAAGACAAAGGCCAAGGCGAAGTCCAAGGCCAAAGCCGCACCGAAGAAGAAGGCCGCGCCGAAGAAAAAGAAGGCTGCAGCAGCCTGACCGGCAGCGCCATGCCTTGGAAAGCCCCGTACTGACAGGTGCGGGGCTTTTTTTTGGGGCGGCTCGCAACGGTGCAGCGGAGGTTGTCCATCACGTTGACCGCCATGCATGCCGCAGGTAGCGTCGGATCGGGACCTGGCCCGACGATGGACCGACGCGCACCGCCCTTGAAGCCACAATCCGGAACATCAAACCTGTGGCGGCGGGCGGCACCGCGGTGCGCGGGAGGAATCCTTTTCTGCCTCACCGCTTCCATGCCGGCACTGGCGGACAACCCCGGCCTGGCCTTCGAATGGCGCGCGCGCAACTACGTGTCGAGCGAAACCACTCCGGGCGGTTTCCCCCTGAATCGCGAGCAGGGCAGGCTGGAGGGCATCGCGCTGGAGTTCGCCGCGTCGGCAGCAGGCGGGCGCTGGGCATTGCGTGCGGCGCAGGAGCAGGGCGAGCTTTCGTACGATGGCTTCAGCCAGTTCGGCATACCACTGTCCACCACCACCGACTTGCGGGTGAGGTCGCTGGCGCTGCGCTGGTCGCCCGGGCAGAGGTTCCACGCCGGGCCCGTCGCCATCGACGGCGGCCTGGAAGTCGCCCAGCAGCGCATCGACAGGGCGATCCGGCCCGGCCCGCAGTCCCAGGCCTTGACCGAAATCCTCGACTCAACGTGGACGCGCGGGTTGCTTGCCATCGAGTGGCAGCTCCACGGCGCCTGGTCGTTGCAGGCGCGGGTCAGCCTGGCCTGGCCAATCGCACGCAGGCTGGAAGTGGACTCGTTCGGCACCTATGACACCTTCGCACTCCGGCCGCGCGCCCGCCTTGCGGAGTACGCGGGCCTCGGCATCGAGTGGCGCCACGCCACCGCCCTGCGCGCGGGATTGTGGGCAATCCACGAGAAGTGGCGGTTCGGCCGCTCTGCCACGCGTGAGGTGACCCGCGACGGCGCCGCTGTCGGCACGGCGTCCTATCCGGGAAGCCGGCCGCGGCTCCGTGGCCTGGCGTTGCGGCTGGAGACCTGGTTCTGAGCCGCGAACGGGCGGCACGACATAAGTAGCGCTCCCGAACTACTGCAAGCACAGGCATCGACCGCGCGCCACCGGTCGCTTCCGGCTGGTACTCTTGGACAGCCGGCAAGACCGCGCCGGCACTTCCGACAACAACACAAAGCGAATCGAGAAGGAGCTCCATGAATCAGTGGAAGAGATTGGTGGCCATGGCCGCCGCCATGTCCATGTTGGCAGGCATGACTGCCTGCGGCGGCGATGGTGACGGTGGTGGTGGTGGTGGTGGTGGCGGCAGCGGGGGCCTCGAGAAGGTCGAAGCTTCCCAGCAGGCCGCCGAGGGCATGGTCGAGGAGGTCAATGAGCTGGTGCTGGAGCTGCGCTCGGCCGAGGCGTCCGGCCAGGTGCCCACCGGCGCGCACATCTCCGCACTGCCCATCGGCGCCACCGTCGAAGGCAGCATGCAGTGCAGCGACCTCGGCACCTCGGGATCGGGGACCCTCAGCTACGTGTACACCTACCAGGGCGACAAGCCGGTTTCCTGGGTGTATTCGTACAACGACTGCACCTACACCATCAGTGGTTTCACGTACCACATGGATGGCACGTTCTCGATGACCTACAGCTCCTACACCAACTCGGAGAACTTCAGGTACACCTACGTCTACGACCTGGATTACGAGTACACCAGCGAGTCATACAGCGGCTCCCACTCGATCACTGCACGCCAGTCATGCGTGATGTCGGGCGGCAACCTGACCTGCACGCACCAGACCAGCAGCGGCGAGTACAACCTCGGCAGCTGGGACATCGACATCGACGGCGACACGATCACCGTGGTCAATGCCACCATCGTGGGAAAGAACGTCACCATCGTGTTCGACGACTGGGTGTTCGACAGCTCCACGGGCCGCGCGCTGTCCGGTACGGTGCAGGTTACCGACAAGAATGGCAATTCGGCCCTTCTCACGGCCACGGGTGACGGCTATTCGGTGGAGGTTACCGTCAACGGTGCCTCGAGCACCTGGAACGTCACCTACTGAGTGCGGTCCGCCCCGCAATGGTGGGGCAATGAGCCAGGAGGGCCGGCAGCAGTGCCGGCCCTTCGTGTTTTCAGGCCGGCACTTCCCCGGCAATGGTGGTGCGGTACATCTCGCGGCGGTAGCCGTCGTAGTCATTGAAGGCCTGGTGCACGCAGGCGCGGTTGTCCCACAGCACCAGCATGTCCGGCTCCCAGCGCAGGCGGCAGGTGAAGGCCGGCTGCGTGAGATGGTCGGTGAGCATCTTCAGCAGGGGGGCGGATTCGGCCTCGCGCATGCCCTCGATGCCGATTGCATAGGAAGGATCCACGTACAGCGACTTCTCGCCGGTGCGCGGGTGCGTGCGCACCAGCGGGTGCGCGGCGCCTTCGACCTTGCGGCGCAGGCCTTCGGGAAGCCCGGCCATGGCGCGCGTGGCCACCAGCTTGCCCACCGGGTTGTCCCGCGGCTCGGCGTTGTCACGCGCGGAGGCCAGCACGTCGCGCATCGAGAAGCGCACCTTGAGCAGGGCGCAGACCTGCTGCGTGGCCGGCCCCAATGTGCGGTGCGCCAGTGCGGCATTGGCCCACATGGTGTCCCCACCCCAGGGAGGGACCTGCACGGAGCGCAGCATGGTGATGGCCGGTGGCGCCGGCAGGAAAGGAGAGTCGGTGTGCCAGCCGGAGCCGAACACATGCGCCGAGCGGTCGTCGGCCTCCTTCACCAGTGGCTGCACCTCGCGGAAGCCTGGCACGCCGTCGGTGTAGGCATCCTCGGCGAACTCCCCGAAACGGCGGCTGAAGGCGTGGTGTTCCGCATGGCCGATCTTCTGCGCGCGGAAAAACACCATCTTGTGGCGGAACAGCGCCTGCTCGATCTCGGCGAACTGCGCATCACTGGCATTGGCGACATCCACGTCGCGGATCTCCGCGCCCATCGCGGCAGCCAGGGGCAGCACCTCGATATGGCGCGCGGGCTCCGCCGAGTTGTCGAATCCGCCATGTGGATGCAGAAACATGCGTCCCCTCCTGCTGCCGCCGGGCCATCGTAAGGCCGCGTACCCGTTGCCGCCAGCGCCGTTGCCGGTCTACGCTTCGTTCCGGCCCCATATCCAACAACCACAGGGAGCAGCCATGAGCCTCGGATCCGAGTTCAAGGAATTTGCCATGAAGGGCAATGTCATCGACATGGCTGTCGGCGTCATCATCGGTGCCGCCTTCGGCAAGATCGTCTCGTCGCTGGTGGGTGACGTGATCATGCCGCCGCTGGGGCGGCTGATTGCCGGCGTCGACTTCACCACTCTGTCTGTTGCGGTGGGCTCGGGTCCCGACGGGGACGTCGAGCTGCGCTACGGCGCATTCCTGCAGACCGTGTTCGACTTCCTGATCATCGCCTTCGTGATCTTCCTGGCCATCAAGGGCCTCAACAAGCTGAAGAAGCCGCCGGCGCCCAAGGCCGATGAGCCGCCGCCTCCGCCGCCGCGCAACGAGCAGCTGCTGGAGGAAATCCGGGATCTCCTCAAGCAGCGCCAGTAACCGCCCGTCGCAGCGCGCCTCCGTCACGGGGGCGCGCTGCCTTCCTGCCCGCCGGTTTCAGGCGGCCGCGTCCGCGAAGGCCGCGCGCGTGAGGTTTTCGCCGCCGGCGGCCGTGACCACCACGTTGTCCTCGATGCGGATTCCGCCGCAGGGGCGCAGTCGTTCCACCATTCCCCAGTCCACGGCGCCCGCAT
Source organism: uncultured bacterium (assembly GCA_965652645.1). GTDB lineage: Bacteria > Pseudomonadota > Gammaproteobacteria > Steroidobacterales > Steroidobacteraceae > ZC4RG30. The sequence goes on along the minus strand of CBFGXE010000004.1, from coordinate 141,090 downwards.
GCGGGCCCGCGCGCAGCCTGGCCAGCAGGCTGTCGATGAAATAAAGGCCCGGCTCCACCGTCACCACCATGCCGGGCACGAGCCGGCGGGTGAGGCGCAGCGCCGGATGTCCCGGCGGCCGGGGAATGGGCTCGGCGTCGGCCGCCGGCCGGAAGCCACCCACGTCGTGCACCTGCAGCCCCAGCAGGTGCCCCAGTCCATGCGGCAGGAACGCCGCGGAAACACCGCTGGCCACGGCATCGTCGGGCGCCATGGTGATGACGCCATGCTCATTGAGCAGCTGCGCGACGAGGCGATGGGCATTCAGGTGCAGCTCGCGCCAGTCGGCACCCGGGGCAACCTGGCTGCACAGCTCCTGCTGCAGCCCGTGCATGCGTTCCACCAGCGTGGCAAAGAGACCGGGTCCCGCGGCCCAGGTGCGCGTGATGTCGCTGGCATAACCATGGCAGCTGGTGCCTGCGTCGATCAGCAGGGACAGTGCATGCGCCGGTGCCTGCGTGTCGCGCCGCTGGTAGTGCAGCACCGCCGCGTGCTCGTTGAGGGCGACGATGGGCGGATAGGGCAGGGAGGCCTCGCCCTGGCGCACGGCTGCAAGGAAGGCGAGGTGGATGTCGTATTCCGCGGCGCCCCTGCGGTAGGCCTGCTCGGCGGCCAGGTGGCCGGCCACCGCCGAGCGACTGGCTGCACGCAGGCAGGAAAGCTCATAGGCGCTCTTGCGGCACCGGGCCTGCTCAAGCAGGGAAAGCAGGGCCGGTGGATTGGCCTGCCAGTGCCCGAAAGGGGGATTTCCCTCACCAATCCACGCTACATTTCCGGATATTGTGGCCAATTTTGAAACAGCGGTGCCCGAATCCGGAACTGGCTCCACGACCATCAGTTCCGTCCAGGGCTCATCCGGCACCTCGGGCGGGCTGTGCCAGAAGTCCTGCGGCGAGACGAACAGCAGGCGCGGCGGGCGGCCAGGCGCACAGTGCAGCAGGCTGCCCGGCGCTGCTGCGGCAGGCACCAGCCAGCTGAACCAGGGGCTGGGACGGAAGGGGTAGGCCTGGTCGTCCTGGAACACCAGGCGATCCTCACCGGCGGCAATCACCAGGGCATCCAGTCCCAGCATCGGCAATGCCGCGTCGATCTCGCGCTGCACGTCGCGCAGGTGCGATGCAAACAACACGTCGTCGAGTTCGGAGCCAGCCATGTCCTAAAGGATAGCGCTGCAGGATGCCGGTCATGATGCAACTGTCGTGAAATCGCGACGAAAACACTTCACGCGTGCATCGCTTTTTGTATCGCAATACGGAAATGGCTAGACTTTCCGCAGAACGCGCAATCTGAAGCGCTGCTTCCAGTTCTTCTCCTGTTGTTGCGTTCTGGTCCTATGGTCTCTATCCACTTACTTTCCCGGGGAACCGATCAATGAAAATCAAACTCGCCCTGAGCGCCGTTGCCGTGGCGCTGGCCCTCGCGGCCTGCTCGAACTCGCAGGACGCCGCTTCGGCCGCCGACACCGCTGCTGACGCGGCCACCGAGGCGGCTGCCGCCGCCACCGATGCCGCCGAGTCGGCCATGGACGCCGCTGCCGCTGCTGCGACGGAAGCCGGTGCTGCCGCGGCCGATGCTGCTGCTGGTGCCGCTGCCGATGCTGCTGCCGCAGCCGGCGACGCCGCTGCCGCGGCGTCCGAAGCCGCTGCCGCCGAAGCTGCCCAGTAAGCAGTTTCAGCCGCAATGGCTGCCCGGCCCTGTGGCCGGGCGCATGGGCCCGGCCAGGTGCAATCCCTGTCCGGGCTTCTTGTTTTCAAGGGACTGGAGCAACGCTGTGTCATGGCCGTGAGCCTGCGTGATGCACGAATCCATACCGCGGACCGCGGCTGGATAGAGGGCGAGTACCGCCACTACCTGGACGACCTGCGCGTGAGCCGCACCGGGATCTTTCCCGCGCTCGGATCCGTGGGCCTGGCCGAGGGTTCGCAGGTGCAGGCCTGGATGGCCGACCGCAATGCCACGCTGCTCACCATCCTCGACAACCGGCAGCCGGCCGGCTTCGCGCTGGTGATCGAGGAGGGCGGCGCCACCGGCATCGACTATCGCATGGCCGAGTTCTACATCAGCCGCACGCAGCGTCGCCGCGGGCTGGGCCGTGCGGCCGCGCGACTGATCCTGGACCGCTTCGCGGGGCGCTGGCAGGTCAGCCAGGATGCCGGCAACCAGGGAGCCATCGCCTTCTGGCGCAAGGTGCTGGCGGCCTACACGCGCGGGGATTATCGTGAGCGCGCGGGCGGCGGCGAAGTGCGCCAGTTCTTTTCATCGGCCAACAGCAAGAGGTGATCCATGGCAGTTTCCAGAGGCATCCGCGGGAGCAGGAAACTGGCCTTGCTGGCCGCGCTGGCCGCGCTGGCCTGCCTGGCCGGTCCTGCCGGCGCTGCGATGCCCGGGCTGTATTTCTCCGGCTTCTACATGGACTCCACGCTGGCCTACGCCGAAGTGGACGCGGGCCTTGCCGGCTTCGACCGCGAAATGCAGGGGCTGTGGATTTCCGATGGTTTCCAGATCGACTCGTGGGGATCGGAGATCTCCGAGACCAGGGACATCGGCTACCTGTTCTCCGTCGGTTACCTGTTCTCGCAGTACTTTTCCGCGGAGCTGGGCTACGCGGACATCGGCACGGTGCACTACTCGGCGCGCGGTGACGTGTCCAGCAGCCAGGGCAGCTACACCACGCAGACCTTCGCGAACGCGAAGACCAAGGGTCCGTTGCTGTCCGCCATCGGCACATGGCCGATGGGAGACCGCTTTTCGCTCGACGCCCGCGCCGGCATGTTCCTCGGTCGCACCCGGATACGGGCCCGCGCGTCCATCAGCGGCATAGACCTCTACGCATCGCAGAAGAACAACGCCACCACCGTGATGGTGGGCGCAGGCATCAACTTCGCCATGTCGCCGGGCACCGCCATCCGCCTGGGTTATGTGCGCCTCGGCAAGGCCATGGTGGATGACTACGACGTCAGCTCCTGGCTGCTGGGCCTGAAATACGCCTGGTAGGCGGACGCTGGCTCAGGCCAGCAGCGGCGCCAGGAAACGCGCGGTCTCGGATTCCGCGCTTTCGGGAAGTTCTTCCGGCGTGCCAGCCGCCACCAGCCGGCCGCCATGCGTGCCCCCGCCGGGACCCAGGTCGATGATCCAGTCGGCGGTCTTCACCACGTCGAGGTTGTGTTCGATCACCACCACCGTGTTGCCCTGGTCGCGCAGGCGGTGCAGCACGGTGAGCAGTTGCGCCACGTCATGGAAGTGCAGCCCGGTGGTGGGTTCATCCAGGATGTAGAGCGTGCGGCCGGTGGCCCGCTTGGCCAGCTCGCGCGCCAGCTTCACGCGCTGCGCCTCGCCGCCCGAGAGGGTGGTGGCGTTCTGCCCGAGCTGGATGTAACCCAGCCCCACGTCCACCAGCGTCTGCAGCTTGCCGGCGATCATCGGCACCGCGGCGAAGAAGGCATGTGCCTCCTCGATGGTCATCTGCAGCACTTCGTGGATGTTCCTGCCGCGGTAGCGGATCTCCAGCGTCTCGCGGTTGTAGCGCCGCCCCTGGCACACGTCGCAGGGCACGTAGACGTCGGGCAGGAAGTGCATCTCCACGCGGATCACGCCATCGCCCTGGCAGGCCTCGCAGCGCCCGCCCTTCACGTTGAAGCTGAAACGGCCGGGGCCGTAACCACGCGCGCGCGCCTCCGGCACCTGCGCGAACAGCTCGCGCAGTGGCGCGAAAAGCCCGGTGTAGGTGGCGGGATTGGAGCGTGGCGTGCGGCCGATGGGGCTCTGGTCGATGTCGATCACCCGGTCGATGTGTTCCAGCCCATCGATGGAGCTGGCTTTCGGCGCATCAAAACCGGTAAGGCCCAGGTGGCGGGCGACACCGGCGTAGAGCGTGTCGTTCACGAGGGTGGACTTGCCCGAGCCGGATACGCCGGTGACGCAGGTGAACAGCCCGATGGGGAACTCCGCGGTCACGCCCTTCAGGTTGTTGGCCGAGGCACCGGCAATGCGGATCGCGAGGTCGGGCTGGCGCGGCGTGCGCACGGCGGGCACGGGGATGCGGCGTCGTCCCGAGAGATAGTCGCCGGTGAGCGAGGCGGCGTTGTCGCGCACCTGGGCCGGCGTTCCCTGCGCCACGATGCGGCCACCGTGCACGCCGGCACCCGGGCCGATGTCCAGCACGTGGTCGGCGGCGAGGATGGCTTCCTCGTCATGCTCCACCACCAGCACCGTGTTGCCCAGGTCGCGCAGCCGCTGCAGCGTGGCCAGCAGGCGCTGGTTGTCGCGCTGGTGCAGGCCGATGGAGGGTTCATCGAGGATGTACAGCACGCCGGTCAGGCCGGAGCCCACCTGGCTGGCGAGGCGGATGCGTTGCGCCTCGCCGCCCGAGAGCGTCTCGGCGCTGCGGTCGAGCGTGAGGTAGTCCAGGCCCACGTCCACGAGGAAACGCAGCCGGTCGGCCACCTCCTTCACGATGCGCGCGGCAATCTCCCCGCGCCAGCCGCTCACCGCCAGCCCGTTGAAATGTTCCATGGCGCGCGCCACCGACAGCTCGGCCACCTGTGGCAGGGTGGCATCGGCCACGTGCACGTGCCTTGCGGTGGCGTTGAGGCGCGTACCCTGGCATTCCGGGCAGCGGCGCGTGCCGCGGAACTTGCCCAGTTCCTCGCGCACCGTCGCCGATTCGGTCTCGCGATAACGCCGTTCCATGTTGGGCAGGATGCCCTCGAAGGGATTGCGGCGCTTCACGGTGCGCCCGCGCGCATCGATGTGGCGGAACTCGATCTCCGTGTCGCCGCTGCCGTGCAGGATCACCTGCCTCACCTTCTCCGGCAGCTTCGTCCAGGGTGTTTCCGCGTCGAACCGGTAGTGGCTCGCCAGGGCCTGGAGCATCTGGAAATACCAGGCATTGCGGCGGTCCCAGCCGCGGATCGCACCCCCCGCGAGGGAAAGCTGCGGATGCGTGAGCACGCGCTGTGGATCGAAGAATTCCTGGTAGCCAAGCCCGTCGCAGGCCGTGCAGGCGCCGGCGGGACTGTTGAAGGAGAACATCTTCGGCTCCAGCTGCGGCACGCTGTAGCCGCAGGCAGGACAGGCATGCAGGCTGGAGAAGACCAGCTCCTCGCGCTTGCCGCTGGCAAAGGCCAGGCGGGCCACGCCCTTGCCGAGGCGCAATGCCGTCTCGAAGGATTCCGACAGGCGCTGGGAGATGTCGGGACGCACCTTGAAGCGGTCGACCACGGCCTCGATGTCGTGCTTGCGCCGCGCGTCGAGCGCCGGAACGGCATCCAGCTCATGTACCGTTCCGTCCACCCGCACGCGCACGAAACCCTGCGCGCCGAGCTCGGCGACCACCTCGTGGTGCTCGCCCTTGCGCGCCGACACCAGCGGCGCCAGCAGCAGGCAGTTCTCGCCTTCCGGCAGCTTCAGCACCTGGTCCACCATCTGGCTCACGGTCTGCGCGGTGAGGTCGATGCCGTGATCGGGGCAGCGCGGGATGCCGGCGCGGGCATACAGCAGGCGCAGGTAGTCGTAGATTTCCGTGACCGTGCCGACGGTGGAGCGGGGATTGTGGCTGGTGGCCTTCTGCTCGATGGCGATGGCCGGCGAGAGGCCCTCGATGGAGTCCACGTCCGGCTTGTCCATCATCGACAGGAACTGCCGGGCATAGGCCGACAGCGATTCCACGTAGCGGCGCTGGCCCTCGGCGTAGAGGGTGTCGAAGGCCAGCGAGGACTTGCCGGAGCCGGACAGGCCGGTAATGACTATCAGCCGGTCGCGCGGCAGGTCGACGTCGATATTGGCCAGATTGTGCGTGCGGGCGCCGCGGACGCGGATCAGATCCATGAGGACGGCCAGTGCAGGGAAAACGACTACTATAGCGGTCCCCGGCGGCCCGGGGCTGCCTGGCACCGGCGCTGCCTATTCGGGCCAAAGCGGGGCAAAATGCACGACCTCGCCGCGGTTAGCGGGCGCTAGGCTTTCCACATCGACAGTTCAACAGGGGTTCCTCATGGCACGCGGCATCAACAAGGTCATTCTGGTCGGCAACCTGGGGCAGGACCCGGAAACCCGCACCACGCCGGGCGGCACGACGGTCACCAACATCCGCATCGCCACCACCGACAGCTGGACCGACAAGGCCTCCGGCGAGAAGAAGGAATCCACCGAGTGGCACAGCGTGGTGCTGTGGAGCCGCCTGGGCGAGATCGCCGCCGAATACCTGCGCAAGGGTTCGCAGGTCTACATCGAGGGCCGCCTGCAGACCCGCAAGTGGCAGGACAAGCAGGGCAACGACCGCTACACCACCGAGATCGTGGCCAGCGACATGCAGATGCTGGGCGGACGGGGCGGTGGTGGCGGCGCGCCGCAGGAGACGCGCGACACGCGCGAGCCCTCCAGCCGGGGTGCCAGCATGGCGCCGGCGGGCGGCGGGTCGGCCGCCGAGTTCGACGACGACATTCCCTTCTGAGGCCTCGCGGGCCCTTGATCCAGGACGTGGCGGGAGCCGGATCCTGCCACCAACCCGGGGGGCGGGGCCAACAAGTCCGTTCAACTGCCCGGGCAATCACCTCCGCGCCCCTTGCTGCGTCGCACAGGGGAAGCCGCCCAGCGCATGCCACGCCTCTCCGCAGCCCTGCATTGTGCATTGCACAATCTGTAGAATCCCCAGTCCTGTTCCGTGTTCCAGGTTCCATGTCCGGTCGATATTTCATCAAGACCTTCGGCTGCCAGATGAACGAGTACGACTCCTCCCGCATGGGGGACGTGCTCTCTCAGGTTGAGGGCCTTGAGCCCGCGCCGGACGAGGCCTCGGCCGACATCCTGCTGATGAACACCTGCTCGGTGCGCGACAAGGCCGAGGACAAGGTCTATTCGCTGCTGGGCCACTGGCGCCTGCTGAAGAACGAACGCCCGCACGTGATCATCGGCGTGGGTGGCTGCGTGGCCAGCCAGGAAGGCGAGGCCATCACGGCCCGCGCGCCCTACGTGGACCTGGTGTTCGGGCCGCAGACCATCCACCGCCTGCCGCAGATGCTCGCCGACCTGCGCCGCAGCGGACGTTCCCAGGTGGACGTGAGTTTCCCGGAGATCGAGAAGTTCGACCGCCTGCCGGCGCCGCGCGCCGAGGGTGCCACGGCCTTCGTGTCGGTGATGGAAGGCTGCAGCAAGTTCTGCAGCTACTGCGTGGTGCCCTACACCCGTGGCGAGGAGATGAGCCGGCCGGCGGCCTCGGTGCTGGAGGAAGTGCGCGGCCTGGTGGCGCAGGGCGTGGGCGAGATCACGCTGCTGGGGCAGAACGTGAATGCCTACGAAGGGCCGCGAGAGGGCGCGCCGCCCATGGACCTGGGGCAGCTGATCCGCGCCATCGCGGCCATGCCCGGGGTGGAGCGCATCCGCTTCACCACCTCGCACCCGGTGAACTTCAACGACTCGCTGGTCGAGGCCTTCGCGCAGACGCGGCGGCTGGTGGACCACCTGCACCTGCCGGTGCAGAGCGGCTCCGACCGCATCCTGGCGCTGATGCGTCGCGGTTACACCGCGCTGGAGTTCAAGCAGAAGCTGCGCAAGCTGCGCACGGTGCGCCCGGACATCAGCATCTCCACCGACCTGATAGTGGGATTCCCCGGCGAGACCGAGCGGGATTTCCAGCAGACGCTGGAACTCACCGCCGAGGCCGGTTTCGACCAGTCCTTCAGCTTCATCTACAGCCGCCGCCCGGGTACGCCCGCGGCCTCGCTGCCGGATGACGTGCCCGCCGAGGTGAAGCGCGAGCGCCTGGCGCGATTGCAGGCGCAGCTGGACGTGCAGGCACGGGCCATCAGCCAGCGCATGGTGGGCACCGTGCAACGCGTGCTGGTGGAGCGGCCCTCGCGCCGCGACGCGCGGCAGATGGCCGGCCGCACCGAGAACAACCGCTGGGTGAACTTCAACGGCGATGCGCGGCTGATCAACCGCTTCGTCGACGTGGAGATCACCGAGGCGCTCAACAACTCGCTGCGCGGCCGGCTGGCGGCCACGCAACGCACGGAGCTCAGCGCTTGAAACATCGCCGCGACGCAGCGCTGCCGCAGGCCCTGGAAATGGAGCTGATCCCCGAGGACAACCAGCGCCTGGCGGCGCTGTGCGGCCCGCTGGACCAGAACCTGCGCCTGGTGGAGCAGCGCCTGGGCGTGGAGGTGCGCCGGCGCGGCAACCAGTTCCGCATCACCGGCGGCGCGGCCACGGGCGCGGCGCAGGTACTCAAGGACCTCTTCGTGCTCACCGAGGATGACGGCACGGTCGACCTGCCCGACGTGCACCTGGCACTGCGCGAGCACGAGGGCGTGGAGGAGGCGGGCGGCGCCGTGCGCGCCGCGCCGGTGATCCCGCTGCCGGGCGATGATGCCGCGCGCGTGCCGCGCGGGCTGATCCGCGCGCGCGGGGAGCACCAGAAGCAGTACCTGGCCAGCATCCACGGCCATGACCTGACCTTCGGCATCGGGCCGGCCGGCACGGGCAAGACGTATCTCGCCGTGGCCTGCGCGGTGGAGGCGCTGCACAGCGAGCGCGTGCGCCGCATCGTGCTGGTGCGGCCGGCGGTGGAGGCGGGCGAGCGGCTGGGCTTCCTGCCCGGCGACCTCACGCAGAAGGTCGATCCCTACCTGCGCCCGATGTATGACGCGCTGTACGAGATGATGGGCTTCGATCGCGTGGCCCGCTTCATCGAGCGCAACATCATCGAGGTGGCGCCGCTGGCCTTCATGCGCGGCCGTTCGCTGAACGAGTCCTTCATCATCCTCGACGAGGCGCAGAACACCACGCCCGAGCAGATGAAGATGTTCCTCACGCGCATCGGCTTCGGCTCGCGCGCGGTGGTGACGGGCGACCTCACGCAGACCGACCTGCCGGCGGGCAGGCTTTCGGGCCTGAGGCACGCGCTGGACGTGCTGCCCGGCGTCGCCGGCGTGGCGGTGTCCCATTTCGATGCCGCCGACGTGGTGCGGCATCCGCTGGTGCAGCGCATCGTGCGTGCCTATGAACAAAGCGGCACACCATGAAGAGACCGTGCGCGCGAGCGCGGGGGCGCGCGTGAACCGCGACCGTACGCCGCTGATCGTCGAATGCCACGTGCCGGCGCGCGCCAAGGCGCCACCGGCGCGGCTGATCGCGCGCTGGGCCGATGCGGCGCTCGGCCCGCGCGGACGCGGCTGCGAGCTGTCGGTGCAGGTGGTGTCCGCGCCGCGCATACGCGCGCTGAACCGCCGCTACCGCGGCAAGGACAAGCCCACCAACGTGCTCGCCTTCCCCGCCACGCCCGCGCCGCGGGTGAAGCCGCGGCCGCTGGGCGACGTGGTGATCTGCCCGGCGGTACTGCGGCGGGAGGCGCTGGCACAGCGCAAGAGCGAGAAGGCGCACTGGGCGCACCTGGTGGTGCACGGCACGCTGCACCTGGTGGGCTACGACCACGAGACAGGCGAGGTGGATGCGGCGCGCATGGAACGGCGCGAGATCGCCGTGCTGCGCCGGCTCGGATTTCCGAATCCCTACCGGGAGGCGGCCACCGGCCGCGTACGTAACCGATGAGCGAGGAAGACAGGGCAGGCAATACGGTGATGCGGCGCATCCGCCGCCTCACGGCTCCCAAGGACCGTGAGCAGCTGCGCGACGTGCTGAAGAGCTCGTCGCAGAACGGGTTGCTCGACAGCGACGCGCTGGCGATGGTGGAGGGCGTGCTCGACGTTGCCGACCTGCAGGTGCGCGACATCATGGTGCCGCACAACCAGATGATCGGCGTGCGCGCGGATGACCCGGCGGCGCGCATCCTCTCCGTGGCCATCGACTCCGGCCACTCGCGTTTCCCGGTGCTCGAGGCCGAGGGGGACAACGTGGTGGGCATCCTGCTCGCCAAGGACCTGCTGCGCTTCTACACGCTGGGCTCCAACGCGCGCTTCGACCTGCGCGAGTGGATGAGGAAGCCGCTGTTCGTGCCCGAGTCCAAGCGCGTGAACGTGCTGCTGAAGGAGCTGCGCGCCGGGCGCAACCACATGGCCATCGCCATCGATGAATACGGCAGCGTGGCGGGGCTGGTGACGATGGAAGACGTCATCGAGCAGATCGTCGGCGACATCGACGACGAGTACGACATCGAGGACGAGAAGAACATCCGCCGCGAGGGCGAGCGGCAGTTCCAGGTGCGCGGCGCCACGCGCATCGGCGAGTTCAATGAATATTTCGGCGCCAGCTTCTCCGACGATGACTACGACACGGTGGCCGGCATGGTCACCGGCCACTTCGGCCGCATGCCGCGCCGGGGCGAGGTCGCGCTGCTCGAGGGCTACGAATTCCGCGTGCTGCGTGCCGACCGGCGCCGCATCGAGGCGCTGCGCGTGACGGTGCCGGAAAGCGGTGACACGGTGCCGGACGCCGTGGCCGCCTCGCGCAAGAGTGGCTGAGCAGCCCGCCGCCCGGAACCAGCGCATCCGCGCGGGCCGCGCGCTCGCGCTGCTGGGTGGCGTGGCACTGTCCTTTGCCTTTGCTCCCTTCGGACAATGGTGGCTGGCACTGGCCGCGCCGGCGCTGCTGATGGCGCTGTGGGCACGCTGCGATCGGCCGCGCGAGGGGGCATGGCTGGGGTTCTTCTTCGGACTTGGCCTCTACGCCAGCGGCACCTGGTGGCTGTACATCTCCATCCGCACCATCGGCCAGGCCCCCATCCCGGTTGCCCTGCTGGTCATGCTGGGGCTGGTGGTGATCATGGCCGCCTACCAGGCGCTGCTGGGCTACCTGGTGTGCCGGTGGCTTCGCCCTGGCTCCCTTGGCGGGCGGCTGCTCTGGGTGCCAGCGGCATGGGTGCTGGTGGAATGGTGGCGCGGCTGGTTCCTCACCGGCTTCCCGTGGCTGTCGCTGGGCTATTCACAGACCGATACCTGGCTGGCGGGCCTGGCGCCGGTGGGTGGCGTGCCGCTGGTGACATTCTCGCTGCTGGCTGGCGCCGGCGGGCTGCTGGTGCTGGCGCGGGAGCGGGGCACCGTGCGCGCGGTGGCGCTGGTCGCGCTGGTGCTGCCCTGGACCTGCGGCCTCGCGCTGCGCGGCGTGGAGTGGACGCGTCCGGCCGGGGAGGCGCGCAGCGTGGCCATCCTGCAGGGTGCCATTGCGCAGGACCTGAAGTGGCAGGAGTCCAACCGGCAGAACATCCTCGAGACTTACGAACGGCTGCATGGCGAGGCGCTGGGAGCTGACCTGATCGTCTGGCCCGAGTCGTCGCTGCCGCAGGTGGCCAACCTGTACTCCACCTACATCGCCAACGTCTGGTCGGCGGCGGCCAAGCGCGGTTCAGCGGTCCTGATGGGCGCGATGCGCGTCGAAACCGGTGCGACCGAAGCGGACGATCGCTATTACAACTCCATCCTGGCCCTCGGCACAGGTGACCCGGCGTTCTATGACAAGCGGCAGCTGGTGCCCTTTTCCGAGTTCTTCCCGGTGCCGGACATCGTGCGCCACTGGCTGCGGCTGCTGGACCTGCCCTTCTCGGATTTCACGCCCGGGGGCAGGCACCAGCAGCAGTTCGAACTCGCCGGCGTGCGGCTGGCGACCAGCATCTGCTACGAGGATGCCTACCCCGGCCTCCTGCGGCAGGAGACCCTGGCTTCCGGCGCCATGGTGACCGTGACCAACGATGCCTGGTTCGGCCGCTCGCCCGCACGGCACCTGCACCTGCAGATTGCCCGCATGCGGGCGCTGGAGGCGCGGCGCTACCTGGTCCGTGCCGCCAACGACGGGGTGTCGGCCGTGGTGGCACCGGACGGGCGGGTGGTGGCCCGCGCGCGTGAATACGAATCGACGGTATTGCGCGGGGCGTTCATCCCCCGCACCGGAGCAACGCCTTACCTCGCCACCGGCAACTGGCCGGTGCTGGTGCTCAGCCTGCTGCTGGTGGCGGTGCCCGCCGGAGGGGCCTTGAGAACCCGCCGCCGCGGCGCAATCTAGGGCCTGCGCAGGGCCTCCAGGGCCCCGCGACCCGGGGATCCGGGGTTAAACGTGCTTCATGTGCCGGCCGCACCGGAACACCTGGCGGCACGATTGGGTCTATCCTTCGAGCTTGAGATTTGCGGAGGTCCGATGGCTATGTCCGTACAGCGTTCCGGCAGATTCGTGCTGGCCCTGATCAGTGGCGCGGTACTCAGCGCCTGTTCCCCCAGCGCCTCGACGGCCGTTCCCCCGGTCGAAGTCACCAACCTGCCGCCCCCGGCCATCTTGCCGGTTGCGGCCCAGGCCTCGCCGCCCGCCACGGCCGCCCCGCTTGAGCCGATGGTCACCGGGCTGCCGGATTTCACGCGCCTGGTGGAGGTATACGGGCCCGCGGTGGTGAACGTGCGGGTGAAGGAGCAGCCGCGCCAGGTGCGGCGCCCGCAACGAGGTCCCTCGATAGAGGAACTGATTCCGTTCGGCATGATTCCGCCGGGCATCGAAATCGATCCGGGCCAGCCGCCGGCATCAGAGGGAGAAGGTTCGGGCTTCATAGTCAGCAGCGACGGCTACATCCTCACCAATGCCCACGTGGTGGCCGATGCCGCCGAGGTGGTGGTCACGCTGTCGGACCGGCGGGAGCTGGAGGCCAAGGTGGTTGGTTTTGACCGACGCACCGACGTGGCCGTGCTCAAGGTGGAATCCACGGGATTGCCCACGGTGCGCATCGGCGATCCAAGCAAGCTCAAGCCCGGGCAGTGGGTCGTCGCCATCGGCTCGCCGTTCGGCATGCAGAACTCCGTCACCGCCGGCATCGTGAGTGCCACTTCGCGCGAGCTGCCGGAGGAAGCCTACGTGCCCTTCATCCAGACCGACGCTGCGGTGAATCCCGGCAACTCCGGTGGCCCGCTGTTCAACCTGCAGGGCGAGGTCATCGGCATCAATTCCCAGATCTTCAGTCGCAATGGCGTCTACATGGGCCTGTCGTTCGCCATTCCCATCGACATTGCGGACAACGTGCGGGAGCAACTGGTCTCCACTGGCAAGGTCACGCGCAGCCAGATCGGCCTTTACTATGCCAAGGTGGATGCTTCGCTGGCCGAGTCACTCCGGCTGGATCGCCCCCGCGGTGCGGTTGTGACCAACGTGATTCCCGATGGGCCAGCCGCAAAGGCCGGCATCAAGCACAGCGACATCATTCTTTCCGTCAATGGTCGCCCGGTGGAAAGCACTTCCTCGTTGCCGGCAATGATTTCCGTCATCAAGCCGGGCTCCGACGTGGAGCTTGAGGTCTGGCGGGACGGCAAGTTGCGCAAGGTGGTTGCCAAGGTCGTCGAGTACCAGGACCAGGCGACCGGCGAGGCGCCGCGCATCAGCGGTCCGCAGCGTGGGGGCGGCAGGCCGGTGCCGTCCGGGCAGTCTGTCCTCGGCGGAATTTCGGTGCGGCCCCTGACGGCTCAGGAACGCAGCGCCATCGATACCCAGGGCTCCCTGGTGGTAGAGCGCGTCGAAGGTCCGGCGGCGCAATCGGGCATCCAGCCCCGGGACATCATCCTGAGCGTGGGTGGCGTGGACGTGAAGAACGTGGCCGAGCTGGAGGCTGCCGTCAAGGCAACCGCAACTTCCAGGGTGCCGCTTCGCATCCAGCGGGGTGAGGGCATCACCTTCGTCACCATCCGCAAGCCGGCCGAGTAGGCGTCCGGCCCGCCCCTGGCGGGCTCCAGCCGGGGTGGCTCGTGTATCCTTGCGGGCCACCTTTCCGACCTGATCCCGCATGCAAGAACGCTACGATCCGGCGGCCGTAGAGGCCGCCGCCCAGGCGGCCTGGCAGGCCGCCGACGCCTTTGCCGCCGACGAGTCCGCGCCCGGCGAGAAATACTACTGCCTGTCGATGTTCCCGTATCCCTCGGGGCGGCTGCACATGGGCCACGTGCGCAACTACACCATCGGCGACGTGCTCAGCCGTTTCATGCGCATGCAGGGCCGCAACGTGCTGCAGCCCATGGGCTGGGATGCCTTCGGCCTGCCGGCCGAGAACGCGGCGATGAAGAACGGCGTGCCGCCGGCGCGCTGGACGCGGGAGAACATCGCCTACATGCGCGGGCAGCTGAAGTCCCTCGGCCTGGCGCTGGACTGGAAGCGCGAGCTCGCCACCTGCGATGCGGACTACTACAAGTGGAACCAGTGGCTGTTCCTGCGCATGCTCGAGAAGGGCATCGCCTACCGCAGGACCGGCACCGTGAACTGGGACCCGGTGGACCAGACCGTGCTGGCCAACGAGCAGGTGATCGACGGGCGTGGCTGGCGCACCGGCGCGCTGGTGGAGAAGCGCGAGATCCCGATGTACTACCTCGGCATCACGCAATACGCCGAGGAACTGCGCGCCGCGCTCGACACGCTGCCGGGCTGGCCGGAACGCGTGCGCACCATGCAGGCGAACTGGATCGGGCGCAGCGAGGGCGTGGATGTCGACTTCCCCTATGGGGATGACACGCGTGCGCTGCTGGGCCGCGATGGCGCGCTGCGCGTGTTCACCACGCGCGCCGACACGCTGCTGGGCGCAACCTATGTGGCCGTGGCGGCCGAACATCCCGTGGCGCTGGCCGCCGGCAAGGGCAATGCGGAGCTGGCCGCCTTCATCGACGAGTGCCGCCGCGGCAGCACCATGGAGGCCGACCTCGCCACGCAGGAGAAGAAGGGCATGCCCACCGGTCTCACGGTGCGGCATCCGCTGACCGGCGAGGCGCTGCCGGTGTGGGTGGCCAACTACGTGCTGATGGGATACGGCGAGGGTGCCGTCATGGCCGTGCCCGCGCATGACGAACGCGATTTCGAGTTCGCCACGAAGTACGGCCTGCCGGTGAAGATGGTCATTGCCTCCACCAGTGGCCAGTATGAAACGGTCGCCGCGCCCTGGCAGGAAGCCTATGCCGGGCACGGCGTGCTGGTGGATTCCGGTGAATTCACCGGCCTCACCTCCGCCGCGGCGGTGGATGCGATTGCCGCCGCCCTGCAGGGAAAGGGCCTGGGCCAGAAGCGCGTTCAGTTCCGCCTGCGCGACTGGGGCATCTCGCGCCAGCGCTACTGGGGCTGCCCCATCCCCATCATCCACTGCGCCACCTGCGGCGACGTGCCGGTACCCGACAAGGACCTGCCCGTGCGCCTGCCGGAGGAGCTGGTGCCGGATGGCAGCGGCAACCCGCTGGCGAAGACGGCCTCCTTCTACCAGTGCAAGTGCCCGAAGTGCGGCGCGGATGCGCGGCGCGAGACCGACACCATGGACACCTTCGTGGATTCGTCCTGGTACTTCCTGCGCTTCGCCAGCGCGGGCAACGACGCGGCCATGGTGGATGCGCGCGCCAACTACTGGCTGCCGGTGGACCAGTACATCGGCGGCATCGAGCACGCCATCCTGCACCTGCTGTACTCGCGTTTCTGGACGCGCGTGATGCACGAGCTGGGGCTGGTGAAGACGCCCGAACCCTTTGCCAACCTGCTCACCCAGGGCATGGTGCTGAACCACATCTTCCAGCGCACCACGGGCGGGCGCCGCGAGTATTTCAGCCCCGCCGACGTGGACCTGGTGATCGACCCGGCCACGCGGCAGGCGCGCGCCACGCTGAAGTCCGACGGCAGCGTGGTGGATTACGAGGGCTTCGGCACCATGTCGAAGTCGCGCCTCAATGGCGTGGATCCCAACCTGATCACCGGAAAGCATGGCGCGGATACCGCGCGCCTGTTCATGATGTTCACCGCGCCGCCGGAGCAGTCGCTGGAATGGAGCGACGATGGCGTGGTGGGCGCGAACCGCTTCCTGCGCCGCCTGTGGAAGGCGGTGTTCGACCACGTGACCGCCGGCGGCGCCGTGGGTGCCGATGCGGTGCAGGCCGCGCTGGCGGGCCAGCTCTCTGGCGCCGACCGCGAGTTGCGCCGCGTGGCGCACCACACCCTGGGCAAGGTGGAAGACGACATCGGCCGCCGCAAGGTCTTCAACACCGCCGTGGCCAGTGTGATGGAACTGCTCAACGCCGTGGGCAAGCATGCCGGCGAGGCGGGCGCCGCGGCGCGCGCCGTGCGCCAGGAGGCGCTGGAGATCGCGGTGATGTGCCTGTCGCCCATCGTGCCGCACATCTGCCATGTGCTCTGGGGCGAACTCGGGCAGGGCAACGAGCTGTGGCGCACGCCCTGGCGCAAGGCCGACCCGGCCGCGCTGGTGCAGGATGCCATCGAGATCGTGGTGCAGGTGAACGGCAAGCTGCGCGGCCGCGTCAGCATCGCCCCCTCTGCCGGCGAGGACGAGGTGAAGGCCGCCGCACTGGCCGACGGGCAGGTGCAGAGGTTCCTCGAGGGCCGCGAACCGAAAAAGGTGATCGTGGTGAAGGGCAAGCTGGTCAACGTGGTAGTGTGACCGCCATGCGTGCCACGCACTGCCTGCGGCTGTTCCTGCCACTGCTGGCGGCGGCCTGGCTTGCCGGTTGCGGCTTCCAGCTGCAGGGGCGGCAGCACCTGTCGCCGCGGCTGGCCACGGTGCAGGTGGAGGCGGCCGACAGGCACAGCGATTTCACGCGCGCGCTGCGCCGCTCGCTCACCTCCAGCGGGGCCACCCTGGTGGAATCCGCGGGTGCCAACGACGCCACCGTGCGCATCCTGCGCGACCGCGTGACCGAGAACGTGCTGTCGGTGGACGCACGCAACATTCCCACCGACTACGAGCTGATCTACGAGGTGGAAGTGGAAGTGCGCTCGGGAGGCCGGGAGCTGATGGCTGCCGAACCGTTCCTGCTGTCGCGCATCTACAGCTACGACGAGCGGCGCCAGCAGGCCAAGCAGCGCGAGCGCGACGTGCTGCGCGAGGCGCTGGCCCGCGACATGGCCAGCATGGTGCTGCGCCGGCTCGCCTCGCTCTGAGCCATCGCATGCTGCGCATGGGTGGACTGGATCGCGCGGCAGTGGCCGCGCTGCTGGCGCGCTTCGGCCTGGAGCTGCGCATGGTGTCCCACGACGAGGACATCCCCGGCAGCTACTGGGGCAATCCGGAAGCCGGACTCAGGGGCAGCACGCTCTACGCGCGCCATGACACGCCGCTTCATTCCGTGCTGCATGAAGCCGCGCATTTCATCTGCATGACCCCCGAGCGGCGCGCCGGACTCGATACCAACGCTGGCGGCGATGATGCCGAGGAATGCGGCGTGTGCTACCTGCAGCTGCTGCTGTCCAGCGAGCTGCCGCAGAGCGGCTTTGCGCGCGCCTGCGCCGACATGGACGAGTGGGGATACAGCTTCAGGCTGGGATCGACGCGGGCCTGGTTCGAACAGGACGCGCAGGATGCGAGGCTGTGGCTGCTGGCGGCGGGAATCGTTGATCCGGCGGGACGGCTCACCTGGCAATGCCGGGTCTGAGGGCGGATGCCTCAGTCCGACAGCGCCAGCGCCACGAATTCCCCTGCCTGCCCCGGCGCGCCCACGGCCACCAGGACGTACTGCTTGCCACCGGCGGCATAGGTCATCGGCACGCCGGTCTGTCGCAGCCCGAGGTCGATTTCCCACACGACGTCGCCCGTGCGCTTGTCATGTGCGCGGAACTTCGTGCCTCCCTCGCTGGCGACAAACATGCCGGCGCCTTCGCCGGCAAACAGCAGCGATTTCGTCACCAGCAGGCCGGCGCGGTCGTCATGGCCCGTGCGCGGGATGTTCAGGCCGCGCAGCTTCTCGTGGTTGCGCACGTATTCCGGCGTGTCGCCGTTGGCGACCGTCCAGATTTTCCGGCCCGTGTTCAGGTCGATGGCCACGATGCTGCCCCAGGGCGGCTTCGACAGCGGCAGGCCGAAGGGGCCGGTGATGCGGCTGCTGGCGGTGAGGATGTAGTCGAGGTTCGATCGCGCCGCATCCTTGCCCAGCCCGATCACGCTGAACGTCGAGGTGGTGGGCACGTACATGATGCCGGTTTCCGGGTCCGCCACCGCTCCCTGCCAGTTGGCGCCGCCCTGTGACCCCGGCGCCATCAGCGTGCCGCCATTCCCGGGCGTGACCACCGAGGGCGGGTTGTACAGCGGTCCCATGCGGTATCGCTCCGCGATGCGCCTGGCCTCGGCATGGATCTCGGGTGTCAGGTCGTTGAGGTCTGCCTCGCCCACGCCCTGGCGTTCGAAGGGCTCCGGCAGGGTGGGGAAGGGCTGCGTGCGCGCGGTGATCTCGCCGGGCACGTCGGACGCGGGCACTTCCCGCTCGACGATGGGCCACACCGGCTGCCCGGTGACGCGGTCGAACACATAGGTGAAACCCTGCTTGGTCACCTGCGCCACGGCCGGGATGCGGCGTCCCGCCACGGTGATGTCGATCAGCAGCGGCGGTGCGGGCGGGTCGTAGTCCCAGATGTCATGGTGGATGAGCTGGTAGTGCCAGCGGCGTTCACCGGTGCGCGCGTCCAGGCACACCAGGCTGCTGGAGTAGAGGTTGTCGCCGGGACGATGGCCGCCATAGAAGTCGCTGGTGGGCGCCTCCACCGGCAGGTACACCAGTCCCCGTTCCGCGTCGTGGCTGAAGGGCGGCCACACGCCGGCATTGCCGGTCCAGGAACGCGCTTCGTCCGTCCACGTCCTGCCGCCGGGATCATCCGCGCCGGCGATGGTGTGGAACACCCACAGCCTGCGCCCGGTGCGCGCGTCGAAGCCCATCACGTTGCCGGCGGGCATTTCCTTGCGCGGTGGTGCGGCACCGGTGCCGAAGGCCGAACCCACGATCACCACGTCGCCCACCACCACGGGCGGCGAGCTGGACCCGATGGGACCCTCGACGGGGTCCAGCGGCGGTACGGCGTTGCGCTTGAGGTCGACGATGCCGTTCTCGCCGAAACCCTGCAGCGGCCGCCCGCTCTTCGCCTCCAGCGCGACCAGCTGGTAGCCGGGCGTGATGAAGTAGAGGATGTCGCGGTCTCCCTCGCGGCGCAGCGCCAGTCCCCGCCCCGGACCCTTGCGCGGCGCATTCTCGCCGCGTTTGCCCTCGTCGGTGCGGTACATCCACAGCGTCTCGCCGTTCTTCGCATCGATGGCCACCACGCTGCGCGAGGCGCCAGCGGTTGCATAAAGCACACCGCGGGCCATCAGGGGAGTGACCTCGAAGTTCGGCCACACGGACTGACCGAAGTTGTCCGAGCGCCAGCGCCAGGCCACGCGCACCCGGGCGATGTTGTCGGCGCGGATCTGCGCCAGGGGCGAATAGTTGAGGCTGCCCGGGTCGCCGCGATGATGCAGCCATTCCGCGTCCGGGATGGGTTTCTCGAAGGGGCCCATCGCCAGCCGTTCCCGCCCCGGGGCCACGCCGTTGACCGACAGCATCAGCGCAGCGAGTGCTTCGTATTCCGCCCCCTGCAGGCCACCCGGCTGTGTCACCGGCATGGTGCGGCGGGTGTGGTCGAACAGCTGCTGCCAGCGGTTGCCCCACTTCTGCGTGAAGGCATTGCCCTGCAATGCAGGGCCGGCAACGCCGCCTTCCATGGCGGTGCCGTGGCAGGCCGCGCAGTGGCGTGCATAGGCCGCGCGCCCGGCTTCGGCCTGTTCCGCCGTGAAGCCCGGCGGCGGCGGCGGCTGTGCCGCCAGCGCGGGGAGCGATGCGCACAGCATTGCGGCCAGCAACCCTGCGCGCGCGTCCATGTTAGCGACGCCTTGCGAACTTGTCGGTGGCGCGGCGCAGGGCCCGGGCTATGCCGGGCTCGAAGGCCGAATGTCCCGCATCCGGCACGATCACCAATTCGGACCCGGGCCAGGCCCGGTGCAGGTGCCAGGCGCTGCGCATGGGACACACCACGTCATAACGCCCCTGCACGATCACCGCCGGGATGTGCCGGATCTTCGGCACGTCGCGCAGCAGCTGGTCGTCGCATTCCAGGAAGCCGCCATTCACGAAATAGTGGCACTCGATGCGCGCGAATGCCGCCGCATAGTCGGTCTCGCGCATCTTGGCCACATAGGAAGGATCGCTGCGCAGGTGGCTGGTGGCCCCTTCCCACACGGACCAGGCACGCGCGGCGGCGTTGCGTTCCCTGGCGTCGGTGCTGGTGAGGCGCCGGTAGTAGGCGCGCATCAGGTCGTAGCGCTCTTCCTCCGGAATGGGGGCGAGGTAGTGCTCCCACAGGTCCGGAAACAGTGCAGCCGCGCCTTCGCTGCTCTGGTAGAACCATTCCAGCTCCGAGCGGCGCAGCAGGAAGATGCCGCGCAACACGAGCTCGGTGACGCGCCCGGGATGCTTCTGCGCATAGGCCAGCGCCAGCGTGGAACCCCAGCTGCCGCCGAATACCTGCCAGCGCTCGATGCCCAGCAGCTCGCGCAGCTTCTCGGCGTCGGCGACGAGGTCCCAGGTGGTGTTTTCCTCCAGCGAGGCATGGGGCGTGCTGCGGCCGCAGCCGCGCTGGTCGAACATCACGATGCGGTAGCGCTTCGGATCGAAGAACCGGCGCATCTGCGGGTTGGTGCCGCCGCCGGGGCCACCGTGCAGGAACACCACCGGCTTGCCCTTCGGGTTGCCGCTCTCCTCGTAATGGATTTCGTGCAGCTTCGAGACCTTCAGGCGCCCGGTGCGCAGCGCGCGCAGCGGCGGGTAGAGTCCGTCGGCCGGGGCGGTCCTGGCGGCGCTCTTCCTGGCCCGCGCGGTGGCCATCTAGCGGGCCCCGGTCATGGGGCCGAGGGGCGCGCCGCCGATCAGGTGCAGGTGCAGGTGGTAGACCTCCTGCCCGCCATGCCGGTTGCAGTTCACCAGCAGCCGGTAGCCGTCTTCGGCAATGCCCTGCTGCTTCGCCAGGTCGCGCGCCACCAGGAACAGCTTGCCGATCAGCGGGGCGTCCTCGTCGGCAATGTCGTTGGCCGTGGGGATGGGCTTGTTGGGCACGATGAGGATGTGCACGGGCGCGCGCGGATGGATGTCGCGGAAGGCCGTGACCTCGTGATCCTGGTAGACGATGTCCGCAGGAATCTCGCGGGCGACGATGCGTTCGAAGAGCGTAGGCATGCCCGGGCCTCCGTGGGGGCGCTGACTTGGGCCTATAATAGCGGCCTTGAGAACCACACCGGAAAAGCTGTCCGCCGCGCTCAAGCGGGGGCTTGCCCCAGTCTATCTGCTCTCCGGCGCCGAGCCCCTGACGCAGGGGGAGGCGGGCGACGCCATCCGTGCGGCCGCGCGTGCCGCGGGTTTCACCGAGCGCGAGGTGTTCTTCATCGAGCGCGCCAATGGCGGTCCCTGGGACGACATCTTTGCCAGCTGCCAGGCCCTGTCGCTGTTCGCGGCCCGCCGCGTGGTGGAGATCCGCATTCCCTCCGCCAAGCCCGGCACCGAGGGGGGCAAGGCCCTGCAGGAGCTGGTGCGCACGGCCGGTCCCGACCTGATCCTGCTGGTGACCACCGGCGAGCTGGACTGGAACACCCGCAAGACCTCCTGGGTGCAGGCACTCGACAACGCCGGCGTGTGGGTGGATGCCGCCGTGCCGGCGGTGGCGCAGTACCCGGGCTGGCTGCGGCAGCGCGCCGCGTCAGAAGGCGTGGAACTGGATGACGAGGCCCTCGCCCTGCTCGCGCAGCAGACCGAGGGCAACCTGCTGGCCGCAGTGCAGGAACTGCGCAAGCTGGCGCTCAATGGCGTGCGCCGTGCAGGCGCGGCCGAGGTGCTGGCCTCCGGCGCGCAGAGCAGCCGCTTCGACGTGGCGCAGCTGGGCGAGGCCGTATTGCAGGGGGATGCCCCGCGGGCGCTGCGCGTGCTGTCCGGGCTGCGCGCCGAAGGCGTCGAGACCCCGCTGGTGTTGTGGTCGGTGTGGCAGGAGCTGCGCATGTTGTGGATCACCCTGGTGCCCGGCGCCTCCGTGCCGGTCTTCTCGCGCCACAAGCAGCTGGTGCCGCAGGCCGCGGCACGGCTGCGTCCGCTGGGGCGGGCGTTCTTCGCGCGCCTGGACCTGCAGATGGCGCAGGTGGATCTCATCGCCAAGGGCCGTCGCCACGGCAATGCCTGGGATGCACTGGCCATGGTGGTGGCGGAGTTCGCCAGCGGCCGGCCGGTGCTCCATGCGGGTACGCTGGCGGCATGAGTGCCTCGCGCGCCCAGGGCAATGGCCCGCTCGGCATCTTCGGGGGCACCTTCGACCCGGTGCATCATGGCCACCTGCGCACGGCCTTCGAATTGCGCGAGGCCCTGCGACTGGAGGAAGTGTGCTTCCTGCCCACCGGCAATCCACCGCATCGCGAGGCCACCCAGGCCAGCGCGGAAATGCGCCTGGCGCTGGTGCGCGCTGCCGTGGCCGACGAGCCGGCCTTCACGGTGGATGACCGCGAGACGCGCCGCAGCGGGCTTTCCTACAGCGTCGACACGCTTTCCGAACTGCGTGCGGAGTTCCCGCAGCGCTCCATCTGCCTGCTGCTGGGCATGGATGCCTTCCTGGGCCTGCCCAACTGGCATCGCTGGCGCGAGATCCTCGAGCTGGCCCACGTGGTGGTGGCCCACCGGCCGGGCTGGAAGGCGCCCACCCAGGGTCCGCTGGGCGAGGTGATGGTGGACCGGGGCACCGGCTCCGTGCGCGACCTGCACGAGGCCACCGCCGGGCGCGTGTTCGTGCATGCCGTGACGCAACTTGAAATCTCCTCCACCGAACTGCGGGCATTGATTGCCCGCGGCCGCGATCCCCGCTACCTGGTTCCCGACAGCGTCTGCAGGCTGCTCAAGGAAAGGGGGTGGTATGCTTGAGGCACATGGCAGCCCGTAAGCTCTCCCGTCCGCCCGCGCGCGCCGCGCTGGTGAAGACCGTCACCGCCGCCCTCGCCGACATGAAGGCCACCAACGTCAAGGTGCTGGACGTGCGCCATGTCACCGACGTGTCCGACTGCATGGTGCTGGCCTCGGGCAACTCCGACCGCCATGTGAAGTCCATCGCCGACCGCGTGGTCGAACGCGCCAAGGCAGCCGGCTTCCGCCCCATGGGGGTGGAAGGCCAGCGCGATGGCGAGTGGGTGCTGGTCGACCTCAACGACGTGCTGGTGCACGTGATGCTGCCCCGGGTGCGGGAGTTCTACGGGCTTGAAGAGCTGTGGGAAACCGCACCGGCGGCCAGGCCGCGCGCAAAAACCCGGCCGAAGGCCGGCAGGAAGCAGGCGACGCCGGCGAGGAAGTCCACCCCGGCAAAGGGCAAGGCCCGGCCCTCGCGCGCCGCGCCCGCACGCAAGACGGCACCGGCACGCGGCAAGCGCGCGGTGAAAAACGCACGCCCGCGGGGCTGATCCGTGCGCATCCGTTTGATCGCCGTGGGGCAGCGCATGCCCGCGTGGATCAGCGACGGCTACAACGACTACACACGGCGGCTGAAGCCGCGCCTTCCCGTGGAACTTGTGGAGATTCCCGCCGGCCGCCGTGGCAGCGGCGATACCGCGCGCGCCATGGCCGAAGAGGGCAAGGCCATCCTGGGTGCGCTGCGTGCGCAGGACCACGTGGTGGCGCTGGACGAACACGGCAGGCAGCGCACCAGCATCGAGTTGTCGCGCTGGCTGGCCCAGCGCATGCAGGCCGGCAATGACCTGGCCTTCCTGGTCGGCGGGGCCGACGGCTTCGCGCCCGAAGTGCTGGCACGCGCGCAGGAGCGTTGGTCGCTGTCGGCGCTGACGCTGCCGCATGCGCTGGTGCGCGTGGTGTTCGCCGAGCAGGTCTACCGCGCCGTGACGCTGCTTGACGGCCATCCCTACCACCGGGAGTGAAAAGATTGGGTCCATTCGCCTTCCCGCGCATCGTGCTCGCCTCCGCTTCGCCGCGGCGGCGTGAGCTGCTGGACCAGCTGGGCATCGCACACGATGTGCTGCCGGCGGACGTGGACGAAACCGGGCTGGCCGGCGAGGCGCCCGAAGCGCTGGCGCAGCGCCTGGCCCGCATGAAGGCGCTGGAGGGACGACGACGCGACGGTGGCCGCCGCGCCGTGCTCGGGGCCGACACCGTGGTGACGGCCGATGGCCAGGTGTTCGGCAAGCCCGCCGGACGCGAGGACGCCATCCGCATGCTCACGCAACTGGGCGGGCGCGGGCACCGGGTGCTCACGGCCGTGGCGTTGGCACCACCCGGCGGGGCCCCGGTTCTCGAGGCCGTATCCGAAAGCCTTGTGCGCATGCGCGCGATCAGCGTCACCGAGGCCGCGGCGTACTGGGATACAGGGGAGCCTGAGGGCAAGGCCGGGGCCTATGCCATCCAGGGCCTCGGCGCGGTGTTCATCGAACATATTGCCGGCAGTTATTCGGGGGTGATGGGGCTGCCCCTGTACGAAACCGCATGCCTGCTGCAGGCTGTGCAGTCCGCCGGAGGGACCCGATGAGCATCGAGATCCTGGTCAACGTCGCCCCGCGCGAGACCCGCGCCGCATTGCTGGACAACGGTGCCCTGCAGGAAGTGTTCATCGAACGCGCCAGCCGGCGCGGGCTGGTGAGCAACCTCTACAAGGGCCGCGTGTCGCGCGTGCTGCCGGGGATGCAGGCGGCCTTCCTCGAGATCGGCCTGGCGCGCACGGCCTTCCTGCACGTGGCCGACATCCTGGCGCCGCCGCCGGATCCGGGCAATGACGCGCACGATGATGCGCGCCCCGTCGAGGCGGACATCCGCACGCTGGTGCGCGAGGGCGATGAGCTGCTGGTGCAGGTGGTGAAGGATCCGCTGGGCACCAAGGGCGCGCGGCTTTCCACGCATGTGTCGCTGCCTTCGCGCTACCTGGTCTACATGCCGCGCGGCACGCGCGTGGGCGTTTCCTCGCGCATCGAGTCCGAGGCCGAACGCGACCGGCTGCGGGAGATGGTGTCGGGCCTGGCAGCCGAGCATGGCAAGGGCGGCTACATCGTGCGCACGGCGGCGATGGGTGCCGAACTGCCGGCGCTGCATGCCGACATGCTGTTCCTGCAGCGCCTGTGGGCGCATGTGCGCGAGCGGGCGCTCACCACGCCGGCAGGGAACCTGGTGCACGAGGACCTGCCGCTGACCACGCGCGTGCTGCGCGACGAGCTGCGCGAGGAGGTGCGCCGCGTGCTGGTGGACTCGCCGCAGGAGTTCGAGAAGATGCGCTCCTTCGCGCGCGCCTTCATGCCGGACTTCGCCGACCGCATCGAGCTGCACCAGGCACCGCGCCCCATCTTCGACCTGCACGGCGTGGAGGAGGAGATCAGCCGCGCGCTGGACTCACGCGTGCCGCTGAAGTCCGGCGGCTACATCGTGATCGAGCAGACCGAGGCCATGACCACGGTGGACGTGAACACCGGCGGCTACGTGGGGCACCGCAACCTGGAGGAGACCATCTTCCGCACCAACCTGGAGGCCGCAGTCACCATCGCGCGGCAGCTCAGGGTGCGCAACCTCGGCGGCATCATCGTGCTCGACTTCATCGACATGCAGGATCCCGACCACAGGCAGGCGCTGCTCGATGCGTTGCAGAAGGCGCTGGCGGCCGACCGCGCGCAGACGCACATCGCCAGCGTGTCGCCGCTGGGGCTGGTGGAGATGACGCGCAAGCGCACGCGCGAGAGCCTGGAGCACCTCCTGTGCTCGGACTGCCCGCAATGCCACGGGCGCGGCTACGTGCGCACGCCCGAGACAGTCAGCCACGAGATCTTCCGCGAGCTGATGCGCCAGAGCCGCCAGTTCCAGAGCGACGAGCTGGTGGTGCTGGCGCACCAGGACGTGGTGGACTGGCTGCAGGACGAGGAGTCGGCGGGACTGGCGGAACTGGAGACGCAGGTGGGACGCCCCATCCGCCTGCAGGCCGAACCGCTGTATGCCATAGACCAGTACGACGTGGTGCTGGCCTGAGGGGCGCCGGTCAATTGCAGGTGGCGTGATGGGAATCGATGCAGTGAAGGTGGCGGCGGTGCAGATGACTTCCGGCCTGGAAGTGGCCGGCAACCTGCAGCGTGCGCGGGAATTGCTGGAAGTGGCGGCCAGCCGCGGTGCAAAGCTGGCGGTGCTGCCGGAGAACTTCGCGCTGATGGCACGCCGCGAACGCGACAAGCGCGGGATCGCGGAACCCGACGGCGAGGGACCCATCCAGTCCATGCTGTCTGCTGCGGCGCGGGAGCTCGGGCTCACCGTGGTGGGCGGCACCATGCCGCTGAAGATCCCGGGCGAGGAGCGCGTGGCGCCTGCCAGCCTGGTCTACGGGCCGGACGGGCAGCGCATCGGCCGCTACGACAAGATCCACCTGTTCGACGTGAACGTGCCCGATGCCGAGGAGTCGCACCGGGAGTCCGCCGGCATGGCACCGGGTCGCAGCATCGGCGTTTTCGACACGCCGGCCGGCCGCATCGGCGTGGCGGTGTGCTACGACCTGCGCTTCCCGGAGCTGTTCCGCCGCATGAGCGGGCAGGGGGCGGATTATTTCGTGGTCTCGGCCGCCTTCACCGTGCCCACCGGGCAGGCCCATTGGGACCTTCTGGTGCGGGCCCGCGCGGTGGAGAACCTGTGCCACCTTGTGGTTTCGGCCCAGGTGGGCCAGCATCCCAACGGCCGCGCCACCTTTGGCCACAGCATGGTGGTGGACTGCTGGGGCGGCATCGTCGATGTGCTCCCGGAGGGCGAGGGCGTTGCGGCGGGCGACGTCGACCTCGCCCGCCAGGCGCGTGTCCGCCGCGAATTCCCGGCCCTTGAACACCGCGTCCTCGGCCGCATCATCCAGTAAGGAACTCCCGATGACCGCCTCTTCCGACAATCTGGCCCTGGCGCGCCGGGCCATCCTCACTCCCGGCGGCCTCGACGAGCGCTGGCTCGACCGCACGCTGGGCCTGGTGATGGACCATGCCATCGATGCCGCGGACCTGTATTTCCAGGTATCGCGCGAGGAGTCCTGGGCGCTGGAAGACGGCATCGTGAAGGAGGGCAGCGCCAGCATCGAGGAAGGCGTGGGCGTGCGCGCCATCAGCGGCGAGAAGACCGGCTTCGCCTATTCGGACGAGATCCAGCCTGATGCACTGCAAGAGGCTTCGCGTGCCGCGCGGGCCATCGCAAGACAAAGCCCCGGCAAGGGCGTGCAGGCCTGGCGGCGCATCGACACCTCGCCGTTGCTCTACCGGCCGGATGACCCGCTCACCAGCATGGATGACGCGCTGAAGATCGAGTGGCTGATGCGCGTGGACCGCCAGACGCGCGCCATGGATCCGCGCGTGAAGCAGGTGATGGCCAGCTGCAATGCCGTGCATGAGGTGGTGCTGGTGGCCGGCAGCGACGGCCAGCTCGCCGCGGACGTGCGGCCGCTGGTGCGCTTCAATGTTTCCGTGATCGTCGAGCAGGACGGGCGCCGCGAGCAGGGCTATGCCGGCGCCGGCGGCCGCTACACGCTGGCCGAGCTGGTGGCCGACGAAAAGCCGCTGAAGCTGGCGCGCGAGGCCGTGCGCCAGGCGCTGGTGAACCTGGAGGCCGTGCCCGCGCCCGCCGGGCAGATGCCCGTGGTGCTGGCGCCGGGCTGGCCCGGCATCCTGCTGCACGAGGCGATCGGCCACGGGCTGGAAGGCGACTTCAACCGCAAGGGCACCTCGGCCTTCAGCAACCGCATCGGCGAGCGCGTGGCCAGCGAGCACTGCACGGTGGTGGACGACGGCACGCTGTCGGCACGCCGCGGCTCGCTGAACATCGACGACGAAGGCACGCCCACCCAGTGCACCACGCTGATCGAGAACGGCGTGCTCAAGGGCTACCTGCAGGATGCGCACAACGCGCGCCTGATGGGCACGAAGTCCACCGGCAACGGCCGCCGCGAATCCTTCGCGCACATGACGCTGCCGCGCATGACCAACACCTACATGCGGCCCGGCCCGCATGACCCGGGCGAGATCATCGCCTCGGTGGACAAGGGCATCTATGCGGTGAACTTCGGCGGCGGGCAGGTGGACATCACCTCCGGCAAGTTCGTGTTCTCCGCCAGCGAGGCCTACCTGATCGAGAACGGCCGCATCACGCGCCCCATCAAGGGCGCCACGCTGATCGGCAACGGCCCGGACGTGCTCACGCGCGTGTCGATGGTGGGCAACGACCTGAAGCTCGACGAGGGCGTGGGCACCTGCGGCAAGGAAGGCCAGAGCGTGCCCGTGGGCGTGGGCCAGCCCACCGTGCGCATCGATGCGATGACGGTGGGCGGCACGAACTGATCAGTCGCGCAGTTCCGGGTGGTCGCGGAAGATCTCCAGCGATTCCGGATTGGCCAGCGCCTCGCGGTTGGATACCGGCATGCCGTGCACCACGTCGCGCACCGCCAGCTCCACCAGCTTGCCGCTCAGCGTGCGCGGCAAGTCCGGCACGGCGATGATGCGCGCCGGCACGTGGCGCGGCGAGGCGTGCTCGCGGATGGTGCGCCGGATGCGGTCGCGCAATGCGTCATCGAGCGCCACGCCCTCGCGCGGGCGCACGAACAGGATCACCCGCTCGTCGTCGGCCACGCGCTGCCCGATGGCCAGCGACTCCAGGATCTCCGGCAGCCGCTCCACCTGGCGATAGATCTCGGCCGTGCCGATGCGCACGCCGCCCGGGTTCAGCACGGCATCGGAGCGTCCGAGGATCACGAATCCGCCGGCGGTGGTGCGCAGCGCGTAGTCGCCGTGGTGCCAGGTGTCGGGGAAGCGGTCGAAGTAGGCCTTGCGGTAGCGCGACCCGTCGGCATCGCCGAGGAATCCCAGCGGCATCGACGGAAACGCCTTGGTGCACACCAGCTCGCCGCGCTGCTCGACCACCGGCCTGCCGTTTTCATCCACCACGTCCGTGCCCATGCCCAGTCCCGGGCCCTGGATCTCGCCGCGACGCACGGGCAGCCAGGGCACGCCCAGGCAGAAGCAGGAGATGATGTCGGTGCCGCCGGAGATGGAGGCCAGGTGCACGTCCGGCGCGATGGCGTCGTACACGTAGTCGAACTGGCTGGCCGCCAGTGGCGAGCCGGTGGAAAGGATGGTGCGGAGCCCGGGTAGCGCCTGCCCTTCCCGGGGCCGGCTGCCCGACTTTTCCAGCGTTGCCAGGTAACGCGGGCTGGTGCCGAACACCTGGATGCCTTCCTCGGCGGCCATGCGCCAGAGCACGTCGGTGTCCGGATGCACGGGTGAGCCGTCGTAGAGCACGATGGCGGCGTTGCAGGCCAGTGCCGACACCAGCCAGTTCCACATCATCCAGCCGCAGGTGGTGAAGTAGAACACCCGGTCGCCGGGACGGATGTCGGTGTGCAGCAGGTGTTCCTTGCGATGCTGCAGCAGGGTGCCGCCCACGCCGTGCACGATGGACTTGGGCTTGCCGGTGGTGCCCGAGGAGTACAGGATGAACAGCGGTGCATCGAATGCCACGCGCCGGGCGGGCGGCGCCTTGCCGGGGTCCAGCGCCAGCAGTTCTTCCCAGCGCCGGGCCTGCGGCAGTTGCGCCAGCGCGTCGGGCGTGGCATCGACCAGGAACACGGCCGCCAGGTCCGGCAGTTCCTTCGCAAGTTGCGCGATCTTCTGTGCGCAGTCATGGCGCTTGCCGGCATAGAAATAGCTGCTGGTGGCCACCAGCAGCTTCGCGCCGGTCTGGCCGAAACGCTCCACGCAGGCAGCGGCACCGAACTCCGGCGAGACTGAAGTCCACACTGCCCCCAGGTGCGCAGCGGCCAGCATGGCGATCACGGCCTCGGGTGAATTGGTGACGAAGCCCGCCACCACGTCGCCCTCGCCGATGCCGGCGGCGGCAAAACCCGTGGCCACGGACAGCACGCACTGGCGCAGCCGGCCGCGGGTGTATTCCTCGCGGCCACCCGTCTCGTCCCGCGCCACCAGCGCAACGGCGTCGGCCGGGCCGGCGAGCAGGTTCTCGGCGTAATTCAGGCGGCTGTCGGAGAACCAGCGCGCGCCGGGCATGCGTTCGCCCTGTTCCAGCGTGGCATTGCCACGGTCGCCGATGACGCCCGCGAATTCCCACACCGCGGACCAGAACGCGCCGCGTTGCTGCAACGACCAGCCGTGCATCTGGCGCCAGCCATCCGCGTTCGGCACGGTTGCCGGCGCGCCGGCCCGCTCGTGCGCGAAGCGCGCGAAGGCGGTCAGGTTGCAGCGGGCGAGGCGGTCAGACGGCGGCTGCCAGAGGATCGGGCCTGGCATGTCCATCAGCGGCGACCTGCCTGGCGCGGTACTCGCGCGGTGGCATGCCGTACTGCTCGCGGAAGCTGCGGCTGAAATGCGGCGCGCTGTTGAAGCCCCAGTTGAAGGCGATCTCGCAGATGGAGCGGCCACGCCAGCGCGGATCGGCGAGCTGGCGGGCGGTCTCCTCCAGCCGCCGCCGCAGCACGTAGGAGGAGATGCACTCGCCCTCGCGCGCGAAGATCATGCGCAGGTAGCGCGCCGAGACGTTCAGCGCGGTGGCAATGCTGTGGGGGCCGAGTTCCGGATCTCCCAGGTGCTGCTCGATGAACAGCCGCGCACGCGCATAGCGGCTGCCGGAAGCCGATGTGGTGGACGCCAGCTGGCGGAACGCCATGGAATACGCCAGCGCCACGGTTTCCAGCGCCTGGCGCGACAGGCACTCCTGCGCGGCCAGCGGCAGTTCCGCCTGCGCCTGCGCGCAGAAATTGCGCACCAGCGAGGCGGCCACGTCGGTCATGCCGGTGCCCGCCGGCAGGCGGCGGCCGCAGAACTGTTCGGGGGAGGGCAGGTGCTGGCGCAGTGCCTTGGCGGGCACACGCACCAGCAGCACCGTTGATCCGCTTTCCATGCGGTGCTTGTGGGGAGCGCAGTTGTCGCACAGTACGAGGTCACCCGGGGCAAGTTCGCAACACTGCCCATACTGTGACAGATTGCCGCGGCCTTCCAGTTGCACGATGAGCGTGTAGCCACTGCCGGACTCGCGGGCATCGGCTGCGGGCATGCGATCCACCGCCGTGCCCATGCACGCAACGCGCGCGAACCGCAGCATTCCCAGGGAGCCCACCTGCATGCTGGCATCGAAGCCCCCGAGGTCCGTCGCGAACAGTTCGCTGCGGTCGAATTGCGCGCAGAACTGCGCGCTCCAGGCTGCGAGCCGGTTGCGGCCCGGGCCTGCGGGCCCGGTGTTGCTGGCCTCCATTGCTCCCCCGCTTCGTATTTCCTATATCCTATAGGATGACGGCCGGGCCTTGTCAATTCAGGGCGCGAGGGCCGTTTCAGCCGTCTGCCGCCCAGGCCTGCAGGCGCTGGTAGGACTTCTCGATGTGAGCCCGCATCGCCGCCTCTGCACCGGCCCGGTCGCGGGCGCAGAGCGCTTCGACCAGGTGCGCATGCTCGGTGCTGGCCTCGCGCGTCACCTCGCTGTGGAAGCGCAGGCGGAAGATGTGCAGGTGGGTGTTGAGGCGGGCGAGCGCCTCGCGCACCAGCAGGTTGCCGCTGCCAGTGGCGATGAGGTCGTGCAGCTCGGAATCCTGGACGGCAAAGCGGTCGTAGGAGCGTCGGGATTCGCCGGGCTCCATCGCTGTGGCCAGTCGCCGCACGCTGGCGAGCTGCGCATCGCTCATGCGTTCGGCGGCACAGCGGGCGGCGAACGGTTCCAGCAGCAGGCGCATCTCGTAGAGCTCGTCGAGCTGGCGGCGATTCAGCTGCGGCGCGCAGCAGTAGCCGAAGAGGTGGCGCTTGGTGACCAGCCCGGTGGCCTCGAGCCGGCTCAATGCCTCGCGGATCGGTGTCTGCGACACGCCCAGCTTGCGTGCCAGCTCGTCGATGGAAATGCGCGTGTCCGGCGGGATGCGCAGGGACATGATGTCGCTGCGGATCACCTCGAACACCTCGTCGACGATGCCCTGCGAACGGCGGATCACCCGTTGGGTGGCTGTCGTTTCGTTGGTGGGCGCATCGGTGCTCATGCGTTTGCCGGGTGCCTCGGAAGGGCTGGAACAGGTCGCGGCCATCATAACGCAGACCTCCGCGGCGGCCCGGGAGTGCCGGCGGCCGGCCATCCCGGTCCTGTCCTGATCCGTCCCGGTCAAGTCGCGGCACCGCATGGTGCAAGTGTCGAGGGCGCAAGCCGGGCGGACCTGGCATGTCAATCCCGAGGGGTTAACATCTTCGAGCGTTGCATTCCGCCATGCATTGACCGCGCACCCGCGGAGGAGCGTCCATGATCAATCGCCGCTCGTTTGTCGCCCTTTCCATCGCCGCGGCGACTGCAGGCTCGCTGTCCCGACAGGGCCAGGCCGCCGCACCGGCCACTCCGCTGGGCGTGAAGCTGTTCGACACCCACGCGCATTTCTACACCTATGAACCGGACAAGTATTTCTTCGACGGTTCCGGGTCCCGCTACGGCAAGGAGCGCATGGTCGCCAAGGCCAGGGCCAATCCCATGGATGCGGCCACGGTATTCCGTTTCTGGGATTCCATCGGCGTGGAGCAAGGCACCGGCGTGCAATACAACAGCACCTACGGCACCGACAACAGCTACCTGCTGGATGTGTGCCGTGCCCACCCAGGGCGCGCCACGCCCGTGGTCATCCTCGGTCCCACCGATGCGAAGACACCGGAAACGCTGGTGAAGTGGGCGCGGGAGGAGCGGCTGACGGCCATCCGCTGGACGGGATCGGCACGCGGTGATGCACCGCCGGCCTGGCTGTCGCCGCAGTCCGAGCCCTCATGGAAGGTGTGCAATGACCTCGGCCTGTCGGTGGTGCTGATGCCGCTGGGGGGCGACGACAGGGTGCTCACCCAGGTGGCGAGGTTCGCCGACAAGTACCCGAACGTGAAGATCGCCATGGACCACGTCGGCTTCCCGCGACCGGAGGTGCTGCCGGAAACCTTCGGCCTCACGCCCGGGCATTACGCGCTGGCGAAACACCGCAACGTGTACTACAAGCTCACCAATTTCCTCGTGTCGGAAATGGAAGCCAACGCGAAGAACGCCGGCAAGCCCATGGTGGCGCTGAAGCCCTTCGTGGAGCACATGGTGCAGACCTTCGGTGCCGACCACCTGATGTGGGGCTCGGACTATGGCAACGTCGAGGTCGACGACGTGCAGTACACGAAGAACATGATTGCCGCGGCGTCGGGGCTGTCGGCGAGGGAACGGTCGGCCTTCTTCTACGACACCGCCAGGGCCGTGTTCGTGCCGGGCGGGCGCGGCCCTGCACGCTGACCGGCCAGCTTTGCCCCGTAGATGCGTTCTGCGGTGCCGTGCAGGAACTGGCTGCGTTCCGTGGCATTGAGCAGGCGGGCTGCCGCATGCGCGTGGGCGATCTTGCCGGCGTAAGGCCAGGACAGGCTCTGCCCCACGTCCGATCCCCAGCAGAGTCGCCCGGCACCGAAGCGGTCGGCCATGCGCCGCACCACGTCGGCCGGGTCGACACCGCCTTCCTGCATGCGCTCCACGTTGATCTCGGTGAACTTGAAATGGATGTTGGGCGTGTCGGCCAGCAGGCCGATCGTGCTGTCGATGCCGTAGTCGGGCGGCGGCGGCATCGCAGTGCCGATGCCGGCCTCGCGTGCCCAGGCCAGCTCCGGCAGCGAGGCGCCCCAGGGAATGCCGAGGTGGTCGATGAGCACGGGCAGGCCCGGATGTGCACGCGCGATGTCGCGCAGCAAGGGCAGGGTCCAGGAAAGCTGGTTCTGGAAGAAGATGATGGACACCGGCAGCTGCAGTGACTCGCAGGCCTTCCATGCCGCAAGGGTCGCGGAAGAGGCCATCCAGTCCGTATCCAGCCGTGACGGGCGCGTGTTGGCCAGGCGCAGGCCGCTGACGAGGCGCTGCGCGGCGAGCTCGGACAGTGCCTGCGGGGTGGATGGGTCCTGTGTATCGAGGATCACCACCGGCAGCAGGCGACCGGGAAAGCGCCGCGCCGCCTCGATGATGTAGCTGTTGTCGTGCCCGTAGAGATGCCCCCGCTGCACCACGCAGGACGTGGCGACGCCGTGCGCATCCATCATCTGGATGAGTGATTCGGCGGTGACCGTGTAGCTGGTGCGCGCCGGCACTGGCAGTCCCGGGGCCAGGGGCCGCGGCGGATAGGTGTCCCAGTCGTCGGAAATCAGGTGCGCGTGCGTGTCGAACAACAGGTCCATGACGCGAGTCTATCGCTTCGCGCGTGACGCATCCCGATGGCAGTTCTACTATCCTGCCACCTTCAACCTGCAGCCACGGGTCCCGCACGATGATGCCCAGCCCAGTCCGCGAATCGCTGCAGGACCTCATCGACCGTGGCCGCATCCACCCGATCCAGGTGCGTGTCATCGCGCTATGCGCCATGGTCACGCTGGTCGAGGGCATCGACCTGCAGCTGATCCCGCTGCTGGCGCCCTCGATCACTGTCTCCTGGGAACTGGGTTCCGTGGCACTGGGGCTGATGTTCGGTGCCAGTGCCTTCGGACTGATATTCGGCGGCCTGGGCGCAGGCTGGCTGGCCGACCGCATCGGCCGGCGCGGGTCGCTGCTGGCGACCATGACGCTGATGACGGCGGCGACGCTGGCCACGGCACTGGTGAACAGCTATCCGCAACTGCTGCTGTGCCGCCTTGCGGCCGGCATCGCATTCGGTGGCGTGATCCCCGCTGCAGTGTCACTGGTGTCGGAATTCCTGCCGGCGCGCACGCGACCCAGCGTCGTGGCGCTGGTCATCCTCGGCCAGGCGGTGGGTGCGTTGCTGGCTGCCCTGGTGATGAAGTTTCCCTCCGTGGCCGCCATGCGCTGGCAGCTGCTGCTGCTGTTCGCCGCCCTGGCCTGCGCCGCCGTGACGCTGCTGGCTTCGCTGCTGCCGGAGTCGCCACGCTACCTGGGCCTGAAGGAGCCTGGCGGCCGGCGCCTGGCCGCGGTGCTGCGCGGCCTGGGCGTCGCGCCTGGCACCGCCGTGCACGAGGCGGACCCGCCCGTGAAGGGCTTCCGGCTGTTCGAGCTCTTCGCGCCCAGCCGCGCCTGGGGGACTGCGCTGCTGTGGACGGCCTTCATTGGCATCGGTTGGCCGCTGAGCTTCTTCACCAACTGGCTGACCAAGATCTACACCGAGGCCGGGCATGCGGCGGCCGTGGGCGTGGATGCCATGGCGCTTTATTCCGGTGGCGCCATCCTGGGCGGACTGGTGCTGCCACTGTTCAGCCGGCGCTGGCACCACGACAAGGTGCTGATCACCGCGGTGCTGGTCGCGGCGGTGCTGACGATCGCGCTGGGCATGGCGCTGGATGGCGGCAGGCGCTGGCACATGGCCCTGTCGTTGCTTTGCGGTGTATTCGTCTCGGGCGTGTTCTTCCTTCTGTATCCGCTGGCGGTGCGCTACTACCCCACCGATATCCGTTCCACGGGCATCGGCTCGGCAGTGGCCTTCGGCCGCGTGGGCAACACCCTGAGTCCCATGGTGGCTGGCTGGATGCTCGGCGCAGGGCTTTCGCCGCAATCGGTGTTCTGGGCCATGGCCGCGCCGCTGCTGGTGTCGGCCGGTGCGCTGTACCTCTTCCACCTGCTGACCGTGGCACGCCCCGCCCGTGAAGCGACCGCCACGATGCCGGAGGCTATGCGTACAGCGCCAGCGGATTCTCGCTGAGGATCATCCGCCGCGTGCGCGCGTCCGGCACCCATTCGCAGAACAGGTCCACCAGGTCGCCGTCATTGGGCATCAGCCGGTCATTGAGCTGCACGTGCGGCCAGTCCGATCCCCACAGCAGGCGCTGCGGTGCGTGGCGGACCAGCGCCTCGGCAAAGGGGCGCATCGCGGCATAGGGGAATTCCCCGCGCGTGCTGCGCATGGGCGCGGACAGCTTCACCCATACCCGTCCGGTCTCCAGCAGCTCCAGCACGGTGTTGAACGCCGGCTGGTTGAGCCCGAGGCTGGCATCGAAGGCGCCGAAGTGGTCGAGCACCACGGGGGTTGGCATGGCCAGCAGTCGTTCGGCCACCTGCAGCAGGTGCCCGTGCACCAGGCTCTGGTACTGCACATGCCAGCCGGCTGCATGGACCATTTCTGCCAGGTGGGGCTCGATGCCCGGCAGGTGGCTCCATTCGTGTCCCGGCGGCCCGGCGAACATGCGGATGCCCCGCACGCCCAGCGCATGCAGCGGCGCGATGCGTTCGGGGCGGAAGTCCGCAGGCGGCAGGATGATGCCGCGGAAGCGGCCCGGGAAACGCGCCAGCACATGTTCCAGGTGCCGCGTATCGCGGCCATAACCGCCGGCGCTGACGATCACGGCATGCGCGAAACCCAGCTTCTCCTGCATGCGCAGGTAGTCCCCGGGCAACGCATCGTCCGAGGTGTAGGGGCTGTGGGACTCGAAGGGGAACTGCGCGGCAGGGCCGAAGAGGTGGATGTGGCAGTCCCAGGCGCCGGCGGGCACCGGATGGCGTGGCGTGCGAGGATTCGGGTCCGGCGGCTGGTTGTGCAGCGCGCGGTCGGGACCGGCGGTGGTCATGGGCGCGATACTCCCTCGGCATCGGATGTGCGGTCCGGCAGGCTATGGCAATCGCGGCCCGAAGCTTGCCCGGCGGGGCAGTGTGGTCTGCCATCCTGGTCAAGTCCCACTGCCGCGGGTGTCATAGGTTAGGCCGAATCTCGGAGGTGATCGATGTCGTCCGGAGTGCTGGTGGTGACTGGCGGGAGCCGCGGGATCGGGGAGGCGGTGGCCGTCCTCGGTGCGAAGCACGGCTACGACGTGGTGCTCAGCTACGCAAACAACGAGGCGCGCGCGGCGGCGGTCGTGAAGCGCATTGAGGACGCCGGCGGTACCGCGCTCGCGGTGCATGCCGACACGGCGCATGAATCGCACATCGAGGGCCTCTTCGAGGCCGCCGACAAGCGCGGGCGGCTGGCGGCGATGGTGTACAACAGCGGCATCACCGGCGCGCACTCGGCGCTGGCCGACGCGGCCACCTCCACCATCGACCAGGTGCTGGCGGTGAACCTGCGTGGCGCCATCCTCGGCTGCCGCGCGGCCATCCGCCGCATGTCCACGCGTTTCGGCGGCCAGGGCGGATCGATCGTGCTGATCTCCTCGCGCGCCACGTTCTATGGATCGCCGTCGGAATTCGTCTGGTACGCGGCCTCCAAGGGCGGCATGGACAGCCTGGCCTACGGGCTGGCGCGCGAGGTGGCCACCGAGGGCATCCGCGTCAACGTGGTGTCACCCGGTCCCATCATCACCGAGATGCACCGGCCGGGCAGGCTCGAGGTGGCCGGGAAACGCTCGCCCATGCAGCGGGCGGGCACGCCGGAGGAGGTGGCGGAAACCGTGCTGTTCCTGGCCTCCGGCGCCGCCTCGTACGTGAATGGGGGTAATCTCGTCGTTTCGGGTGGTCTGTAGCCGGACACGGAGGTGCCATGCGCGCATTGATGCGTCTGAACCGGTGGATGCTGCTGGGGCTGCTGGTCGCGGCGCCAGCCGGTGCGGCACAGGCGGCACAGGCCGGCGTGGACCTGGCAAGGCTTGAAGCGCGCATCACGGCCGCCGAAGCTGTGCGCGCGGTCAAGCGCCTGCAGCATGCCTATGCGCACTACCTGGATGAGGGACGCTGGTCCGACCTGGCAGGCCTGCTGGCCG
This sequence comes from uncultured bacterium, assembly GCA_965652645.1. GTDB lineage: Bacteria > Pseudomonadota > Gammaproteobacteria > Steroidobacterales > Steroidobacteraceae > ZC4RG30. Next base: position 103,661 of record CBFGXE010000004.1, on the reverse strand, counting down.
CGGACGTGACGGCGCAGTTCGGCGGCGAGCGCGTGCAGGGCAGGAATGGCCTGCGCGAATACCTGATGCGCGCGGCCGGCCGCAATGGCGAGGGACTTGGCCCCGGGCAACTCAACACGCACCTGGTGATGCAGCCCATCGTGACGCTGGGCGCCGACGGGCGCACGGCGAAAGGCACCTGGCACGAACTGGCCCTGCTCGGCCAGTACGGAAAGACGGCTGAATGGCGCGGTGGCGTCTACGAGAACCAGTACCGGTTCGAGGATGGCAGGTGGAAGATCAGCCGCGTCCTCTACATCGAGCAGTATCGGGGCAACTACGAGGACCATGGACACAAGGCGCCTGCGAAGTGGGACATCCCGTATCACTTCGAGGCGGCGCACGTGGGCGTGACGATCCCGGAAACCGCCATCACCGCGCTCACGCGCAGCGCCGGGACGGGAACCGATGCCGCCCGCCATGCCGCCGCGGCTGCCCGCGTGGCCACCCTGCAGGACGAAACCGAGGTGCAGAACCTGCAGCATGCCTTCGGTTATTACCTGGACCGCAAGCTGTGGGATGACGTGGCCGACCTGTTTGCCGCCCGCGGCACGCTGGAGCTGGCAGGCCGCGGGACCTACGTGGGACGCGAGCGCATCCTGAAGGCGCTGGAAACCTTCCACGGTCCCGCGTCGCTGAAGCGCGGCGAACTGTTCGACCACCTGTTGTTCGGCACCGTGGTGAGCGTGTCACCTGATGGCCTGCGCGCAGCGGCACGTACCGTGCAGCTCGCGCAGCTGGGCCAGACCGGGGAATTCGCGAAGTGGGAACTGGGCCTGTTCGAGAACCAGTTCGTGAAGGAGCAGGGCAGGTGGAAGCTCAGCGCGGTGCGTTATTTCCCCCGCGTGAGCACCGATTACGACCTGGGATGGGCGCAGGATGCGCAGCCCGCGCCAGAGGTGAGCCGGGAACTGCCGCCGGACCGCATGCCCGGTTCCTTTGCCAGCTATCCGCGGCTGCAGAGTGTGGCGCCACACTTCGCCCACCCGGTGACCGGGCGTGCCGCACGTGCCATTCCCGGGGCGGTGGTGATCGTGGATGCCGTGCGCGGCGGCGCGCGCAAGGTGGCCGGCGGCAGCGCCCGGCCCTCACGCCAGCAGATCGAGGAGCTCGACCGGCAGGTCGGGCGCGAGATCGGCGTGGATGCAGTGGAGAACCTCAACAGCTCCTATGGCTACTACATCGATGAGTCTGACTGGGATGCGATGGCCGACACCTACTCCGTCACCCGGGGCGCCAAGGAACTCACCGGCGCCGGCGTCTACGTCGGGCAGGAGCGCATCCGCACGGCGCTGAAGCTGCGCGGGCCCAATGGCGGGCGGTCGCCTGACTTCTTCACCATCCACCAGCTCATCCAGCCGGTGATCCATGTGTCCGGGGATGGCCTGCATGCCAGTGCGCGGCTGCGCCTGTTCCAGGGCGGCGGCAATGCCGACGGCTCTTCCGGATCGTGGATCGGTGGCATCTATGAGAACACGGCGGTGTTCGAGGACGGGGAGTGGAAGTTCGGCATCCAGGACCTGCATCACCTGTTCAATGCCTCGTACCGCAACGGATGGGGGCGTGCCGGAGGCGCCACGATTCCCTCGCGCCGGCCGGCGCAGGCCGCGTCCGCAGCGGCGCCGGGTGCTGCCGGGCCCGCGCCAGCGGCCGGGCGCAACACGCAGGGTGGTGGCATCACGCAGGGCCTGGGCGGGGCCCGCAGCCCCTCGAGCTGGTCCTCGGACTATCCACCGGACCGCCGGATCCGCGCGCGGCAGTACGCGTTCCCGGAGATCACCGAGCCGGCATTCCACTACGTGAATCCGGTTTCCGGGCGAGCGCCGAAGGAATCGATGCCGGAGTGACCGGCCGCGCGGTGCGGGCCTAGGCCACCCACACCGTCTGCAGGTTGCACAGTTCCAGCATGCCCGGGCGGCCAAGCTCACGTCCGTAGCCGGAGAGCTTCACTCCGCCAACCGGCAGGCGCGGATCGGAAGCGGTGACGCTGTTGATGAACACGCTGCCCGCCTCCAGCTCGCGGGCCAGCGAGCGGGCGCGCGCCAGGTCCTGGCTCCACAGCATGGCACTGAGGCCGAAAGCGGAGTCGTTGGCCATGGCGATGGCCTCGGCGGCGCTGCCGGCCTGCTGGATGGCGGCAACCGGGCCGAAGGTTTCCTCGGTCACCACGGGCATCTGCGCATTCACGTCGGCGAGCACGGTGGGCTGGTGGAACCAGCCGGGGCGCTCCATGCCGCTGCCGCCGGTGAGCAGGCGTGCGCCGCGTTGCAGCGAGGCATTGATCTGTCGCGACAGGCCCTCGCGCAGGTCGGCGCGCGCCATCGGGCCCATCTGCGTGGCCGCATCCAGCGGATCGCCGATGCGCAGCGCCGCCGCTGCGGCCGCGAACTTCGAGGTGAAGGCTTCGGCGACAGGTGCCTCGACGATGAAACGCTTGGCCGCCAGGCACACCTGCCCGCAGTTGGTGAAACGGGCGCGCACGCCGGCTGCGACGGCGGCGTCGAGGTCCGCATCCGCGAGCACGATGAAGGCATCGGAGCCGCCGAGCTCGAGCACCGTCTTCTTGCAGGCGGCGCCGGCCTGCGCGGCCACCTTCGCGCCGGCCGCAGGGCTGCCCGTGAGCGTGACGGCGGCGATGCGCGCATCGGCGATGATGCCGGCCACAAGCGGCACGGGCGCGTTGAGGTTCTGGAACACGCCCTCTGGAAGTCCGGCGGCGAGCAACAGTTCCGCCACCGCATTGGCGCAGCCCTGCACATTCGGTGCGTGCTTGACCAGCAGCGTATTGCCGGCCATCAGTGCCGCTGCCGCGCAACGGAAGACCTGCCACACGGGGAAGTTCCACGGCAGCACCGACAACACCACGCCCAGCGGCAGGTGCGCCACGTAGCTGGCGCGCGCCTGGGTGGGCACGAGCTGGTCGGCAAGCCACTCCGGGCCATGCTCCGCGACGTATTCGCAGTTCCACGCGGACTTTTCCACCTCCGCGGTCGACTCCGACAGCGGCTTGCCCATCTCCAGCGTGATGAGTCGGGCAAGGTCCGGCTTGCGCGCGCGCAACTCCGCGGCGATCGCAGTCAAAGCCCCGGCACGCGCTGCCAGGGACTGCCTGCGCCAGGTGGCACTGGCGCGTGCGGCCAGCGCAATGGCGTGCTCGACACCGCGCGCATCGGCCATCGGCCACACCGACAGCGTCTCGCCCGTCGCCGGGTTGATGGAAAGGGTGGTGTGGTCTGCAGCAGCAGTTGGCATCGAGGAATCCCGTACTGTCGAAAATCCATCATAAGCGAAGCGGGCTCCGGAACCGTCGGTCGCTGCCGGGCTGCTGCTGCCGCGGCGCGAAAATTCCGCCGCGGACCGCCCGCTGTTCCGCCTCGCGCAAGTAGCGCGGCCCGCATCGTGTGAGCATCGCTTCCATTTACCCGGACGGGAGTCGGGCGGCTGGATGGTACAATCGATGCACAGGGCTCCGCCCTTTCCGGCGCAATGGTGATGTTCTGATACAGGGAGACCTCAGCCGGCCACTGGCATTGCACCTGCCTCGCCGGCTTGCCTTTGGAACGGGTGGATTTGCTGCCTGCGCGGACTGGGTTGCTGCTGCCGGTCCCGGCGCCATCCTCATCATCACTTCACCGCCCCTGGTGCCGCTTTGCGAGCCGCTTGCCGCGGCGTTGCGTGGACCGGGACGCAAGGTGCAGGTGTGGGACGGCGTGGCAAGGGAACCGCAGGTTGCCGACCTCGAGCGCGCCATCGGGGCGGCGCGCGACCTCCAGGCCGCGGCCATCGTGGCGGTGGGTGGCGGCAGCGCCATCGACGTGGCCAAGCTGGCCGCGGCGTTGTACGACGGACGCCAGCGCATCAGCGAGGTGTTCGGCATCGGGCTGCTTTCCCATCGTGCGCTGCCACTGGCCTGCCTGCCGACAACCGCGGGCACGGGCAGCGAGGTGTCGCCCATCGCCATCGTGCAGGATCCCGCGGACGGCCAGAAGAAGGGCGTGATCAGTCCGCACCTGGTGCCCGACGCGGCCTTCGTCGATCCCGCGCTCACCGTGGGTGCGCCGCGCGAGGTCACCGCGGCCTCGGGCATTGATGCGCTGACGCATTGCATCGAGGCCTATGCCAACCGCCAGGCGCATCCGCTGATCGATGGCTGGGCGCTGGAAGGCATACGCCGCATCGGACGCAGCCTGGTGCGCGCGGTGGAGCAGGGTGATGACCTCAGCGCACGCGCGGACGTGGCATTCGGCAGCCTGTGCGGCGGCATGTGCCTCGGTCCCGTGAACACGGCGGCGGTGCATGCGCTGGCCTATCCGCTGGGCAGCGATTTCGGCGTGGCGCATGGCGTATCCAATGCCGTGCTGCTGGGCCACGTGATGGAGTTCAACCTGCCGGCCATGCCCGCCCGTTATGCGGCCATCGCACGCGCGCTGGGCGTGGAGGGCGGCGGCGATGACATGGACGTGGCACTGCGCGGCGTGGCTGCGGTGCATGCACTGGTGAAGCGTTGCGGCCTGCCGGCCGGCATCGGCGCGCTCGGCGTGCCCGAATCGGCAGTGCCGCGCATGGTCGACGCGGCGATGAAGGTGCAGCGGCTGCTGGTGCAGAATCCGCGCGCCGTCACGCCTGATGACGCGCGCGACATCTACCGGCGCGCCTTCTGAGCCCGGCCATGGCGGTCCGTTCACCCTTCGGCTGGTACCACTCCGCGAATGCGCGGGTGCGAAGGGTGTTCTGGACCTGCACCGCCGCGTGGGCGCTGGATTCCATGGACGCCCTGGTGTTCTCCTTCATGATCCCGACGCTGATGGTGGCGTTCGGCATGTCACTCACCGAAGCGCAGTCCATCAACACCGCCAACTTCGTCGCGGCGGCCGTGGGTGGCTGGATCGGCGGCCTGCTTTGCGACCGGTTCGGGCGCGCACGACTGCTGCAGCTGACCATCCTGTGGTTCTCGCTGTTTTCCTTCCTGTCCGGCTTTGCACAGACGTACGAACAGCTGTTCGTGCTGCGCGTGCTGCAGGGCCTGGGCTTCGGCGCCGAGTGGGCCGTGGGCGCGGTGCTGCTGGGCGAGATGATCGCTCCTGCCCACCGCGGCAGGGCGGTGGGCCCCGTGCAGAGCGCGGCGCCTGTCGGCACGGGCCTCGCGGCATTGCTGGCCGGGCCGCTGGTGGGCGCGCTGCCCCTGGAATATGGATGGCGCGTGGCCTTCTGGGTGGGAATCCTGCCGGCGCTGCTGGTGTTCTTCGTGCGCCGCTCCGACGATGACTCGGAGATCTACCTCAAGACGCGCCAGCGCCTGCAGGCCGAGCGGCGCGCCGTGTATCCCTGGGCCATCTTCGCACCGAAGGCGCTGCGCATCACCGTGCTGACGTCGCTGCTGGCCATCGGCATCCAGGGCGCTGCCTATTCCATCAGCAACTACCTGAGCGTGTTCCTGCAGGCCGAGCGCGGCCTGTCGGCGAAGGTGGCGGGACTGTACATCCTGATCAACAGCGCGGGCGGTTTCTTCGGCGCGCAGGTGAATGCCTACCTCAGCGACAGCCTGGGTCGTCGCCACATGTTCCGCCTGTTCGGCGCCGGGTTCGTGGTGATGGCCAGCTTCTACCTGCTGGCGCCGCTGGGCAACTCGGCCTGGACACTGCTGCCGGCGGGCCTGGTCTATGGCTTCTTCCAGTTCGGCCTGTATGCCTCCTTCGGGCCCTACTTCACCGAACTGTTTCCCACCGAGATCCGCGGCTCCGGCCAGGCCTTCGCCTACAACCTCGGCCGGGCCATGAGCGGCCTGGCCTTCACCATGCCGGTGGCCTGGATGATCGATGGCAATCTTGTTGGCATCAGCACGGGCATGCTGATCGGCGCGCTCTCGGGCATTGCGCTGGCGATCTTCGCCACGCTGCTGCTGCCGGAGACCGCGGGTCGCGAACTGGCGGAGCCCGTGCCGGAACATGGAGTGGCAGGATGAACAGGACCGAACAGCTGATGGTGATCCAGGAACTCAGTGCGCTGCTGCACGAGTACTGGCACGACGTGGACACCAACTGGGGCCGCAACGCGCCCGGGTACTACACCGAGGACGCGGAATTCGTCGGCCCGGAGGAAACCTACAAGGGCCGGGAGAAGATCCGCGCCTTCTACGAGTGGCGCGAGAAGCGCGGCGCGCGTACCGTGGTGCACGCCGTCACCAACTTCCGCGTGCAGTTCGAGAGCGACACGCGCGTCACCTGCACCTGGTACCTGATCCTCTATGCCGCCGACGGCAAGCCGGTGCTGCCCACGCATTCGCCGATCACCATCTCGCTGATCACCGACCGCATGCAGCGCGAGGCCGATGGGCGCTGGCTTTGCAGTTACCGCAGGTTCGAGACCTGGTTCCAGGGCGGCATCCCGCCCACCAACCCGAAGCTGTAGCCGCCCGTGAGGTCACCGTGTCCCGTTCCGTCATCGTCACCTGCGCCGTCACCGGCTCCATCCACACTCCCAGCCAGTCTCCCTACCTGCCGCTGACGCCGGCGCAGATCATCGAGGAGTCCGTGGCGGCGGCCGGGGCCGGCGCGGCGGTGCTGCACCTGCATGCGCGCAACCCGGCAGACGGCAGCCCCACGGCGGACCCGGAGGTGTTCATGCAGTTCCTGCCGCAGATCCGCGCGCGCTGCAACGCCATCATCAACATCACCACCGGCGGCGGACCGGGCATGACCCTGGAGGAGCGGCTGGAGGCGCCGGAGCGGGTGAGCCCGGAGATGACCTCGCTGAACCTGGGCACGATGAATTTCGCCGGTTTCATGGCGCTGGAGAAACTGCCATCGCTGCAGCATGAATGGGAGCGTGGCTATCGCGAGATCGCGCGCCGGCACGTGTTCCGCAACACCTTCGAGGACATCGACACGGTGATGCAGCGCCTGGGCGAGGGACATGGCGTGCGCTTCGAGTTCGAGTGCTACGACGTGGGCCAGCTTTTCAACCTGGCCATCGCGCTGGAGAAACGCCGCTACGAGCCGCCGCTGTTCATCCAGTTCGTGCTGGGCATTCCCGGCGGCATCGGCGCGGAGCTGGACCAGTTGCTGCACCTGCTGCGCACCGCCCAGCGCCTGTTCGGCCGCGAGCTGGAATGGTCGGTGCTCGCCGCAGGCCGGCACCAGATGGCCATGTGCACCCATGCGGCGCTGCTGGGCGGCAACGTGCGGGTGGGGCTGGAGGACAGCCTGTACATCGGACCCGGGCAGCTGGCGCGCACCAACGTCGAACAGGTGGCGAAAATCTGCCGCATACTTCGCGAGCACGCACTGGAACCGGCCACGCCCGAGGAGGCGCGCACGCGCCTGAAACTGAAGGGCGCCGACCGCGTCCGCCTCTGATACAGGAATCGAAGCGATGTACGAGTCCCACGATCCGCGTTCCCGGCTCGCTCCCCAGGCGCGTGGTGCACCGTCGGCACCGGGTGGATTTGCCGCCGCCGGCTACGTGAAGTTCCACGAGCAGCCCGCCGCCGAGGCCACGCCGCAGGCGCGCACCTGGTATGGCCGCGGCCAGAACATGGTGGTGGCCTATTCGGAAGTGCAGGCGGGTGCCCGGTTCACGCGGCAGGACCAGCCGGATGAATTCATGCTGGTGCTGCCGGAGACCGGCGCCGGTGCGGTGCTTGAGGCGGGGTCGCAGCGTGTGGAGGTCCCCGGCTTCACGCTGGCCATCCTGCCGCCGGGCGACAGCCGCATCACGCTGCGGCAGGGCGGGCAGCTCATCCGTGTGTTCTCCACGCGCAATGCGGACCTCGCCGCGCTGTGCGCGAACGCGGATGACTATGCCCAGGCGCACCCGAACATCCCGCCTTTCCAGCCCTGGCCGGCGCCGCCGGATGGCTTTCGCATCCGGCACTACAGCCTCGACGTGCCGCCGGAACCCGGCCGCTTCGGCCGCATCTTCCGCTGCACCACCATGATGATCAACATGCTGCCCTGGGAGCCGGCGCCGCGGGATACCACGAAACTCTCGCCGCACCACCACGAGGATTTCGAGCAGTGCTCGCTGGCCATCAAGGGTGCCTTCGTGCACCACATCCGCTGGCCGTGGACGGCCAACCAGCAGCACTGGCGCGCGGATGACCATGAGCATTGCCCGGCGCCGTCCATCGCGGTGATCCCGCCGCCGGCCATCCACACCTCGGCCGCCACCGAAACTTCCGGCAACCAGCTGGTGGACATCTTCGCGCCGCCGCGCGTGGACTTCTCGAAGCAGTCCGGCTGGGTGCTCAATGCCGCCGAATACCCCATGCCCGAGGGTGGTGCATGAGCGTGATGCCGGCCGACCCGCCGGTGGTCGATGCGCACGCGCACATCTTCACGGCGGACATGCCGCTGGCGGACTCGGCCTGGATGCGGCCGGAATACAGCTTCACCGCCGAGGACTACCTGAAGGTGCTGGACGCGCACGGCGTGCATTTCGGCGTGATCGCGGGCATCAGCATCTTCGGCAGGTACAACGACTACATGATCGAGGCGTTGCGGCGGCACAGGCGGCTGCGGGGCACCGTCAACATCGACCCCCGCACCGACCGCTACACGCTGGAGCGCATGAAGGCCGACGGCGTGGTTGGCGTGCGCCTGCAGCTCTCGCGGCGGCGCGAGCTGCCGGACCTGGCCGCCGAGGACTGGAAGCTGCTGCTGCGGCGCGTGGCCGACCTCGACTGGCACGTGCACGTGGCGCTGGAGGGGCGGCTGATGCCGCAGGTGCTGCCGGCGCTGGAGGCCAGCGGCGCACGCGTGGTGCTGGATCACTTCGCGCACCCGGACGTGGCGCAGGGACTGGACGGCGAGGGTTTCCAGGCCGTGCTGCGTTCCATCGCGCGCGGACGCACCTGGGTGAAGCTTTCCGCCGGCTTCCGCCTCACCTGGGAATCGCAGGGCACCGGGCACCCCGATCCGGTGGCGATGGACCTGGCGCAGGCCACGGCCGGACGGCTGCTCGCCGAAGCCGGCACCGAGCGCCTGCTGTGGGGCAGCGACTGTCCCTTCGTGGGCCACGAAAGCGTCACCTACGCCGACACGCTGCGCTGGTTCGAGCAATGGGTGCCCTCGGCGGCCGCGCGCCGCCGCATCACCGATACGGCGCTGAGGCTCTACTTCGGCTAGGGTTGCGACATGGCCACCGCACGCGTCGATGAGCGCTTCCGCGCGCGCCTGCTGGCGCGCGAGCCGCTGCTGGGCACCTTCATCAAGACGCCGGCCAGCCCCGTCGTGGAAGTGGCCGGCGCCGCGGGTCTCGACTTCGTGGTGGTCGACCAGGAGCATGCGCCCTTCGACCGCGTCACCGTCGACGCGATGATCCTGGGGGGGCGTGCAGCGGACCTCGCGGTGCTGGTGCGCGTGCCCGGCGCCGAAGCGCGCGACATCCTGCCCCCGCTGGATTGCGGGGCGCAGGGCGTGCTGGTGCCGCATGTGGATTCCGGCGCGCGCGCGCAGGCCGTGGTGGCCGAGGCCCGCTACCGCGGTGGCCGGCGCGGCTTCACCAATTCCTCCCGTGCCGGCGGATATGGGCGCGCCGGCTTCCAGGAGCACATCGCTGCTGGCGATGCCGGCACCGCGGTGCTGGCCATGGTGGAGGACGTGGCGGCGCTGGCCGTGCTTCCGTCCATCATGGCCGTGCCGGGACTGGATGCCGTGTTCATCGGGCGGGGTGACCTGGCCTGCGCGCTGGGCTGCGATGGCACCGCGGCGGCACCGGTGGTCAAGGCCACCGAGCAGATCGCCGCCGCGGCACGTGCCGCGGGCAAGGCCCTGTGCGCGCACGTGGATCGTGCCGATTCGCCGGACGTGGCCTGGCTGCGCGGGCTGGGCGTCAGCGCCTTCATCGTGTCTTCGGACCAGGGATTGATGCGGCGGGCCGCCCGGGAGGCGGTGGCCGCATTCAGGGCCGGCTAGAGCCGCTGCGTCGAGCCGTGCCCGGCGTCATCATCCTCCGCATCGGCGGGCAGGTCGTCCACGGCCTGCAGCGTGGGGATCGGATGATTGCCTGAAGCGCTGGCGCGCTGGTCCACGTAGATCAGGTCGTGCTTGCCGATGGAGATCACGTCGCCATCATTGAGGTTGTGGCGGCGCACGCGCCGCGACTTGATCATGATGCCGTTGGTGCTGTTGAGGTCCTCGACCACGCAGGCATCGGCCTTGGTGATGACCTGGCAGTGGTGCCGGCTCACGAAGCGGCTGTCGATCTGCAGGTCGTTGTCGGGCGTGCGGCCGATGATGGTGCGGCCCATGGCCAGCGGCAGCTCACCCACCGTGCGGCCTTCCGTCACCACCACCAGCTTCGCGAGCTGCTGCGGGAGGTTGCCGGTCTGGCTGCCATCCTCGGGGCCGATGTAGAGGCCCGGGCCCCGCCGCGTGGCGAAGCGGCCGGTGGAGGAGGTGGCATCCGGCCCCTCGGCCAGGCCACGCGTGCGCTCGCTGAATTCCTTCCAGCGCAGCTCGGCAATGGCTGCCTCCACGTCGGCCACCGTGACCACGTTCCGGTCGTCGGAGAAGGCCGCCATCATCGCCGTCTCGCACAGCGTGTTGATCAGGCGCGGCACGCCGCCGGTATAACGGTAGATGACCGGATGGGTGTCTTCGGCGAAGATCTCCCGTCCGCCGGAGCCGGCCACCTCCAGGCGATGCAGGATGTAGCCGCGGGTGTCCTCCGGCGACAGCGCCGAGAGGTGGAAGCGCAGGCGCACGCGCTGCGTGAGCTGCACCAGCTCGGGCATGTCGAGCTTGGCGTTGAGCTCGGGCTGCCCGGCCAGGATGATGCGCAGCACCTTCTCCTTGGTGGTCTCGATGCCGGACAGCAGCCGGATCTCCTCGAGCGTGGAGAGGGACAGGTTCTGCGCCTCATCGACGATGAGCACCACCTTGCGGCGCGCGCTGTACTGCTCGATGAGGAAGGTGTTGAGCGTGGCCAGCAGCTCGACCTTCTTCATCTTGAAGGGCGAGAAGCCGAACTGCACCAGCACCGACTGCAGGAACTCCAGCGGCGACACCTGCGTCTGGGTGATCTGGGCGACGACGACGTCTTTCTCCAGCTCGCGCAGGAAGGTCTCGATCAGGGTGGTCTTGCCCGAGCCGATCTCGCCGGTGATGACCACAAAACCATCCGTGAACCAGATGGTGGACTCCATGTACGCCTTGGCGCGTGAATGGGCCTTCGACAGGTACAGGAAGTCCGGGTCCGGACTGAGCCGGAAGGGCTGTTCCCGCAGTTGGAAGGACTCCATGTACATCGGGTCAGAGTTTACGGGATTCGAACCGCCGCAACAGGCGCGCGGCGCGCTGGTCGGCCCTCCGGGCAGTGGATTCGACAATAGTCACGTGCCCGAGCTTGCGGCCGGGCCGCGGCGACTTGCCGTAGTCGTGCACGTGCAGGCCCGGCTCGGCCAGCAGGGTCGCCCGGCCGGGCATTTCCGAGATCAGGTTCAGCATGGCGCTGTGGCCGCGGGCGGAAGTGTCGCCCAGCGGCAGGCCGGTGATGGCCCGCAGGTGGTTCTCGAACTGGCTGGTGACAGCCCCCTCGATGGTCCAGTGGCCGGAATTGTGCACGCGGGGCGCCATCTCGTTGGCCAGCAGCCGGCCGCGCTGCACGAAGAACTCGATGGCCAGCACGCCGACGTAGTCGAAATGCTCCATCACCTTGCGCAGGGTGCGGCGTGCTTCGCGCTCCAGGGTCACCGCCTTCCACGGCGCGCGGGTGAGCCTCAGGATGCCGTCCCGGTGCAGGTTGCGGTTCAGCGGATACATGGCGAACCGGCCGTCGAGGCCGCGTACGCCGATGGCGGAGACCTCGTAGTCGAAGCGCACCATCTGCTCGTAGATCAGCGGTACGGAACCCATCTCCTGCCAGGCTGCCCCGACGTCGGCCGGCTTGCGCAGCACGCGCTGGCCCTTGCCGTCATAGCCCAGCCGGCGCGTCTTGAGCACGCCGGGCAGGCCGATCTCCTGCACCGCGCGCTGCAGGTCGGCCTCGGAATCCACCGCCTGGTTGCGGTTGGTGGGGATGCGCAGCGCGGCGAAGAGGTTCTTCTCGAGCAGGCGGTCCTGCGCGGTGGCCAGCGCGCTGCGCGGCGGGGCGATGCGGGTGCGCAATTCCAGCGCATCCAGCGCGGCGGCCGGCACGTTCTCCCAGTCGACGGTCACCACCTCGCAGCGCCGCGCCAGCTCCTCCAGCAGCGCCGCATCGGTGAAGCCGCCGACCAGCGAGGGGGCGACCTGGTGCGCCGGCGTACCGGTGGCCTGGTCGAGGAACAGGAAATCCATGCCCAGCGGATAGCCGGCCAGCGCCATCATGCGCCCCAGCTGGCCGGCGCCCAGCACGCCGACGGTCATGCCGGCTGGCGGGGATCGGGATGCTCGAGGACCGACCCGGTCTGCCTGGCGCGGAAGCCGTCGAGCGCGGCGGCCACGCGGGCGTCGTGGAGGGCAATGATGGCGGCGGCGAACAGCGCGGCGTTGGCGGCCCCGGCGGTGCCGATGGCGAAGGTGGCCACCGGCACGCCCTTGGGCATCTGCACGATGGACAGCAGCGAATCCAGGCCGTTGAGCGCCTTCGACTGCACTGGCACGCCCAGCACCGGCACCCGCGTTTTCGCGGCGGTCATGCCCGGCAGGTGGGCGGCCCCGCCGGCACCGGCGATGATGGCGGCGAGTCCCCGGCCCTCGGCTGCGGCGGCGTATTCGAACAGCAGGTCAGGCGTGCGGTGGGCGGACACCACCTTGACCTCATGGGCAATGCCCAGTTCGGTGAGCAGGTCGGCGGCCGGGTGGAGCGTCTCCCAGTCGGACTGCGAACCCATGATGATGCCGACCAGCGGTTTCATCCGCGCAGTCTAGCACGCGCCTTCTGCGCCTCTTCCCGCTGCGTCAGCGCCGCCTCGATGGCGGCCAGGTCGCTGCCGCGCATCAGCTTGCCGATGTACTGGTACTGGCGCGAGAGGGCACCGCGGCTGGTGATGCGGCGGGCCTCGGCGATGGCGTCGCGCAGCGGTTCGCTGAGCGGCAGGTCGGCAAGGTCCTGCCCGCGCATCGCCACCAGCCGCTCGCCCAGCTTCTGCGCGGCGTGCGCATCGCGCTTGCGCTGGCTCTTGCTGGGCGGCCGCGGATCGCCGGTTTCTTCGTCGAATTCTTCCATGCCGTACAATTATCGCCCATGTCACAGGCCGTCGACGCATCACGCATTCCCGAACTGGCCGAAACCGTGGCGCTGGCGCTCAGCGAGGCCAGGGCGGCGGGAGCCACCCAGGCGGAGGCGGACGTCAGCCTGCAGCAGGGCCTCAACGTCACGGTGCGGCTGGGCGAGGTCGAAACCATCGAATACCAGCGCGACCGCGGGCTCGGCATCACCGTCTATTTCGACCATTCCAAGGGCTCGGCCAGCAGCGCCGACCTCAGGCCCGGGGCCGTGCGCGAGATGGTGGCCAAGGCCTGTGCCATCGCCCGCCACACGGCGCGCGACGAGTTCGCGGGGCTGGCCGATGCCGCGGACATGGCGCGCGAGGTGCCCGACCTCGACCTCTACCATCCCTGGGACCTCGCGCCCGAGGAGGCCATCGAACTGGCGCGAGCCACCGAGGCCGCGGGCCTCGCCGTGGACAAGCGGCTGGCCAACTCCGAGGGGGCCTCGGTGTCCACGCACCGCGGCGTGCGGGTGTATGGCAATTCACATGGCTTCCTGGCCGGCTATCCGGTGACCAGCCACAGCATGAGCTGCGTGCTGCTGGCGCAGGACGGCAGCGACATGCAGCGCGACTACTGGTACAGCGCGGCGCGCGATGCGCAGGCGCTGGAGCCGGGGGAGGCCATCGGGCGCCGTGCCGGTGAGCGCGCCATCGCGCGCCTGGGTGCGCGGCAGATCAGCACGCGCAAGGCGCCGGTGCTGTTCTCGGCCGACATGGCGCGCGGTTTTTTCGGCCACATGGTGGCGGCGGTGCGCGGCTCGAGCCAGTACCGCAAGGCTTCCTTCCTGCTCGATGCGATGGGGCAGCAGGTGCTGCCGTCCTTCGTGCAGATGCGCGAGCGACCGCACCTGCGCGGCGCCATGGCCAGCAGTCCCTTCGATGGCGAGGGCGTGGCCACGCGCGACCGCGACCTGGTGCGCGACGGCGTGCTGCAGGGGTATGTGCTGGGCAGCTATTCGGCGCGCAAGCTGGGACTGAAGAGCACCGGCAATGCCGGCGGCATCCACAACCTGCTGCTGGACAGCAGCGAGGGATTGCTGGACACCCCGGCGCTGCTCAGGCGCATGGGATCCGGCTTCTTCGTCACGGAATTGCTGGGCCAGGGCGTCAATGGCGTCACCGGCGACTATTCGCGCGGCGCCTCCGGCTACTGGGTGGAGAACGGCGAGCTGGCGTACCCGGTGCACGAGGTGACCATTGCCGGCAACCTGAAGGACATGTACCGCGGCGTGCAGGCGCTGGGCAGCGAGGTGGACCGGCTGGGAGCGATCCAGACCGGGCCGGTGCTGCTGGACGAGATGACCATCGCCGGCGGCTGAGCTGCCGGCGCCCCTTCGCCTACTGGCTGCGCCAGTCCACCTTGCCGCGCAGCTTCTTGGTGCGCGACTTCTGCACCTTGCCTTCCAGCCGCTTCAGGCGCGAGGCCCTGGTCGGTTTCGTGGGCCTGCGTTTCTTCGGCACGAACAGCGCAGCGGCAACCCTTTCGGCCAGCTTCTCCAGCGCCCGCGCCTTGTTGCGTTCCTGGTCGCGGAATTCATCGCTGCGCAACTGGATCTCGCCCCGGCTGTTGAGGGTGGTGGCGAGTTTCGCGCCCAGCCGCTGCTTCTGCGCCTCATCCAGCAGCCTTGAGGCGGCGTAGTCCCAGGTGAGCAGCACGGCGCTGGCCACCTTGTTGACGTTCTGGCCGCCGGGTCCGCGGCCACGCTGGGCATGGAAGGAAACTTCGCCTGCCAGCGCAGCGGCGGAAGGTGAAGGGGCGTGGTTCATGGCGCGACGATGTGGCAATCCCGCGCCAATCTCAATGGGCCGGTCACTTGCCGCTGATCAGGTCCGCCAGCGTGCGCGTGCCGCAGGCATCGCGCCAGGCCCTTTCCATCTGCTGCTGCAGTTCCAGCACGCCCGGCACCGAGACATGGTGCGGCAGTTCTATGCCGACGTGGCGCCGCCGCGCGCAGAGCACCACGTCGGCCAGCGGGATGTTGCTGATCTCGCGCCCGGGGAACAGCTTGCCGTCGTCGGCCTGCGCGATCAGCCCGGCCTTCTCCAGGTGCGTGGCCATGTTGGCCAGCGCGATGCCGGGCAGGCTGAGCGCCCGGCTCATGCGCTCGATGGTCCAGGGCGGGTCACCGGCGCGATGCGCCATGGCGATGCGCGCCATGATGTCGAGCGCGAGGCGTTCCTGTTCGTCGTTGGAGAGGCGCAGCAGCGAATGGCCGAGCCGCAGGTAGTTGGGATTCTGCAGGTAGAAGGCAAGCTGTGCGCCGGCCAGCAGCACCAGCCATCCCAGGTAGGTCCAGAGGAAGGCGGCCACCACGATGGCGAAACCTGCGTACACCAGCTCCAGTCGCGAGGTGTAGAGCACCATCGCGGTGAAGATCCTGCCCAGGGCAGTCCAGGTGATGCCGGCGGCCAGGCCACCGAAGAAGGCCGGGCCCAGCCGCACGCGGGTGTTGGGCATCAGCACGTACATGGCGGTGAACAGGCCGGTGACGATGGCAAAGGGCGCCAGCCTGAGCAGCAGCTGCGCCACCTGCTGGCCCAGCGTGAAGTCCTCGAAGGTGACCACCGCGACGCGGTCGAGCGCGAGCTTGGACAGGCCGATCACGGTGGCCACCACCAGCGGGCCCAGCGTGACCAGCACGGCGAACTCCACCACGCGGCGCAGGATGCTGCGCGCGCGGTCGACCCGCCACACGAAGTTCATGCTGTCCTCGACCTTCTTCACCGTGCCGACCAGCGTCCACAGCAGCAGCATCAGGCCCACCGCGCCCACCAGTCCGCCGCTGACGCGCTCGGCGAACATCATCAGCCGCTCCACCATCACCGGCGCGGCCTCGCCCAGCGGGCGGAAGAACTCCATCAGGAAAGGCCTCAGCTCGCGATGCGCGCCGAAGGCCTTCAGCACCGCGAAGGAGAGGGCGATGGCCGGGATCAGCGCCAGCAGCGTGGTGTACACCAGGCCGGTGGCGCGCAGCGTCAGCTCGCCGCCGATGAGGTCGCGCAGGATGGCATAGGGATAGCGCAGGCCGCGCAGCAGGCGCGCCGCGGGCTCCTTGCCCCCGGTGTGCGGGCCGAAGAGCGCGTGGTCGAGCAGTTGCCAGATTCGCTGCCACATGCCCGAACCCCCGGGCGTCAGCCCGCGACGGTCTCCGGGCCGGTCAGGCGGCGCAGGGCCTCCTCGTAACGCGCCACGGTCTGGCTGATCACGTCCGGGGGCAGGCGCGGGCCGGGTGCCTGCTTGTTCCAGTCCAGGGTTTCCAGGTAGTCGCGCACGAACTGCTTGTCGAAGGAGGGCGGGCTGGTGCCCACGCGCCAGGTGTCGGCCGGCCAGAAGCGGGAGGAGTCGGGCGTGAGTGCCTCGTCCATCAGCAGCAGCCCGCCATCGGGCATGAGGCCGAACTCGAACTTGGTGTCGGCGATGATGATGCCGCGCTTCGCTGCATGCACCGAGGCATGGCGATAGAGCGCGATGGAGGCATCGCGCACGCGCGCCGCGAGCTCGGCGCCAACGAGCCGCGCGGCCTCTTCGAAGCTGATGTTCTCGTCGTGGTCGCCCACCGCGGCCTTGGTGGCGGGCGTGAAGATCACTTGCGGCAGCTGCTGCGCCTGCCTGAGGCCGGGCGGCAGTGCGATGCCGCAAACCCTGCCGGTGGCCTGGTAGTCCTTCCAGCCCGAGCCGATGAGGTAGCCGCGCACCACGGCCTCGATGGGCAGTGCCTTCAGGCGCCGCGCCACCACGGCGCGTCCCTCCACCTGTGCGCGCTCGGACGGGTCGGGAAGCACCTGCGCCAGCGGCCGGTCCAGCAGGTGGTTGCGGATGATGTGCGCGGTGTTCGCGAACCAGAAGTTGGAGATCGCATTGAGGATGCGCCCCTTGCCCGGGATGGGGTCCGGAAGGATCACGTCGAAGGCCGACAGCCGGTCGGTGGCGACGATCAGCAGGCTGTCGTCGTCGATGGCGTAGACGTCGCGGACCTTGCCCCGGTGGATGCGCCTGAGCCCCGCAAGATGGGTCTCGTGGAGGGCGGTGGGTGAAGTGGTATTCAAGATTGCTACCATAAACGAATGCAGTGGACGGGAAAACTGATCGGGGGTGCGCTGGGCCTGGCGCTGGGCCCGATCGGCGCCGCGCTCGGGGCTGCGGTGGGCCACCAGTATGACCTGATGGCCGAGCGGCGCACCCGTCCCAGCGGCGAGCAGTTTTTTGTCAGCACCTTCCGCCTGCTGGGCCACGTGGCCAAGGCCGACGGCCGGGTCACCGAGCGGGAGATCGAGGCCGCCCGCGGCGTGATGCGGGCGCTGAGGCTGGATGCCGTGCAGGTGCAGGCCGCCATCGCGGAATTCACGCGCGGCAAGCAGCCGGACTTCGACCTGGATGCCGAGATCGCCGACCTGCGCGGTGCCTGCCACTCGCAGCCGGAAATCCTGCGCATGTTCATCGAGATCCAGCTGAAGTTCGCTCTGGCGGGCAGCGACATGGGCCACAACGCGCGGGCACGCATCACCCGCGCCGCCGGCCTGCTGGGCATCACGCCGCTGCAGCTGGAACGCATCGAGGGCGCGCTGCGTGGCACCGCCGGCGGTGGCGTGGTGCAGGACCACGCGGCGCGCACGGCAGCGGCCTATCGCACGCTGGAGGCCGATCCGGCCATCACCAACGAGGAGCTCACCCGGGTGTATCGCCGCCTGCTCAGCCGCCACCACCCCGACAAACTCAAGGCCAACGGCCTGCCCGACTCCATGCTCGAGCACGCCAAGCAGCGCACCCAGGCCATCAAGGAGGCCTACGAGCTGCTGCGCACGCAGCGCGGCATGGGCTGAACCGCTAGACTTCCGCCATGCCGCAACCTGCCTGGATCGCCCCCTCCATCCTTTCGGCCAACTTCGCCCGCCTGGGCGAGGAAGTCGACAACGTGCTTGCCGCCGGTGCGGACGTGGTGCACTTCGACGTGATGGACAACCACTACGTGCCCAATCTCACCGTCGGCCCGCTGGTGTGCGAGGCGCTGCGCAAGCATGGCGTGAAGGCGCCCATCGACGTGCACCTGATGGTCAGGCCGGTGGACCGCATCATCCCGGACTTCGCGAAGGCGGGCGCCAGCATCATCAGCTTCCACCCTGAAGCCAGCGAGCACGTGGACCGCACCATCGGGCTGATCCGTGAATCCGGTTGCCAGGCGGGCCTGGTGTTCAACCCGGCCACGCCGCTGAACTGGCTGGACCACACGCTGCACCTGCTCGACCTGGTGCTCATCATGTCGGTGAATCCCGGCTTCGGCGGCCAGAAGTTCATCCCCGGTGCGCTCGAGAAGATCCGGGAAGTGCGCCGGCGCATCGACGCCAGTGGCCGCGCCATCCGCCTGGAAATAGACGGCGGAGTGAAGGTGGACAACATCGGCGAGATCGCACGCGCCGGCGCCGACACCTTCGTGGCCGGTTCGGCCATCTTCGGGGAAAAGGACTACCGCGCCGTGATCGGCGCGATGCGCGGCAACATCAACGCCGCAGCCACGCCCCGGGCCTGAGCGCGGCCGCCGGCAACGGGATCACTCCTCGTCGTCGTCCCAGTCGTCGTCTTCGTCGTCGTCAGGCGAGGCCGCCGGCGGCGTGCGCGGCGAGGCACCCTTGCCGCCGGTTGCCGGCTGCGCGGGCACGATCACCGGCCGGGTCTTCATCTTCGGCCGCGCATTGAACACCACGATGGTCTTGCCGGTGGCGCGCAGCAGGCCCTGGTCTTCCAGCACCTTCAGCACGCGGCCCGCCATCTCGCGCGAGCAGCCCACCAGGCGCGAGAGCTCCTGGCGGGAAACCTTGATCTGCATGCCTTCCGGATGCGTCATGGCATCGGGCTCGCCGCACAGGTCCATGATGGCGTGCGCCACGCGGCCGGTGACGTCGACGAAGGCCAGGTCGCCCAGCTTGCGGTTGGTGCGGTCGAGGCGGGTGGCCAGCTGCGTGGCCAGCTCGAACACCAGGCCTGGCGACTCGGCGGCAATCTGGCGGAAGCGCGGATAGGTCATCTCCGCCAGCTCGCACTGGTTGCGGGTGCGTACCCAGGCGCTGCGGGTGGGGGCGTCGTGGAACAGGCCCATCTCGCCGAAAAACTGGCCCTTGTTGAGGTAGGCCAGCACCATCTCGTTGCCTTCCTCGTCCTCGATCATCACTTCGACCGAGCCGCTGATGATGTAGTAGAGGACGTCGGGCAGGTCGCCCGCGTGGATGATCACCGTCTTCGACGGCACCGTGCGGATGCGGCAATAGCTGAGAAACCGGTTGATCGCAGGAATGTCGCTCAGCGGCTTGATGCTGTCTTCCATTGTTATCGTTCTCGACTTATTGCCCGATGCGGGTCGCACTTCCCTGAATATGTCGCCCTTTGTATTACATAACGAGGCGCCGTGACAACCGCACGGGCTGTGAAGCCGGTCGCAGTTACAGGTGGCGGGCGGTGCCCGTCATCACGCGCGAGGCCAATTGCATGACCTTCTGCACGGCGCGGGGCAGCGCAACGCCGCCGGAGTGGCGGGCCATCTCGCCATGCGCCTGCTCGTCAGTGCGCATCTGCTCCAGGATGGCGCGGCTGCGTGCATCCTCCGCGGGCAATTGCTGCAGGTGGGAGTCGAGGTGCCGCTCCACCTGCCGCTCGGTTTCGGCCACAAAGCCCAGGCTCACGCGATCGGAGGCCAGTCCCGCCACCGCGCCGATGGCGAAGGATCCGGCATACCAGAAGGGGTGCAGGCGGCTGGGCCGGTCCTGCAGTTCGCGCAGGCGCTCCTCGCACCAGGCCAGGTGGTCGCTCTCCTCGCGGGCGGCCCGCTCCAGCACCTGGCGCACGGCCGGATCGCGGGCCACCAGCGCCTGGCCGTGGTAGAGGCCCTGGGCGGCCACTTCCCCGGCGTGGTTGACCCGCATCAGCCCCGCCACCAGCTGCCGTTCGGGCTCCGCGAGGCTGCCACCGGGCATCCCGGGCGCCGGGCGGCTGGCCCTGGGCGGGGCGAAGACGGCCCGCAGGGCCCGATCGGCGCTGGCAAGTAGTTGATCTGCAAGGGTTCGTTCGGCTGCCATGGGACTACTATATATGTGGCCGGCGCGGCCGCGGATTCCTGCTGAATGCGCTTTGAAAGCGCGCGGCCCTTGGATTACACTCTGCGGCCTTTTTTACGGTACCCAGGCGGCCACAGGGCCGGCAACGGGGCCAGAGCAGAACCCGGTAGAGCCAAGATGAGCACCACATTCGTCAAACCCGCCGAAGTGCGCGCGGACTGGTACGTGATCGACGCCGAGGGCAAGACCCTGGGACGCCTGGCCACGCAGCTTGCGCATCGCCTGCGTGGCAAGCACAAGGCCGACTACAGCCCGCACGTCGACATGGGCGACAACCTCATCGTGCTGAACGCGGAGAAGGTCCGCGTCACCGGCGCGAAGCTCACCGACAAGTTCTACCACAAGCACACCGGCTACATGGGCAACCTGAAGTCCATCTCGCTGGGCAAGCTGCTGCAGGAACACCCGGAGCGCGCGATCGAGTTCGCGGTGAAGGGCATGCTGCCGAAGAACACGCTGGGCCGGAAGATGTTCCGCAAGCTGCACGTGTTCAAGGGCGGCGAGCATCCCCACAAGGCCCAGCAGCCCAAGGCGCTGGAACTGTAAACACCGGATTCGATCGAAGAGCTAACAGATGGCAACACCCAGCAATTACGGCACCGGCCGTCGCAAGACCGCCACCGCCCGCGTGTTCATGAAGTCCGGCACCGGCCAGATCACGGTGAACGACCGGCCGCTCGATGAATTCTTCGGCCGCGAGACCGGCCGCATGATCGTGCGCCAGCCGCTCGCGGTCGCGCAGGTCGAGGGCCGCTTCGACTTCACCGTGCAGGTGGACGGCGGCGGCATCACCGGCCAGGCCGGCGCGATCCGCCACGGCATCACCCGTGCGCTGATCGAGTATGATGAAACCCTGCGCAAGCCGCTGCGCCAGGCCGGCTTCGTCACGCGCGACGCGCGCGAGGTGGAGCGCAAGAAGGTCGGTCGCCGCAAGGCCCGCCGCGGCCCGCAGTACTCGAAGCGCTAATCCCGGAATTGGGGGATCGTCCAGCGGTAGGACTACGGACTCTGACTCCGTCAACCTAGGTTCGAATCCTAGTCCCCCAGCCAAATTTCACCGGTCGCGCCGGCGAGGCTGCGAGGTGAAGGTCGAAGAAGCCCTGCAATGCAGGGCTTTTTCATTTCCGCCCGATGGTGCAGGCTGGGCGCCCGCAGAAGAAGGAATCCAGGGATGGCCAGGAAACGCGCACGTGACATCGAGAAGGCCTACGGACGTTCGGCTTTCGCCGCCAAGCTGCGCCGGCTGGCCGATGCCATCGAATCCGGCGGCCGGTTTTCCATCCAGGTCGCCGGCGAGCGGATCCGCGTGCCTGCCGATGCGCTGTTCAATGTCGAGCATGAGCGCTCCGACGGCAGGGAGGAAATCGAATTCCAGCTGAAGTGGGACTCTCCGGCCTGACGCCCCGGGTCATGGGGCACCCTGTCTTCCCCGCCTTGCAGGCGTCGGGTTGCGCAGCAAGCCCCCGGAGGCAGGGTCGCGGCGGGGAGGATTTGCCGTGTGGCGTCTGCTGCCGGTACGCTCAATGGATAAAGGGGGTGTGACGATGCCGGGTGAAGGACGCCAAGAAAGAATCTCTGCCTTGCAACCCGGTCGCCTCGCGATTCTCTCCACCCTTCTGCTGGGCAGTGTGGTACTCGCCGCCCAGCAGCTGTCGCAACCTGCCACCGCTCCTGCGCTTTACACGGCGGAACAGGCCGCCGCTGGCGAGCGACTTTATTTCCAGCAGTGCGCGTCGTGCCATGGTGATGACCTGGCTGGCCGTGAAAAGGCCACCGCGCTGGCGGGTCCGCAATTTGCCGAGGCCTGGCATGGCAAGGACCTGCGCCGCCTCTACGACCGGCTCGAGACCATGCCGCCGCAGGCGCCGAAGAGCCTCTCGCCCGGGCAGTACACATCGCTGATCGCCTTCCTGATGCGCTACTCGGGCATGCCCGCCGGGTCCACCGCGCTGCCCACCGATCGCGGGCAACTGGCGGGCATCACGTTCGGAAATGCGCCGGCCGGAACGGCCGTGGCGCGCGCGGCACCGGCAGCCGGCCGTGCGCCGGAATTCGGCGCGGCGCCGGCACGCGCCTCCGTGCCGCGGCGCGGCCCCGATACCGAATGGACCACCTATGGCGGCAACCTGGCCAGCCAGCGTTATTCCCCCGCTGACCAGATCACGAAGGAGAACTTCAACCAGCTCGAGCTGGTCTGGCGGCTGAAGACAGACTTCCTCGGGCCAAGGCCCGATTCACTGTATTCGGCCACGCCGCTGCTGGTGGACCGCACGCTGTACACCACCGCGGGCACGCGGCGCGCGGCGGTCGCATTGAATGCGGTCACCGGCGAAATGCTCTGGATGCACACGGAGGACGAGGGCCAGCGCGGGCTGAATTCGCCGCGCAACGGCGCCGGACGTGGCGTGGCGTACTGGGCCAGCGCCGATGGCCGCGACAAGCGCGTGATCTACGTGACGCCGGGTTACCGGATGCTGGCGCTGGATGCGAAGACGGGCGTGCCCGTTCCCACCTTCGGCAAGAACGGCGCGGTGGACCTGAAGCTGGAAGCCGACCAGGAGGTGGACCTGGAGACGGCCGAACTCGGGCTGAACGCCACGCCGCTGGTGGTCGGCGACGTGATCGTGGTGGGCGTTGCGCATCGTCCGGGCGGGGCACCGAAGACCATGCGCAACGCGCGCGGCATGGTGCGTGGCTACGATGCACGCACCGGCAAGCGGCTGTGGATCTTCAACACCATTCCCCGGCGTGGCGAGTTCGGGTATGACACCTGGCTGGATGGCGCGGCGGAGCGCAACGGCAACACCGGCGTGTGGTCGCAGATGAGCGCCGACCCGGAACTCGGCCTGGTCTACGTGCCGGTCGAAATGCCGACCGGCGACTATTACGGCGGCAACCGGCCCGGCAACACGCTGTTTGCCGACAGCCTGGTGGCAGTGGACGTGAAGACCGGCCGCCGCAAGTGGCACTACCAGACCGTGCACCACGACGTGTGGGACTACGACCTTTCCTGCGCGCCCATCCTCTTCGACATGAAGGCCAACGGGCGCACCATCAAGGCCATCGCGCAGCCCACCAAGCAGGCCTTCCTGTTCGTGCTCAACCGCGAGACCGGAGAACCGGTCTGGCCGATCGAGGAGCGGCCGGTGCCGCAGTCCAGCGTGCCGGGCGAACGCACCAGTCCCACGCAGCCGTTCCCGACGAAACCCGCGCCCTTCGACATGCAGGGCATCAGCGAGGACGACCTGATCGACCTGACGCCGGAGCTGAAGGCCGAGGCGCTGGAAGTGGTGAAGCGTTACCGGATGGGACCGCTGTTCACGCCGCCGGTGCTCAGCTCGCTAGACGGCCCGCTGGCCACGTTGCAGGTGCCGGCCGACGTGGGTGGCGCGAACTGGCCGGGTGGTTCCTTCGACCCGGAGACCAACCACCTCTACATCCACTCGCACACCGCCGTGTACCTGAGCGGGATCGTGCCGGCGAATCCCGAGCAGTCGGACATGGGCTACGTCGGCGGCCAGGCACGTGCCGGAGGTCCCGGCCGGGCGGGTGGTCCGCCCGCGGCTCCGCCGGGTGCGCGCGGTGGTGGACCCGGCGGTTTTCCCGGCGGTCCACCAGCGGGCGGTTTTCCAGCTGGCGGTCCACCGGGCGGTGGTCCTCCCGCCGGAGGTCCGCCGGCAGGTTTCCCGGGTGGAGCAAGGGGCGGCGCCAATGTGCAGGGCCTGCCATTGGTGAAGCCACCCTATGACCGCATCACCGCCTACAACATGAACACCGGCGAGATCGTGTGGCAGAAGGCGCATTCCTCGACGCCGGATGAAATCCGCAATCATCCTGCGCTGCAGGGCCTTGACCTGCCGCGCCTGGGCCAGCCCGGCCGCACCTTCATCGGCACGCTGGCCACCAGGACGCTGCTGATCGCGGGCGAGGGCGGCATGCACACCAATGCCGAGGGCCGGCGGGTATCGCTGCTGCGCGCCTATGACAAGCTCACCGGCGAGGATGTCGGCGCCGTCGAGATGCCCAACAAGCAGACCGGCTCGCCCATGACCTACGTGATCGACGGCCGGCAGTTCATCGTGCTGGCCGTGAGCGGCAGCGACGGAGCGGAGATCATTGCCTATGCGCTGCCGTAACCCGGCCCGCAGGCAGTCCCTGACCTTTTCCAGCAACAACCAACCTGAAGCGCGAGCATTCTCATGAAAGACACTGACGTCGGGAACGAGATCATCGCCACGGATTCCGTGGAAGCCGCCCCGCAGCCGAATTCCATCAACCGGCGTGACCTGCTGGTGGGCTCCGCCGGCGTCGCCGCGCTGGCCTCGGCGATCACCGCGCAGATCGCGGCGGCAGCGCAGCCTGCCGCACCCCCGCCGGGAGCCGGGCCTGGCGGGCCGCGGGCGGGCGGGCCGCGGGCAGGTGGGCCTCCGGGCGGTCGCGCCGTGATCCCGGCCGGTTCGGTGACCTTCAACACCGTCATCACCAAGCTGAAGGAAGGCAAGCAGGTCTTCAGCAACACCATCATGGGGCCGGACCTCGAGGCGGCGAAGAAGGCCTGCGAGGGAGTGGACTTCGTCTGGATCGAGATGCAGCACTCCAGGCTCACCTGGCGCGAGGCCGAAGACATCATCCGCGTCGTGGCGCAGGCGGGCAGCATTCCGTTCGTGCGCGTGCCCAGTGCCAACAAGGGCGACCTCCAGAGGGCCACCGATGCCGGTGCACTGGGCATCATCATCCCGATGGTTGATACCGTCGAGGAGGCGCGCAATGCGGTGCTGTACTCCAAGTGGCCGATCGGCAGCCGCGACAATCCCAACACCAAGCCCTGGGGGCACCGCAGTTCCGGTGGCGGGCAGTTCAACCAGCTCTGGGGCGCCGCCTACCAGACCAACGCCAACAACAACATCCTGATCATGATCCAGATCGAGAACCCGCAGGGCGTGGGCGTGATCGACACCATCCTCGAGGAAGTGCCCGGCATCGACATCGTGATGGTGGCCAGCAATGACTTCGGCTGGCAGGCCGGCGACCGCGATGGGGACGAGACCTACAATGCGCGCGAGAAGATCGTGCGTGAGGCCGTGCTGAAGCACGGCAAGATCCTGGCTGGTCCCTCCAGCTGGCAGAACCGTCCCGGCTACCGGCTGTTCCAGGGACGTCGCAACGCCACCAACACGGGCTACGACGCCAGCGGCAACCGGATCGAATAACCTCAGCGGCCGCGCGCGGCCTTCGCCCAGGAGTCGCGCAGCGTCACCGTGCGGTTGAACACCGGGGCGCCGTCCCTGGAGTCCACCGCGTCGGCGATGAAGTAGCCGTGCCGCTCGAACTGGAAGGGCTCGCCGGCCTGCGCCTGCCGCAGTGCCGGCTCCAGCTGGGCCTGGACGACACGCCTGGCGTCCGGGTTGATGTCGAGCAGGAAGTCCCGGTCGCCGGCGCCGGGATTCGGCACGCTGAACAGCCGGTCATACAACCTCACCTCGCAGGGGTGTGCCGCCCCGACGGCCACCCAGTGCACGTTGCCCTTGACCTTGTACTGGTCGGCGCCCGTGGAGCCCGAGCGTGAATCCGGGAAATACCGGCAGTGCACGGTGGTGACGTGCCCGTCCGCATCCTGCTCGAATCCGGTGCACTCCACCACGTAGCCGTAGCGCAGCCGCACCCGGTTGCCCGGGTAGAGGCGGAAATAGCCCTTGCTGGGCGTGACCATGAAATCCTCGCGCTCGATCCACAGCTCCTTGCCGAAGGGGAGCTGGCGCGTGCCCAGTTCAGGCTTCTGCGGGTGGTTGGGCGCCTCGCACTGCTCGGTCTGTCCGTCCGGATAGTTGTCGATCACCAGCTTCACGGGATCCAGCACCGCGATGCGCCGGGGGGCGGCCTCGTTCAGGTGGTCGCGCACGCAGTTCTCGAGCACGCCGATGTCGATGGGGGAATCCGACTTGGAAACGCCCAGCCTTTCGATGAACGTGCGCAAGGCCTGCGGGGTGAACCCGCGGCGGCGGGCCCCGGCCAGGGTGGGCATGCGCGGATCGTTCCAGCCGTCGACGTGGCCTTCATCCACCAGCTGCATCAGCTTGCGCTTGGAGAGCACCGTGTAGGTGAGGTTGAGGCGGCCGAACTCGTATTGCTGCGGCAGCGGTGCCGCAAAGCAGCCGGCCTCGGCGAGGTGCTGCAGCAGCCAGTCGTAGAAGGGACGCTGGTCCTCGAATTCCAGGGTGCACAGCGAATGCGTGACGTTCTCCAGCGCATCCTCGATGGGATGCGCGAAGGTGTACATCGGATAGATGCACCAGGCATCGCCGGTGTTGTGGTGGTGGGCGTGGCGGATGCGGTAGATGGGCGGATCGCGCAAGTTGATGTTGGGCGAGGCCATGTCGATCTTCGCGCGCAGCACATGCGCGCCGTCCGGGAACTCGCCGGCCTTCATGCGGGCGAAGAGGTCCAGGTTCTCGGCAATGCTGCGGGAGCGGAAGGGGCTGTCGCGGCCGGGCTCGGTGAGCGTGCCGCGGTTCTGCCGCATCTCCTCGGGGCTCTGGCTGTCCACGTAGGCATGGCCGCGCTCGATCAGCGCCACGGCGCACTGGTGCATCTCGGCGAAGTAGTTCGAGGCGAAATACAGGTGCGGGCCCCAGTCGAAGCCCAGCCAGTGCACCGCGTCGATGATGGCATCGACGTACTGCTGCTCCTCGCGCGCCGGGTTGGTGTCGTCGAAGCGCAGGTGGCAGGCGCCGCCGAACTCCAGCGCCATGCCGAAATTCAGGCAGATCGACTTGGCATGCCCGAGGTGCAGGTAGCCATTGGGCTCCGGCGGAAAACGGGTGCGGATGCGCGCCGGGTCGGCCGGCCCGCCAGCCTGCCGGGCGGCAAAGCCGGGCTGGCCTGACCAGCGCCGCGCGGCGTACCGGCCGGCAGCCAGGTCGGCTTCGATGATCTGGCGGATGAAATTGCCGGCCGGCGGGGCGGGCGAGGGGTCTTTGGCGGTCATGCGAGGCGTACTCTACCTCATGGGCCGCGGCCCCGAGGTTGCAGGAAGCCTGTCCGATGAAGCTGTTGCCCCGATTCTAGAGACTCGCCACCCAGTCCAGCAGCAGCTTCCTCGACGCGGCATCCAGCGCCATGAACCCGCGGCGCGCCGCATCACCCTGGCCCTCGTGCCAGAGAATGGCTTCCTCGATGGATCCGGCGCGGCCGTCATGCAGCAGCGCGACGGGCCCGGCTTCCAGGGCCCACGCCAGGCCCCACAGCGGCGCGGTGCGCCAGCGGCTGGTCACCACCTTGCCCGCCACGGTGCGGTCGGCGAGGCCGTCCCCCAGGTCATGCAGCAGCAGGTCGGTATAGGGATCGATGCGGATGCCGCCATCCTCGCGCGGTACGGGCAGGCTGGGTACATGGCAGTCCGCGCAGCCCACGCGGTCGAACAGCTGTGCGCCTTTGATGTCCGCAGCCGCGTCGATGCGGCCGCGTGCCGGCGCCGCAATCAGGAACTGGAAGGAATTCACCGCGTGGAACAGGCGCTCCGGCAACTCGGGTCTTTGCCCGGCGGCATCAAGGCAGGCCTGCTGCGCGGGCGTGCAGTCGTCCTGCGGCACCAGCTCCGAGGTCAGGCCCATCTCGCGGGCAAAGGCGATGGCGGTCTGGTCGACCAGCGAGATGGCATCACCTTGCCAGCCGAAACGTCCCGCCATCCTGCCGCGCACGCGGCGCGGCTGCGAATCCCGGATCGACTCCACCGCCGCCTGCGGCACGGCGTCGAGCAGGCCGACGCCGAAGAGCGCGGGGCCAATGCGGGGCTTCAGCACCACATTGGCGGCCAGCGGTCCGTGGGCGAGGTCATGCACTGCGTAGCGGGGTTCGTGCAGCGTCCAGCGCTGGCCATCCCGATAGCGTCCCTGGCGGGCGTGCAGGGTCACGGTGATGCGGCCTTCGGGCCTGTGGCCATCGATGGCCTGCGTGTTGAGCACGTGCCCGTAGGTGGATCCGGCGCCGCCAAGCTGCATCACGAAGGACGGGGATGGTTCTCCCGCGGATGGCGGCGGATGGCCGCGGGCACCATCGTCGTGGCACGCATCGCAGCTGCGTTCGATGAACAGCGGACCCAGGCCCGTGTTGGTGGAGGACACATCGCCCGCGGATTGCCAGGCAGTGTTGAAGATCGCCTGTCCCAGGTCGAAGTCGCGTCGCGCCGCGGCATGCACTTCGGTCCAGGGCGGCGGTTTGCTCCGGTCGGTGTAGGCCACCCGTCCCGCCAGCGGAGCGGGCTGTTCTCCCGACTGCGCCAGCGCCGCCAGCAGCGCGCCCGCGGCAATGAGAAAAGGCCCCGCAATGCGTGGAAAAGCCATGCGGGGATGATAGCCACGCCGTGCCGGAAACCGCCGCCGCCTCTGCTAGCATCGCCCCCGCCCCGGGGGGCCAGGGGTGCTTATGACCACAAGACGGAGGAAGTCTGATGAACCTGCGCATCTCCACCGGCATCACTGCAGCAGCCATGACCCTCATGCTGGCGTCCGCCCTCGCCCAGTCGCCCGCGCGTGTCTCCAGGCCAGGCCAGTACGCGGGCTATTCGACCCCCTCCTATGACGGCGTGCAGCGGACTTCCTTCTACATCCCCATGCGCGACGGCGTGAAGCTGGCCGCCGACCTCTACCGCCCCACGAAGAACGGCGTGCCTGCCAGCGAGAAACTGCCGGTGATCTGGAGCCATACGCCCTACAACCGGCGTGGCCGCACCACGCCGATGGAGGCGCTGACCAGGCATGGCTACAACGTGGCGGTGGTGGACTTCCGCGGCGTGCATGCCTCCTTCGGTTCCAACAAGGGCTACAACCGCGGCGAGTGGATCGACCCGGCGCGCAACGACGCCTACGACGTGACCGAGTGGTTCGCGAAGCAGTCGTACAGCAACGGCAACATCGGCATGTGGGGCTGCTCGGCCGTGGGCGGCAGCCAGATGCAGGCGGCCACCACGCGTCCGCCCTCGCTGAAGGCCGTGATCCCGCAGAGCGCGGAGTTCGAGCCGTATCCGGTGTGGGTGCTGGGCGGCATGGCCTCGGGGCAGAACGTGGGCACGCCCACGGTGGAAGGCGGCACCAACCAGGTGGCGCAGCGCGACCGCGCCGCCGTGGCCGTGGACGGGCCGGACGGCGAGGCGGAACTGGCCAAGGCAGTTGCCAGCCATGCGGGCAATTTCGATTCGCCCGGCCCGTTGCCGTACCGCGATTCGATTTCGGGCACGGTGGGCATCCCCTGGTGGATGGTGACCAATCCTTCCGCGCACCTGGAGGCGCTGAAGAAGCCCGGCATGGGCGTGATGGTGACGGCGAACTGGGATGAGGCCGGCACCCGCCACGGTGCCTTCGCGACGCTGCGCAACCTGCCGCAGGGCCAGGTGAAGCTGATCGCCGGACCCGGCGGCCACTGCGGCTGGAACGTGGCGCTGCGCGAAGCCGGCATGGACATCGACATCGAGCAGCTGCGTTTCTTCGACTACTGGCTGAAGGGCGTGCAGAACGGGGTGATGCAGGAGGACCCGGTCACGTACTACACCTACAACGCGCCGGAGGGCCGGCAGTGGCAGACGGCGAAGACCTGGCCGCCTGCCAGCCGCCAGACCAGTTATTTCCTCTCCTCCCGTGCCCTGGGCACCGACAAGCCGCCCGGCTCCGCCACGCAGGCGGCGCAGATGGTGTCGAACGTGCGCATCAGCTCCATCAGCGTGACCACGAACGGCGAGGGCAGCGTGAGTTACGAGACTGCCCCGCTGCGTGCCGACACCGAGATCACCGGCGACCCGGTGGCCTCGCTGTGGATCTCCACCGCGGCCGCCGACGTGGACGTGATAGCCAGGCTCGAGGACGTGGCGCCGGATGGCAAGGCCACCAGCTACCAGATGCTCGGCGGCCTGCGCGCCTCGGTGCGCAAGCTGGGCACGGCGCCCTACGACAACCGCGGCCTGCCCTGGCATCCCTCCCGCCAGCAGGACGTGCAACCGCTGAAGGCGGGCGAGGCCGTGGAGCTGAAGTTCGCGCTGCTGCCGATGTCCTACAACTTCAAGGCCGGGCACCGCATCCGCCTGTCGCTGTACTTCACCGCCCCGAACGGTGTAGCGCCGCAGGCGGTGACCGTGCACGAAGGCGGGAACCACGCCTCGCAGATCACCCTGCCGGTGGTGGCGCGGTAGCGCAATGAAAAAGGGCGCGGCCGCAAGGCCGCGCCCCTGATGGAGCCAGCAGGCGGGCCGGTTATGCCCCGACCGCCTTGCCCTGCGCCGGCAGCAGGCCGCGCGCATCCGCACGCCGCACCGCCGACAGCACCGCCAGGATGGAGGCGGTGATGATGTTGGCGTGCACGCCCACGCCGAACAGCGTCACCCGCGAGGGCGTGGTGATCTCCACGAATGCGGCGGCCTTCGCCTCGCTGCCGTTGCCCATGGACTTTTCCTCGTAGGAGAGCACGTCGAAGGGCAGGCCGAGCGCATGCACCAGCGCATCGATGGGGCCGTTGCCGCGGCCGACCAGCTGCACCGGCTTGCCGCCGCGCACCAGGTTCAACGTCAGCATCTCCCCGTCGCTGCCGTCCGAGGCGGTGACCAGGTGGTGGCCGCGGTAGTCGAACTCGCGGCCTTCGTGCACCAGGTATTCATCCTGGAACAGGTTCCAGATCTGCTGCGCGGTGACTTCCTTGCCGCTGGAATCGGTCAGCGCCTGCACCACCGGCGAGAACTCGATCTGCAGGCGGCGGGGCAGGGTGAGGCCGTATTCCTGTTCGAGCAGGTAGGTGATGCCGCCCTTGCCCGACTGGCTGTTCACGCGGATCACCGACTCGTAGGTGCGGCCCACGTCGCGCGGGTCGATGGGCAGGTAGGGGATCTCCCAGGCGCCACCCTCCTTCTGCTCCGCGAAGCCCTTGCGGATGGCGTCCTGGTGGCTGCCCGAGAAGGCCGTGAACACCAGGTCGCCCACATAGGGATGGCGCGGGTGGATGGGCAGCTGGTTGCAGTACTCCACCAGGCGCGCCGCCTCGTTGATGTTCGAGAAGTCGAGGTCGGGGTGGACGCCCTGCGTATAGAGGTTCAGCGCCAGGGTGACGATGTCCACGTTGCCGGTGCGCTCGCCATTGCCGAAGAGGGTGCCTTCCACGCGGTCGGCGCCGGCCATCAGGCCCAGCTCGGCCGCGGCCACGCCGGTGCCCCGGTCATTGTGCGGGTGCAGGCTGATGATGGCGGCATCGCGCCGCTTCATGTGCCGGCAGAACCACTCGATCTGGTCGGCATAGATGTTGGGCGTGGACACCTCCACCGTGGCCGGCAGGTTCAGGATCACCGGCCGCTCCGGCGTGGCGCCGAGCTCCTCCATCACCGCCTCGCACACCTGCAGCACGAAGGGCAGCTCGGTGGCCGTGAAGGCCTCGGGCGAATATTCGAAGGTCCAGTCCGTCTCCGGCGCGGCCGCCGCCAGCTCGCGGACCAGCCTGGCGGCATCGGTGGCCAGCTTCTGCGTGGCCGCCTGGTCCTGCCGGAACACCACCCGGCGGAACACCGGGGCGGTGGCGTTGTAATAGTGGAGGATGGCGCGCCTGGCCCCCTTCAGGGACTCGAAGGTGCGGCGGATCAGCTCCGGCCGGGCGGGGGTGAGCACCTGGATGGTCACGTCATCGGGCACCAGGTCCTGCTCGATGAGCTCGCGCACGAAGTCGAACTCGGTCTGCGAGGCCGAGGGGAAACCTACCTCGATCTGCTTGAAGCCGGTCTCGACCAGCAGCTTGAAAAAGCGGTGCTTGCGCCCGGCATCCATGGGCTCGATGAGGGCCTGGTTGCCGTCGCGCAGGTCGACGCTGCACCACAGCGGCGGGCGCGTGATGCGGTTGTTGGGCCAGGTCCGTTCGGGGAACGGCTCGATGGTCCAGGGGCGGTATTTGGTCGACGGATCCTTCAACATGGCTGCTTACCTGCAAACTGCATGCCCCCGGCCTTGTGGCTGGTGGCGTGAAAACAATGGGAAAAATGATGCGCCCAAACGGGCGGGCAGTCGATCAGTGCGCCGGGCGGCGCAGGTGCAGGCGCGCAAGCGGCAGCTCGCAGCCGGGGATGGCATAAGCGATGGTGTGCTGCCGTTGACGCATGGCCCAAGACTAGCAGGGGCATTGGCGGCACGGCAAATCAGGGGACCCCGGAAACGGGGCCGGCGTCACACCGGGCGGTCGATGCGGCGCACCCCGGCCGTTGTGCCCAGCAGCAATACATCGGCGGGCCGGCGGGCGAACAGACCCACGGTGACCACCCCGGGGATCTGGTTGATGCGGGCCTCGAGACCGATGGCGTCCTCGATGACCAGCCCGTGCACATCAAGGATGTGGTTGCCATTGTCGGTCACCACGCCGCTGCGGTAGACCGGCCGGCCACCCAGTGCCGCCAGCCCGCGCGCCACCAGGTTGCGTGCCATCGGGATCACCTCCACCGGCAGGGGGAAGCGGCCGAGGCGATCGACCAGCTTGGATTCATCGGCGATGCAGATGAATCGCTGCGCGGCCTCGGCCACGATCTTCTCGCGGGTGAGGGCCGCGCCACCGCCCTTGATCAGCTCCAGCCTGGCATTGCTCTCGTCGGCACCATCTATATAGACCCCGAGGGTGTCGACCTCGTTCAGGTCGAGTACCGGGATGCCCAGGGCGCGCAGCCTGGCGGTGGATGCCTCGGAGCTGGATACCGCACCCTTCAGTCGCGACACCCAGGGCTGCAGCTGGTCGAGCATGGCATTGACGGTGGAGCCGGTGCCGACACCGAGCACCATGCCTTCTTCAAGGAAGGCCAGTGCCGCCGCACCTACCTGTTGCTTCAACTGCTGCTGTTCGTTCATGCGCCTGACACTGGAATTTGCGGGTCTTGAAAATGACTGTGCCCGCTTGCGCGGGCACAGGTAAGTATCTTGTCTGGTGGCCCGGCGGGTGGGATTTGCGTCCCGACCCGCCGGTCACCAGAAGAAGTTACTTCTTCTTAGCGGCCTTCTTCTTGGCCTTCTTCTTGGCTTTCGCCATGACAGTTCTCCAGTTACAGGTTAGTCCGGGGACCGAGTATATACACGCGTTGCAAAAATACAAGCAAGCGTGGTAGCGACGTTGCGTCGGGACAACCCGTCTGCCGCGGCATGCATGGTGCCCTCATCGATGAGGACATCGATGACATGGCACACGGGACATGCATCACCTGCCTCGATGCATGGCTTCAACGGTGCAGCGAGAGGATGAACCTCCAGTGCGCCGCGTCCACGGGCGTGACCGACAGGCGGTTGCCGCGCCTGAGCAGCAGCATGCCATCAAGCCTGCCATCGGCATGCCGGCGCAGTTCCTCCAGCGGCAGCACGCTCTTCCAGCGATCCTTCAGGCGCACGTCGATGGTGTACCAAAGTGGCTTGTTTTCAGGGCTTTTCGCATCGTGGTAGGGACTCTTGCGATCCCATGCGCTGGCGTCGGGGTAACCGGCGCGTACCACCTCGACGATGCCGGCGATGCCCGGGTCGGGACAGGAGGAGTGATAGAAGAAGGCCAGGTCCCCCACCTTCATGTCATCCCTGAGCATGTTGCGTGCCTGGTAGTTGCGCACCCCCTCCCAGCTGGTGGTCTTCTTCGGCGCGGCGGCAAGGTCATCGATGCCGAAGGTGGAGGGTTCGCTCTTCAACAGCCAGTAACGCATCAGGGGGTCTTCCGGTGGAATGCCAGGGTTGAGGACTCGGTCACAATCGCATCCAGCGGCACGTCATGCGCCGCATGGGGCAGGGAGGGTACCTGCTGCACGGCATAGGCGAGGCCGACGAGCAGCGGGCGGCGGCATTGCGCATGGCGCAACCTGAACGAGAAGTGCCGGTCATAGAAACCGCGACCCATGCCGATGCGGTTGCCCTTCAGGTCGAAACCCACCAGCGGCATGAGCACCAGGTCCATCTCGCGGGCCGCGCGCGGACTGCCGGCGCCGGGTTCGAGGATGCCGAACGCACCACGGCGCACGGCGCCGATGCGCATCGACCCGAAGCGCGTGCCCCGGGGCAGGTCGAAGAAGCGCATGCGGTCATGTCGCAGGTTGATGACGCGTGGTAGTGCGATGCGACAGCCGCGGCGGGCGGCCAGCTGCAGCAGCGGCAGCGTGTCGATCTCCTCATTGGTGGCCAGGTACAGGCCGATGCGGCGGCCGGGGCGGAGCAGTCCCAGGGCGTCGATGCGACGGGCGAGCTGGCGTGCCTTGCGGGCGCGCTCCACGCCCTGGATGGCACGGCGTCGCGCGCGCAGTTCGCGCCGCAGCTGTCGCCGGTCAAGGGAAGGAGAGTCGCTGCTCAATGCTGGCGCGGCTCAACAGGAAAGGGGCGCCACCCGCCTGTGCCGGTGCGAACCGTTGCTCTCGAACCGGAGCAACAAGATGGGGCAGGCATGCTGAAGGTAAGGCTTCCCGCGGTGAAGCGGACATGCACAGCGCAACTGCAAGACCCGCCCCTGGGTGTTTCAATTAGGGTCCGAGGTAACCCGATCCGCGTGTCGAACACCGCAGGCGGCGCAGTCACACTCTACTACAGTTCCAGCTGCTGGCCCTGCACCAGAGCACGCTCCACCCGCTCGCGCATCTGGCGCACGCGGGCCCCCATTTCGCGGCTGGCGCGTTCCTCGCGGGCCTGCAGCTTGGACAGCTCGTTGGCCATGTTGAGGGCCGCCATGATGAGCCAGCGTTCGCTGCCCATGCCGCGGGCGCTTTCCCGGGCCTGCCTCAGGCGGCCGTCGAGCAGTTCCGCGGCCCGGAGCAGGTCGTCCCGCTCTTCCGGGGGACAGGCAATGAGGTAGTCCTTCTCGAGGATGCGGATGCTGACCGGCTCCGCGGCGGCGCTCATACGCCGCTTTCCAGCATGCGAAGGCGCCCGATCATGGCCTCGACGCCGGCCCGCGCCTGCTCGTTCTTCTGCAGCAGCGCGGCCCGCTCGCTGGCGAGATGGTCCTGGCGATGGCGCAGGGCCTTGTTCTCTTCAGTGAGCTGTCGCACCAGCGACACCAGCTCGCCAACCCTTGCTTCAAGCCGCTGCAGTTCGGCGTCGACGGGTGAATGGCCGCTGTTCTGGCTCATATTGCGCGCAATACTGCCTGCATGGCGGGCAGCCCGGCAAGTCCCGCGCACTGCTGCCGGGTGCGGCAAGGCATAATGGCGCGCAGCATGGTTGGTCCCGCCCAGACATTTGATGGCCTGCAACGCATCCTGGTTCAGGCACACGCACTCACCGACGCCGCCGAGGCCCATGGCACGCTGGTGGGATCCCTTTGTGCCACGCGCTGCACGCTGGCGGACTGGCTGGCCGAGATCCTCCCCGACGGCCGCGCGGAAGGGCTTGCCGCGGAAGACCTGCGCGCGGTGTTCGAGTCCACATCCGGTGCGCTGGTGGATGGCGCGATGGGATTCCAGCCGCTGCTGCCGGCCGATGACGCGCCCATCGCCGAGCGCACCTCGGCGCTGGGGGAATGGTGCCAGGGATTCCTCTATGGACTGGGGGCGGGCGTGGCGGTGCCCGAGGCGGCCTCGCTGGAGGGCGATGCGGCCGAGGTGCTGCGCGACATGACCGCCATCACCCAGGTGGACGTGGACCCGGCCGACGGCACCGAGTCGAACGAGGCCGCCTATGCCGAGCTGGTGGAGTTCGTGCGCGTGGGCGTGCAGCTCCTGTATGACCACCTGCAGCCGCTGCGCGAGCCGCCGGCGCCCCGGGCAGGGGAGCGGCTGCATTGAAGAGGCCGCGACGCGCAGCCACCGCGGCGCGGGGCGGGGCAGGCGCCATCCCCTCGCATTCCGCGGCCGTTGCCTCGCGCGCGGCAGGCCTGAAGGCCGGCAACAGCGAGTTCGCGCGCCGCCGCCGGCAGCTCGCCCGGCTGATGGGCAAGGGCTCCATCGCCATCCTGCCCGCCGCGCCCGAGCGCATCCGCAACAATGACGTCGGTTATCCCTACCGGCAGGACAGCGACTTCTTTTACCTGACCGGTTTCGCCGAGCCGGAGGCCGTGGCCGTGCTGGTGCCCGGGCGCGAGGCGGCCGAATACATCCTCTTCGTGCGCGACAAGGATCCGCTGAAGGAAACCTGGGAAGGCCGGCGCGCCGGTCCGCAGGGTGCGGTGGAACGTTTCGGCGCCGACGATGCCTTCCCCATCTCCGACCTGGACGAGATCCTGCCCGGGCTGATGGAGAACCGCGAGCGGGTGTATTACGCCATGGGCACGCACCCGGAGTTCGACCAGAAGGTGCTGGGCTGGCTGCAGACGCTGCGCGGGCTGGCCCGCCACGGCAAACATCCGCCGCAGGAGATGGTGGCGCTCGACCACGTGCTGCACGACATGCGCCTCTACAAGAGCCGCGTGGAGCTGGGGCTGATGCGCGAGTCCGGCCGCATCGCGGCGGCGGCGCAGGTCCGGGCCATGAACTACACCGTGCCCGGCCGCTGCGAATACGAGATCGCGGCGGAGATCCTGCACGAGTACGGGCGGCACAACGCCACCTGGTCCTACGAGCCCATAGTGGGTGGCGGCGCCAACTCCTGCATCCTGCACTATCGCGAGAACGACGCGCGGCTGGAGGAGGGCGACCTGCTGCTGGTCGATGCCGGCTGCGAATACCAGTATTACGCCTCCGACATCACCCGCACCTGGCCGGTGAGCGGGCAGTTCACCCCCGCGCAGCGGGAAATCTACGAGATCGTGCTGGAAGCGCAGCATGCGGCCTTCGCCGCGACCAGGCCCGGCAACCACTGGAACCAGGCACACGAGGCCGCGGTGCAGGTGATCACCCAGGGGCTGGTGTCGGTGGGACTGCTGAAGGGGCGGGTGCCGAAGCTCATCAAGGACGGCGCCTATCGCAAGTTCTTCATGCACCGCACCGGTCACTGGCTGGGCATGGACGTGCATGACGTCGGCGACTACAAGGTCGGCGAGGAATGGCGGGTGCTGGAGCCGGGCATGGTGATGACGGTGGAACCGGGCATCTACATTCCCGCCGGCATGCGCGGCGTGCCGAAGCGCTACTGGAATTGCGGCATCCGCATCGAGGATGACGTGGTGGTGACGGCGGGCGGCTGCGAAGTGCTCACCAGCGGCGTGCCCAGCGCAACGCGCGAGGTCGAGGCCGCCGTGGCGGCGCGGGCCTGAAGGGCGCGGCAGGGTCGCCCCGAGATCCCCCATGGAACCCGCGACAGCATCGGAAGACCGCGCGGCATTCGACATCGCCATCGTCGGCGGCGGCCTGGCCGGTGCCAGCCTCGCGGCCGCACTGCGCGAGCTGCCTTTCTCCATTGCCCTGGTCGAGGCCTTTGCGCCCGACAGCTCCTCGCAGCCCAGCTTTGATGAACGCACCACGGCGCTGGGCAATGCCAGCCGCCGCATCTTCGAGGCCCTGGGCGTGTGGCCGGGACTGGCGGCCGAGGCGGCACCCATCGCCGCCATCCACGTCTCCGATGCCGGCCGTTACGGCTTCGCGCGGCTGGATGCCGCGTCCCTCGGACAGCAGGCGCTGGGCTACGTGGTGCCGAACCGCGTGCTGGGTCGCGAGCTGTGGGGGATGCTGCGCACGGCGCCGCGCGTGGCGGCCTTCATGCCGGCGCGCGTCACCGCGCTCCAGGTGGAGCAGGAAGCCGCCCGCATCGAGGTGGAGCAGGGCGGGCAGGTGAAGTCGCTGCGTGCGCGGCTGGTGGTGGCCGCCGATGGCGCGCAGTCCATGGTGCGCGCGGTGGCGGGACTTTCGGCCAGCGTCGATGACTATCAACAGGTGGCGGTGGTGGCGGCGGTGCGCACCGACCAGCCCAACGACGGCGTGGCCTATGAGCGATTCACCACGGCCGGTCCCATGGCCCTGCTGCCGCTGGCTGCGCCGCCGGGTTCGGGTCGCAGCGTGGCCTGCTGGCGCACCCTGGTGTGGGCTGCGGTGCCGGA
The DNA here is from genome assembly GCA_965652645.1 of uncultured bacterium. Classification (GTDB taxonomy): domain Bacteria; phylum Pseudomonadota; class Gammaproteobacteria; order Steroidobacterales; family Steroidobacteraceae; genus ZC4RG30. The sequence continues at coordinate 65,389 of CBFGXE010000004.1, read as the reverse complement.
ATACGCGGATGCGTTGATGCAGGTGCCCGAAGTGGAGTTCCTCGCCCGCTGGCAGGAGGCCTTCGGCTGGCGCGCCGGTCGCGCGCTGCAGCTCGGCCGGCGCGGGCGCTATCCGCTGGCGCTCACGCAGAGCCGTGGCACGGTGGCGTCGCGCATCGTGCTGCTGGGCAATGCCGCGCAGGCCCTGCACCCGGTGGCCGGCCAGGGATTCAACCTGGCGCTGCGCGACGTGGCGGACCTTGCGGAGGTGCTGGCCACCGGCGCCGGCAATGATCCGGGTGGCGAGGCCGTGCTGGCGGACTATGCCGCGCGCCGGCGCCAGGACCGCAGCGGCGTGATCGGCTTTACCGACACGCTGGTGCGCGTGTTCGGCCAGGCCCATCCGGCGGTGGTGGCTGCGCGCGATGCGGGCCTCCTGCTCTTTGACCTGCTGCCGCCGGCCAAGCGTGCGCTGGCGCGCGTGAGCCTGGGATTCGGTGCGCGCAGCCCCCGGCTGGCACGCGGCCTGCCGCTGCGGGAGATGCAGTGAGCCGGCCGGCGCAGGACCAACTGCCAATGCCGCGCCAGGTGGACGTGGCCATCGTGGGTGGCGGCATGGTGGGCGCCGCGCTGGCGCTGCTGCTGGTGGCCGGGGCGCGCGTGCGCGCGGAGCGCATCCTCGTCGTTGAACCCCGGCCGGTGTCGCCACCGGCACCGGGCTCGCCGCCGGCACTGCGCGTGTCGGCCATCGCGCCGGTGAACCGCGCGCGCCTGGCGGCGCTGGGCGTCTGGGACAGGCTGGATGCCACGCGCGTCGCCTCCGTGGAGCGCATGGCCGTGTGGCATGAGGCCGTGCCACCGGACAGTCCCGACGTGCTGCACTTCGACGCGGCCGAGAGCGGCGCGGCGGAGCTGGGCTGCATCGTGGAGAACGATGCATTGCAGGCCGCGCTGCAGGCGGCATGCCGCAAGGCGGGCATCGCCCTGCCGGGGGAGAGCCTGCAGGCGCTCGACATCGATGCCGATGCGGCCCGCCTGCAGCTGGGCGCTGCGCGCGTGGACGCGGAGCTGGTGGTGGGCGCGGATGGTGCGGCCTCCACGGTTCGCCAGCTGCTGCAGATGCCGGCCACCACCCGCGAGTACGGCCAGCGCGCCGTCGTCGCCACCATTGCCACGCAGCGCAGCCATGGCGGCACCGCGTTCCAGCGCTTCCTTTCGACCGGACCACTGGCCCTCCTGCCCCTGCCGGGCAACACCTGCTCCATCGTCTGGTCGGCGACGGACGCGCGTGCGGCGGAACTGCTGGCCATGCCGGCGGAGCAGTTCAATGCAGAGCTCACCGCGGCCAGCGCGGGCGTGCTCGGTGCGCTCCAGCTGGCCAGTGAACGTGCCTCCTTCCCCCTGCGTCGCCTGGCAGCAGGCAGCTACGTGGCGCCACGCGTGGCCCTGGCCGGTGATGCCGCGCACGTGATCCATCCGCTGGCCGGGCAGGGCGTGAACCAGGGACTGGAGGATGCCGCCGTGCTGGCCGCGCAGCTCGCCTCGCGTCCGGCACGGGAAAGCGTGGGGGCACTGCAGGCGCTGCGCCGCTACGAGCGCGAGCGCCGCGCCGGCAATGCGCTGGTGGGCGAAGTGGTGGACGGGCTCGACCGCCTGTTCACGGGATCAGGGCCGCTCACGGCATGGGCGGGCCGCGAGGGCATGGCCCTGGTGGCGCGCCTGCCGTTCGCGCGGCGCTTCCTCACGCGGCAGGCAGCGGGCCGGCAGGGGCCGCGCGGCTGATGGCGCAGCTCAGGCCAGCGGCAGCTGGTCGATCTTCGCCGCGCAGATGAAATCGTTCTCGGACAACCCGCGGATGGCGTGGGTGGTGAAACGCACGCGGCAGTAGTTGTAGCCCACCTCGAGGTCCGGATGGTGGTCCTCGATGTTGGCGATGTGCGCCAGCGCGTTCACGAAGCTCATGGTGCGGAAGAAATCGCGGAAGCGGAATTCGCGCTGGATGGAGGTGGCATCCACCGACAGCTGCCAGTTCTCATCCAGGCGCTGCAGCACTTCTTCGGCCGCGGCGCGCGACAGGGGAGCCACGCCGCCCTCGCAGGGCACGCAGCGACGCTGGGACAGGTCCTCGCTCATGGGGCAACGCTAGCACGGGGGTCATGCCGGAGGGTAGCAGCGCCCGACCCGGACACGTCCGTGCCGGCAGCCGTGCGGGCGATGCCTTGCCGCCTTGCCATCCGGAGAGGATGGTGCCGCACATGCCCACCGCATTGTTGACGGCATGCAGGGCAATCGCGGCTTCCAGTCCCCCGGTGCGGATGGTGAGCAGCGTGCAGGCGGTGGCAAAGATCGACAGGTCGAGGAAGATCCAGGTGTCGAGGAGGCTTCGCTGCCGGATCCGATCAAGTGGCTTCCGCCACCGCCCGGCGTGGATAGGTGCGCTCGACATAGCGTTCCAGCAGTTGCTGGAATTCCTCGGCGATGTGATCACCCTTGAGTGTCACGGTCTTCTCGCCGTCCTCGTACACCGGCGCCACCGGTCGCTCGCCGGTACCGGGCAGGCTGATGCCGATGTTGGCATGGCGGCTCTCGCCCGGGCCGTTCACCACGCAGCCCATCACCGCCACGGTCATCTCCTCCACACCCTCGCGCTCGGCCCGCCATTGCGGCATGCGGTGGCGGATGTGCGACTGGATGCGCTGCGCCAGCTCCTGGAAGTAGGTGCTGGTGGTGCGGCCGCAGCCGGGGCAGGCCACCACCATGGGCAGGAAGGCGCGCAGGCCCATGGTCTGCAGGATTTCCTGCGCCACGATGACTTCCTGCGTGCGGTCGCCGCCGGGCTCGGGCGTGAGCGACACGCGGATGGTGTCGCCGATGCCCTCGGCCAGCAGCACGCCGATGCCGGCGGTGGAGGCCACGATGCCCTTGCTGCCCATGCCGGCCTCGGTGAGTCCCAGGTGCAGCGGCCAGTCGCAGCGCGCGGCGAGGTTGCGGTAGACGGCGATGAGGTCCTGCACGCCGCTGACCTTCGCCGAGAGCACGATGCGCTCGCGCGGCAGGCCCAGCGCCACGGCCATCTCCGCGCTCTCCAGCGCCGAGCGCACGATGGCCTCGCGCATCACCGACTGGGCGCTGGCAGGTTGTGGCAGGGCGTTGTTCTCGTCCATCAGCCGGGCCAGCAGCTGCTGGTCGAGGCTGCCCCAGTTCACCCCGATGCGCACCGGCTTGTTCTCGCGGCAGGCGATTTCGATCATCGCGGCGAATTGGCTGTCGCGCTTCGCGCCGCGGCCCACGTTGCCGGGATTGATGCGGTACTTGTCGAGCGCCGCCGCACATTCGGGATGCTCGGTGAGCAGCTTGTGGCCGTTGAAGTGGAAATCCCCCACCAGGGGCACGCGCACGCCACCGGCCCGCAGCCTGTCGCGGATGTGCGGCACGGCGGCCGCGGCCTCCGCGCTGTTGACGGTGATGCGCACCAGTTCGGAGCCGGCACGGGCCAGCTCGCGTACCTGGGCCACCGTGGCTTCGATATCCGCCGTGTCGGTATTGGTCATGGACTGCACGACCACGGGCGCGTGGCCGCCGACGGCGACCCCGCCAATCATCACCTGCAGGCTGGCACGGCGTGGCTGGAGCATGGCGCGCATTGTACTTGTTAGACTTGGGCTGCCATGGAAAGACCGAAATCTTCGGGCACAGGCCGGATCTGGCGGGCGTTCGGCGCCAGCCGCCGCGGCTTCCGCGGTGCCTTCCGCGGCGAGGCGGCCTTCCGGCAGGAACTGGCCGTGGCCGCGGTGGTCGTTCCCCTCGGCCTGTGGCTGGGCGAAACGGGCGTGGAAAAGGCCCTGCTGGTGGGCCCCATGCTGCTGGTGCTGATCGTCGAACTGGTCAACAGCGCCATCGAGGCGGTGGTGGATCGCGTAGGACTGGAACGACACGAACTGTCGGGACTGGCCAAGGACCTGGCCTCCGCGGCGGTGCTTTCATCTTTCGGACTGCTGGGCCTGACCTGGCTGCTGGTGCTTTTTTTCTGACTGGCCACGGGCCGGACTGAGAGGGGTGGATGAAGAGGGATTCCTTGCGCCGCTGGACGGCTGCGGCGTTGCTGGCGGCGACCATGCTGGCCGGTGCACAGACGGCCGCTCCGCCTCCCGCACTCACGCCCCCGCCGGCGCCGTTGCCCGGCGAAGCCGTCCCGGAGCTGACGCCCGCGCTCGAGGAGCCGCTGCCGCCACCCCGGCGCGAGGATGCCACCTGGACCGCCACCCTGGAACGCATCGCGCAGGGCGTGGTGGCCATCAAGATGGATTCCACCCGCGCCTTCGACACCGAGTGGAACACCTCCTCGCAGGCCACCGGCTTCGTGATCGACGCCGAGCGTGGCCTCATCCTCACCAACCGCCACGTGGTGACGCCGGGCCCCATCACCGCCGAGGCCACCTTCCTGAACCGCGAGGAAGTGCAGCTCTACCCGGTGTACCGCGACCCGGTGCATGACTTCGGGCTCTACCGCTACGACCCTTCCAAACTGCGTTTCGCCAAGCCACCCTCGCTGGAGCTGTATCCGGATGGCGCGCAGATCGGGCGCGAGATCCGCGTGATCGGCAACAACGCGGGTGAGCAGCTGTCGATCCTGGCCGGCACGCTGGCGCGCCTGGACCGCGAGGCGCCCAACTATGGCGTCGGCCGCTACAACGACTTCAATACCTTCTACATCCAGGCGGCTTCTGGCACATCCGGTGGCTCCTCCGGCTCGCCGGTGGTGGACATCCGCGGGCGTGTGGTGGCGCTGAATGCCGGCGGCGCCACCGGCGCTGCGTCCAGCTTCTACCTGCCGCTGGGGCGCGTGAAGCGCGCCGTCGACCTCATCAAGGCCGGCAAGCCGGTGCCGCGCGGCACGCTGCAGACGGTATTCACCTACGTGCCCTACGACGAGCTGCGTCGCCTGGGCCTCCAGGCCGAGACCGAGTCTGCGATGCGCAAGGACTTCCCCGACAACACCGGCATGCTGGTGGTGACGCAGGTGCAGCCGGGCTCCCCCGCGCATGGCCAGCTGCAGCCGGGGGACATCCTGGTCTCCATCGATGGCAAGGCCATCACCACCTTCGAGCCGCTGGAGGGGTTGCTCGATGACTCCGTGGGCAAGCAGGTGCGGGTGCGCATGCAGCGCGGCGGGGATGAACGCACGGTGGACCTGGTCGTGGGCGACCTGGATGCCATCACGCCCGCCTCCTACCTGGAGTTCGGCGACTCGGTGGTGCACAACCTCTCCTACCAGCAGGCGCGGCATTTCAACCGTCCCGTATCCGGGGTGTACGTGGCCAACCCGGGCTACAGCCTGGCCGCGGCCGGCATTCCGCGCGCGGCGCTGATCCTGGAGGTGAACAACCGGCCGGTGCCGGACATCAACGCGATGGCCGGCGAGCTGCAGCAGCTGGGCGACGGCGATCGCGCCACGGTGCGCTACGTGGTGATGGAGGAGCCGAACAACCCGCAGGTGGCCTCGCTGCGCATGGACCGGCGCTGGTTCCCGGCGCGTTCCTGCCATCGCGATGACGCCAGCGGCCTGTGGCCCTGCGACGACCTGCCGGCCGGACCGCCGCCGAAGGAGGTGGCGGGTGGCAGCGCCGACCTGCCGGTGGTGCGCGACAAGCTGGTGGCGCAGCTGGTGCCCTCGCTGGTGCAGGTCACCTTCGACATGCCGTTCGCGCTGGCCGGCGTGTCCGAGCGCAACTACTACGGCACGGGGCTGATCGTGGATGCCGAGCTGGGCTACGTGGTCACCGACCGCAATACGGTGCCCGTGTCCATGGGCGACGTGCGCCTGACCTTCGCCGGGGCCTTCGAGATCCCCGGGCGCGTGGAGTACGTGCACCCGCTGCACAACCTGGCGCTGGTGTCCTATGACCCCAGGCTGATCGGCAAGACGCCGGTGAAGACCCCGCGCTTCAACCCCTGGCCGCTGGAGTCCGGCCAGAAGGTGACCGCCATCGGCATGAACCGCGGCGGGGAATACAAGTCGCGCACCACCGAGATCATCGCGATGGATCCGCTGGCGCTGCCGCTGACGCGCTCCATGCAGTTCCGCGATTCCAACGTGGAGGTGGCGCAGCTGCTGAACCCGCCGGATGACTTCGACGGCGTGCTGGTGGACAACCGCGGGGCGGTGCTGGCGCTGTGGTCGAGCTTCCCGGTGGATACCGGCCGCGGCAGCACCGGCCAGATCAACCGCGGCGTGCCCATCGAGCTGGTGCTCGACATGCTCGGCAGGGTGCGCGACCAGAAGCCGCTGCACACGCTGGATGCAGAGCTGGCCACGCTCACGCTCACCGAGGCACGGCGCCTGGGACTGTCCTCGGAATGGGCCGCGGCGCTGGAGAAGAACAATCCCGAGGGACGGCAGGTGCTGTCGGTGGTGCGCATCACCGGTGGCGCGGCTTCGGCCGGCGTGCTGCGCCAGGGTGACCTGCTGCTGGCGGTGGAGGGCAAGCCGGTGACGCGCTTCCGCGACGTGGAGCGCGCGGTGAGCGACCGCACCGAGGTGGCCGTCACCGTGTGGCGCGGCCAGGGCGAGCAGGTGCTCAACGTGCCCACCACGGCGCTGGATGGCCGCGAGGTCGAGCGCATCGTGCAGTGGGCCGGCGCCATCCTGCATGAGCCGCATCGCGCGATGAGCGCCCAGCGCGGCGTGGTGCCGCAGGGCGTGTACGTGGCCTACTTCTCCTATGGCTCGCCGGCCACGCGCTACCGCCTGGCCCCGGGGCGGCGCATCGTGGAGGTGGATGGCCAGCCCACGCCCGACCTCGACGCCTTCCTGGAGGTGGTCGTCGGGCGCCCGGACCGCTCCTCGCTTCGGGTGCGCACCCTGTCCTGGAACAACGTGCCGGAGGTGATCACGCTGAAACTGGACCGGCACTACTGGCCCACCTCGGAGGTCGTCCGCACCCCGTTCGGCTGGGAAAGGCGCCACCTGGACTGACCGGGGCCGCGTTATGTTGATGCGCTGAGCCAACAGGCCCAGTCCGCGGGTGGTGCTCCCCCCGCGACTGGTAAAATGCCCGGATGGCTAAAGCGATCCGGGCCTCCCAGGCCGAGCTGGAAGCCGCCGTTGATGCACTGCGCGATGGCGAGCTCGTGGCGTTCCCTACCGAAACGGTCTATGGCCTCGGGGCCAATGCGGCCAATCCGGTGGCCGTGCGTCGTGTCTTCGAGCTGAAGGACCGCCCGGCCAACCATCCGGTGATCGTGCACATCGACCAGCAGAAGTACCTCAGGCGCTGGGTGCGCGAGCTGACGCCAGAGGCGGAAAAGCTGGCGGAGGCCTTCTGGCCCGGTCCGCTGACGCTGGTGCTGCCGCGCGCCGAGGGTGTGCACGACGTGGTCACCGGCGGGCAGGACACCGTGGCCATGCGCATTCCCTCCCATCCCATGGCGCGCCAGCTGCTGGATGCCTTCGGCGGCGGGATTGCCGCGCCCTCGGCCAACCGCTATGGCCGGCTGTCGGCCACGCGCGCCGAGCATGTGCAGGATGAGTTTGGCGACGCGGTGAAGGTGGTCCTCGACGGCGGGGAGTGCCAGCTCGGGCTGGAGTCCACCATCGTCAGCTGCATCGGCGGCGAGGTGCGGCTGCTCAGGCCCGGCGCCATCACGCTCACGCAGCTGCGCGAGGTGGTGGGCGAAGTCAGCATCGGGCCGGGCAAGTCCTCCCCGCGCGTGCCCGGCAGCACCGCGGCGCACTATGCGCCGGTGACGCCGCTGACCATCGTGCCCGGCGGCGAGCTGGACGGGCTGGCCGAATCCCTCTCCGAGGGCGGGCAGCGCATCGCCGTGCTGGCGCAGCGTCTGCCGCTGAAGACCTACGAGACGGTGACCTGGATCAACGCCGGCAAGCGGGCGGAGGCCTATGGCCACGACCTCTATGCCAACCTGCGCACGCTGGACAAGGCCGGCTGCGCGCGCATCCTGGTGCAGGAAGTGCCGGGCGATGAACGCTGGGATGCGGTGCGCGACCGCCTGGCGCGCGCCTCGGTGAGCGCGCCTGCCGAGAGCGGCCCCTATGCCGCGCTGGGCACCGGTGTGCTGCCTTGAAGAAGGGGTTCATCGATCCCTTCCAGCCGGAGGAAGTGAAGCGGCTGGTGGCGACCTTCGGATCGCCGCTGCTCATCATCGACTGCGAGCGCGTGCGCACGCAGTACCGGCGGCTGCACAAGGCACTGCCCGGGGTGGACCTGCACTATGCGCTGAAGCCGCTGCCGGCCGCGGCAGTGGTGCGCACCATCGCGAAGCTGGGTGGGTGGCTGGACCTCGCCACCACGGGCGAGGTGCAGCTGGTCACGCGGCTGGGGCTGGATCCCTCCCGCTGCATCCACACGCATCCCATCAAGCGCGAGAAGGACATCCGCAATGCGCTGCACGGGGGCGTGCGTGTGTTCGTGGCCGACAACCCGGACGAGGTGCGCAAGTTCCGCGCCTTCCGCGACGAGGCGGAGCTGCTGCTGCGCGTGTCGTTCCGCTCACCCGGCGCGGTGAGCGACCTGTCGCGCAAGTTCGGCTGCGATCCGGAGCGGGCGCTGGACCTGGCGCGCCTGGCGGCGAAGCTGGGCATCACCGTGCGCGGTTTCTCCTTCCACGTGGGCTCGCAGGCGCCACAGCCGCTGAAGCACGTGGAGGCCATCGAGGCCTGCATCGGGCTGACACGCCAGGCACGGCGGGCGAAGCTGGGGCCGTTCGACACGCTGGACATCGGCGGTGGCTTCCCCATCAATTACACGCAGCCGGTGCCGGACATCGGGCGATTCTGCGCGCCCATCCGCAAGGCGCTGGCGGGGGTGCCGAAGGGGCTGCGCGTGATCGCGGAGCCTGGTCGCTACATCGCCGGTCCCGCGGCCATCGGCGTGGCCACCGTGATGGGCCGGGCCGAGCGCGAGGGCCACTGGTGGTATTACCTGGACGACGGCCTCTATGGCTCCTACAGCGGCCAGCTCTTCGACCACGCGCGTTATCCCATCGAGAGCCTGAAGGCGGGCGGGGAAGTGCATCCTTCCGTGCTGGCCGGTCCCACCTGCGACAGCATCGACGTGATCGCCGAGAACCTGATGCTGCCGAAGCTGAAGGCCGGTGACCTGATCGTGGGCCGCGCCATGGGGGCCTATACCTGGGCCTCGGCCAGCGAGTTCAATTTCTTCCCCCGGGCCACCGTGGTATCGGTGAACGAGACGCCGGGCGACACGGGCAAGGTGGAGGACTGATGGAACTGAGCAACCGGACCATCGCGATCATCATGGTGGGCGCGGCGGCGCTGCTGCTGTTCCGGATCATCACGCGGTGGCGGGGTTTCTCCTTCCGCAAGCAGCAGATCGACTGGGACCAGCATTTCATCCAGGGGTTGCGCAAGGCGGGCGTGGACACCTTCGCCGAGCACGTGGTGGACTTCTTCTTCACCGTGCCCACCCACGAGGGTGCACAGCAGCTGGCGAAGGCGCTGCGCGAGGAAGGCTACGAGACCGACGTGCTCGAGGCGCGCGAGATCAGCGGCCAGTTCAGCGTGCATGGCAGCCGGCGCATGCGGCTGATCGTGCCGGAGATGCAGCAGCTCACCGTGCACCTGACGCAGCTCGCCGCATCGCACGGCGGGCAGTATGACAACTGGGCGGTGGTGACGAAGTAGGCCTGCGGCGCCGGCGGGTGGCCGGGGCCTTGCGTTTCAGCGTTTTTCCGTCTGCCGCCGCACCGCCTCCGCGGCCGCGGCAATGGCCTCCGGATCGCCCAGGTAGCGGCGGCCGGTGGGCTTCAGGCCCGCATCCAGCTCATAGAGCAGCGGCACGCCGGTGGGGATGTTCAGCTCCACGATCTCGCTCTCGGGCATGTTGTCGAGCATCTTCACCAGCGCGCGGATGCTGTTGCCGTGGGCGGCGATGAGCACGTTGCGGCCGGCGCGCAGCTTCGGCGCGATCTCCTCGTTCCACAGCGGCAGCACGCGGGCCAGGGTGTCTTTCAGTGACTCGGTGCCGGGCAGCAGCGCCGGGTCGAGGTCGGCATAGCGGGCGTCATGCTTCGGGTGGCGCTCGTCGGCAGGATCGAGCGGCGGCGGCGGGATGTCGTAGCTGCGGCGCCAGATCTTCACCTGCGCCTCGCCGTGCTTCTCGACCGTCTGCGCCTTGTCGAGGCCCTGCAGGGCGCCGTAATGGCGCTCGTTGAGGCGCCAGCTCTTCTCCACCGGCAGCCACATGCGGTCCATCTCGTCGAGCGCGATGCACAGCGTGCGGATGGCCCGCTTGAGCATGGAGGTGTAGCAGTAGTCGAAGCGGATGCCCGTGGCCTTCAGCTCGCGCCCGGCCTGGCGCGCCTCGGCGCGGCCCTGCTCGGTGAGGTCGACGTCGGTCCACCCGGTGAACAGGTTGGCGACGTTCCATTCGCTCTGGCCGTGGCGCAGCAGCACGAGTTTGCCGGACATCAGGCGGGCTCCGTATGCTTGTTCAGGTGCGGCGAGATTACCAAACCGGCCGGCGCGCATGAGCCGGATCATCGAACTGAAGGTGAAGCCCAACGCGCGGGTCAGCAGGCTGACCCGCAACGAGGACGGCACCTGGCTGGCGCAGCTGAAGTCCCCGCCGGTGGACGGGCGCGCCAATGCCGAGCTGATCGCGCTGGTGGCGGAGGAATTCGGCGTGCGGCGGGCGCAGGTGAGCATCCGCACCGGGGCCGGCGGGCGGCGCAAGCTGGTGCAGATCGGGGACTGAGCCCGCGGGCGGGGGGCGATCCGCCCGGGCAGGGCCTTCTGGCGGCCCTCAGGCCTTCTTCACGTACATCGACTTCAGGCCCATCTGGCCGATGCCGTCGATGCGGCAGTCGATGTCGTGGTCGCCGTCCACCAGGCGGATGTTCTTCACGCGCGTGCCCACCTTCACCACGGAGGAGGAGCCCTTCACCTTCAGGTCCTTGATCACGGTGACGGTGTCGCCGTCCTTCAGTTCGTTGCCGACGGCATCGCGCACCACGCGGGTTTCGGGCGCCTCTCCGGCGGTGGCTTCGCCGGCGGCGGACCACTCATGGGCGCATTCGGGGCAGACAAGGGTGGCGCCATCCTCGTAGGTGTATCCGGATTGGCACTTGGGGCAGGGTGGCAGCGTGCTCAGGGCGGTTCCTCCAGCTTCCCGGCACCGGGCCGGGGGCGCATGATACTGCCGCGGGCCGGCCCGCGAGGAGGGTCCATGCGCATCCGATCTGTCCTGGCCTGGCTGCTGGTGGCGGGCACGACGCTGGCCGTGGCGCAGTTCGCCGCCACGGAACGCAATGCCCTGGCCGAACCCTTCCGTGGCGTGACGGCCGATGGCACGGTGCAGCCCGGCCTGTTCCGCATCCAGTCCACCGGCGTGTCGACGGCGCCGGTGAAGGCCGCCGCCGAGGCCTTCCTGGCCGGCCTGGGCGCGGAGCAGAGGCGCGCCGCCACCTTCGCCGTGGACGATGACGAGTGGCGCAAGTGGGCCAACGTGCACCGTTATGTGCGCCAGGGCGTGGCCTTCCGCGACATGGACGCGCGCCAGCGCGAGCTGGCCATCGGTCTGCTGCGCGCCAGCCTGTCGGCGAAGGGCCTGCAGCTCACGCGCGACATCATGCGGCTGAACGAGACGCTGGCCGAGCTCACGCAGCGGCCGGAGGAATATGGCGAGTTCCTCTACTGGATCACCGTGATGGGCACGCCCTCGGCCACCGAGCCCTGGGGCTGGCAGCTCGACGGGCTCCACCTGGCGATCAATTATTTCGTGCTGGGCGAGCAGGTGGTGATGACGCCCACCTTCATGGGATCCGAGCCGGTGGTCGCCACGGCCGGCAAGTACCAGGGCACGCGCATCCTCGAAACGCACCGGGACCGGGGCCTCGCCCTGCTGCACGCGCTCAACGACACCCAGCGCAGCGCGGCCATCCTCGAGTCCACCAAGCCCGGCAACCGCAACCAGGCCGAGATGTTCCGGGACAACGGGGTGATTGCCTACGCCGGCGTGCGCGGCGGGGATCTTTCAGCGCGGCAGAGGGCGCTGCTGGCGGAGCTGATCGCGGAATACGTGGGCAACATGGCGGATGGCCATGCGCGCGTGAAGATGGAGGAGGTGCAGCGGCACCTGGATGACACCTGGTTCGCGTGGATGGGCGGCACGGCGCAGGACAGCGCGTTCTACTACCGCGTGCACAGCCCGGTGATCCTGATCGAGCTGGACCACCAGGTGCCGGTGGCGCTGCCGGGCGAGCGCGTGCCCGACCGCGACCACATCCACACCGTGGTGCGCACGCCCAATGGCAACGACTACGGCAAGGACCTGCTGCGCCAGCACCTGGAGCAGCACCGGCATGATCCGCAGCACGGGCACCACCACCACGGACCCGCAACCGGCGAAGCCGCCGGCGCGCGCTAGCGCAGCACGTCGGCCGGGGAGGCGATGAGCACGCAGGTGCAGCCGGTCTCGCTCCACACCTTCTCGTCGGAGCTGCCGGGTTCGGCGCGGTAGTAGTCGCCGGGCTGCAGCTTCAGGGCGTCGATCCACAGCTCGCCGTCGAGCAGGTGCAGTTCCTCCACGCCCGCATGGGTGTGGGCCGGATAGCTGGCACCCGGTGCCAGGCGCACCAGCATGCTCACCTGGATGCGGTCCTCGTCGGTGCCCAGCAGCTTGCAGGCGATGCCGGGTCCCACGTCCTCCCATTCGGTTTCATCCCAGCGTTGCTGGGGACGCAGGGTGGAGTTGCCGCCATTGCCGCCGATGCGCCGCTGCACGCTTTCCCACAGCGGCGCGGCCGGCCGCAAGACGTCGGTGGGCCAGGCGTCGAAGGAACGCAGCAGCGTGCCGGTCTCCTCCAGCGCCCGCCGGCAACGCGCGCAGCCGGCCAGATGCGACTGGAAGGCCGCGCGTTCCTCCGCGGGCAGGGCGCCAAGCGCGTGCAGGGGCACGAGCTCCTGCTGCGGGCAGTCCAGCGGGCGGGCGCTCATTGTTCCGGCTCCCCGTTGCCGAGGGCACGCTGCAGCCGGGCAAGCCCGTTGCCAATGTGCTTCCTCACCGCGTTCTCCGTCAGGTTGAGGCGGGCGGCGATCTCGGTGCAGGTGCGTTCACTGAAGAACGCCTCCTCGATCACCTGCCGCTCTGCCGGTTCCAGTTCCCCCAGCGCTGCGCGCAATCGCAGTGGCGCCGGGTCGGTGGCGTGTGCGTGCCCGTTGCCGGCCTGCTGGCCGAGGCCCCGCGCGCGGGCCTGGTTCATGATCCATCCCACCACGGTTCCCGCGCCGGGCCTGTAGTCGGCTGCCCGGCGCCAGACGTCGTGGAAGACGTCCACCGTCAATGACTCGGCTGCCTGGCGGTTGCCGGTGAGGCGTACCAGCAGCGTGAAGACGATGCGGTGCGTGCGCTCGAAGAGCACGTGCAGCGCCGGCCGGCTGCCGGAGGCGACGGCCTGGACCAGCGCCTGCCAGTCCTCCTCGGCGACGCGGTGCCGGGTCGGGTCGGCATACAGCAGGTCACCCAGCGTGAGCACGGGTGGATCGGTGATTGCCTTCCCTGGAGTTCCAGACACCCGGGGAGGGTGCGCCCATTGCCCGGCCGGGACCATCGGGCCTTCACCCGATGGCACATCAGGCCGGAGTCTGGGTGGCTGCGGCAGGAGTGCCTATTCGGGCAGTTGCAGGTCGGCGATCACCGCCGCCAGGAAACGCACGGCCTCGCCGCCGGTGACGCAGCGATGGTCGAAGGTGAGCGACAGCGGGATGCGCCGGTGCGCCTCGATGCGATCGTCGACGGCCACCACGTCGCGCGAGATGCGGCCCGCGCCCAGGATGGCCACCGCCGGCGGCACCACCACGGGCGTGGCGTAGCGGCCGGCCATCACGCCGAAGTTTGACAGCATGATGGTGAAGTCCTTGAGGTCGGCCGCGGGCAGGCTGCGGTCGCGGGCGCCGGCCTTCAGGCGGTTGACCTCGGCGCGCAGCGCAGCGGCATCGCGTGCGGCGGCATCGCGGATCACCGGCACCAGCAGTCCCTCGGGAGTGTCGACGGCGATGCCCACATGGATGTGCTGGAACACGCGCCGGCCCTGGGCGCTGCCATCGAACCAGGCATTGAGGCCTGGCTCGGCGCGGCAGCCGGCGGTGATGGCGCGCAGCAGGCGCACGGTGTAGTCGGCGCCCTGGCGCCAGCCCTCGATGTCCGCGTCGTCGAACACCGTGCATTCCATCACGTTGTCGCGCGCCAGGGTCATGCTCTGCGCCATGGCGCGACGCAGGCTGCGCAGGATTTCCAGCTCGCCGGTGCTGGCGATGTCGCCATTGGTGGTGGCCGGGCGCAGCGCGCTGGTCGAGCGCGCCAGGCGCGGCGCGGGTGCGATGGTGGCCGGCTGCGCGGCCAGCACGTCGTCGAGCGTGACCAGGCCGGCGGCGCCGCTGCCCTGCAGCGCATCCACGTCGATGCCCAGGCGCCGCGCCAGTTCGCGCGCGGCGGGCACCACGCGGCTGCGGCGGTGGCCGGGGATCGCGCGGCCGCCGGACAGCGTCTGGCTGGCCATCACCTCGCCGGTCTCGGGCATGTGTCCCACCACGCCGCCGCGGGCCATGGTGCCGGCGTCGGCACCGGACTGCGTCGCTGCAGCCGTGGTGGCGGTTTCCTCCGCGGGCGCCTCGCCCTGGAAATCCACCAGCGGTGCACCGGTGGCGATGGTGTCGCCGGGCCGTCCATGCAGCGCGGCGACCACGCCGGCCCAGGGCGCTGGCACCTCCACCACGGCCTTGGCGGTTTCCATGGCCACCATGGGCTGGTCCACGGCCACGGTGTCGCCCACGGCCACGTGCCAGCGGACGATCTCGGCTTCCTGCAGGCCTTCGCCCAGGTCGGGCAGGTTGAAGCGGCGCATCGGGTTCAGGCCTGCAACGTGTCGCGCACGGCGTCGGCGATGCGCTCGACGCCGGGGATATAGGCGCGTTCCATGGCGAAGTAGGGCATGACCGTATCGTAGCCGGTCACGCGCCGGACCGGGGCCAGCAGGTCGTAAAGCGCCTGCTCGGCGACGGTGGCGGCGATCTCGGCGCCGAGTCCGGCGTTGCGCGCCGCCTCGTGCACGATCACCAGCCGGCCGGTGTGCGACACGGACTCGAGGATGGTGTCGTGGTCGATCGGCGAGAGGGAGGTGAGGTCGATGATCTCGCAGCCCACGCCTTCCTGCGCCAGCAGTTCCGCGGCCTGGCGTGTCTCGTGGATCATCGCGCCCCAGGTGACCAGCGTGACGTCATCGCCCTCGCGCACCACCTCGGCACGATCCAGCGGCAGGGCCACGCCGTCGTCGACGACATCCTGCTTGTTCATGCGATAGAGGCGCGTGGGCTCGAGGAAAATCACCGGATCCGGGTCGCGGATCGCCGCCAGCAGCAGGCCGTAGGCGCGCGCCGGCGTGGTGGGGCAGACCACGCGCAGGCCGGCGTGGTGGCAGAGCAGCACCTCCAGGCTTTCGGAGTGGTGCTCGGGTGCGTGGATGCCGCCGCCATGCGGCATGCGCATCACCACCGGGCAGGTCAGTCGCCCGCGCGTGCGGTTGCGCAGCCGTGCCATGTGGTTGGCGATCTGGTCCAGTGCCGGATAGAGGAAGCCCATGAACTGGATCTCGGCCACGGGCTTCAGGCCCTGCGAGGCCATGCCGATGGACATGCCGGCGATCACGCCCTCGGCCAGCGGCGTGTCCTGCACGCGCAGCGCGCCGAAGCGCTCCTGCAGTCCCACCGTGGCGCGGAACACGCCGCCGTTGACGCCCACGTCCTCGCCCAGCACGACCACATCAGGGTCATCCGCCAGGGCGCGGCCCAGCGCGAGGTTGATGCTTTCGACCAGCGTGACGCGCGGCATGGTTCCGGCCGTGTCTCAGTGGCGGCCGCGCGCGCCGTAGCGGCGGGCGGTCTCACGCTGTGCGTCGAGCCCCGCGGGCGGGTTCGCGAACAGGTGTTCGAACAGGTGGTCGGTGTCGACCGGGGTGCGGTTCTGGTAGGCGTGCACGGCTTCGTCGATCCGGGACGTGCACTCGCCACGCAGGGCCGTCTCGGCGGCCTCGTCCCACCAGCCCTGTGCCTCGATGTAGCGGCGGGTGCGCAGCAGCGGTTCGACCTGCCAGGCGGCCTCCAGCTCGGCGGCCGGCCGGTAGCGGCTGGCGTCGTCGGCGGTGGTGTGGTCGCTCAGGCGGTAGGTGACGGCCTCCACCACGGTGGGTCCCTCGCCGCGGCGCGCACGCGCCAGCGCCTCTTCCATCACCTGGCGCACGCCGATGACGTCGTTGCCGTCCACCTGCATGCCGGGCACGCCGTTGCCCAGGCCCTTCTGCGCGAAGGTGCCCGCGGCGGTCTGCGCCGAGGCCGGCACCGAGATGGCCCAGCCATTGTTGACGATCACGAACACGGCCGGCAGCTGCTGCGCGCCGGCGAGGTTCACGGCCTCGTGGAAGGCGCCCTGCGAGGTGCCGCCATCGCCGATGTAGGCCACCGCGCAGCGTGGCTGCTGGCGGATGCGGAAGGCCATGGCCA
This sequence comes from uncultured bacterium, assembly GCA_965652645.1. Taxonomy (GTDB): domain Bacteria; phylum Pseudomonadota; class Gammaproteobacteria; order Steroidobacterales; family Steroidobacteraceae; genus ZC4RG30. The sequence goes on along the minus strand of CBFGXE010000004.1, from coordinate 48,876 downwards.
CGCCGGCCGCGTGCGGCGTCTGCGAGCCGATGGGCACGCACCAGGGGAAGTCCTCGCGGGGGCCGGTGAAATTCGTGCCGCGCTCGTCGCCGGCCCAGTAGGTGAGGATCTCGGTGAGCGTGACGCCGCGCCACAGCTGCGTGCCGTATTCGCGGTACACGGGGCACAGCACGTCTTCGGCGCGCATGGCCGCACCCACGCCCACGTGCGTGGCCTCATGGCCGGTGCAGGGTGCGTAGGTGCCCAGCTTGCCCGTGCGCTGCAGGTTGATGGCTTTGGCATCGAACAGCCGGCACAGCACCATCATGCGGTACATGGCCAGCATCTGCCCGCGATCGGCGGCAAAGGCGGGCAGGGCCCCGGTGGCCTTGCCCTGGGGATCGAGCAGCTGCTCGTAGCCGATCGCAAACTCGGCGACAGTCTTCAACGCACGAAGCTCCCTGGTTCGGACCGGACCTGTGCGGTCCGGCGCATAAAAGTAACCGATTCAGCCTGCCTTGCGCATCTCGATCAGGCGGCTGGCCGTGCGTTCGAAGGGTCCTTTCAGCCGCTCGCCCCGGTAGAGCGTTGCCGGCTCGGCCGCCGCCTCCACCACCAGCTTCACGCGCTGGTCGTACAGCTCGTCGATGAGGGCGATGAAGCGCCGCGCGGCGTCGTCATTGCCGCCGTCAAACACCGGCACGCCCGACAGGAACAGCGTGTGCAGCTGGCGCGCCAGGGCGATGTAGTCATCCGCCGAGCGCGGTCCCTCGCACAACACGTCGAAGCCGAACCAGGCCATGCCGCCGGCCTGCGCGCGCGTGGCGACGGGACGGTCCTCCACCAGCAGGCTGCCGCCGGTTTCCACGGCCGGCTTGCCGGCGAGGCGCTCGAACAGCGCCCGCATGCGCGCCGGCGTTGACGGATCTTCGCTGCGGAACCAGGTCTGCGCCTCGTCGAGCTGGCGCATGCGGAAGTCATCGCCGGCGCCCATCTCCACCACGTCGAGCATGCGCGTGAGCAGCGCGATGGCCGGCAGGAAACGCTCGCGCTGCAGGCCGCCCTCATACAGGCGCTGCGGCGGCGTGTTGCTGGTCAGCACCAGCACGACGCCGCGCCTGAACAGCCCGTCGAGCACGCCATGCAGGATCATGGCATCGCCGATGTCGTGGACCATGAATTCGTCCACGCACCACACGCGCGCCTCGCGCGCCAGGTGCGCGGCCACGCGGTCCAGCGGCCGCTCGCTGCCCGCCAGGCCGCGGCGCCGGGCGTGCACCTCGCGCATGAAGTGCTGGAAATGCAGGCGACGGCAGTCGGCGGCGCGGTGGCTGGCGAAGAGGTCCATCAGCCAGGTCTTGCCGCGACCCACGCCGCCCCAGAGGTAGATCCCGCGGCAGGTCTCAGGATAGGCCTGCCGGCCGCGCAGCATGCCGAGCTTCAGGCGCCAGCGCGCCGGGGGCGGCGTGGCGTCGAGGCAGGCGTCGAGCGCATCCAGGCGCCCGGCCACCGCGCGCTGCGCGGGGTCCGCGCTGCGCGTTTCCTCGCGCAGCGCCCGCATGTAGCGGTCCAGCAGCCGCATCAGCCGGCGGCCCCGCGTGCCGCCGTGTGGACAGGAACCGGCTGCATCAGGCGGAGGTTATGCGGACGGGCTGGGTCGTGCTGCCGTCGTCGGAAAGCCGGGTGTGGCGGATCGAGACATCGTCGTGGCGGCGCGCGAAGTCCGCGGCAAGTGTCTCGACCAGGTAGACCGAGCGATGCTGTCCGCCGGTGCAGCCGATGGCCACCGAGAGGTAGCGACGGTTGGTGGCCAGGTATTCGGGCACGCGCGCCTCCACGAAACGCGCGATGTCCTCCTGCAGGCGCACCACCGAGGCGTCGGCCGCAAGGTAGCGCGCCACATCCGGGTCGCGGCCGGTGAGTGGACGAAGCGTCGGCTCCCAGTAGGGATTGGGCAGCGAGCGCGCATCGAACACGTAGTCGGCATCGCCCGGGATGCCGTGCTTGAAGCCGAATGACTGGAACAGCAGCGACAGGCGCTGGTGGCTGCGCCGCTCCACCCGCGTGCGCACCATTTCGCGCAGCTCGTGCACGCCGGTGTGGGAAGTGTCGATCACCATGGTGGCGGCCTGCACCACCGGGTCGAGCAGCTCGCGCTCCAGCCTGATGGCCGCGCGCAGTCCCTCCCCGCCGCGGCTCAGCGGGTGCTTGCGCCGCGTCTCGGCATAACGGCGCAGCAGCGCCTCGTCCGAGGCGGTGACGAACAGCAGCTCGCAGGGCAGGCCGGCGCTGCGCAGTTCGGCGAGCAGCGCAGGTACGGAGGCGATTTCCTCGGGAGTGTTGCGGGCATCCAGGCCCACCGCCACACGCTGGTAGCGCGCGTCGGCGCTGCGCAGCGTGTGGGAGACGAAGGACTTCAGCAGAGCCGCCGGGATGTTGTCGACGCAGAACCAGTCCAGGTCCTCGAGCATGTGCAAGGCCACGCTCTTGCCGGATCCGGACAGTCCGCTGACCACGATCAGTCGCATGATGGATTCCGGCAGCCCCGCGAACCGCAGGCGCTAGTGGCGTGCCGCCCGGCCCTCCGTGGCGTGGTGGTCGCGCTGCTTTTCCTTGTGCTTGAGCACGCTGCGGTCGAGCTTGTCGGCCAGCGCGTCGATGGCCCGGTACATGTTCGTATCGATTGCGTCGGCGTGGATGTCGGTGCCGCTGCAATGCACGGTGGCCTCCGCCTTGTGCGAGTTCTTTTCGACGGACATCACCATGTGAACGTCGATCACCTTTTCGAAGTGTCGGCGGATGCGATCCAGTCGCTTCTCGGCGTAGGCACGCATGGCGTCGGTGACCTCTACGTGGTGACCACTGAGATTCAATTGCATGACGACCTCCTTACTCACATTGCTCACGCTTGAACACGCTTGCGCTCGTTGGAAGGTGCGATTCCCATCGATTCACGGTACTTGGCAACCGTGCGACGGGCGACCGGGATGCCTTCCCTGGAGAGGATTTCCGCGATCCGGCTGTCCGAGAGGGGCGCACCGGGCGTCTCCTCGCGGATCAGCTTCCTGATCTTGGCGCGGATGGCGGTGGAGGAGGTGCCGGAACCGTCGGCGCCTTCCACCTGGCTGGAGAAGAAATAACGCAGCTCGAACACGCCGCGCGGGGTGTGCATGTATTTGCCGGAGGTGACACGCGAGACCGTGCTCTCGTGCATCTCGATGGCGGCGGCGATGTCGCGCAGGATCATCGGCCGCATGTGCTCCTCGCCATGCTCGAGGAAGGCGTGCTGGCGCTCGACGATTGAACGGGCGACCTTCAGCAGCGTGTCGTGGCGGATCTCCAGGCTCTTGAGCAGCCAGCGCGCCTCCTGCAACTGGCTGCGCATGGTGGCGTGGCTGGCACCACGCCCGAGCAGGCTGGCGTAGCTTTCGTTGATCCGCACCCTTGGAAGCGTGGACGAATTCATCTCCACCGTCCAGCCATTTGCGGTTCGCCGCACGAAGACATCGGGAACTACGTATTCCGGGGCCGCGGAGCTGATCTGGGAGCCCGGACGGGGGTGGCAGCCGCGCACCAGCGCCAGGGCCTGCTCCAGCTCTTCGTCGGAGGCCTTCAGCACGCGGCGCAGCTGGTTCATCTCGCGCGAGGCCACCAGGCCAAGGTGTTCGCCGGCGATGGCCAGGGCGGCGGTGAGGCCCGGGGTGTCGGGATCCAGCGCCCGCAGCTGCAGCGTGACGCACTCGCCGACATTGCGCGCGCCCACGCCCAGGGGATCGAAGCCCTGCACCACCTGCAGCATCTGCGCGATCTCGCCGTCGCCGGCCTCGATGTCCGGCTTCAGCGTGGCGGCGATGGCGTCGAAGGGATCGGTGAGGTAGCCGTCGTCATTGATGGCATCGATGATGGCGTGGCCGATGGCCACCTGGCGCGGGGTGAGTCGTGCCATCTCCAGCTGCCAGACCAGGTGCTCGCGCAGGGATTCACCGCGGCTGTCGCCGTATTCCTGCTGGCGTTCGTCGTCATCGCCCTGCCAGGGAGCCTCGCCCGCGGCGGCAGAGTTTTCCTGCCAGGTGTCCTCGAGGATCTCGACCGAGGGTTCCGGCTCCCCGGCACGGGGGTCGACGGGGCCGTCCAGGTCGTCGCCCTGCGGGGCTTCCCGCTCATTGGGCCCGGCGCCCAGGGTCTCGAAGGTCGCGGTTTCGGTTTCCTCCTCGGCCTCCAGCATCACGTTGGATTCGAGGACTTCGCGGATGTGCGCCTGCAGTTCGAGGGCGGGAAGTTGCAGCAGCCTGATGGCCTGCTGCAGCTGCGGGGTCATCGTCAGCTGCTGGCCCAGGCGAAGCTGCAGGGAGGCTTTCAGCATGGGGGTGCGGGCTCGCGCCGGGGGCGGTCGGGTGCGGCGGGACCGCCGCGGAAATCAAAGAAAATTCCCTTGGATATCAGTTGCTTGGCAATACCCACGGAAACCATCCCGGACAAGAAAACTCCGCTCCTGCTGTCTTTTTCCCAGTCTATCCAAACTCTATCAGCGCCCCATGCAAAAGATAGTCCATGTGCAGCATGAGGGCCGGGACGGGGGTCGCGGAAACCGCGTTCCGGGAGGGATCAGGGCGGGGAGGGCTTGCCGGCGGGCCCGGCTACATCCGGAAATTTTCGCCCAGGTAAACCTTGCGCACGCTCTCGTCGGCGAGGATCTCCTCCGCGCTGCCGGCGGCGATCACCGTGCCGCGATTGACGATCACGGCGCGGTTGCACACGCCCAGCGTCTCGCGCACGTTGTGGTCGGTGATCAGCACGCCGATGCCGCGCGAGGCGAGGTCGGTGACGATCTTCTGGATGTCCATCACCGAGATGGGATCGACGCCGGCGAACGGTTCATCGAGCAGGATGAAGCGCGGGTCGGCGGCCAGGGCGCGGGCGATCTCCGCGCGGCGGCGCTCGCCGCCCGACAGCGCGATGCCCAGGCTCTTGCGCACATGGCCGATGTGCAGCTCGCCCAGGATGCGTTCGAGCTCCGCCTGGCGGCCGGCGCGATCGAGGTCGCTGCGCGTCTCGAGGATGGCCATCACGTTGTGTTCCACCGACAGGCGGCGGAACACCGAGGCCTCCTGCGGCAGGTAACCCACGCCCAGGCGCGCGCGCTTGTGCATGGGCAGGTGGGTGAGCACGGTGCCGTCGAGGCTGATCTCGCCGGCATCGGCGCTGACCAGGCCCACGATCATGTAGAAGGAGGTGGTCTTGCCGGCGCCGTTGGGGCCGAGCAGGCCGACGATCTCGCCGGATTCCACGTGCAGCGAGAGGTCCTCGACCACCACGCGGCCGCGGTACGCCTTGCGCAGGTGGCTGGCGCGCAGCACGGAGCGGGCGGGGGAGGCTTCGCCGGCGGCGGAGGGATCAAGGACCGCGGCGTTCACTGCGCGGTGCTCCGTTCGGGAGTGCGTGGCGTCGGCACGTGGCCGGAGCTGTCGAGGTCCACCGTGCACTTGTCCTTGCCGGTGGCCGTGTGCGCCTGGCCGTCGGAAAGGTCGTAGAGCAGCTGCTCGATATTGCACGTCACCGGGCCATTCTCGTACCAGGTACTGCCCGACAGCTTCACGCGGTCGCTGGAGCCGTCGAACTCGATGACATCTGCGCGCCCCTGCCGGCGGCGCGAGGAGCCCGTGGGCTGGTGCGAGAAGGTGGCCTGCGAGCCCTGCACCCTGGCCGACTGCAGCTTCTGGTCGCGGAACACGATCAGCGCCGAGTCGGCGTCGAGCACGGCGCCACGGTAGGTGATGTGCACGCCGCCCGAGAGGGTGAGCTCGTTCACGCGGCCGGGACGCTGCACATGGTTGGCAAGCCTGGCCGTGATGAACATGTCCCGGCCATGGGTGATCTCCGCGTCTTCGACGATGATCGTGTCGTCATTGATGCCGAACCTGAACTGCGCGCCCTTGATGTCCAGGGTGCCGGTGAGTTCCGCGGGCACGGCAGCCGCCGCTGCCAGGCACAGCGCAATCAGCGTCGTCCCGGCGGACCGGCGTGCGTCAAAGCGAAATCTTGCCATGACCGGATTCTATCGTGACCGAACCGGTGGCGATATTCACGCGCGCGCCGCGGCCGATGAAGTTGTTGCGACCATCGGTGATGTTCGCCTCTCCCGCCACCGTGACCAGGTCCTGATCCATGTCGTACTGGAGTGCATCGGTGACGATGACCAGTGGCGTGGCATTCCCCTCCTGCCGACCCTCCGCGCGCACCTTGCCGGACAGCCGGACGACGCTGCCCTCGGCGGGAAACTCGCCGGTCTCGGCAGTGAGGTTCCAGCGCTGGGCCTTGCCCCCTGAGGCGGGCCGCGGCTGGTGATGGAACGACAGGCTGTCGGCCGTCACGTCGCCATTGGCCTGCTGGACGATGCGCTCGGCCTCCAGCTCGTATTGCAGCCTGCCCTCGGCATCGAGCTGGCGCAGCACCACGCCCTGCGCCTCGAAGTTCGGCCGCTCCCCCGGCAGTGCTTCCGCGACGACCCCGGTCTCTACCGGGTCGCGCACCACGCCGAACCAGGCCGCGGCGCCGATGCCGCCAAGCAGCAGCCCCGCAAAGAGGGTCCTTTTCACGTGCACTCCTCGCTCATGCGGCACCCGCGCGCAGCAGGTCGTGGATGTTCAGTGCGCCCACCAGCCGGCCCTGTGCATCCACCACGAGCAATGCAGTGACGGCATGCACCTGCATGTCGTTGACCGCCTCGGCGGCGAGCTGTTCCTGGCGCAGGGTGCGTGGTTCACGCGTCATCACCACGTCGATGCTTGTGGCCGCCGGGTCGATGCCGCGGCCCAGCACGCGGCGCAGGTCGCCGTCGGTGAACACGCCGACCAGGCGCTGCCCCGCATCGGTCACGGCGGTGAGGCCCAGGCCGCCGCGGGTCATTTCCGCCAGGCCCTCGGCCAGCGTGACGTCCGCTGCCACGCACGGCAGCGCGTCACCTCGGCGCATCACGTCGGCCACGTGCAGCAGCCTGCGCCCCAGTGCGCCACGCGGATGCGAGCGCGCAAAATCCTCGGGCGTGAAGCCCCGGGCCTCCAGCAGTGCCGTGGCCAGTGCATCACCCATGGCCAGCGCCGCGGTCGTGCTGGCGGTGGGCGCCAGGTTCAGCGGGCAGGCTTCCTCCGCCACGCTGACGTCCAGGTGCACGGTGGCCTCGCGCGCCAGTGTCGAGGAAGGATTGCCGGTCAGCGCGATCACCGGCACCGACAGCCGCGCCATGTAGGGCAGCAGTGCCAGGATCTCCGGGGTCTCGCCCGACCGCGATACCGCCACCAGCACGTCGCCGCGCACCACCATGCCGAGGTCGCCATGGAAGGCCTCGGCCGCATGCAGGAAGAAGGCACTGGTGCCGGTGCTGGCCAGCGTGGCGGCGATCTTGTTGCCCACGTGGCCGGACTTGCCCAGGCCGCTGACCACCACGCGCCCTGCGGCCGGTGGCGTGGTGGCGTCCAGGCACAGCCTGCAGGCGCGGGCGAAGGCGGCACCGACGCGCGCCGGCAGCGCCGCCAGCGCGCGCGTCTCCACCTCGAGTGCGCGCCTTCCGGCATCGACCAGGGCGCGCTCCGCGCGCAGGTCGGGGGCGGGTCGGGATAGGTCCGGCATGGGCGATAGCTTACACTTGCCGCTTCCCACGCCAGGTTTTCCCATGACGCCCAGCCAGATTGAGGAGCTGATCCGCGCCGGCCTCCCGGACGCCGTGATCCAGATCCGTTCCGAAGACAACGTGCATTTCGAGGCCACGGTGGTCAGCGCCGCCTTCGAGGGCAAGCGCCCGCTGCAGCGCCACCAGATGGTGTACCGCGCCCTGGGCGAGCGCATGGGCGGGGAGATCCACGCCCTGCAGCTGGCCACGCTCACCCCGGCCGAAGCCGGCTCCGGGGGCTGATCCGGGTGGACAAGCTGCAGATCGTCGGTGGCCGCCGCCTCGACGGCGAGGTGCGCATCTCCGGCGCCAAGAACGCGGCGCTGCCCATCCTGGCCGCCACGCTGCTGGCCGAGGAGCCGGTGTCGGTGGGCAACGTGCCGCACCTGCACGACGTCACCACCATGATCCAGCTGCTGGGCCGCATGGGCGTGCAGGTCACCCTGGGCGAGCGGCAGCGGGTGGAGGTGGATCCCCGCGCCGCGCGCGAGTTCGTCGCGCCCTATGAGCTGGTGAAGACCATGCGCGCCTCCATCCTGGTGCTGGGGCCACTGCTGGCGCGCTTCGGCCAGGCGGATGTGTCGTTGCCCGGCGGCTGCGCCATCGGCGCGCGGCCGGTGAACATCCACGTGGCCGGCCTCACCGCCATGGGCGCGGAGATCCACGTCGAGAACGGCTACATCCGCGCCCGCGCCAGCCGGCTGAAGGGTGCGCGGCTGGTGCTCGACACGGTCACCGTGACCGGCACCGAGAACCTGATGATGGCCGCCACGCTGGCCGACGGGCAGACGGTAATCGAGAACGCCGCGCGCGAGCCCGAGGTGGTCGACCTCGCGAAGTTCCTCATCGCCATGGGCGCGAAGATCCAGGGCGCGGGCACCGACCGGATCGTGGTGGAAGGCGTCGAGCGCCTGCATGGCGCCGAATATGAAGTGCAGCCGGACCGCATCGAGACCGGCACCTTCCTGGTGGCCGGCGCCATCACCGGCGGACGCGTGATGGCGCGCCATGCCGAACCTGCGCACCTGGATGCGGTGCTGCTGAAGCTGCAGGAGGCCGGCGCGGAGGTGAAGACCGGCGCGGACTGGATCGAGCTCAACATGCACGGCCGGCGGCCGAAGTCCGTGGACGTGCGCACCGCGCCCTATCCGGCCTTCCCCACCGACATGCAGGCGCAGTTCGCCGCGCTCGACTGCGTCGCCGACGGCGTGGGCACCATCATCGAGACCATCTTCGAGAACCGCTTCATGCACATGCTGGAGATGCGGCGGCTGGGGGCCGAGATCCGCCTGGAGGGCAACACCGCCATCATCAAGGGCGTGCCCAAGCTCACCGCCGCGCCGGTGATGGCCACCGACCTGCGCGCCTCGGCCAGCCTGGTGATCGCGGGGCTGGTGGCGGAAGGGCGCACCGAGATCGACCGCATCTACCACATCGACCGCGGCTACGAGTCGATCGAGGAGAAGTTCGCGCAGCTCGGGGCCGGGATCCGCCGCGTGCCGCGCTAGTCCCGGCACCCGCCCCGGCGTCCAGGGCCATCGGCGGCTCGCTGCTAGGGCGACTCTGCGACTTGCAGTTCCAGCGTGAGTCGCTGCTGCCCGCGCATGAAGGTGAGCTGCAGCGTGCTGCCCGGCTTGCGGCGCGCTATGCGGGCCATTGCGTCGCGCGCACTGCGCAGCGGCGTGCCGTCGATGGCCTCGAGCATGTCGCCGCGCGCCATGCCCGCCGCGCGCGCGGGCGAGCCGCGGTAGAAGTTCCTGACCACCACGCCGCCATGGGCGAGGCCCACGTGGCGCGCCATGTCCTCCTGCACGTCGTCGAGCGCCAGCCCCAGCCAGCCGCGGATCACGCGGCCGTTGGTGGCGATCTCGGTGAACACGCCGCGCACCAGGTCGACGGGGATGGCCACGCCGATGCCCTCGGCATTCAGGTTGCGGCCCAGCACCGCCGTGTTGATGCCGATCAGCTCGCCGCGGGTGTTGACCAGCGCGCCGCCGGAATTGCCGTCGTTGATCGCCGCATCGGTCTGGATGAAATCCTCGAACATGGCCACGCCCAGTTCGGCGCGGCCGGTGGCACTGACGATGCCCGAGGTGACCGTCTGCGACAGCCCGAAGGCATTGCCGATGGCCAGCACCACGTCGCCCACCGCCACGCGGTCCGAACGACCCAGCGGCATCACCGGCAGGTTCTCGAGGCTGATCTTCAGGATCGCAAGGTCGGTGTCCCGGTCCACGCCCACCACCTTGGCGGGGGCCTCGCGCCCGTCGGCCAGCAGCACGAGGATCCGCTCGGAGCCCTCGATGACGTGCTGGTTGGTGATGATGTGGCCGGTGGCATCGATGATGACGCCCGAGCCCAGCGCATCAGGCAGGTCCTGCGCATCCAGCAGTTCCTCGATGCCGGCCGGCCGCTCCGCCCGTCGCGTGAAGATACTGACCACAGCAGGGGCACTGCGACGCACGGCGGGCGCAAAGCTGCCGTTTTCCAGGGGATTTGCGGCCGTCCCGGCATCCGCGCGCGGGGGCAGGCCCACCAGCTCCGGCCACAGCCTCATCAGCAGCAGCGCCAGCACCAGGCCGCAGACCACCGAGGCGGCGATGAACAGCACGGTCTGTCGGCGGCGGTAAGTGCTCATGCCTTGAGGGTGCGCCATGGGCGGCATATATCCGTAGTGTATAATGCGGGGCTGTCCGGATCGCAGTGGTTACCCCAGGGCGGGACGCCGGGCAGCAAGAACAGCAGTCAAGCCTTCGGAAAATCTCTTGATGGACAAGCCCATTGTTCCCGCGCCGGAAATCGACCAGGACCGGCGGAGCTTCCTTACCTTTGCCACGGCCGCCACCGGCGCGGTGGGCGTGGCCTTCGCCGCGGTGCCCTTCATCGCTTCCTGGGCGCCTTCCGAGCGTGCCCGCGCGGCCGGCGCCCCGGTGGAAGTCGACCTCACCAAGCTCGAGCCCGGCCAGATGGTCACCTATGTGTACCGCAAGAAGCCGGTCTATGTCGTGCGCCGCACGCCCGAGATGCTGGCGAAGCTCTCCGGCCATGAATCCGACCTGAAGGACGCGACGTCAAAGTCCTCGGTGCAGCCGGACTATGCGAAGAACGAGGCGCGTTCGGCGCGTCCGGAGATCCTGGTGGTCGAAGGCACCTGCACGCACCTGGGCTGCCTGCCCAAGGCGCGCTTCGAGGCCGGTGCCTCGCCCGAGCTGGGCAATGACTGGCCGGGCGGTTTCTTCTGCCCCTGCCATGGTTCGAAGTTCGACCTGGCCGGCCGCGTCTTCAGCGGCTCCCCCGCCTCCACGAACCTGAAGGTTCCGGCCTATTCCTTCCGCGACGACAGCACCCTGGTGATCGGCGTCGACGCCTCCACGGAGAACGCCTGATGGCCGCCCCCGACAACACGCTGCCCGCGCGCAAGGGCTTCATGGCCTGGCTGAACAAGCGCCTGCCGGTCGACGCCTTCGTGCACGACCAGCTGACCGGCTATTACGCGCCGAAGAACTTCAACTTCTGGTACTTCTTCGGCGTGCTGTCGCTGGTGGCGCTGGTGATCCAGTTCGTCTCCGGCATCTTCATCGCCATGCACTACAAGGTCGGTGAAGCCACCGCCTTCGACTCGGTCGAATACCTGATGCGCGAGGTGCCCTTCGGCGACCTCTTGCGCTACATGCATTCCACGGGTGCCTCGGCGTTCTTCATCGTGGTGTACCTGCACATGTTCCGCGCGCTGCTCTACGGGTCGTACAAGGCGCCGCGCGAGCTCTTGTGGCTGTTCGGCATGGCGGTCTACCTCGCGCTGATGGCCGAGGCCTTCATGGGCTACGTGCTGCCGTGGGGCAACATGTCGTTCTGGGGCGCGCAGGTGATCGTGAACCTGTTCGGCACCATCCCGGTCATCGGCCCGGGCCTGGTGGAGTGGATCCGCGGCGACTACGGCATCGCCGATGCCACGCTGAACCGCTTCTTCTCGCTGCACGTGGTGGCCGTGCCGCTGGTGCTGCTGCTGCTGGTCACTCTGCACCTGGTGGCGCTGCGCCACAACGGCTCGAACAACCCGGACGGCATCGAGATCAAGGAGAAGAAGGATGCGAACGGCAAGCCGCTGGACGGCATTCCCTTCCATCCCTACTACACGGTGAAAGACCTCGTGGGCGTGGGCGTGTTCCTCACGCTGTTCGCGGTGGTGATGTTCTTCGTGCCCACCTTCGGTGGCCTGTTCCTCGAGGCGCCGAACTTCGAGCCGGCCAATGCGCTCTCGACGCCGGAGCACATCGCGCCGGTGTGGTACTTCACGCCGTTCTACGCCATCCTGCGCGCCGTGCCCGGCGAGCAGTGGGGTGCGCTGGCGATGGCGCTGTCGATCCTGTGCCTGGTGGTGCTGCCGTGGCTCGACCGCTCGCCGGTGAAGTCCACGCGCTACCGCCCGCTCACGTGGAAGATCGCGCTCACCGTGTTCGCCGTGTCGTTCGTGGTGCTGGGATACCTGGGCCTGAAGCCGGCCGAGGGCATCTACGTGCTGCTGGCGCGCATCTTCACCGCGCTCTATTTCGCTTTCTTCGTGCTGATGCCGTTCTACACGCGGGGTGAGTCCACCGCGCGGGTGCCCGAGCGCATCACCACTTCCTCGCACTGAAGGCCTCAAGATGCAGATCGGATTCTGGCGTAAAGGGTTGGTGCTGGCGGGCCTTGCGTTTGCCGGCGCGGTGGCGGCCTCCGAGGGTGGCGATGGCCACGGCACGGTGGTGAACTGGCAGGAATGGCAGGCCGGCAACGAGGTTGAGAACACCGCCTCGCTGCAGCGTGGCGCCGCCAACTTCGTGAACTACTGCCTCGGGTGCCACTCGCTGAAGTACGTGCGCTGGTCGCGCCTGGGCGAGGACCTCAAGATCCCGCCGGCGCTGCTGGAGGAGTCGCTGCTGCCCGCCGGCGCGAAGGCGACGGACTACATCAAGACCAGCTTCCCGGTGGCCGATGCCGAGGCCTGGTTCGGCAAGGCGCCGCCGGACCTCTCGCTGGTGGCGCGCTCGCGCGGCACCGACTGGGTGTACAGGTTCCTCAAGGGCTTCATCGCCGATCCGACGAAGGTCAGCGGCACCAACAACCTGGTGCTGGATGGCGCCTCGATGCCGGCCGTGCTGTCGAGCCTGGAGGGCGTGAAGCAGGCCGTGTTCGCCGGACATGAAAGCGGCGGCGGCCATGGAGCCGGCCCCGTGGTGGAGCGTTTCGAATACCTCTCCGAGGGCAGCCTGACGCCCGAGCAGTTCGACGGTTTCGTGCGCGACACCGTGAACTTCCTCGACTATGTCGGTGATCCCGGGCAGGTCAGGCGCCGCAACATCGGGCTGTGGGTGGTGCTGTTCCTGCTCACCTTCACCGTGCTCGCGATGTGGCTGAAGAACGAATACTGGAAAGACGTGCACTGAGGCCATTCCGCCGTGATGACCCTCTTTTCATCTCCGGACGAGGTTGCAAGCCACCGGACGCGCATTGTCCTCGCGGAAAAGGACGTGGAGATCGAGATCGTCAACGTCACGCCGGGGCGCTTCCCGGAAGACCTGCTCGACCTCAATCCCGACCATACGCTGCCCACGCTGGTGGACCGCGACCTGGTGCTGTACGACTCGCGCATCATCATCGAATACCTCGATGAGCGGTTCCCGCATCCGCCGCTGATGCCGGTGGACCCGGTGTCGCGGGCGCAGTTCCGCCTCGCCCTGCACCGCATCGAGCGCGACTGGTACACGCTGGCCGCGAAGCTCGACAAGAACCCGCCCGCCAGCCCCGAGGCCGAGAAGGCGCGCAGCGAACTGCGCGACCTGGTGGTGCAGTTCGCCGACTTCGTGCGCAACAAGCCCTACTTCATGAGCGATGAGCTGTCGCTGGTGGACGTGACCGTGGCGCCGGTGCTGTGGCGCCTGCCGCGCTACCGCATCGACGTGCCCCGCGACCTCACGCCGCTGCTCAAGTACGCGAACCTGCTGTTCCAGCGCCCGGCCTTCCGCCTGAGCCTGTCGCCGCAGGAACGGGAGATGCGCATTGCCTGAGCTCTCGCGGCGACCGTACCTGCTGCGAGCCATGCTGGACTGGATCGTCGACTGCGGCTGGACGCCGCACCTCATCGTCGACGCCACTTCCGAGGCCGTGCAGGTGCCGCGGCAGTTCGTGAAGGAAGGCCGCATCGTGCTGAACATCTCGGCCTCCGCGACCCAGAACTTCTCCATCAGCGCCGATTCGGTGGAGTTCAACGCGCGTTTCTCCGGCGTGAGCCACCGCATCCGCGTGCCCTGTGACTCGGTGCTGGGCATCTATGCGCGGGAGACGGGGCAGGGCATGGTGTTCACCGACGAGCCGCAGGCGCCACCGCCGGAAGACACCGCCGTGCCCTCCAGCGCCGAACCGCCGCCGGAGCCGCCGCCCGCGGGACCTGCCGGCGGGGCGAAAAAACGCCCGAGCCTGAAGATCGTCAAATAAGCGCTGCCCGGCGCGACGCTGCCGCAACCTGCTAGCGCGGTCTGGCCTCGAAGGCCTGCCGGATCCACTCGATGCGATACCCCTCGGCGCCATCCGGCGCCAGGTCGAGCACGTCGAAGCGCAAGGCCCGGCGTGCCAGCGCCGGCTCGGAGGCCAGCAGGTGGCAGGTCGCGCGCTGGATCCGCCGCTGCTTGCGCCAGTCGACGCTGGCCGCGCCGCTGCCATAGCGGGCATTGGCACGCAGGCGTACCTCCGCGATCACCACCACGCCTTCCGGTGTCCGGGCGATGATGTCCAGCTCGCCGGTGCGGCAGCGGTAATTGCGGCGCAGGATGGTGAGCCGGTGCGCCTCGAGGAAGCGGGCGGCGGCGTCTTCCGCGTGGCGGCCGAGCTGCTGGCGATCGGCCGGTGGCGGCATGCGGTGCGGGTCAGGGTGCCGAGGGATCGGCGGGCACCACGTTGCCGTCGCGCACCCGCGCCCAGTTGAGCTGGCGCTCGATGCGCCCCTCGGGAGAGAGGCTCAGGCGACCGGTGACACCGTCGAGGGGCCAGGCCGCCGCGCCGCGCCGCAGTGCGGAGGCGATGCGCGCCGCGTCGTAGCCGAAGGCGAAATAGCGCGAGTCGCGTTCATCGCCCCGGCCCTGCCACAGGCCCTCGGTGGCCAGGCGGGCGTCATAACCGACGCCAACGGTGTCGAGCATCCAGGGCATGTCGAGCAGCCGCATGCCCTCCAGGTCGCGATTGGCGGTGCGCTCGCCGGTCACGCCGTCGCTGGTGATGTAGGTGGGGATGTCGCCGGCGTTGTAGTGGTGCAGGAAGGGGCGGAACTGGCGCATCGCCAGCGGCTGGTAGCCGGCGACGAACACCGCGTCGATCCCGGGGGAGGGGCGCGGCACGAAGTTCAGTCGCGTGCCGGCGGCATCCTGCGCGCGGCGATGGCGCTCGCGCCCGGCATCGATCCCCAGTGCCCTGGTGATCGAGGGTTCGATGTCGTTGCGGGTGAAGCTGTAGCTGCTCTCGGCCACCACGCGGCCCCCGGCAGCATGCAGTTCGGCGGAGAATGCCCCCGCGACGCGCTGGCCCCAGGCATCGGCCGGGGCGAGCACCACGACATTGCGGCCGCCGGAACCGGCGATCTGCCGCGCGATCTGCCGCGCCTCATCCTCCGGCGCCAGCGCGAACTGCCAGGTGCCAGGGCTGCCGCCATCCGCCAGGGTGTTCAGCAGCAGCACCGGCACATGCGACGGGCGCTGCTCGGCGGCGACCTGGACTTCCTCGCGCGTGAGTGGCCCGACGATGAAGGCCGCGCCCTCGGAAACGGCGCGCTGCATGGCCGTGGCCACGGGCATGGCCGCGGTGTCGTAGATGCGCACCTCGGCGAGGCCGGGATCGGACAGCCGCGCCACCTGGGCCTGGAAGCCGTCGCGGATCAGCGCCACGAGGTTGGCGCGCGCGGGATCGGAATCGGACAACGGCAGCAGCAGCGCGACCGGGCCGGAAACCTGCGCCAGCCCGAGCCCCGCGCCAGGCCGCGCGGCAGGATCGAGGATCTCGCTGTCGACGATGGTGGCGGCCGGATGCCCGGGAAAGCGGCGCCGCCAGCTGTCGATCATGGTGTTGGCGCTGAGCGGGCTGCGTCCGGCCGCCGAGGCAATCTGCGCGATTTCGAGCCAGCCGCGCTCCAGTGCATCACGGCTTGTCGCAGGCTCGATGCGCAGGCCGCGATCGATGGCGCCTCGCAGGTCGGTGAGCAGGTCGCGCCGCGCACGGTTGCGCGTGGCCTCATCGCCGGCAACGCGGTCGCGCGCCATGCCGGCCTGCACCGCGGGCCCCACCTGCCCGGCGCGCAGTCCCACCTGCTGCCGCAGGTAGAACAGGCGCGATGCATTGGTCGCATCTGCCGGCTCCTGCAGCTGCGATACCTGCTGCCAGGCCGCCTGGTACTGCCCGCGGGCCGCTGCGACCTCCACCTGGAGCATGGCGCGCTCGAACTGCTGCGCGGCGGGAAGCTGGCCACCGGCCAGCTGCAGCGCGCGCTGCGCGTCATCGGCACGATTGGCATCAAGCCAGGCGCGGGTGGCTGCCAGCGCGAACTCATCGCGCGCCGGCGGGGCATTGCGCTCCGCCAGCTCCTCGTACATGCGCGCGGCCTCGGCGTGGTTGCCCTGGCGCAGCAGGCGCTCGGCGCGTTGTGCGGAAGCGGGGCCGGGGCCCTGCGGCGCCGTCTGGCAGGAAGCCAGCAGCACGAGCATCGCAAGGGCTGCCAGCAACCTGAAAACCTGATGGCGGGAGAGCAGCATGCTTAAGATTATAGGATGGCCGCCGGACGAATCGAGCTGATCGCGACTCCCATAGGCAATCTGGCGGATCTCGCGCCGCGCGCCCGTGACCTGTTGGCATCCGCCGACATCATTGCCGCCGAGGACACGCGCCACACCGCCGGCCTGCTGCGCCAGCTGGGCATCGAGCGGCCGCTGGTGTCGCTGCATGAACATAACGAGGCCGAACGCCGCGACGAGCTGGTGCGACGCGCGCAGGAAGGCGCGCTGGTGGCCGTGGTGAGTGATGCGGGCATGCCGCTGGTGTCCGACCCCGGATTCCTCACGGTGCGCGCGGCAATTGAAGCCGGCGTGCCCGTGGGCGCGGTGCCCGGCCCCTCCGCCGTGCTGCTGGCGCTGGCGTTGAGCGGCCTGCCCGCCGACCGCTTCTGCTTCGAGGGATTCCTGCCCGCGCGCGCCGGCGCGCGGCGCGCGGCGCTGCGCGAGCTGGCCGGCGAGGCCCGCACCATGGTGTTTTTCGAGGCGCCCCATCGCATCAGCGAAACCCTCAACGACATGCAGGAAGCATTCGGGCCGGCACGCGAGGCCGCAGTGGCCCGCGAGCTGACCAAGCTGCACGAGAGCGTATATCGCGGCAGCCTCGCGGCGCTGCTGCAAATCGCGGCGGAAGACGCCAATTTCGCGCGCGGGGAGATCACGCTGGTGGTGGCTGGCGCTGCCGCTCCCGCTGCCCCCGACGATGCCTTCGTGCGCCGCGCGCTCGATGTGCTGTCCGCGGAGCTTGCGCCGGGGCGGGCCGCTGCCGTGGTGGCGCAGCTCTCCGGTCGTCGCAGGTCCGAGGTCTATGCCATGCTGAACAACAACAAGGAAGGGAGTGATTCGTGACCGGTCCCCTGAAGATGGTTTCCTCGATGGCCACGCGCGAGCTGCTCGCGGCGCTGGCGCAGCAGTACCAGCGCGAGTCCGGCATCGTGGTGCTGGCCGAGGCCGCCGGCGGCGTGGAAGTGGCGAAACGCATCAGCGCGGGCGAGGCCGCCGACGTGGTGGTGCTGGCCTCCAACGCCATCGACAAGCTCATCGCCGAGGAACGCATCATCGGCTCGCGCGTGGACCTGGTGCGTTCGGGCATCGCGATGGCGGTGCGGGCCGGCGCGGCGCAGCCGCCCATTGCCACCGGGGAGGACGTGAAGTCCGCGGTGCAGGCCGCGCCCTCGCTGAGCTATTCCACCGGCCCCAGCGGCGTATACCTGGAGAAGCTGTTTGCGCGCTGGGGCATCCTCGATGAGGTGCGTCCCCGCATCGTGGTGCCGCCACCCGGCGTGCCCGTGGGCAGCCTCGTTGCCGACGGGCGTGTGGCGCTGGGATTCCAGCAGCTTCCGGAACTGATCAACCTGGAGGGCATCACCGTGCTGGGCGCGCTGCCGGAGTCCATCCAGTCGGTGACCACCTTTTCCGGCGCGGTGTGCGCGGCCAGCACGCAGCGCGCGGCGGCCGCGGCCCTGCTTGATTTCCTCGCCGCGCCCTGCGTCGCCGGCACCAAGCAGGCCTTCGGCATGGAGCCGGCCTGAGGAATCAGTTGGCGGCGGCGCCCTCGCAGCTGGACTGCAGCCAGCGGGCGTCCACCTTCACGTCCATGGTGGCCTGCGGCGAGCTCATCTGCATCGAGGCGCGCACCTGCTGGTCGTTGACCACGTCGACCACCATCTGTCCGGTGGCCGTGCCGCCCTGCGCGTTGCACTGGAAGGACCATTCCTGGCGCTTCGACGTGTCGGTGATGTGCTTGTATTCGCAGTCCTGCAGGGAATCCTGCATGGAGTCGCGGAAGGTATTGGCGTCGAGGTCCTTCTCGGTCATGCAGGATTTCTCGGTGATCACGCGCGGCGTGCCGATGCCCATCTCCCTGCGCAGCTCCGCCGGAAGCTGCTCGAGCTGCTCCTTCGACATGTTGAGCCCGATGGACATCGTCATGGTGTTCTCCCACAGCCCGGTCTTCGCGGCCAGCCGCTGGGCGGCCAGCAACGGCAGCGCCACGGCGAGACCCGTGGCGGCCGCCAGGCCGATGATGGTGCGGGTATGCATGGACCTGGCCCTCGTGTGGGGGAAGGGAATAAGCGGCGTGGCCGATTCTGGGTGGCCCTCCCCCAGAAGGGCAAGCGCGGCGGCATTGCGGCTGCTAAGGTGCCCGCGGGGGAGCTGGCCAGGCAATCGCCGCGCATCGCAAGGTGCGGGGAGGAAAGTCCGGGCTCCAGTGGACAAGGTGCCAGGTAACGCCTGGGGGGCGCGAGCCCACGGAAAGTGCAACAGAGAGCAGACCGCCGAAGCCCCGCAAGGGCTGGCAAGGGTGAAAGGGTGCGGTAAGAGCGCACCGCGTCGGTGGCAACACGCGACGGCACGGCAAACCCCACCTGGAGCAAGGCCAAATAGGGAAGGAAGTCTCCTGTCCGCAAGGGCGGGAGGCAGCGTGGGTCCCGCGCTCCTTCCGGGTAGGCTGCTTGAGGGCCGCGGTGACGCGGCTCCTAGAGGAATGATTGCCCCCGACAGAACCCGGCTTACCGGTCAGCTCCCTCACTTTCTAGCTTTTCCACCCAAGTTACGGAATCCAAAGGGTTCTTGTGATGTTTCTCCCACTTTGAGGAACGCGCGTAAGTCTTTGTGACATAAACAAAAAAATCCGTTGACGCCGTTGACATAAGCAGTTGCCGGTTCCAATATGGGGGCCGGTGGGCGATTGTGGGTGGAAGTGGGTAAGTCCCATTCCGAGGCATGTTCCGCGGCGCAACAAAAGTCACGATTGATGACAAGGGCAGGGTAGTGGTGCCGGCACAGCACCGCGCCGAGCTGGCCGCGCCCGCGGCCGGCCGCGTGGTGGTGACCGTGGACCGCGACCAGTGCCTGCGCATCTATGCCTTTCCCGAGTGGGAAAAGATCGAGGCGCAGCTCAACGCCATGCCCAGCCTGCACCCGCAGGCGCGCCGCCTGCAGCGGCTGATGATCGGCCACGCGCAGGAAATGAACCTCGACAGCCATGGGCGACTTTCGCTCACGCCGGAGCTGCGCGAATTCGCCGGCCTCGGGCGCAGCGCGTGGATCGTCGGCCAGGGCCGCGGCCTGGAACTGTGGGACGAGGCCCGCTGGAAGATGCAGTGCGAGGAATGGATGAAGAGCGAGCAGGGCGTGACCGAGCTGGCCACGGAACTGTCCTCGCTGTCGCTGTGATGCGCAGGAAGCAGGGAGAAAGACTGTGGTTGCGCACGAGCCGGTGCTTGTCGAAGAGGCTGTGGACGCGCTCGCAATCCTTGCGCAGCCCGGCGTCCCGCGCCTGTACGTGGACGCCACCTTCGGTCGCGGCGGCCACACCGCGCGGATACTGGAACGACTGGGAAGCCAGGACCGCCTGCTCGCGATCGACCGCGATCCCGAGGCCGTTGCGGCCGCTCGGGCGCGCTTCGGCGCGGAGCCGCGCCTGGTGGTGGCTGGCGCTGCGTTCGGTGCGCTCGCATCACTGGTCCAGGCACATGGCGAAGGACGTGCCTGTGCAGGGGTTCTCTTCGACCTCGGCGTGTCTTCGCCACAGCTCGACGATCCGGCCCGCGGCTTCAGCTTCCAGGCTGACGGTCCGCTCGACATGCGCATGGATCCGGCGCGGGGCGAAAGTGCCGCCGCCTGGCTCGCCCGGGCGCCGGTCGATGAGATCCGCGACGTGATCCGGGAGCTGGGAGAGGAACGCCACGCAGGACGCATCGCGCGCGCCATTGTCGAGGCGCGCAGCACCGCGCCGCTCACGCGGACCGGCGGGCTGGCGCAGCTGGTGGCTCGCGTGGTGCGCGGACGTGATGCGGGCAAACACCCGGCCACGCGCACGTTCCAGGCCATCCGCATGCACGTGAACGATGAGCTCGGAGAGCTCAGGCGCGGGCTTGCCGCCGCGCTCGATGTGCTTGCGCCGGGCGGCCGGCTGGCAGTGATCAGCTTCCATTCGCTGGAGGACCGCATCGTCAAGCAGTTCATGCGCTGGCAGGCGCAGCCGGACCCGGCGTGGGCGCGGCTGCCGGTGGCGCCGGACTTCGCGCCGGCGCTGCGCCTTGCCGGCAGGAAGCGCCGCGCTTCGGATGCCGAGGTGGCGCGCAATCCGCGCGCACGCTCGGCGGTGCTGCGCGTGGCCGAACGCACGGATGCCCCACCGGTGCCAGGTGCCGCATGGTGAGCCCGCTGAAGCGCCCCTGGGTTGCATTGCTGCTGCTGTGGTGCGCGGTGCTTGTGTCGGCCACCGCCGCGGTGTGGACGCGCCATCGTGCGCGCGAGCTGTTCGTGGAGCTGGAGCAGCTCAACCGCGAGCGGCACCAGCTCGACGTGGCCTGGGGCCAGTGGCAGCTGGAGCAGAGCTTCTGGTCGCAGCACGCGCAGGTGGAAAGCACCGCGCGGCGCCGGCTGGGCATGACCATGCCTGACCCGGCGGCCATCCAGGTGGTGCTGCCGTGAGCCGCGCACCGCGCAACAGCGCCGCGCAGTTCCGCCTGCGCTCACTGTTCGTGTTCGGCCTGCTGGGCGTGGCCGCGGCGGGACTGGCTGCGAGCGCCGTGCGCCGCCAGGTGGTGGAAGGGGACTTCCTGGTCGACCAGGGCGAGCGGCGCACCGTGCGCGAGGTGACCATCGAGGCGCATCGTGGCGCCATCCTCGACCGCAATGGCCGGCCGCTGGCCATCAGCACGCCGCTGGAATCGGTGTATGCGGTGCCGCGCGAGCTGGCTGCCGCGCCCGAGCGCTGGCCGGAGCTGGCAAAGCAGCTCAAGCGCAACCGGCGCGAGCTGGAGCGGCGCGTTTCCAGCAGCCAGGACCGCGAGTTCATGTGGCTGGCGCGGCATCTCTCGCCCACCGAAGCCGCGGCCGTGCAGAAGATGAACGTGCCGGGCGTATACCTGCGCAGCGAGTACCGCCGCTTCTATCCGGAAGGGGAAGTGCTGGGCCACGTGGTCGGCTTCACCAACCAGGACGACGCGGGACTGGAAGCCCTGGAGCTGGTGTTCGACTCCTGGCTCGCCGGCGAGGATGGCAGGAAGCGCGTCATCAAGGACAACAATGGCCGGCGCGTGGATGACGTGGCGAACATCCGCACCGTGCGTCCGGGCCGCGACCTGGTGCTCAGCCTCGACACCCGCATCCAGCACCTGGCCTACCGCGAGCTCAAGCGCGCCATCGAGGAGAACCGCGCGGTGTCCGGTTCGGTGGTGGTGATCGACGTGCGCACCGGCGAAGTACTGGCAATGGCGAACCAGCCGGCCTTCAATCCCAATGACCGGGACCAGCGCGCCAAGGCCATCACCAGTGGCTGGGTGCGCAACCGCGCGGTGACCGACATGCTCGAGCCGGGCTCCAGCATCAAGCCCTTCGTGGTCGCCGCGGCGCTGGAATCAGGACGCTTCAATGCCGGCAGCGTGATCGACACCGGCACCGGCTTCTATGAAGTCAACGGCGTGGTGGTGCAGGACGAGCATCCGCTCGGCCGGATTCCCATCGCAGGCGTGCTGGCCAAGTCCTCCAACGTGGGCATGGCCAAGATCGTGCGCGAGCTTGAGCCGCAGCAGCTCTGGAACGTGCTCACGCGCTTCGGTTTCGGGCATGTCACGGCCAGCCAGTTTCCCGGCGAATCCGCGGGATCGCTGCCCAACTATTCCAGCTGGCGCTGGGTCACGATGAGCTCGCTGTCCCGCGGCTACAACATGGAAGTCACACCGCTGCAGCTCGCGCAGGGCTACGCCACGCTCGGCGCGCTGGGCGTCGCCCGCCCCGTGTCCCTGCTGCGCGTGGACGACGCACCGCCGACGCAGCGCGTGCTGGACGAGCGTCACGCCCGCACCATGATCAGCCTGCTCGAGTCGGTGGTGAAGGATGGCACCGGCTCGCGCGCGGCCATTCCCGGCTATCGCGTGGCGGGCAAGACCGGCACGGCCCGCAAGGTCAAGAAGGGCGAGCGCGGCTACTACGATGACCGCTACACGGCGGTGTTCGGCGGCCTGGCCCCGGCCAGCAATCCGCGCTTCGCGGCCGTCGTGGTGATCGACGACCCGCGTGCCGAACGTTTTTACGGTGGCGAGATCGCCGCGCCGGTGTTCTCCGCGGTGGTGGGCGGCGCGCTGCGCCTGATGGGCGTGGCGCCGGATGAGGCGCTGGAGGGAGCGGCCGATCCCCTCACCGGCGTGGCCACGATGGTGAACCGGTGAGGGTTGGCGCCGTGAGCCTGGCGCGGCTGCTCGAGGGCATCGCGCCGGTGACGCGCGACGTGCTGCTCTCCGACCTCACGCTCGACTCGCGCGAAGTGCGCAAGGGTGGCGCCTTCCTCGCCTGTCGCGGCACGCGCCACCACGGGCTCGAATTCGCTGCGGATGTGGCGCGCCGCGGCGCGCAGGCCATCCTGTGGGAGCCGGATGGTCGCACGCAGCCGCCGGTGATGGACTCCGGCATCGTGATCACGGCGGTGCCTGAACTGTCGCGGCACGCCAGCGAGCTGGCCGATCGTTTTTTCGGCGCGCCCTCGCGCGGCCTCGATGTGATCGGCGTGACCGGCACCAATGGCAAGACCACCTGCGCCTGGCTGCTGGCGCAGGCGCTGGACGCCTGCGGTCGATCCGCGGCCTACCTCGGCACGCTGGGCAGCGCCTTCGATGGCGAGCTGGTGGGAGGGGAGATGACCACTCCCGATGCCGTCACCGCTCAGCGGCAGCTGGCCGCGTTCCGCGACCGTGGCGCACGCGCCGTGGCCATGGAGGTTTCCTCGCATGGCCTCGCGCAGGGCAGGGTGGCCGCGGTGCATTTCGATGCGGCCGTGTTCACCAACCTCACGCGCGACCACCTGGATTTCCACGGCGACATGCAGGCCTATGGCGCGGCCAAGGCCAGCCTGTTCGAGCGCAGCGACCTGCGGCTGCGTGTGTTCAACACGGATGATGAATTCGGCGCGGCGCTGGCGGCGCGCCCGGCCTTTGCCGGGCGCATCGCCTGCAGCCGCCTGGCCAGGCCGGCGCCCGGCGCCGGTCCGCATGTGTTCGCGCGCGACCTGGTGTTCGGCGCGCAGGGCACGCAATTCGCGCTTGATTCCAGCTTCGGCGCGGCGCCTGTGCACACGCGGCTGCTGGGTGAATTCAACGTCGACAACCTGCTGGCCGTGCTGGCGGTGCTGCTCGGCAGCGGTGCCACGCCGGCCGGGGCTGCCGCGGCCGTGTCGGGCATCAGCGCGCCGCCGGGGCGCCTGGAGACCTTCGCTTCCGACGGCCATCCGCTGGCGGTGGTGGACTATGCCCACACGCCCGATGCGCTGGACAAGGCGCTCGCCGTGCTGCGCCGCCACTGCGACGGCAGGCTCTGGGTGGTGTTCGGCTGCGGCGGCGACCGCGACAAGGGCAAGCGCGCCGCCATGGGCGCCGTCGCCGCACGCGGCGCCGATGCCATCGTGCTCACCGACGACAATCCGCGCAGCGAGGACGGCGGCGCCATCATCGCTGCCATCCAGGCGGGCCTGGGCAAAGTGCCCGCGCAGGTGATCCGCGACCGCCGCGCCGCCATCCTCCATGCCCTGCGGGAGGCGCGCGCGGGCGACGTGGTGCTGGTGGCCGGCAAGGGCCACGAGGAATACCAGGTCGTCGGCGATGAGCGCCGTCCCTTCAGCGATCGCCAGCTCGTGCGCCAGGCACAGGCAGGTGCGGCATGAACCGCACGTTGTGCGACCTGGCGATGCTCTGCGGTGGACGCTTCAACGGCGAGGACCGCCCGTGGACCACGGTGAACAACGACACGCGCACGCTGCTGCCGGGCCAGGTCTACATCGCCCTGCGCGGCGCGCGTTTCGACGGCCACCAGTTCCTTGAGGCCGCCGCCGCCGCTGGTGCGGTCGCGGCGGTGGTGGACAGCGCCGCCGGGGATGCGCCGCTGCCGTTGATCGTGGTGGAAGACGCCCAGGCCGCCCTCACCCGTGCCGCCGCGGGCTGGCGCGCCCGGTTCCGCGGACCGGTGATCGGCGTGGCCGGCAGCAACGGCAAGACCACGGTGAAGGAAATGGCCGCCGCCATCCTCTCGCGCCGTGGCGAGTGCCTGGCGACGCGCGGCAACCTGAACAACCACATCGGTGTGCCGCTGACGCTGCTGCGCCTGACCGGCGCCGAGCACAGCGCGGTGATCGAGATCGGCGCCAACCATCCCGGCGAGGTGGCCGCGCTGGTGGAGATCGCGCGTCCCACCGTGGGCCTGATCACCAACGCCGGCGCCGAGCACCTGGAAGGGTTCGGCGACCTGGATGGCGTGGCACGCGCCGAGGGCGAGATGGTGGCGGGACTGGCCCCGGATGGCGTGGCCGTCATCAACGCCGACGACAACTACGCCGGGCTGTGGCGCGGCATGACGCGCGCGCAGGTGCGCACCTTCGGCGTCGATCATGACGCCGACTTCCATGCCGTGCAGTTGCAGGAGTCGCTCACCGGCGAGGGTTTCCGCACTTCCTTCACGCTGCGCACGCCGCAGGGTGAGCGTGCCGTGAGGCTGAACGTGGGCGGGCGCCACAACGTGCGCAATGCCCTGGGCGCCGCCGCAGCCGCGATGGCCGCCGGTGCCACGCTGGAGCACGTGGCGACGGGCCTTGCGGCCATGCAGCCGGTGGGCGGCCGCCTGCGTCCGGTGCGCACGCGCCAGGGCGCGCAGCTGCTCGATGATTCCTACAACGCCAATCCCAGCTCCATGCAGGCGGGCATCGACGTGCTCGCCAGCCTGCCGGGGGAACACTGGTTCGTGATGGGCGACATGGGGGAGCTGGGCGAGCAGGCGCGTGCCAGCCACGTGCAGATCGGTGAATACGCGCGCAGCCGCGGCGTCCGCCGCCTCTTCGCCACCGGTCCGCTGAGCACGCTGGCGGTGGAGGCCTTCGGCACCGGCGCGAGCTGGTTCCCCGACACCGAGGCGCTGGCGCGCGCGGTGGACGCCGAACTGAATCCCGCCGTGACGCTGCTGGTGAAGGGCTCCCGCTCCAATCGCCTGGAGCGCGTGGTGGCGCACCTGACGGGCGACAGGCCCGGAGAGGCTCACTGATGCTGTACTGGCT
This sequence comes from uncultured bacterium, assembly GCA_965652645.1. Classification (GTDB taxonomy): domain Bacteria; phylum Pseudomonadota; class Gammaproteobacteria; order Steroidobacterales; family Steroidobacteraceae; genus ZC4RG30. The sequence goes on along the minus strand of CBFGXE010000004.1, from coordinate 23,396 downwards.
GAGCAAGCAGTTCGCCAACGCGGAATCGTTTTTCAACGTATTCCAGTACCTCACGCTGCGCACCATCCTCGCGGTGATCTCGGCGCTGGCCATCTCCTGGCTGATCGGCCCGTCGATGATCCGCTGGCTGTCGCGCTACCAGGTGGGGCAGGTGGTGCGCGACGACGGTCCGCAGACCCACCTGAAGAAGGCCGGCACGCCCACCATGGGCGGCACGCTGATCATCGTGGCCATCTCCATCGCCACGCTGCTGTGGGCAGACCTGTCCAACCGCTACGTGTGGGTGGTGCTGGGCGTGCTGCTGCTGTGCGGACTGGTGGGTTTCTACGACGACTACCTGAAGCTGGTGGTCCGCAACAGCAAGGGCCTGGCGCCGCGCTGGAAGTACTTCTGGCTGTCGGTGGCGGGCCTCGGTGCCGCGCTGGTGCTGTGGTACACGCAGAAGAGTCCCGCCGAGACCAGCTTCTTCGTTCCTTTCTTCAAGCAGGTGGCGCTGCCGATGAGCATGGCCGCCTACGTCGTGCTCACCTACCTGATGATCGTGGGCATGAGCAATGCGGTGAACCTCACCGACGGGCTCGACGGCCTGGCCATCATGCCGGCGGTGATGGTGGCGGTGGGCCTGGGCATCTTCGCCTGGGCCAGCGGCAACGCCATCTATGCACCCTACCTCGGCATTCCGGCCGTGCCGGGCGCCGGCGAGCTGGCCATCTTCTGTGGCGCCATGGCCGGCGCGGGGCTGGGTTTCCTCTGGTTCAACACCTATCCGGCGCAGGTGTTCATGGGTGACGTGGGCGCGCTGGCGCTCGGCGGCGCGCTGGGCGTGGTGGCCGTGATCGTGCGCCAGGAAATCGTGGTGCTGCTGATGGGTGGCATCTTCGTGCTCGAGACCGCCTCGGTGATCCTGCAGGTGGCCTCGTACAAGCTCACCGGCAAGCGCCTGTTCCGCATGGCGCCCATCCACCACCACTTCGAGCTGAAGGGCTGGGCCGAGCCGAAGGTCATCGTGCGTTTCTGGATCATCAGCCTGCTGTTGGTGCTGATGGGTCTTGCGACCCTGAAGGTGCGTTGATGGGACGACTGGCCGTCATCGCGGGGCTGGGCAACACCGGGCAGTCGGTGATCCGCCACCTGCGCGCGCGCGGCTGGATGATCTCCGCCACCGACACGCGCAGTGAACCCCCGGGCATTGGATCCCTGCGCGAGGCCTTTCCCGGCCTGCGCCTGTCCCTGGGCGGACTGGACATGTCGCTGCTGGAAGGCGCGGAGCTGGTGGTGGCCTCGCCCGGCCTGCCGCAGGACGACCCGTTCTTCGCCGCGGCGCGTGCCCGCGGCATCGAGGTCATCGGCGACATCGAGCTGTTCGCGCGCAGCGGCGCACATCCGGTGGCCGGCATCACGGGCACCAATGGCAAGAGCACGGTCACCACGCTGGTGGCGCGCATGGCCAGCCGTGCCGGCCATCGCGCGCGCGCCGGCGGCAACCTCGGGCCGCCCGCACTGGACCTGCTCAACGAGGAGGGCACCAGGCTGTACGTGCTGGAGCTGTCCAGCTACCAGCTGGAGACCACCAGCACGCTGGTGCTGGAAGCCGCCACGGTGCTGAACGTCACGCCCGACCACATGGACCGCTACGCGGACATGGCTGCCTACGCGGCGGCCAAGTCGCGCATCTTCGACCGCTGCGCCACGGCCGTGATCAACCTTGATGATCCCGCCGTGGCCGCGATGGCGCGCGAAACCCAGCGCACGCTGACCTTCTCGGTCAACGGAGCCGCGGGAGCGGACTTCCGGCTCGCCACGGAAACCGGCCGCGACTGGCTGTGCCGCGGAGCCGAGCGCCTCATCGCCATGGACGAGCTCAAGATTGTCGGCCGCCACAACGCCGCCAACGCCCTGGCCGCACTGGCCATGGGCGAGGCCCTGGGCCTGGACCTGGAATCCATGCTGGCCGCGTTGCGCGACTTCCCCGGCCTGCCGCATCGCGCGGCCTTCGTGCGCGACGTGCGCGGCGTGCGCTACGTGAATGACTCCAAGGGCACCAATGTGGGCGCCACGCTCGCGGCGGTGGCCGGCTTCCCCGGGCCGCTGCTGGTGATCGCCGGCGGCGACGGCAAGAACCAGGATTTCTCGCCGCTGGCGGCTGCCTTTGCCGGCAAGGTGCGGCGCGTGCTCACCATCGGCCGCGACGCGGCGCGCATCGAGGCCGCCCTGGCCGGGGCATGTCCCACCGAACGCTGTGCCACGCTCGAAGAGGCCGTGGTCGCCGCGGCACGCGCGGCGCTGCCCGGCGACACCGTGCTGCTGTCACCGGCCTGCGCCAGCCTCGACATGTTCCGTGACTACGCGCATCGCGGCGAGGTGTTCGCCGATGCGGTAGGGAGCCTCGCGGCATGAGCGCGCAGCGTGCCAACGGCGGTTATTCACTGGACCCGGTGCTGGTGGGCATCGTGCTGGCCATCCTGCTGCTGGGGCTGGTGATGCTGGCCTCGGCCTCGGTCTCGAAGGCAGCGCAGGAAACCGGCGACTTCCTCTTCTTCGTGAAGGCGCAGCTCGCCGTGGCCGTGGTGGGCGTGCTGGGCGCCGTGGTGGTGGCACTGATCCCCACTTCCTTCTACTTCAGGTATGCCAACCACCTGCTTGTCCTCGCGGCACTGCTGCTGCTGGCCGTGCTGATGCCCGGCATCGGGCATGAGGTGAACGGCAGCCGCCGCTGGATCCGCCTCGCCGGCGTCAACCTGCAGCCCTCGGAGCTGGTGCGCGTGCTGGTGCTGTGCTGGGTGGCCGCCTATGCCGCGCGGCGCGAGGAGGAACTGCGTGGATCCCTCGCCGGCCTGGTGAAGCCGCTGGGCGTGACCTTCGCATTCAGCCTGATGCTGCTGATGGAGCCGGACTTCGGCGCCGCCGCGGTGCTGTTCGTCACCGCCTTCGGCCTGCTGTTCCTGGCCGGCGCGCGCCTGCGCTGGGTATTGCTGTGCGTGGCCGCCGCCGGCGCGGGCTTCACGCTGCTGATGGTTTCGGCGGACTACCGCCTGGAACGCCTCACCTGCTTCCTGGATCCCTGGGCCAGGGCCGACAACTGCGGCTACCAGCTGGCGCAGTCGCTGATCGCCATCGGCCGCGGCGAGTGGTTCGGCGTGGGACTTGGCGACAGCGTGCAGAAGCTGTTCTACCTGCCCGAGGCGCACACCGACTTCCTGTTCGCCGTGCTGGCCGAGGAGCTGGGCATGGCCGGCATCCTGCTCACGCTGGCCCTGTTCCTGGCGCTGGTGTGGCGCACCCTGTTCATCGCCCGCGCCGCCGCGAATGCCGGGCTTGCCTTCCAGGCCAGCATCGCGGCCGCTTTCGGCATCTGGGTGGGCACGCAGGCGCTGGTCAACGTGGGCGTGAACCTCGGCGTGCTGCCCACCAAGGGCCTCACGCTGCCCTTCATGAGTTTCGGCCGCAGCAGCCTGCTGGTGGCATTGGTGTGGGTGGGCATGGTGCTGCGCGTGCACCACGAGGCCAGCGCGCGTGCACGCGGCGCCGCCAGTGCCGGTTCGCGTCGCGGGGCGATGGTGGAGGCGGGCGCATGAGCGCACCGGTGCTCATCATGGCCGGCGGCACGGGTGGACATGTCTTCCCGGCGCTGGCGCTCGCCCGCCTGTTGCGCGCGCGCTCGCGCGAGGTGGTGTGGCTGGGCACGCGCCGCGGCCTTGAAGCGCGCGTGGTGCCCGCCGAAGGATTCCCGATCGAATGGCTCACCGTGGGCGGCCTGCGCGGCAAGGGCGCGCTCACGCTGCTGGCCGCACCCTTCAACCTGGCGCGCGCGCTGTGGCAGGCGCTGGCCGTGATGCGCCGCCATCGCCCCGGCGTGGTGGTGGGGCTGGGCGGATTCGTCACCGGCCCGGGTGGCCTTGCGGCCTGGCTGTGCCGGCGGCCGCTGGTGATCCATGAGCAGAACGCCATCGCCGGCTTCACCAATCGTTGCCTCGCGCCGCTGGCGCGCGAGGTGCTCACTGCATTTCCCGCCGCGCTGGCCGGTCGCCCGCGCGTGCGCCTGATCGGCAATCCCGTGCGCGCCGAGATCGCGCAGCTGCCGGCGCCGGCGGAACGCTTTGCACAGCGCGAGGGCCCGCTGCGCCTGCTGGTGATGGGCGGCAGCCTGGGTGCGCGACGGCTCAATGAAGCCGTGCCCGCGGCGCTGGCGGTGCTGGCGCGGGAAACGTCGCTGTCGTTCGCCGTGCGGCACCAGTCCGGCGAGAAGCTGCTGGATGCAGCGCGTGCGGCCTATGCCGCCGCGGGCGTCAACGGCGAAGTCACGCCGTTCATCGCCGACGTGGCCGGGGCCCTGGGCTGGGCGGACCTGGTGGTATGCCGTGCCGGCGCGCTGACGGTGGCAGAGCTTGCGGCCGCCGGCGTCGGTGCGGTGCTGGTGCCTTATCCCCATGCGGTGGACGACCACCAGACGCACAATGCCCGCCACCTCGTCGATGCCGGCGCAGCGGTGCTGGTGCCGGACGCACGGCTCAGCGGTGACCTGCTGGCCCGGGAACTGGTCAATCTGTGCAGCGGCGGCCGCGCCGGCCTGCTGCAGAAGGCCGAAGCCGCGCGCGCCGTGGCGCTGCCGGATGCCGCCCGGCAGTTGCTGGAGGCCTGCCTGGCCGCGGAGGCACGCGCATGAGCCAGGGCACTCCCATGCGCCGCCGTTTCTCCGACAGCATGCGCCGGATCAACGTGGTGCATTTCGTGGGCATCGGTGGCAGCGGCATGGGCGGCATCGCCGAGGTGCTGCTCAACCAGGGTTACCAGGTGCAGGGTTCGGACATCCGGCCGAACGCCGTGACGCGGCGCCTGGAGCAGCTGGGCGCGCGTGTGTTCACCGCGCATGAAGCCGGCAACATCAGGGGCAGCGACGTGGTGGTGGTGTCCACCGCCATCGACCGCGCCAATCCGGAGGTCGCCGCCGCGCTGGAGGCGCGCATCCCCGTGGTGCCGCGTGCGGAGATGCTGGGCGAGCTGATGCGCTTCCGCTATGCCATCGCCGTGGCCGGCACGCATGGCAAGACCACCACCACCAGCCTGGTGGCCAGCGTGCTGGCCGAGGGTGGCGAGGATCCCACCTTCGTGATCGGCGGGCGCCTGAAGAGCGCCGGCACCAATGCGCGCCTCGGGGCAGGGCGTTTCCTCGTGGCCGAGGCCGACGAGAGCGATGCCTCCTTCCTGCACCTGCAGCCCATGATGGCCGTGGTCACCAATATCGACAACGACCACCTGGGTACGCATGGCGGCGACTTCCAGAAGCTGCGCCACAGCTTCCTTGAGTTCCTGCACAACCTGCCGTTCCACGGCCTGGCGGTGCTGTGCGCGGATGACCCGGAGCTGGCGAAGCTGATGCCGGAAGTGGGCCGGCCCATCCTCGCCTATGGCCTGGGCGGGGAGGCCGATACCCGCGCCGTGGACATCCGCCGCGAGGCGCTGCGCACCAGCTTTACCGTGCTGCGCAAGGGCCACCCCGCGCTCGACGTGACGCTGAACCTGCCCGGGCTGCACAACGTGCTCAATTCGCTGGCCGCGATTTCCGTGGCCACCGACCTGGGCGTGAACGATGAAGCCATCCAGCGCGCGCTGGCCGGCTTCCAGGGCATCGACCGCCGCCTGCAGGTGGTGGGCGAGCTCACGCTGCCGGGCGGCGAGGTCACCGTGGTGGATGACTACGGCCACCATCCCACCGAGATCGCCGCCACGCTGGAGGCCCTGCGCCAGGGTTATCCCGACCGGCGCATCGTGCTGGTGTTCCAGCCGCACCGCTACACGCGCACGCGCGACCTGATGGATGACTTCGCCCGCGTGCTGACCAGCGCCGACACGCTGCTGGTCACCGAGGTGTATGCCGCCGGCGAGGCGCCCATCGAGGGCGCCGATGGCCGCGCCATCTGCCGCGCCGTGCGCAGCCGCGGCAAGGTGGAGCCGGTGTTCGTGCCGGGCGTGGACGAAATCGCCCCGGCCCTGGCCGGCCTCGTGCGGCCAGGCGATGTGATCGCGATGATGGGCGCCGGCAGCATCAGCGGCGCGGCCCATGAACTGGCCGGGCGCATCGCGGCGCTGCGCGGGGAGGAGGCGTGATGCGCTACCAGCCTCCTGCCGCCTTCCTGTCGCGCATCCGCCTGGATGAGCCGCTGGCGCGCCACACCTCCTGGCATGTGGGTGGCCCGGCCGATGTCTTCTTCACGCCGGAAAGCCGCGAGGACCTGCTCGCCTTCCTGCGCCAGCTGCCGCCGGAAGTGCCGCTGCTGTGGCTGGGCCTGGGCAGCAACCTGCTGGTGCGCGATGGCGGCGTGCGTGGCGTGGTGATCTCCACGCGCGAGGCACTCACCGCGCTCGAGCGCCGCGGCGGGCGCGGCGTCTATGCCGAGGCCGGCGTGCCCTGCGCGAAGCTGGCCCGCGCCTGCGCCCGCTGGGACCTCGGCCCGGCCGAGTTCTTCACCGGCATTCCCGGCACCGTGGGTGGCGCGCTGGCGATGAATGCCGGCGCCTTCGGCGGCGAGACCTGGCCCTGGGTGGCCAGCGTGGAGACGGTCGATCGCCACGGCCAGGTGCACGGCCGCGCCGCCGCCGAGTTCCACTTCAGCTACCGCCACGTCGATTCGCCGGCGGAGGAATGGTTCCTCGCCGCGCACTTCGAGTTCCCGGAAGGCTCTTCCGAGGAGGCCACGCGCGCGCTGCTGGAACGCCGCCGCCAGACGCAGCCCATCGGCGAATGGAGCTGCGGTTCGGTGTTCACCAATCCGCCCGGCGACCACGCCGCGCGCCTCATCGAAAGCGCCGGCCTGAAGGGACTGCGCGTGGGTGGCGCGGCGGTATCGGCCAAGCACGCCAATTTCATCGTCAACGAGGGCGCGGCTACTGCCCGCGACATCGAGACATTGATCGACAAGGTGCGCACCGAGGTGGAACGGCAGCATGGCCGCCGGCTCGTACCCGAGTGCCGCGTGGTGGGAGAAGCCTGATGCCCGCCAGCACAGCGTTGCAACATTCCACCTGGAGCAGCTTCAGTGAAGCTTGACCACGATCGCACCCGCCTGCGGCGCATCACCGATCCGGCCGAGTTCGGCAAGGTCGCCGTGTTGTTCGGCGGCAGTTCCACCGAGCGGGAAGTCTCGCTGGTGTCCGGCCGCGCGGTGCTGGCCGCTCTGCAGCGGCGCGGCATCGACGCCCATGGCGTGGATCCGCGCGATGAGCCATTGCACGAGCTGCCCGGCCGTGGCTTCGACCGTGCCTGCATCGTGCTGCACGGGCCCGGTGGCGAGGACGGCAGCACGCAGGGCGCGCTGGAGGTGCTCGGCCTGCCCTACACCGGCAGCGGCGTGCTCGGTTCCGCACTGGCCATGGACAAGCTGCGCACCAAGCGCCTGGCCGCCGCGCTGGGCGTGATGAGCGCCGAGTCGGTGGTGCTGCGCACGCTGGCCGACTGCCAGGTGGCGCTGGAGCGGCTGGGCCTGCCGCTGATCGTGAAGCCGGCCACACAGGGTTCCAGCGTGGGCATGAGCAAGGTGACCTCGCCGGAAGAGATGGAGCCGGCCTGGCGTGCCGCCGCTGCCGTCGACGACGTGGTGTTCGCCGAAAAGTGGCTGGCCGGCGCCGAATACACCGTGGCCGTGCTGCACCGGCGCGTGCTGCCGGCCATCCGCATCGAGGCGGCCAAGGCCTTCTACGACTACGAGGCCAAGTACCACCGCAACGACACGAAATACCACTGCCCGGCCGGCCTGTCCGCGCAGGCCGAGGCACACATGGCCAGCCTTGCGCTGGCGGCCTTCGATGCCGTGGGCGCCGAGGGCTGGGGCCGCGTGGACTTCATGTCCGACCACACGGGCCGGCCGCTGCTGCTGGAGATCAACACCGTGCCGGGCATGACCGACCACAGCCTGGTGCCCATGGCCGCACGCGCGGTGGGCATCGACTTCGACGAGCTGTGCTGGCAGGTGCTGGAGACCAGCTTCGTGCGCCGGCCGCGCCAGGAGGTGAAGTGATCCTCAGGCGCAACAAGGCCGTGCCGCGCAACCGGCGCCGTCCCGGGAACGGGCCGCGGTTCAGCATCCGCCTGCCCTGGCGCCGCATCGCCAGCGCCGGTGCCGTGGTGCTGCTGGTTGGCGGTGCCGTGCTGTTGCTGCGCCTGGCGCTGGACCAGCCAGTGGAGCGCGTGGCCATCTCCGGCCGCTTCCAGCGCGTGCAGGCGCTGGACGTGGAGCAGGCCGTGCGCGGCGCCATGGGCGGCGCGGGCATGGCTTCGGTGGACCTCGCCAGCATCCGGCTTGCCGTCGAGGCCATTCCCTGGGTGGATCGCGTGAGCGTGGCGCGCAGCTGGCCGCGCGCGCTCACCGTGCAGGTGGTCGAACAGGTGCCGGTGGCGCGCTGGGGCGAGCATGGACTGGTGAACCTGCGCGGCGAGATGTTCGTGCAGGACTCGCGTTTCATCCCGGCCGAACTGCCGGAGCTGGTGGGCCCGGAAGGCAAGCAGGCGGAGATGACCGGCCGTTTCCTCGATGCCGAGCCGCGGCTGGTGGCCGTGGGACTGCGGCTGACGCGCCTGACGCTGGATGAGCGCGGCGCCTGGGAGATCGCGCTCGACAACGGCGTCACGTTGCGGCTGGGCCGCGAGCATGTCGATGAACGCTTCGATCGTTTCCTGCGCGCAGCGGCCCGCGTGGTAGCCGCGCGCGCCGGCGAGATTGCCTATGTGGACCTGCGCTATGCCAACGGCTTTGCCGTGGGCTGGCGCGCGGGTTCTGGAGGAGCAAGGCGTGGCTAAACGAGGTGAGAGGCCCCTGATCGTGGGTCTGGACATCGGTACATCCAAGGTGGTCGCCCTGGTGGGCGAGATCGGTGCCGACGGCGGCATCGAGGTGGTGGGGCTGGGCTCGCATCCCTCCCGCGGGCTGAAGAAGGGCGTGGTGGTGAACATCGAGTCCACCGTGCAGTCCATCCAGCGCGCGGTGGAGGAGGCCGAGCTGATGGCCGGCTGCGAGATCCACTCCGTGTATGCCGGCATCGCCGGCAGCCACGTGAGGAGCCTGAATTCCCACGGCATCGTCGGCATCCGTGACCGCGAGGTCACCGACGTGGACGTGCAGAACGTGATCGACGCGGCCAAGGCCGTGGCCATCCCCGCCGACCAGCGCATCCTGCACGTGCTGCCGCAGGAATACATCATCGACGGCCAGGAGGGCATCCGCGATCCCATCGGCATGTCCGGCGTGCGCCTGGAAGCCAAGGTGCACATCGTCACCGGCGCCGACAGCGCCGCGCAGAACATCATCAAGTGCGTGCAGCGCTGCGGCCTCACCGTCGAGGACATCGTGCTGGAGCAGCTGGCCTCCAGCCACGCCGTGCTCACCGACGACGAGAAGGAGCTGGGCGTGTGCATGGTGGACATCGGCGGCGGCACCACCGACATCGCCCTGTTCAGCCAGGGCGCCATCCAGCACACCGCGGTGATACCCATCGCGGGTGACCAGGTGACCAACGACATCGCCGTGTCGATGCGCACGCCCACGCACTACGCCGAGGACATCAAGGTGCGTTACGCCTGCGCGCTCTCGCAGCTGGCCAACAGCGACGAGAGCATCGAGGTGCCGAGCGTGGGTGACCGCCCCGCGCGGCGCCTGGCGCGCCAGACGCTGGCCGAGGTGGTGGAGCCGCGCTACGAGGAACTCTTCGGCCTGGTGCGCGACGAGCTGCGCCGCAGCGGCTTCGAGGAGGCCATCGCCGCCGGCGTGGTGCTCACCGGCGGCAGCGCACGCATGGAAGGGGCCATCGACCTGGCCGAGGAGATCTTCCACATGCCGGTGCGCCTGGGCGTGCCGCAGCACCAGGTGAAGGGCCTCGCCGACGTGGTGAGCAACCCGATCTATTCGACCGCCGTGGGGCTGCTGCTGCACGCGCGGGACAACGCGGGGCCACCGGGCAAGACACGCGTGCTGCCGGTGAACGTGCAGAACATCTTCGAGCGCATGCAGTCGTGGTTCAAGGGGAATTTTTGAGGCGGGCCGCGTGCCGTGCAGCGGCGTGGTCCAGGGAAAACGGGTTGGTTCGGTTCGCGGGTTCGAGTTCGTTCTTAAAGTGAGGAGTCATCAGCCATGTTTGAAGTAATGGATGCGTACAGCCAGAACGCTGTAATCAAGGTCATCGGCGTGGGCGGCGGCGGCGGCAATGCCGTGGCGCACATGGTCACCTCGGGGATCGAGGGCGTGGAGTTCATGTGCATCAACACCGATGCGCAGGCCCTCAAGCACTCCAAGGTGAAGACCGCGCTGCAGATCGGCAGCGACATCACCAAGGGACTGGGCGCTGGTGCGAACCCGGAGGTCGGCCGCGCGGCCGCGCTGGAGGATCGCGAGCGGCTCATCGAGCTCATCGACGGCTCCGACATGCTGTTCATCACCGCCGGCATGGGTGGCGGCACCGGCACCGGCGCGGCGCCCGTGGTGGCGCAGCTGGCCAAGGAGCTGGGCATCCTCACGGTGGCGGTGGTCACCCGTCCCTTCGACATGGAAGGCGGCAAGCGCCACCGCGCGGCCGACTCGGGCATCGCCGAGCTGTCCAAGTACGTGGACTCGCTGATCACCATTCCCAACCAGAAGCTGCTGACCGTGCTGGGCGGTTCGACCACGCTGCTGGACGCCTTCAAGTCCGCCAACGAGGTGCTGCAGGGCGCGGTGCAGGGCATCGCCGAGCTGATCACCCGTCCCGGCCTCATCAACGTGGACTTCGCCGACGTGCGCACGGTGATGAGCGAGACCGGCATGGCGATGATGGGCAGCGGCTCCGGCCGTGGCGCCGAGCGCGCGCGCACCGCAGCCGAGGCCGCCGTGTCGTCGCCGCTGCTGGAGCACGTGGACCTGGCCGATGCGCACGGCATCCTGGTCAACGTCACCGCCGGCATGGACCTGTCGATCGGCGAGTTCCAGGAAGTGGGCACCATCGTGAAGCAGTTCGCCTCCGACGATGCCACCGTGGTGGTGGGCACCGTGATCGACCCGGAGATGTCCGACGAGCTGCGCGTGACGGTGGTGGCCACCGGCCTCAACCGTTCCGCCCAGCACCACGGCCGCGGCCGCGAGGGTTTTGCCACCGCCACGTACCGCGAGCCGGCGCGCGAAGCCGCCCCGCAGCGCGAGGCGGCCAGCCGTCCGGCGCCCCGCCGCCAGCCTGCCCCGACGCTCTCGCCGGTGCCGGCCAACTACGAAGGCTTCGACAGGCCGGCCGTGCAGCGCCTGGCGCGTGCCGTGGGTGACGGCATGGGTGCCCCGGCGATGGACGAGGAACTGCTGGACATCCCCGCCTTCCTGCGCCGCCAGGCGGATTGAGGTGTAACGCCGGTGTGCTACGGTAGCCGCCCCTCACCGGCTACCGTGGTCACACCGGCAGATGTTTGCGCAGCGCACCCTGAAGACCCGCATCGGCGCCACGGGCGTCGGGTTGCACAGTGGTGCGCGCATCGCGATGACGCTGCTGCCGGCGCCGCCGGACACCGGCATCGTGTTCCGCCGCGGCGACCTTGCGCCGCCGGTGGACATCCCCGCCCGCGCCGGGCTGGTGGGTGACACACGCCTGGGCACCGTGCTCGCCGCCGAGGGCGCGCGCGTTTCCACCATCGAGCACCTGATGTCCGCCTTCGCCGGGCTGGGCGTGGACAACGCCATCGTCGAGGTCAGCGCCGCCGAAGTGCCCATCATGGACGGCAGTGCCGATCCCTTCGTGTTCCTGCTGCGTTCCGCCGGTTTCGTGGAGCAGGACCGCCCCAAGCGGTTCGTGCGCATCCTGGAGAGCGTGGAAGTGCGCGACGGTGACAAGCGGGCGCGCTTTGATCCCTACGAGGGCTTCCGCGTCAACTTCGAGATCGAGTTCGACCATCCCCTGGTGCGCGGCTCGCTCACCTCCGCCTCGATGGATTTCTCCTCCATCACCTACCTGAAGGAAGTGGCCCGCGCGCGCACCTTCGGTTTCATGCGCGACATCGAGACGCTGCGCCGGCACAACCTCGCCCTGGGCGGCAACCTCGACAACGCCATCGTCCTGGATGATGCCGGCATCCTCAACGAGGACGGCCTGCGCTACCGCGACGAGCTGGTGAAGCACAAGATCCTCGACGCCATCGGCGACCTCTACCTGCTCGGCCACGGCATCATCGGCGAGTTCACCGGCTACAAGTCCGGCCACGGGCTCAACAACCGGCTGCTGCGCACGCTGCTGGAGCGACCCTCGGCCTGGGAACTGGTGAGCTTCGAATCCGCCGCCGCCGCGCCCATCGCCTATGCCGGCATCAGCGCAGAAGAAGAAGAGGAAGAGGGCGAGGATGAGAGCGAGGAGTCCTACTGACCCCGCCCCGCCGGACCGCGGGCGGCAAGGCGTACCTGCAGCCGGCGCCCCGGCGCCAGTTCCTCCAGTTCGGGCAATGACAGGCGGATGCGCCCTGCCCATGCCGCCGAGTCCACGAACAGCACCAGCGCCTGCTCCTTTTCCAGCACTTCCACCAGGTGTGGCCGCTGGCTGGCCGGCAGGGCAGCACGCAGCCGCTCCAGCCAGGAGGGGGTTCCGCGAAGGGTTTCCGCCCCGGGAAGCACCACCTGGGCCCGCCGGGTGATGCGCTGCAGCAAAGCCGCCACGCCCGCCCCGGCTGTGTGAACTGTGCGTAATTCCGGGCGCTTGCGGTTGTCTCGGGGGGGCTTCTTGGGCATAGTCAATCAGACGTCTTCGGGTCAGAGCGTAAATGAACCTGATTTTTTTCTCCCGCCGGCATGGACTGGCCCGGCACCTCAGCCTGACCCACCCCGCATTCCTTTCCGTCGCAGGAATCTGTGGCCTGTTGCTGCTCGGCGGCACCTTTGCCCTGGGCATGCATTTCGGGTCCGGAAAGCTCGATTCCCGTTCCCAGCTGGTTGAGCTGGCCAAGGTGCGCCAGCAGGTGCAGGACCGGATCGACGCCATTTCCGTGCGCATGGGCGAGCTCAATGCCCACGTAATCCGCCTCGACGCACTGGGCCGTCGCCTCACCGAGATGGCCAAGATCAGCAGTGGCGAGTTCAACTTCGACTCGGCCCCCGCCCTGGGCGGCCCGGACGAGGGCAGCCTGCCGATGGGCAGCGCCGTCATTCCCGATCTCTCCCGGCTCCTCGACGACCTGGAGCGCCGCCTTGAGCAGCGCGACTCGCAGCTGCTGGCGCTGGAGAACGTGATCCTCTCCCGCAGCCTGCATGAGGCAGTGCGGCCCGAGGGCCGCCCGGTGGCCCGCGGTTACGTCTCCTCCTATTTCGGCACCCGCACCGATCCCTTCGAGGGCCATTCCGCCAACCACCGCGGCATCGATTTCGCCGGCGAGGCGGGCTCGGAAGTGCTGGCGGTGGCCGAGGGCGTGGTGTCGCGCGTCGAGAAGGTCTCTGGCTATGGCAACCTGGTCGAGATCAAGCACGGCGAATATGTCACCCGCTATGCGCACAACCAGAAGGCGCTGGTGGCGGTGGGCGAGCGGGTGAGCCGCGGCCAGCCCATCGCGCTGATGGGCTCCACCGGGCGTTCCACCGGCCCGCACGTGCACTTCGAGGTGCTGCAGAACGGCCGGCACGTCAATCCGCTGAAATTCATCGGCAAATAGCCGTCCCAGCCCCGGGCGGGCAGTCCGGCGGCGTCTATCGTAAAATGCGCGACCACCGCCGGACCGGGAGCTTGAAACCCTCCCTGCCGGCGTCATCTTGTTCCGGTTGCCGCCATTCCTAGAGGTTCCAAGGGCCTGTGCTCCAGCTACTGACGCGCGTTTTTGGCAGCCGCAACGAGCGCATCGTGCGCGGCTATCGTTCCCTGGCGGTCCAGGCAGGCAAGTTCGAGGAATCGCTCAAGGCGCTCACCGATGAGCAGCTGGGCGCGAAGACGGTCGAGTTCCGGGAGCGGCTGAAGGCCGGCACCCCGCTCGACGACCTCACCGCCGAGGCCTTCGCGGTGGTGCGCGAGGCGGCCAGCCGCACCCTGGGCATGCGCCACTTCGACGTGCAGCTCATCGGCGGCCTCACCCTGCACCAGGGCAAGATCGCCGAGATGCGCACCGGCGAGGGCAAGACCCTCGTGGCCACCCTGCCGGCCTACCTGAACGCCCTGACGGGCGAGGGCGTGCACGTGGTGACCGTGAACGAATACCTCGCGCAGCGCGACGCGGAGTGGATGGGCCCGGTGTTCCGCTTCCTGGGCCTCACCGTGGGCGTGATCCGCAATGGCCAGTCGCCGGAGGAGAAGCGCGCCGCCTACGGCTGCGACATCACCTACGGCACCAACAACGAATTCGGCTTCGACTACCTGCGCGACAACCTCGCCTACCGGCTCGAGGACCGCGTGCAGCGCGGGCAGGTGTTCGCCATCGTCGACGAGGTGGACTCCATCCTCATCGACGAGGCCCGCACGCCGCTGATCATCTCCGGCCCGGCCGAAGAGAGCACCGAGCTCTACATCGCCATCAACAAGCTGGTGCCGCAGCTGGCGCAGCAGAAGGAGGAGAACGGCCCCGGCGACTACTCCGTCGACCTCAAGGCCCGCCAGGTGCACATCACCGAGGAAGGCCACGAGCACGTGGAGCGCCTGATGGCCGATTCCGGCCTGCTGCGCGAGGGCGAGAGCCTGTACGACGCGGCCAACATCCGCCTGATGCACCACCTGAACGCGGCGCTGCGCGCCCACGCCGTCTACAAGCGCGACGTGGAATACATCGTGCGCAACGGCGAGGTGATCATCGTCGACGAGTTCACCGGCCGCACCATGCCGGGCCGGCGCTGGTCCGACGGCCTGCACCAGGCCGTGGAGGCCAAGGAAGGCGTGCGGGTGCGCGAGGAGAACCAGACGGTCGCCTCGATCACCTTCCAGAACTACTTCCGCATGTACCGCAAGCTCTCGGGCATGACCGGCACGGCCGACACCGAGGCGCCCGAGTTCCTGCAGATCTACGGCCTGGAGGTGGTGGTGATCCCCACGCACCGGCCGATGATCCGCAAGGACATGCCCGACCTGGTGCACCTCACCCAGGAAGACAAGTTCAAGGCCATCATCGAGGACATCCAGGACTGCGTGGCGCGGCGCCAGCCGGTGCTGGTGGGCACCACCTCCATCGAGAGCTCCGAGCTGATCGCCGGCATCCTGCGCAAGGAGGGCATCGCCCACGAGGTGCTCAACGCCAAGCAGCACGAGCGCGAGGCGCACATCGTGGCGCAGGCGGGCAAGCCCGGGGCCGTGACCATCGCCACCAACATGGCCGGCCGCGGCACCGACATCCAGCTCGGCGGCAACTTCGAGGCCGAGATCGCCGACCTCGAGGCCGCTGGCGAGACGGTGGACGAGGCGCGTCGTGCGGAGCTGAA
The DNA here is from genome assembly GCA_965652645.1 of uncultured bacterium. Lineage (GTDB taxonomy): Bacteria > Pseudomonadota > Gammaproteobacteria > Steroidobacterales > Steroidobacteraceae > ZC4RG30. Next base: position 8,019 of record CBFGXE010000004.1, on the reverse strand, counting down.
GGCCGCCTGGCAGCAGCGCCACGACGAGGTGCTCGCCGCGGGCGGCCTGCACATCATCGGCACCGAGCGGCACGAGTCCCGCCGCATCGACAACCAGCTGCGTGGCCGTTCCGGCCGCCAGGGCGACCCGGGCTCAACCCGGTTCTACCTGTCGATGGAAGACACGCTGATGCGCATCTTCGGCGACCCGAACCGCACCAAGCGGCTGCTGCAGTTCGCCGGCATGAAGCAGGGCGAGGTGATCGAGTCGAACCTGCTCACGCGCCAGATCGAGAAGGCGCAGCGCAAGGTCGAGTCGCACAACTTCGACATCAGGAAGCAGCTGCTGATGTTCGACGACGTGGCCAACGACCAGCGCAAGGTGGTCTATGAGCAGCGCACCGGCGTGCTCGGCTCCACCGACCTCTCCCAGGCCGTGGCCGGCATGCGCCAGGATGCCCTGCACGCGCTGGTCGAGCAGTACGCCCCGGCACACTCCTCCCCCTCGGACTGGAACCTCGAGGAGCTGACCGAGGCGGTGCGACGCGACTTCAACACCGTGATCGATCCGAAGCAGTGGCTGCAAGAGAACAGCGAGCTCGACGTCGCCAGCTTCAAGGCCCGCGTGCTCGAGGCCGTGGACGCCCAGTACGAGCAGAAAGTGGCCCGCTACGGCGCCCCCATCATGCGCTCGGTGGAGAAGGACTTCGTGCTGCGCAACCTCGACCGGCACTGGCGCGAGCACCTGGCCGCGATGGATTACCTGCGCCAGGGCATCCACCTGCGCGGTTATGCACAGAAGGACTACCGCTACGAGTTCAAGCGCGAGGCCTTCGAGCTGTTCTCCAGCATGCTCGACCGGGTCAAGCACGACACCGCCGCCATGCTCTCGCGCGTGGAGATCGAGATCCGCGATCCGGAGCAGATCGCGCGCGAGGAGGCCGAGCATCGCGAACGCCTGATGCGCGCGCTGCAGGCCCAGCATGCCGAGGCTTCCTCCCTGGCGGCCCCCGAACAGGCCGAGGCGCCGCCCGCCGAGTCGGCGCCGCAGCAGGGCATGTTCCGCCCGCAACAGGCCCCGATGGCAGCGCCCCAGGCGCCCTTCGTGCGCGGCGAGCGCAAGGTCGGCCGCAACGAGCCCTGTCCCTGCGGCTCGGGCAAGAAATTCAAGCAGTGCCACGGCAGCCTGTCCGCGTAGTTGCCGCGGCGCTGGCGCGCCGGGGTCCGGCGGGTCCGGAGATCCTCATCGCGCAGCGCCCACCCGGCAGCTGGCGCGAGGGCTGGTGGGAATTCCCGGGCGGCAAGATCGAGCCCGGTGAAACCGACGTGGCGGCGCTCGGCCGCGAACTGCACGAGGAGCTCGGCGTGCGCGTCACCACGCTGCTTGCGCTCGGCTCCTTCGTGCACCACTACACCGACTACAGCGTGGAGATCCTGCTCTGGCTGGTCACCGGTTTCGATGGCGAACCGCGCGGACTGGATGGCCAGGCGCTGCGCTGGGTTGCCCCGGCGCAGCTGGAAGGCTGCGGCCTGCTCGAGGCCGATCAGCCCATGATCCAGCCCCTGCGGGCCGCCCTCGAGGGGTTACACTAGTCCCATGAGCACCGATCCCCAGCTGCCTGAAATCCGCTTCGACGCGGCCAGCCTCTACCAGGAGGACGTCTTCACCGACCGTGCCGCCGGCACCATCCGCCGCCTCAGGCCCGTGCTGGCCAGCGGCGAGCCCGACGCCTCGCGCCCGGTGCTGTTCAGCGGCCAGACCCAGCTGCTCACCCCGGGCGGCGTGCTGCCGCTGGGCTTCGAGATCGAGGCCGCCAACCTGGAGGAGGCCATCGCGAAGTTCCCCCAGGCGGTGCAGGACGCCCTGAACCAGGCCATCGAAGAGGCGAAGGAATACCGGCGCGAGGCGCAGTCGCGCATCGTGGTACCGGAGACCGGCGCCATGGGCGGCCTGGGTGGCGGGGCCATCCCGGGCGGCGGGCGCATCAAGCTTTAGGATTCTCCAGCTCGTCCACGGGCTCGCCCGGCAGCTTGCGTTCCTCGGCGAACCAGGCGCCGAGGTCCACCATGCGGCAGCGTTCGCTGCAGAAGGGACGGAAAGGAAACTGCTCCGACCACTCCAGCTCCCGCTGGCAGGTGGGACAGTTGACCCGGGGCGCGGCCATCAGCAGGTGACGAGCTGGAAGGCGACGTCTTCTTCGGCCTGTGAGGGACGCGTGGAAAGGCCGTTCCAGCGCAGGAAACGCACGCTGCAGCGATGGTGGCTGCCGCTGATTTCCGGATAAAGCCCCGAGTCGTGCGGCAGGCAGATGCGCAGCAGCTGCAGCGGCGTGTCGCGGTCGAAGTTGATGGCGAAGGTGCCGGCCACGGCCACCTCGCGGCGCGGCCGTCCGTTCTGGCGCGTGAGCCACAGCACCTCGGCCACCGCGTCGCACAGCGGCCTGAGCAGCGCCAGCCACTCATTGAAGGCCTGGGTGCGGCTGGCCGCATCCTGGTTGAGCCAGAAGAAATAATCCGGCAGGTCGAACTCGCAGGTGCCGCCGGGGATGGCGCTGCGATGCTTGATGGCCGCAAGGAACTCCGAATCGCGCAGCGGCTGCAGGTAGGAGGTGCCGGCGGCCGCCAGTGCCGAGCGCAGCCGCGTGAGGTTGTTGATCAGCGCCCTGAGGCGGGCGGCATCGACCCCGGACTTGTTGGCGAAGCCCTCCAGCTGCAGCAGGTGCCGTTCGATCTCCTTGAGCACCTCGGCACGTACGTCGCCGCGCGTGGTGATGGCGAGGATGTCGATGAGGCTGGCCACGGCGGCCCGGCTGCCCCACTGGCTGGCCTTCTCGTTGTGGTAGAGGGCCTGGTTGTAGAGATAGTCCAGGCGCAGGAAGGTGCGCATCCGCTCATTGAGCGGCTGCTCGAAGATCAGCGGCGCGGCGCCGGCTGCGGCATCCGGGCGTTCGGCAACGGCCTGGGGCTGGGTCATCGGGCTATTTTGCATAAACCGGGCGCCGGGTGTAAGGCGTCCTGCTGTCGCGGTACAGCGACCGCGGGCTATCTGGCGCGGGGCTCCAGAGCCAGGTAACGCCGGTGCAGCGCTTCGACCTGCGGCGCGAGCGCCGCCACGTCGCCGTCGTTCCCGATGATGTCGTGCGCCACGGCGCGGCGCGCCTCGCGCGTGGCCTGCGCGGCAATCATGCGCGTGGCTTCGTCGTGGGTCATCCCGTCGCGCAACATCAGCCGCGCCAGCTGGGTGGCGGGACTGGCATCCACCAGCAGCACCCGGTCGTAGTCGGCGGCGCCATCGGTTTCCACCAGCAGCGGAATGGCCACCAGCTGGTAGGGACCGCCGGCCTCGCGGCACTGGCGCAGCGTCCCGGTGCGGATGGCCGGATGCAGGATGGCCTCCAGGTCGCGGCGGGCGGTTTCGTCCCCGAAGACGATGCGGCGCAGGCGCGCCCGATCCAGCTGGCCCAGGTCGTCGATGATGTCGGCACCGAAGCGCTGCGCGATGGCGGCCAGTGCCGCCGATCCCGGCGCCACCACCTCGCGCGCCACCTGGTCCGTGTCGATGAGCTTCGCGCCCAGCGCCGCGAACAGCTTCGCCACCGTGCTCTTGCCGCTGGCGATGCCGCCGGTGAGTGCGATGCGCGGCACATTGCCCCGCTGCGGCTGTTTGCGTGCCATCTCCTGCGCCCTCAGCGCGGCGCGTACAGGCCGAGCCAGGCGCCCACCATCTCCGGCCCGAACATCAGTGCCAGCCAGCCGGCGGCAGCCAGGTAGGGACCGAAGGCCATCGGCACGCCCTTGTCGCGCGCCCTCAGCACGATGGCCAGGATGCCGACCACCGCACCCACGCCGGCAGCGCCGATGATGATGGGCAGCAGCATCTGCCAGCCCAGCCAGGCGCCCAGGGCAGCCAGCAGCTTGAAGTCCCCGAAGCCCATGCCCTCCTTGCCGGTGAGCAGGCGGAACAGGTGGTACACCGACCACAGCGAGAGATAGCCGGCGATGGCGCCGATCACGGCGCTCTCCAGGTCCACGGGCAGGCGGGCGCCATCCGCGGCCGGCAGCACCACCGCCAGCAGCAGGCCCAGCCACAGCAGGGGCAGGGTGAGGTTGTCGGGCAGCAGCTGGGTATCGATGTCGATGAAGGCCAGCGCCACCAGGAACCAGGTCAGCACCAGCGCGGCGGCCAGCGTCCAGGAGAAACCGAATTTCCAGGCCACGGCCGCGGACATCAGCGCCGTCAGCAGTTCCACCAGGGGATAGCGGGCGCTGATGCGCGTGCCGCAGGCCTTGCACTTGCCCTTCAGCAGCAGCCAGCTCACCACCGGGATGTTCTGCATTGCCGTGATCGGGGCCTTGCAGGAGGGGCAGGCCGAGCGGGGCACCACCAGGTTGTACGGGGCCTCGGCAGGCGGCTCCTTGCCGTCGAGCGCCAGGCATTCGCGCCGCCAGGCGCGCTCCAGCATCACCGGCACGCGGTGGATCACCACGTTGAGGAAGCTGCCCACCAGCAGTCCGAACAGGAAGACGACGCCGGCGAGCACCGGCGTCGAGGCGGACAGCAGCTCGATCACGCGCCGGGCCTTAGACCACCGCGCCCAGCTTGAAGATCGGCAGGTACATGGCGATGACCAGGCCGCCGACCAGCACGCCGAGGATGGCCATGATCAGTGGCTCCAGCAGGCTCGACATGGAGTCCACCGCGTTGTCCACCTCGGCCTCGTAGAACGTCGCCACCTTGCCGGACATCTCGTCCAGCGCGCCGGATTCCTCGCCCACCGCGATCATCTGGATCACCATGTTGGGAAAGAGGTCGGTGTTCTCCATGGCCCGCTGCAGGCGCGTGCCGGTGGCCACCTCGTCGCGGATGGCCAGCGTGGCGTTCTCGTAGACGATGTTGCCGGTGGCGCCGGCCACCGAGTCCATGGCCTCCACCAGCGGCACGCCGGCGGCGAACATCGTCGAGAGCGTGCGCGCGAAGCGGGCCACTGACGACTTGTGCATGATGGGGCCGATCACCGGCAGCCTCAGCGTCACGCGATCCAGGAATTCCCGGAACTTGCGCGAGCGTTTCTTGAAGTACATGAACGCAAAGACGCCAGCGCCCACCACCATGGCCAGGAAGATGCCCTTGGTCTGCACGAACTTGGACATGCTGATGACCATCTGCGTGAACGCAGGCAGGTCGGCGCCGAAGCCCTTGAACAGGTCCTCGAACTGCGGGATCACGAACAGCAGCAGGATGATGGTCACGATGATGGCCACCACCAGCACCGCGGCCGGGTAGAACAGCGCCTTCTTCACCTTGGCCTTCAGGGCCTCGGTCTTTTCCTTGTAGGTGGCGATCTTGTCGAGCAGGGTCTCCAGCGCACCGGCCTGTTCGCCGGCCTCCACCAGGTTCACGAACAGGTCATCGAAGTACAACGGGCGCTTGGCCAGCGCCTCGTGCAGTGACATGCCACCCTCCACGTCGACCTTGATGTCGAGGATGAGCTTCTGCATGGCGGGGTTCTCGTGCCCGGCGCCCACGATGTCGAAGGACTGCACCAGCGGAATGCCGGCCGCCATCATCGTGGCCAGCTGGCGGCTGAACACCGCGATGTCCGCCGGCTTCACCTTGCCGCCCGTGCGCACCGACTGCTTCTTGATGCGGCTGGGCGCCACGCCCTGCTGGCGCAGCATGTTGCGCAGCGCATGCTCGTCCTTGGCCAGCGTCTTGCCCTTGACGGTCTTGCCGCGCTTGTCCTTGCCCTCCCAGAGGAAGGGGATGTCGCGCTTGAGCTGCCGGATGGCTGTGGAGGATTGCGCCATGTGGGATCCTTAGTCGATCGTCACGCTGTTGATTTCTTCGAGGCTGGTGAGACCGTTCGCAGCCTTCTCGAGGCCCGAACGCCTGAGGTCCCACACTCCGTTCTTGCGCGCCGCGTCGGCAATGTCGATGGCATTGCCGCCGGCCATGATGATGCGGCCGATTTCCTCGGTCACGGGCATCACCTGGTAGATGCCCAGGCGGCCCTTGTAGCCGTCGGTGCAGTTCTGGCAGCCCTTGGGCCCGAAAAGCTGCACGCCCCTGCCCAGCTGCTCCTCGGTGAATCCTTCCTTCAGCAGCGCCTCGCGCGGCACCGTGAGGGGCACCTTGCAGTTGGTGCACAGCTTGCGCGCCAGGCGCTGCGCGATGATCAGGCTCACCGAGGTGGCGATGGCGTAGGGCTTCACGCCCATGTCCACCAGGCGGGTCAGCGTCTGGGGCGCATCGTTGGTGTGCAGGGTGGAGAGCACCAGGTGGCCGGTCTGCGCGGCCTTGATGGCGATCTCGGCCGTCTCCAGGTCGCGGATTTCGCCCACCATCACAACGTCCGGGTCCTGGCGCAGGAAGGCGCGCAGGGCGGAGGCGAAGGTGAGGCCCACCTTGTTGTTCACGTTCACCTGGTTCACGCCAGGCAGGTTGATTTCGGCCGGATCCTCGGCCGTGGAAATGTTGGTGTCTTCCTTGTTCAGGATGTGCAGGCCGGTGTAGAGCGACACCGTCTTGCCCGAGCCGGTGGGGCCGGTGACCAGGATCATGCCCTGCGGCTTGGCGAGGTATTTCAGGTACAGGTCTTTCTGGAACGACTCGTAGCCCAGCGCGTCGATGCCCAGCATCGCGGAGCTGGGATCGAGGATACGCATCACGATCTTCTCGCCGAACAGCGTAGGGCAGGTGCTGACGCGGAAGTCGATGGCGCGGGTCTTCGAAAGGCGCATCTTGATGCGGCCGTCCTGCGGCACGCGGCGCTCGGCGATGTCCAGGCGGCTCATCACCTTCAGGCGCGCGGCCAGCTTGCCCGCCAGCTGCACCGGCGGCTGGGCCACTTCCTTCAGGATGCCGTCCATGCGGTAGCGCACGCGGTACATCTTTTCGTAGGGCTCGAAGTGGATGTCCGAGGCACCCTTGCGGATGGCATCCAGCAGCAGCTTGTTGACGTAGCGGACGATGGGCGCGTCTTCAACGTCGTCGCGCGTGACGCCGTCGTTGTCGAGGTCATCGCCGCCGGAGACCTCCAGGCCATCCAGCTCCATGCCCTCGTCGTCGCCGAGGTCGGGCATGGCCGAGGACTCGGCGCCCTCGATGGCCTTGTCCACCATCTTCTGCAGCTTGTCGTCCTCGACCACGACGGCGTCGACGCCCATGCTGGTCTGGAACTTGATCTCGTCGATGGCATGCAGGTCGGTGGGGTCGGAGACGCCCAGGAACAGGCGCTTGCCCCGCTAGAACATGGGCAGTACGCGGTGCTTGGCCAGCAGCTTCTCGGACACCAGGCGGGTGGTGTCGAGGTCCAGGGCCAGGGAGTCCAGGTCGAACAGGGGCACGCCGAACTCGGCCGAGGCGGCCACGGCGATGTCGCGGGCGCTGGCGGCCCCCGCGCCCACGAGCTGGGTCACGAAGTGGGATTTCCGGTCCTTGGCGGCCGACAGGGCGCTGCGGGCGTCCTGCTCGGAAATCACCCCGTCCTGCACCAGGCGCTGGGGAAGGCCGGTGAGGCCCCCTGCCGCGCCGGCCAGGCCGGCTCCGCCGCCACGCAGATTTGGGATGGAAACAGTCTCGCTCATTGCTGGTGCCGGCCCCGACCTGTGCCCGGATATGTCAAAAAAAGAGTAGTTAAGGTGCGCGCGCTGCAACTGTCAAATTGCTCCCCGAGCATCGCATGGCAGCGGGCGGGAGGGGCGTGATTAGGCTCGCAAAAACACCTCTTATGGAGGTGCCGGGGAGGGGCGCCGGAGCCCGGCTCCGCGCCCGTCGCATAGCTCAGCCCGCGGTCGACTGAGTCCGGGTCCGGTACCGCCTGCGGACCAGGTGGATGCCCACCATCACGGCCAGCACCAGCAGGAGGCCCAGCAGCGCCATCCTGCCCCGTCCCTGCAGCAGGGCCTCTCCGAAAATGATGATGGCTGAGTTGAGGGGAAAGGCGATCAGGCAGGAAATGACGAAATAGCGCGGGAAGGGCACCGCAGCCAGGCCCAGGAGGTAGTTCTGCACCGGAAAAGGCAGGCCCGGCGTGACCC
>CBFGXE010000003.1:0-153571 GCA_965652645.1 uncultured bacterium | reverse complement strand
AAGCTCAAGCCGGGCATCGAGGCTGTGCGGGCCGCCGCCTCGGTGGAGGACTCGCCATACCCGCCCACTGCAGTGGGCGGCAGCTCCGTGCGCTACGGCTATGCGCAGCACCTGCGCGACGCCCTTCCCCACGCCACCTTCGTCGCCTTCACCGGCACGCCAGTGACCCTGCAGGACCGCAATACGCGCGCCGTCTTCGGCGACTACGTGCACGTCTACGACATCGAGCAGGCGGTGCGCGACGGCGCCACCGTGCCGATCTACTACGAGAGCCGGTTGGCCAGGCTGGACCTGAAGGAGGCCGACATCACCCAGCTCGATGACGAGGTCGAGGAGCTCACTGAGGACGAAGAGGGTGATGCCGCCAAGGTCGCCCGGCTGCGCCGCTGGGCGGCGCTGGAGCAGCTCGTGGGTTCCCCGCCGCGCATCCAGAAGGTGGCGGCCGACATCGTGCAGCACTTCGAGAACCGGCTGGTGTCGCAGACGGATGAGGTTCGGCGGGTGGCCTCCGGCGGCAAGGGCATGATCGTGGCGATGAGTCGCGACATCTGCGTGCACCTCTACAACGCCATCGTCGCGTTGCGCCCGGATTGGCACAGCGAGGACCCGGAGCAGGGCGCCATCAAGGTAATCATGACCGGCTCGGCCTCGGACAAGGCCCTGCTGAAGCCGCACATTCATCCAAAGGACGTGCGCAAGCGACTGGAGCGCCGCTTCAAGGATCCACAGGATCCCTTCAAGCTGGTGATCGTGCGCGACATGTGGCTCACCGGATTCGATGCCCCGGCGCTGCACACCATGTATGTCGACAAGCCCATGCGTGGCCACAACCTGATGCAGGCCATCGCGCGCGTGAATCGCGTGTTCAAGGACAAGCCGGGCGGTCTTGTCGTCGACTACATCGGCATTGCCAACGAGCTGAAGGCCGCACTGGCCGACTACACGCGGGCCAAGGGGCGCGGCAAGCCGACCATCGATGCCCGCGACGCCCTCGCCGTGCTGCGCGAGAAGATGGGCGTGCTGCACGACATGCTGCACGGCGTGGATTACGCGAACTTCCGGACGCAGGCGTGGCAACTGCTGCCCCGGGTGGCGAACCATGTGCTGGGCCTCGACGACGGCAAGCAGCGCTTCGCCGACGCCGTACTGTCCGCAGTCAGGGCGTTTGCCCTCTGCTGCACGCTGGATGAGGCATTGGAGCATCGCGACGAGCTGGCCTTCCTGCAGGCCGTGAAGTCGGCGCTGACCAAGCATGGCAATTCCGACAAGAAGCTCACCGACGAGCAGAAGGAACACGCGCTGCGGCAGATCATCAGTCGCGCCGTCGTGAGCGATGAGGTCATCGATATCTTCGCGGCGGCGGGCCTGAAACGCCCTGATATCGGCATCCTCTCCGAGGAGTTCCTGGAAGACGTGCGCCACATGAAGGAGCGCAATCTCGCCGTGGAGCTGTTGGAGCGCCTCCTCAAGGGCGAAATCAAGTCCCGCTTCAAGACCAACGTGGTCCAGAACGCGAAGTTCTCGGAACTGCTGCAGCAGAGCCTGACGCGCTATCGCAACCGCGCCATCGAGACCGCCCAGGTTATCGAGGAGCTGATTGCCATGGCTCGCAAGTTCCAGGAAGCGGCCCAGCGCGGCGAGCGGTTGGGCCTCAACAACGATGAGCTTTCCTTCTACGACGCCCTCGCCACCAATGAGTCCTCCGTGCGGGAACTGGGGGACGAAACCCTCAGGAAGATTGCCGTCGAGCTGGCCCGAAGCTTGCGCGGCTCAGTGGCGGTAGACTGGGCCAAGCGCGAAACCGTGCGGGCCAGGCTGCGAGTCATGGTGCGCACATTGCTGCGGCGCTACAAATACCCGCCGGATCGGCAGGAAGAAGCCACCGAAACGGTCTTGAAACAGGCCGAGACGCTGTCCGAGACGTGGGCTACGGCCGCATAGCCGGGCGGCGCCTCATGTATTCAGGGAGTCTTCATTGCACCAGTTGAAAGTCCGCGTCCTCGACCCGCGCCTCGGCAGCACCTGGCCGCTGCCCACCTACGCCACCGCCGGCTCAGCCGGCCTCGACCTGCGCGCCGTCATCGACGCCCCCATCGAGCTCGCCGCCGGCGCCACCACGCTGCTGCCCACCGGCCTTGCCATCCACATCGACGACCCCGGCCATGCCGCGATGATCCTGCCGCGCTCCGGCCTCGGCCACAAACACGGCATCGTGCTCGGCAACCTCGTCGGCCTGATCGACTCCGACTACCAGGGCCAGCTGATGGTCTCCTGCTGGAACCGCGGCAGCAGCGCCTTCACCATCCAGCCCGGCGAGCGCATCGCGCAGCTGGTCATCGTGCCGGTGCTGCAGGTGGAGCTGAAGGTGGTGGAGGATTTCGCCGCCAGCGCACGCGGGGCAGGCGGCTTCGGGCATTCAGGGAGAAGCTAGATGATCATCACCGGACCGCAGTGCCGCGCCGCGCGCGCGCTGGTGGAACTCTCCGCCGAACAGGTCGCCGGCGAGGCCGGCGTCAGCGCGCAGGTCATCCGCGACTTCGAATGCAGGCGCGCCGATCCGGGTGAGGAAGTGGTACGCCGCCTGTTCGTGGCACTTGAAGCCGCCGGCGCCGTATTCATCCCCGAGAACGGCGGCGGCGTTGGCGTGCGGCTGAAGTACTCCCGCCGCGACGTGCGCGGCGTGAACAAGTGGGAAAGTGAAGGCGGTCCGGTGGGCGAAGACGACGTCTGACCTGCGCCAGACGGGCTCCAGCCCCGCCCCTGGACCCCTCCCGGGGCATTCAGGGACAGTTCATCGCCCCGGCGTAGGCTGCCAGCCATGGACAAGAATATCGCCGCCGGTCTCCTGCTCTCCGCCTCGCTGGGCCTTGGCGCCTGCGCCTACAACCCGCCGCCGCCGCCGGCCCCGCCTGCGCCGCCGCCCAACCTGACCAAGGTCTATTTCTACCCCGCCCAGGGCCAGACGGAGGCCCAGCAGGACCGCGACCGCTACGACTGCTACGTGTGGGCGGTGGACCAGACCGGCTTCGACCCCTCGCGCCAGATCGGTCCCCGGGAAACCCGCGCCACCGTGGTGCCCGCGCGCTCGCCGGGTGAGACCATCGGCACGGCCGCCGCCGTGGGCGCCGTGATCGGCGCCGTCGCTGCCGGCCCCGGTGACGCCGGCAAGGGTGCGGTGGTCGGCGCACTGGCCGGCTCGGTGGTGGGATCGGCCGCGGCCAGCGCCGAACAGCAGCAGGCCCGGGCCGTGCAGGCACGCCGTGACCGGCGCGGACCGGGACGATACGAACGCGAGGCGACCGAATACCGGCGCGCCATGTCCGCGTGCCTTGAAGGCCGCGGCTATTCGGTGAGGTGACCAACATGAACCGCACGCTCCGCAAGACCTTCCAGGTGGTGCTGGCTGCCACGGCGCTGGCCGCGGGCTCGCTGGCTTCGCCCGCCGGCATCACCGGCAAGATCGCCCGCGAATCGCGTGGGCAGGCGCAGGAGCAGCGCTCCGAGTCGCGTCCGTCGCGCAGCGAGCAGCCGCGTCGCAGCGAGCCGGCCCCGCGTGCCGAGCGCCGCGCCGAGCCCGCACGCGCGCAGCCGCAGCCACGCACCGAATCGCAGCGCTCAGGCGTGCTGCGCCAGTCGGTGCAGGGCACGAGGAACAACGACAACGGCGGTCGCGCGCGCCCGGCGCCGCGGCCGGCAACGCCTGCCGCCCCGGCCAGCCCCGCGCCGTCGGCTCCTCCCGCAACACCCGCCACGCCGCCGGTGGCACAGGGCAGCGGTCCGCGCGGCGGCTCCCGCGGCAATGATCGCGACAACGACCGCAATGCCGACCGCAACAGCGATCGGGGCGTGCTGGGCACGCTGGTGCGTGAACAGCGCGACAATGATCGGGAGCGCTGGGACCGCGACACCAACCGCAACCGTGACCGCGACGACCGCCGCGACGCCTGGCGCGAGCGCAGCCGCGACTACGATCGCGACCGCCGCCACCGCCACGTGCATGTGGTGCACCACCTGCCGTCCGGCTATCGCGACTACTGGTGGAATGGCGGCCGCTACTACTATTACGACGGCTTCTGGTACCAGCCCTATGGCACCAGCTTCATCACCGTGGGCATTCCCTACGGGCTGTTCGTGGCCACGCTGCCGGGTTCCTACACCAGCTTCTGGGTGGGCAGCACGCGCTACTACTACTCCGACTACCACTACTACACGTATGAGCCGGCGCGCCGGGGCTACGTGGTCGTGCCCTCGCCGTATGGAGACGACTATGACTACTCAGCCGGCGACGCCGAGGAGCCCGCGCAGGACCTGTACATCTACCCTGCCCAGGGCCAGAGCGGGCAGCAGCAGGCGGATGACCGCTATGAGTGCCACCGCTGGGCAGTGTCCGAGACGGATTACGATCCGATTGATGACGAATACGATGCCGCCCTGCGCGAGGACTACCTGCGCGCGATCACGGCCTGCCTGACCGGCCGCGGCTACACCGTGCGCTGAAGTGGATTGACCGCCCCTACCGGATGGAGGGGCGGTTGATCAGTTCCTTGTAACGGGCGATGTCCGCTTCGAACTTGGCACTCGTGTCGGCCCGCCGCCTCTGGTGTCCTTCGAGCACCTCCTGCGTGGCGCGCCGCTCGGCGAGCGCATGCACCGCCTCGTTGGCCAGCGCATCCGGCACACGGCGCGCATTGGCAGACTGCGAGTAGGGCCTGAAGTTGCCCATGCGCTGGCGCAGCGAAGCCAGGCGCTCCTCGTTCGAGGCCATCGATCCCCTGGCCAGTTCGATGTGGCTGTCGATCAGCGCGAGCTGGTCGTCACGCGCCCGCTCGATGTCCCCGACCTTGGTGTAGGTGGTGAGCAGGAAGCTGTCCTGCGCCTTGCGACGGGACTCTTCCTCGAGACGTTTCTTTTCGGCGGCCGCTTCCTCGGGCGTCAGCTGGCGGGGAATCTCCCGCACGGGAACGCCCTGGCGATTGAGGATGACTGCGCCCTGGCCGGCTGCTTCGGGGGGCGGCGCGTCGCCCAGATGCACCACGCCGTTCTCATCCACCCAGCGGCGGATGTTCCGTTCCGCGGCGCCGAGCGAGGCCGCCACCAGGGCCACGCTGGTTGCCATGGCAACGACGAGGGGTTTTTTCATGCTGCGATCCTCCCTCCATCAGCGGGTGATTGCAAAGCCCGCGCTGCCCCGGCCCGTGCGTTGCGTCACATCCCGGTGGCGCCGTAGCGCGCGCGGTAGGCCTCCATCGCTGCCAGCGCACCCTGTGGCAGCAGGTCTCCCCCCGCCCGCATGGTGTCGATCAGTCCGCCCAGGCTCAGGATGCTGATCGCCGGAATGCCGTAGAGCCGCCGCACTTCCTGCACCGCGGACTCCGGCAGGTCGTTGCCCCGGGCGTCGCGGCCGCGCTCCTGGCGATCCAGCGCCAGCGCCACGCCAGCGGGCTCGGCGCCCGCGGCACGGATGATCTCGATGGATTCGCGGATCGCCGTGCCCGCGGTGATCACGTCATCGACGATGAGCACGCGGCCGGCCAGCGGCCGGCCCACGATGCTGCCGCCCTCGCCATGCGCCTTGGCCTCCTTGCGGTTGAAGGCATAGGGCAGGTTTTGCGCATGGTCGCTGTACAGCGCGGCGGCGGTGGCCGCCACCAGCGCAATGCCCTTGTAGGCCGGGCCGAAGAGCATGTCGAACGAAAGCCCCGACTGCACGATGGCGGCGGCATAACAGCGCCCCAGCACCGCCAGCGAGGCGCCATCGTCGAAGGATCCGGCGTTGAAGAAATACGGGCTCACGCGCCCGGACTTGAGGGTGAATTCGCCGAAGCGCAGCGCGTTGCGCGCCAGGGCGAGGCGGATGAATTCGCTCGCGTAGTCTTGCATCTTGCCTGATCCAAAGCCGCTATGATGCGGGCGGTGCGCATCATACCCTTCTACTGAATGATGGATCACAAGTCGTGAGCCGCAGTGCGGATGCGCAGCCGTTCCGGCGGTCGCTGAAACCCTACCTGGAGAAGGAAGTCCTCGGCGCCTTCTTCGTCGGCATCTCCTCCGGCTTCCCCTACGCCATGATCGCCGCCACGCTCACCACGCGGCTGGCGCAGGACGGCATCAGGAAGAGCACCGTCACGGCGTTCTCGCTGGCCTTCCTCGCCTACAACATGAAATTCCTGTGGGCCTGGATCATCGATGCGGTGAAGCTGCCGGTGATCGGCCGCCTGGGCCACCGGGTGTCCTGGATGCTGGTCTCCGGCGTGCTGGTGATGGCGGCGGTGACCAACCTGGCGCTGGTCGATCCGGCCGCCAGCGTGCAGGCCACGGCGGTGGCGGCCATTCTTGTCGCGGTGGCCGGCGCCACCTACGACATCGTGATCGATGCCTACCGCATCGAGACGCTCAAGCCCCGCCAGCTCGGCACCGGCTCCGGCATGAACCAGTATGGCTGGCGCATCGGCTCGGCCGGCGCCGCGGCACTCGCGCTGGTGGTGGCAGGTCGCGCGGGCTGGCACATCGGCTACCTGGCCACGTTGCTGTTCGCGCTGCCGGCCATGGCCACCGCGCTCATCCTCGGCGAGCCGGCGCGCCACGTGGTGCACCAGACGCGCCGCGGCCTGGCCGAGGTGTGGCACTCCATCTCCGGCCCGTTCGCGGAGTTCTTCCGCCGCCACGGCGCGTGGCTGGTGCTGGTGTTCATCCTGGTCCACAAGATCGGCGACACGCTCTCGCAGCTCACCGTGCGGCTCCTTTTTGATGACCTGCAGTTCACCAACGACGAGATCGCCATCTACGACGTCGGCGTGGGCTTCTGGGCCTACCTGGCCGGCATCTTCATCGGCGGCATTGCCTACACCCGCATGGGCATGAAGCGCTCGGTGCTGCTGGCGCTGGTGCTGATGGGCCTCACCAACGTCAGCTTCGCGCTGCTGGCCGCCGCCGGCCACAGCAACCTCGGCCTCGCGGTGGCCATCGGTTTCGAGAATGCCGCCAGCGGCTACGGCGGCGTGGTGGTGGTCGCCTATTTCTCCGCCCTGTGCAACCTGCAGTTCACCGCCTCGCAATACGCGCTGATCTCCGCGGCCAGCAGCGTGTTCGGCCGCATCGTCACCGGCACCACGGCCGGGGCGCTGATCGAGCGGCTGGGATACGTGAGTTTCTACGTGCTCACGGCGCTGGCGGCGCTGCCGGGCATCCTGCTGTTCTGGTACATGATGCGTTCCGGACTGGTGGACCGCGCGCTGGGCGATGCCGGCAAGAGCGTCCCGGGTGGTTCCCGATGACGCGGCAGATCGCGGCCGGCACGGTGCTTGCCCGGCTGGCGGACCTGCCCGATGGCATCGCCCGCGTCGTGGATCTGGCAGAAGAGGAATTCCCGCCGCTCACCGCGCTGCTGGTGCGCGAGGGCAATGCGGTGCACGCCTACCTGAACCGCTGCCCGCATGCCGGCCGCCCGCTGAACTTCGGCCCGGGCAGCTGCATGACCCCGGATGGTGAACTCCTGCAGTGCCATGCGCATGGCGCGCTGTTCGAGAAAGCCACCGGGCTGTGCATCGCCGGGCCCTGCGTGGATGACGCGCTGCGCCGGCTGCCGGTGGAGGTGGCCGGGGAGCAGGTGAGGCTGGCCGAAGCGCTGGACATCGACCGGCTGTCACGGGGGCCCTGGTAGGGAAGCCGGCGCCAGGCCGGACCAATGGACACGGGCGGGAACCGGGCCGGATACTCTGCACTCCGGCCCGGACAAGCAGGGAGTGGCATGTTTCTGAAAGCCTCGCGTTCGATCCTGGCCGGACTGGCCGCACTGCTGCTTGTTGCCTGCGGCGGCAACAGCGGCGGGCCAAGCCAGCCGCTCAATGTCTTTCCCAAGGCCAATGCCGGCGGGCCGCAGGCCGTTGTCTCGGGCGACACGGTCACGCTCGATGGCAGCGGCAGCTTCGACCAGGACGGCAGCCTGGCGGCCTATGCCTGGACGCAGGTCGAAGGCCCTTCGATCACGCTTTCCAGTGCCACGGCGGCGCAACCCACCTTCATCGCACCCCAGGTCACCACGACCACGACGCTGCGTTTTTCGCTGGTGGTCACCGACGACCGTGGCGCGAAGAGCGCCGCTTCCACGGTGGCCATCACGGTGAGCTCGACCGCCGCCGGCGTGGTGACGATCTCCGGCGTCGTGCGCTTCCAGCGCGTGCCTTTCCTCACCGTCGGCAGCCGGGGGCTCAACTACGCCGCGCCCGAGCTGCAGCCGGCACGGGAGGTGGAAATACGCGTGCTGGAAGCCGGGTCCCTGGCGCCGATGTCCAGCGCCATCACCGACGCCAATGGCGCCTACAGCTTCACGGTGCCCGGCGACACCGACGTGGCCATCCAGGTGATGGCCCGCACGGTGCGTGTCGGCCGCTGGAACGTGCGTGTGCAGGATGGCGTCGGCGGCCTGCTGCCCTACAGCTACACCAGCCCGGCGTTCAACAGCAGCACGGCCCTGCAGGACATCACCGTGCCCACGGGCATCGCTGCCGATGGCACGGCCACCGGTAGCGGGCGCGCTTCGGGACCCTTCGCCATCCTCGACACCATCTATACGGCCATGCAGGCCATCCTGGCGGTGGCTCCCGAAACGGAATTCCCGACGCTGTATGTGGACTGGGGCGCCCAGAGTGAAGGTACCTTCTTCACCACCCTGGACGGACAGCACATCGCGCTGCTTTCCGACCTCACGGAAGACACCGACGAATTCGACCAGCACGTGGTGGCGCATGAGTTCGGCCACTACATCGAGCACAACTTCTCCCGCTCCGACAGCATCGGCGGGCCGCACACCCTGGGTGACCTGCTGGACATGCGCGTGGCCTTCGGCGAGGGCTTCGGTTATGCATTCGCGGCCATGGTGCTGGATGACACGGATTCCCGGGACAGTTTCGTCAACAACGGCAACCACGTTTCATTCGGCTTCAACGTCGAGAACACCCCGGGAACCGGCTGCTGGTGCAGCGAGTCCTCGGTCTGGTCCATCCTGTGGGACCTCTATGACGCCGTCCCCGACGGCAGCGACAACATCGCGCTCGGGTTCGCGCCGATCTGGGAAGTGATGACCGGCGCGCAGCGGGTCACGCCGGCAATGACCAGCATCTTCTCCTTTGCCGCGGCGCTGAAGGCGGCGCGGCCGGGCGATGTGGACGGCATCGATGCGCTGCTGGCGGCACACAACATCACCGGCACCGGCATCGATGCCTTCGCCAGTACCCAGGCCAGCACGCCGCTTGTCGGGCTGCTGCCGCTGTATCCCGTCATCACGCCGGGCAACCCGGTGAACGTGGTCAGCAGGGGTGCGCGCACGCCACAGGAGCAGCTGTACAACAAGGCGGGCAACCGCGCCTTCCTGCGTTTTGTGCCGGCGGCATCAGGAAACGTGAACATTTCGGTCGTCACATCCAACACCAATGGGGGCAATGTCGCGGCCGATCCGGACTACTTCGTGCACCGCAGTGGCGTGCTCGTCGCGGTGCAGACCAATGCACCCGATGAGGAGCCGACGCGCACGGAGACAGGATCCCTCAACGTGACAGCAGGCCAGACCTATATCATCGAGGCGTTTGATTGCGCCAATGGCTGTCCCGCCAGTCCGGCGCAGGGCGTTGCCGGCGACTACACCCTGACCGTCACGGTCACCAACAACTGAGGCATCCAGCATGCACATCGCAACATCGCGCAGCGGCCTCGCCATGACCCTGGGCGTGGCCACGCTGGGACTGCTGTTCTCGGCCTGTCGTCCCAAGCCGCCGGAATCACCACCGGCACCGGTTCCCCCGGCGCCTGAAGTGGCGGCGCCCGCGACGCCTGGCGTGGCACCTTCCGATGCAACTGCCACCGGCGCCAGTGCATCGTCCATGGATCCGGCCGCGCCGGATGCGGAACCCGCCCCGCGCGCCGCTGCGGCCCGTGAGCCGGCCCTCGCCGCCATGAAGCTCGCCGTGCGCGAGTCGGCCAAGATCGGCGTGCCCGTGGACCTGCACTATCAGGTCGGCGGCCCGGCGGAGCCCGGCCGTCCCGTCACCGTGCACCTGGCCGCCGTGCCGCGCGTGGCCGGATCCAACCTCTCGGTCAGCATCAAGGACACCGCGGGACTTGAGGCTGTCGTGGCTCCGCTGGCCATGCAGAAGGCCAGCGCAGGCACGGCCTATCGCCAGCAGATGGCCGTTACGCGTACCGCCGATGGTCCGGCGGAACTGCGCGTGCTGGTGACGATGGAGACGCCGGAAGGATCGGCGTTCAGCTGGTTCGGCGTGCCGCTGGCGCCCTGATCACCGGCGCTGCGTCACTCGAAGAGGTCGAGGTCGGACAGCGCATCGGCGCGCAGGCCGCGCGCCTCTTCCACGGCATGCTGCGGCGTGATGCCGAAATGGTCGTGATAGAGATCATCGTCCCGGTCGACCGCCAGCCGCGCATCTTCGGGCGCATCGGCCGCGGCCAGCGACCCGGCGCGGCAGCGCGTGGCCCAGTCATCGAGGTCGATTTCTTCGAGCGCGCCGTCTGCATGCTGCACCTCCACCACGCGCTCGGTTTCGTCGAGGGCGACGACCTCGAACAGCTGCCCGTGGCTGGTGTACCAGTCTCCCACGATGGGATCGATGCACTGCATGTTGCGCATTCGTGTCTCCCGGCGGCATTGCCGCGGAATCTGACCGCACTGTTATCCTGCGCCCGAAGCAGCGTTGCCACAAGCGCTGAATTTTGCGCAAAGCATCATGATTGACCAGCTGTTGAAGTTCTTCGTGACCTTCATCGTCGTGGTGGAGCCCGTCGGCGTGATCCCGGTCTTCATTGCCATGACAGAAGGTGTGCCCGAAAAGGAACGGCGCCGCATGGCGCGCAAGGCCGTGCTCATCGCCGGCGCGATCTTCCTGCTGTTTGCCATCGGCGGCGGGCAGTTCCTGCGCCTGCTCGGCATCAGCCTTGATGCCTTCCGCATCTTCGGCGGCCTGCTGTTGCTGCTGATCGCGCTGGAGATGGTGTTCGCGCGCGAGCACGGCTCGCGCAGTTCCACGTCGGAAGTGGAGGAGGGCAAGGCGCGCAGCGACATCTCGGTGTTCCCGCTGGCTTTCCCTTTCATTTCCGGCCCCGGTTCGCTCACCGCCATCCTGCTGGCCTTCGGCCCCGCCTCGCACGATCCGCTGCTGTTCGGCGGATTGCTGGCATGCGTGGCACTGACCCTGCTGATCGCGCTGGCCACGCTTTACCTGGTCACGCCCATCTATCGCGTGATGGGCGTCACCGGCGCGAACGTGATGAACCGCCTGTTCGGCGTGGTGCTCGGCGCGCTGGCCGTGCAATACGTGGTGGATGGACTGCGGGGCAGCCTGCTGGAGTCGACCGCATCAGGCTGAGGGTTGCGCCGCCACGCCCAGCGTGGCGCACAGCTGCGCCAGCCGCGGCCCGGCGCGGCCGGCGCCGGCAGGCGAGGCCAGGAAATCCTCCACCATGGCCTGCGCCGTGCGGCGCCGTCCGGTGCGCAGCGCATAGTCCGCCAGCGCGACGGTGCTGGCCTCATCCGCTGGCACGAACCGGCCGCCGGCGTCCCGCAGGGCTTCGGCCGCGGCGAGGGCCACGGCGGGTTGCTGGCGCTCCAGCAGCAGGGGCATCAGCCCCAGCACGAACTGCCTGAACTGTGCGGGCTCGTTCCATTGCCGGCCGGCAGAAAGCATGGCCTGTGCGTCCTGCGCGAACTGGTAGCTGTCGGCGTTGCGCAGCCACTGGCCCGCAGCGTCGATGGCGCGGGGCGCATCCTTTGCACGCAGGCTCTCGAAGAGATGGTCCAGCAGCTGCTGGCGACGTTTCCCGCGTTCCTGCTGCTCGATTTCTTCCCGCCGTTCCGGGCTGTGGCGCGCTTCAAACCCGAGTTCGAAGCGTCGCTGGTACACGATGCCGCCGATGGTGGCGTATGTCAGCAGCAGCAACAGCTCCATCATGGCGAAATACAGCCAGCCGGGTTGAAGCAATCGCACGGTGAGCGCGCCCAGTGCCGCCCAGAAGGCGGTGGCCAGCACCGCGACCGGATACCAGGGACCGAATCCGCGCATCACCTCGAATACCGCGCGGGGATTCAGCGAGTCCAGCGCCCGTCCTGATATGGCACTGGCGGCCAGCGAGGGCGGAAACAGCAGCACGGCGGCGATCACCGTCGGCGTCACGGGCAGCCCGGGCCGGGTGGCATGCAGCACCAGCAGCAGCACGGCCAGCAGCGGATGCACCCAGGCACGCGGGTCGGCCACCGCATTGGCCTGCTCCACCTCCGCGGCGCCTGCCTCGCGTACGCCATCGGCGATGTCGTCGATCAGGCGCACGGCGTAGTTGGTCAGCCAGGTCAGGGTCACCCACAGTGCCCACAGGCCGAAGAGCAGGACGATGATGTTGGGGCTGCCCAAGAGGACCCCCAGCACCAGCGACGACAGCGCCACGAACAGCAGGCTGCCGGCCTGGAAGGGCATCGAGAGGATCTTGAGGGCGTCCATGCGCGCCCGCATTAAAACACCGGTGCGCCCCGGATGGCTGCCTTTGGCAGCGGGATTCGGTGCGGGAATCCCTGATTCACCGCCTCCCGGTCGTATTGCGATGCAGTCGACGGAGATTTTTTGCCGGAACAGGGAACATTTGATCCCAGTGCTTGTCCATGCAATAGTAGCTGAGGCAATTGCCGTCGCGGCAATGTCCTTGGTTAGCCTAACTATCCTGAGGAGGCCCTATGTCCGACATTCTGATGACCGTTACGGTTTTCCACACTGTCGCCGCCGTGGCCGTGTTCGCCTTCATGGTGTACAGCGCGGTGCGCCTGGTGCAGGAGCAGCGCTCGAAGGAGTAATCCTCTCGTAGCACAGGTCACGAACCTCATGACCCAGCCGCTCCCCACGCGCCTCGAAGCGCGTGCGGACGCGGCCCGGGTTGCGGGGCACGTAGCCGGCCTCGCCAGCCCGGTTGGCCAGTAGCGGCGAGGCGTCCAGCACCTCCCGCATCCATTCCGCGTACGGCACCCAGTCCGTCGCCAGCTGCAGCGTTCCGCCCGGCACCAGCCGCGAGGCGGCCAGCGCCGCGAATTCCCCGTTCACCAGGCGCCGTTTGTGGTGCCGCTTCTTGTGCCAGGGATCCGGGAACAGCACCAGGATGGCCTGCAGCGAATCCGGCGCGATGCGCCCGCGCAGCACCTCCACTGCATCATGCTGCAGCACCCTGAGGTTGGTGAGGCCTGCCGTGTCCGCCGCGTGCAGCACTCGGCCCACGCCCGGCGCATGCACTTCCACGCCGATGAAATCCTGTTGCGGGTGGGCGCTTGCCAAGGCCAGCAGGTTGTCGCCGTTGCCGAAGCCGATCTCCAGCGTCACCGGGGCGGTGCGGCCGAACAGCGCCGGCAGGTCGAGCACGCCGCCCGGTGTTTCGATGCCGTAGCGCGGCCAAAGATCCTGCAGCGCACGCGCCTGGCCCCCGGTCATGCGGCCGCTGCGCAGCACGTAGCTGCGGATGGCGCGGCGCCGGCCCGGTTCCTCCTTCACTTCGCTCATGCGTTCTCCAGTTCGGCCCAGCGCGCAAAGGCAGCCTCGATCTGCGCGTCCAGCTCCGCGAGCTGTTGCAGGGTGGCGGCCACCTCGGCATGCGGGCGGGAGTAGAAGCCCGGGTCACTGATGACTGCCGACAGTTCGGCCTTCTGGTGCTCCAGTGCCTCCAGGCGCGAGGGCAATTCCGCCAGCTCGCGCTGGTCCTTGTAGGAGAGCTTGCGTTTGGCAGGCGCGGGCGTGGGTTTGCGTTCCGCGGACGGCCGGGGCGCGGAAGCGCTGCGCGGCGCGGCAGCTGCGCGCGCCGCATCGCGGGCGTTGCGCCAGCGTTCCCAGTCCGCATATCCGCCCACGAAATCCTGCACCCGGCCGTCACCCTCCAGCACCAGCAGGCTGGTCACCACGTTGTCGAGGAAGGCGCGGTCGTGGCTCACCAGCAGCAGCGTGCCCTGGAATTCGGCCACCAGCTCCTGCAGCAGCTCCAGCGTGTCCACGTCCAGGTCGTTGGTGGGTTCGTCCAGCACCAGCAGGTTCGCCGGCTGCGCGAACAGCCGCGCCAGCAGCAGGCGGTTGCGCTCGCCGCCGGAGAGGGCGCGCGCCGGGGTGAGCAGCTGCTCGGGACGGAACAGGAAATCGCGCAGGTAGCCGGAGATGTGCCGGTTCTCGCCGTTCACCAGCACGAAGTCGCTGCGCGCGTTGATGTTGTGCGCCACCGGCGCGTCCAGGTCGAGCTGCGCGCGCTGCTGGTCGTAATAGGCCACCTGCTGGCGGCCGCCACGGCGCACGCGGCCGGTGGCGGGCTCGATCTCCCCCAGCAGCAGCTTCAGCAGCGAGCTCTTGCCGGCGCCATTGGGGCCGACGATGCCGATGCGCTCGCCGCGCAGGATGCGCGTGGTGAGGCCGCTGAACACGGTGTGCGCGCCGTAACTCACGCCGGCGTCCTCGGCCTCGAACACCAGCTGGCCGGACTCGGCCGCCTCCTGCACCACCATGCTGGCCTGGCCGGTGCGCTCGCGTCGCGCGCGATGCGCCTCGCGCATGGCCATCAGCGCGCGCACCCGGCCTTCATTGCGCGTGCGGCGTGCCTCCACGCCCTTGCGGATCCACACTTCTTCCTGCGCCAGGCGCTTGTCGAACAGCGCATTCGCGCGGGACTCATCCGCCAGTTGCGCGGCCTTGCGCGCGGCGTATTCGCTGAAGTTGCCCGGCCAGCTGGAGAGCCGGCCACGATCCAGGTCCACGATGCGCGTGGCCACCCGGTCCACGAAACGCCGGTCATGGCTCACGAACAGCAGTGCGCCACGGAAGGCGTTGAGCAGTTCCTCCAGCCATTCGATGGCCGGGATGTCCAGGTGGTTGGTGGGCTCGTCCAGCAGCAGCAGCTCCGGTTCCACCACCAGGGCGCGCGCCAGCAGTGCACGCCGCCGCCAGCCGCCGGAAAGCGCCTCGTAGCGCGCCTCTCCATCAAGCTGCAGGCGCGAGAGCACCGTGGCCACGCGGGTGGGAATCTCCCAGCTTTCCAGGCCCTCGACGCCGGCCAGTCCCGCGGCCACCACGGCCTCCACCGTGGCGTCGGGCACGGCCACGATGTCCTGCTCCAGCACGGCCAGTCGCGCCCCCGGACGCACCCACACCTCGCCGGCATCCGGCACCAGGACGCGGCCGGCCAGCTTCATCAGCGAGCTCTTGCCCTCGCCATTGCGGCCGACGATGCACACGCGCTCGCCCGGCTCCACCTGCAGCGAGGCGTGCTCCAGCAGCGGGCGGGAGCCGAAGGCCAGCGAGACGTCGTCGAGGCGCAGGATGGGCGCCATGGGCAGGGTCCTGGGAAACGGGGGGCGAGAGATTACATCAACACCGGGCCATCCCATGCCCGGTCCCGAGGGCTTGACGCAGGCGGGGCCGCCACCGCAGATTCAGGTTCGCTGCAACCCTGCCAGGGAGGCACCGTGAGCAGGTCCGGAGGCGGAATTCCCTGCTACAAGGAACTGCAGAAGCCCATCGACTGGATGGCGCGCCTCGTGGGGCACTTCGAGATCGGCGGCAGCGTGGTCCTGCTGGCGCCGGAAGGCCGGGAAGAGTCCATTGACGTCATCGGCCGCGCCGACTGCATCGGCTTCGGCGTCGGCCCGGGCGTGCAGTGCGAGCTCAGGGTGGACTGGCCGGCATCCACGGATCCCGATGTCCAGGAAAGCCCCGGCGCAGTCTCAAGGTTCAACCCGGCGGTGCTGCTGCTGGGCTACGAGCCGGTCCGGGGCGCGGTTTCCTACATCACGGTGGACGACCAGGGCCACGCCAGCACCGCGGTGGGTGAATTGGCATCCGCCGATACCCTGCGTTCGCGCACGGATTGCGCTGCCAGCACCGTGTCCCCTGCATGCGACCAGATGATGCGCATCACGGCCAGGCCCGACCTTGCGAGCGTCGAATTGCGGATCGAACAGCGCATCGACCTGGCGCCCGTGGTGCGCTGTGACTTCGTGATGAATCGCCTGCCGGATTCGGAGGCGGTGGTATTCCTGCGGGAGCGCTTCCTGTCCCGGAACTGAATGCCTGGATGCGCCGGATGGAAGGCAGGTTCCGCCTCGGCGGCGAAGTGGTGGCTCCGTCGAACAATGGTCTGATTACCACCGGGGTGAGCGGTGTCGCGGATTGCACCGCAATCGGCGTGGGGCCGGGCATGCATTCAACCCGGCCGTGCTTGTGCTGGGGGTAGACCCGAAGCTGCTTGGGGTCAGGGCGATGCTGGTCACGGACGACACCGTGACGCATTTCCGCCGCGCCGGACAGCGAGGTCGAGATCCGCCTCATCGGACCCGCAGGCAACAGGTTCAGCTTGCAGCGGGATCCAGATGCGGAGCCGGAAAAACCGATGAAGTCGAGGGATATCGGGTAAGCCGGGTCATTTTCCCTTAACGACCGGCCCTCCCGCACTCTACACTTGCCGGCACCATGCTCCAGAACATCGGACCCGCGGCGCTGCTGATCCTCGCCGTCAATCTCGTCATCGGCATCGCCGGCCTGTGGGGCAACCCGCGGATCATCGACCGCTGCGTGTTCCGTCCCTACGAATTCGTGCGCGGCCGGCGGCGCGGCACCCTGATCGCCAGCGGCTTCGCGCATGCGGACGGCACGCACCTGCTGTTCAACATGATCACGTTCTACTTCTTCGGCATTCCCATGGAGCGGGTGCTGGGCACCACCCAGTTCGTGGTGCTGTATGCGCTGGGGCTGGCGCTGAGCCCGGTGATTTCGCTGATCCGCCATCGCGACAACCCGCAGTACGCCACGCTGGGCGCCTCCGGCGCCATCTCCGCGGTGCTGTTCGCCTTCGTGGCCTATTTCCCCACGCGGAAGCTCTACCTGTATTTCGCGCTGCCCATTCCCGCCTGGCTGTTCGCAGCCGGTTACCTGGGATACTGCATCTGGGCATCGCGGCAGAACCGCGGGCGCATCAACCACGATGCGCACCTGGCCGGCGCGCTGACCGGCCTGGCATTCGTGGCCCTCACCGAGCCCCGCGTGATCGGGCGCCTGTTGCAGCAGTTCGGGCTCTGAGTTCCGCTCCGGATACACTGCCATGAACCTCGCACCCCAGAGTCACCACGCGACGCGCCTCGCGCTCGTGCTGCTGGCGCTGGTGGCGCTGTGTGCCCAGCAGTGGGTGGTGCGCACGCACTGGCATGCGCCGGGCGACATCGCCGCGAGCCTCCATGGCCCCGCACTTGCCACCGACGGTGAGGCGCCAGGCGATGGCGGCGCACCTCATCCGGACTGCCTGCTCTGCCACGCCGCCGCGCACGCGGGTGCCGCAGCGCCGCCATCGCAATGGACGCTGCAGGTAGTCCACAACGAGCTTCCCCATCTCCGGCCGTCCGCCGGATCCCATGCGACGGTTCCGTCGCCCACCGCCTGGGCCTGGTACAGCCGCGGCCCGCCGGCAACCTCGATCGAATCATCCGTCTGATGCCATTCCGGTAGTGCGCCCCAGGTGCGCCTGCCGGTCATTCATCCGGTTTCGAGGTTATCAACAATGCAGCATGAACGTTCTGCCGGCGCCGTCGTGGCGCTGGCGCTTCTGGTTTCCCATCCTTCCTTTGCCCAGGACGTGGAGCACGCCCTTGAACTGGAGGAGGTCGTGGTCACGGCTTCACCCATCGGCAATCCCGATCGCCTGGCCACCATCGCCGGCAGCATCACCCGCGATGAACTGCAGCGCGGCGCCGGCAACACGCTGGCCGAGGCACTGGCCCGGCTGCCGGGCGTGACCAGCAGTGGCCAGGCCGCGGGCGCCGGCCGTCCCGTGGTGCGTGGCATGCACGCGAACCGCGTGCGCACGCTGGAGGACGGCGTGGGCACCTTCGACGTCTCCGACGTGGGTCCCGACCATGGCGTGCCGCTGGAACCCTTCGCGGCCGAGCGCGTGGAGGTGGTGCGCGGCGCGGCCACGCTGCGTTATGGCAGCCAGGCCATCGGCGGCGTGGTGAATGCCATCACCAGCCGCGTGCCCGTGAACCTCGCCGCGGGCGGGTTGAATGCCGATTTCGTGGCAGGTTTCGGCAGCGTGGCCGACAGCCGCGACTTCGGCGGGCAACTGAACCTGCGACGCGGAGCGTTTGCGATGCACGCCGATGCCTTCAGCCGCCACTCGGATGACTACGACACGCCCGATGGCGTGATGGCCAACTCCTGGCTGCGCGGGCAGGGTGGGGCGCTCGGCGGGGCGTGGATCGGCACGGACCATCGTGCCGGCCTGGGCGTGGTGCGTCATGAATCCCGCTACGGCATTCCCGGCGAGGATGCCTACATCGACATGGCGCAGACCAAGCTGCTGCTGCGTTCCGCCTGGGAGCTGCCGTTGGGCACCTTCCGGCGCCTCACGGTGGATGGAGGCTGGGCGGACTACGCGCACCACGAGCGCGAGGAGGGGGAAACGCACGCCACCTTCAAGGACCGGGAATGGGACCTGCGCGCCGAGGCACTGTCCGGCGCCATCGGCCCTTTCACGGAAACCGCACTGGGCGCGCAGGCGCAGCGCAAGGATTTCTCGGCGCTGGGCGAGGCGGCTTCCTATCTTGCACCCACCCGCACCAGCAGCCAGGCACTGTTTGCCTTTGCCGAGAGCCGGCCACTGGATCAACTGCGCCTGCAGTTCGGCCTGCGGGTGGAAAACACCGATGTCGACGGCACGCCCGTCGACGACGTGCCGGCGTCGCGTCGTTTCACGCCGGTGAGCGCCTCGGCAGGCGTGGTGCTGGATCCCGCTCCCGCCTGGCGCGTGGGCCTGGCGCTGTCTTCGGCGGCACGCGCACCAGCCCAGACCGAGCTCTTCGCCCGCGGCGCGCACGAGGCCACGTCCACCTGGGAGACCGGCGCACCGCACCTGCGGATCGAGCGCTCAAGTTCGGCTGAACTCTCCCTGCGCTGGCGCGGCACAGGCCGCGTGCACGCCGACGGTTCGCTGTGGGTGAGCGACTTCAGCCGCTACATCCATGGCGCCCTCACGGGTCGGACCTGCAGCGAGGAAGGCATTTGCGTCCCGGGCGACGGGGAGGAGTTCGCCGAGCTGAACTACACCCAGCGCGACGCACGCTTCCACGGCGCCGAAGGCCACGTGGAGATCGAGCTGCTGCGGGCCGCCGGGGGCGACCTGCACCTGGACCTGGTGGCCGACTTCGTGCGTGCGCAATTCAGCCACGGCGGCGGCTTCGTGCCGCGCATCCCGCCCTGGCGCGCGGGTGGTGCGCTTTCCTGGCAGGGCGAGCGGATGGATGCGCGCGTTTCCCTGCGGCACTCCGGCCGCCAGCCACGCACGGCCTCAGGCGAAACACCCACGGCATCCTTCACCAGTCTCGACGCCGAATTCGCATTCCGGCCCTGGGGCGCCCGCGCTGGCGTCGAACTGGCCCTGGTGGGCCGCAACCTCACCAACAGCCGCCAGCGCAATGCCGTGGCACTCAACAAGGACGAAGTGATGCTGCCCGGCCGCGACCTGCGGCTGGTATTTCGCGCGCGCCTCAACTGATAACCAAGGCGGGAGACATTCGGCCGGCAGCACTTTCCTGCCGGCTGATTTTTTGTACCCTGCCCCCCGCGAGGGGAAACAACAGATCATGACCAAGTGGAAGCCGTACGCCGCGCTGTGCGCGGCCCTGGTGCTGGCGGCCTGTGCACGCCAGTCCGCAGACCAGCCGGAAACAGGGGCCGCCGCCCGGCGTCCCAACATCGTCTACATCCTGGCCGACGACCTGGGCTACGCCGACCTCGGCGCATTCGGCGGTGAAATCCCCACGCCCAATCTCGACGCACTGGCGCGCGATGGCATGATGCTCACCGGCTTCCACACCAGCATGACCTGCTCGCCCACGCGCGCCATGCTGATGTCCGGCACCGACAACCACCTCACCGGCCTGGGCGTGATGGGCGTGCCCACGCGCGACGACCAGAAGGGCCAGCCCGGCTACGAGGGCCACCTGAACTTCCGCGTGGCGCCCATGCCCGCGCTGCTGGCCGAGGCCGGCTACAACACCTACATGGTGGGCAAGTGGCACCTGGGCAATACGGCGGAGACCGGCCCCAGGGCGCGTGGCTTCCGCCGCGTCTTTGCCTCCGTGGATGGCGCCGCGCACCTGGGCAGCTGGGACTGGCGCGGCCCGCAGGACGCGCAGTTCTTCGACGGCGACGAACTCGTCACCGTGGGCGAGGACTGGTACTCCACCCGCGACTACACGAAGAAGATGGTCGAATACATCGGCCAGGACCGGGCCGAGGGCAAGCCCTTCTTCGCCTACATGGCCTACACCGCGCCGCACTGGCCGCTGCAGGCGCCGAAGGAATCCATCGCGAAGTTCAAGGGCTGGTACGACGACGGCTACGAGGCCCTGTACGCAAAGCGCTTCGCGCGCCAGAAAGAGCTGGGCCTGGTGCCCCGGGACGCCGAGCCCATCGACAACGCGCGTTTTTCCCCGCGCTGGAACACCCTCACCGCCGAGCAGAAACGCTTCGAGTCGCGGCGCATGGAAATCTATGCCGCCATGGTCAGCGACCTCGACACTTACGTGGGCGAGCTCGTCGCCTACCTGAAGGAGATCGGCGAGTTCGGGAACACCTTCATCGTGTTCAGCTCCGACAACGGCGCCGAACCGGACCGCCGCGACCTGCGCGATCCCATCGCCCCGCACGTGGGCAAGGAATACGACCACAGCCTGGGGAACATCGGCAGCGCCACCAGCTACGTGATGTATGGCGCCAACTGGGCCAGTGCCAGCGCCACGCCGCACAACCGCCACAAGTTCACCGCCTTCCAGGGCGGCATCAACGTGCCGGCCTTCGTGCATTTCCCCGGGCGGGTGGCGGCCGGCACGCGCAGCGACGCCATGGGCACGGTGATGGACCTGCTGCCCACCTTCCTGGAGCTGGCCGGCACCCAGCACCCCGGCACGAGCTGGCACGGGCAGCCCGTGCTGCCGCCGCAGGGCGTGTCGCTGCTGCCGGTGTTCGAGGGTCGGGCCCGGGCCGTGCACGACGACGGGGCCACCTTCGGCTGGGAGCTGTTCGGCCACCGCGCCGTGCGGCAGGGCAACTGGAAGCTGGTGTGGGACCACGCGGCACCCGAGAAGGAACGCCGCTGGCAGCTGTTCGACCTGTCCACCGATCCCTTCGAGCAGCATGACGTGGCAGCGGCGAACCCGGATCGGTACCGGCAGATGCTTGCAACATGGGACCAGTACGATGAACAGAACGGCGTCGTCTATTGAGTTCATGCGGGCCGGCCTGAAACTGGCACTGGTGGCGCTGGCCACCGGCGTGCTCGCCGGGTGTTCCGGCGGGGCAGGCGACGGCAAGGCCGCCAGGCGTCCCAACATCGTCTACATCCTGGCCGATGACATGGGTTACTCCGACCTGGGCGTGTTCGGCGGCGAGATCCCCACGCCCAACCTCGACGCGCTGGCCAGGAATGGCATGCTGCTCACCAACTTCCATGCCGCGATGAGCTGCGCGCCCACGCGCGCCATGGTGATGTCCGGCATGGACAACCACCAGGCCGGCATGGGCGTGCAGGGCGCGCCACGGCGCGAGGAACACAAGGGCCAGCCCGGCTACGAAGGCCACCTGAATTTCCGCGTCGCCGCGCTGCCCGAGCTGCTCAGCGACGCCGGCTACAACACCTACATGGTGGGCAAGTGGCACCTGGGTGCCACCCCCGAGACCGGCCCGCATGCCCGTGGCTTCAGGCGCGTGTTCGCCTCGCTGGATGGCGCCGCGCACCTGGGCCCCTGGGACTGGCGCGGCCCGCAGGACGCGCGCTTCTTCGACAACGACGAGATCGTGAACGTCGGCACCGACTGGTATTCGGTGCGCGACTACACGGAAAAGGTGATCGATTTCATCGAGCAGGACCGCGCCGAGGGCAAGCCCTTCTTCGCCTGGCTCGCCTACACCACCCCGCACTGGCCGCTGCAGGCACCGAAGGAAGTCATCGCGCGCTTCAAGGGCCGCTATGACGCGGGCTACGAGGCCCTCTATGCCGAGCGCTTCGCGCGCCAGAAGGAGCTGGGCCTGCTGCCAGAGGACGCCCGGCCCATCGACAACGCCCGTTTCCGCCCGCGCTGGGACGAGTTGTCGGAGCAGGAGAAGCGCGAGAACGCCCGCCGCATGGAGATCTACGCGGCCATGGTCAGCGACCTGGACACCTACGTGGGCCAGTTCGTGGCCTACCTGAAGGAGATCGGCGAGTTCGAGAACACGCTGATCGTGTTCTCCTCGGACAACGGCGCCGAGTCCAGCCGGCTCGACCTCAATTCGCCCTACAAGGACCACATCGGCAAGGAATACGACCACAGCCTCGACAACCTGGGGGCCGGCAACACCTACGTGATGTATGGCGCCAACTGGGCCAGCGTGAGCATGACGCCATTCAACCGCCACAAGGGCACGGGCTGGGAGGGCGGCATCCACGTGCCGGCTTTCGCGCATTTCCCCGGCCGGGTGAAGGCGGGCAGCGAGAGCCATGCGCTGGGCACGGTGATGGACATCCTGCCCACCTTCCTCGAAGTCGCGGACACAACGCATCCCGGCACCCGTTTCCGCGACCGCGAGGTGCTGCCGCCGCGCGGCAGGTCGCTGCTGCCCGTGCTGCTGGGCAAGGCCGACACGGTGTACACCGACAACGACGTCACGGGCTGGGAGCAGGGTGGGCCGCGCGCCGTCCGCAAGGGTGACTGGAAGCTGGTGTGGGACCAGCGCATGCCGGCCGACCAGCGCCGCTGGCAGCTGTTCAACCTCGCCACCGACCGCGAGGAGCAGCATGACCTGTCGGCCACCGAGCCACAGAAGCTTGCCGAGATGCTGGCCGCGTGGGAGCGCTACGACGAGGAAGTCGGCGTCATCTACTGATCGATATGGTTCGTGCCGCATTCCGGTACGTTCCGGATCGATAAGCAACAAGATGCTGGCGCCCGGGCCCGTGCTTGCCTCAAACTAGGCACGCATGTGGGAGCAGAATTACCAGCCTTTGCTGGACAGCCTCGGCTGGTCCGCCGCTGCCGCGGCGCTACCGATCCTCGTGCCACTGCTGCTGATCGGCGTGCTGCGCAAGCCGGCGTGGATCTCCGGCCTGGCGGGCCTCGCCACCGCGGTGCTGGTGGCGGTCCTCATCTACGACATGCCGGTGCAGCTGGCGGCCAGCTCGGCCACCATGGGTGCGGCCTTCGGCCTGCTGCCCATCGGCTGGATCGTGTACTGGGCCGTGGTGCTCTATCGCATCACTGAAGAAACCGGCAAGTTCGCCATCATCAAGGACTCCATCGGCGGCCTCACCACCGACCGGCGCCTGCAGGCCATCCTGATCGCCTTTGCCTTCGGCGCCTTCATCGAGGGTGCCGCGGGTTTCGGCACGCCTGTGGCCGTGGCGGCCGCCATGCTCACTGGCCTGGGTTTCTCGCCGTATTTCGCCGCGGGCATCTGCCTGCTCGCCAACACCGCACCAGTGGCCTTCGGTTCCATCGGCGTGCCGGTGGTGACCCTGGCCGGCACCACGGGACTGCCGGAGCTGGAACTCAGCGCCTGGGTGGGTCGCCTGTGCGCGCCGGTATCGCTGCTCATCCCGGCCTACCTGGTGTACGTGATGGGCGGCATGAAGGCCCTGCGCGGCGTGTGGCCGGCCGCCCTGGTCTGCGGCATCTGCTTCGCCGGCGTGCAGTTCCTGGTGTCGAATTTCGTCGGCCCGCAGCTGGTGGACATCCTGGCGGCGCTGACCGCCATCGTGGGCCTCGTGGTGCTGTTCAAGGTGTGGCAGCCGTCCGATACCTTCAAGCTGCCCGACGAGAACGGTGCTGTGGCGCTGCCCCGGAAGCACGGCTTCGGCCCCACCGTGCTGGCCTGGTCTCCCTACCTGTTCCTGGTGTTGTTCGTGCTGGTGTGGGGCAATCCGCTCACCAAGGCGTTGCTGGAGACCACCAACATCGTCTTCGAGTGGCCCGGCCTGCATGACCAGGTGGTGCGTTCCGCGCCGATGGTTGCAGAGCCCACACCCTATGCCGCCCGCTTCACCTTCAACTGGCTGGCGGCCGCCGGCACTGCCTGCGCCCTGGCCACCGTGGCGGCCGCCCTGCTGCTGCGCATGCCCATCGGCACCTACTTCGGCATCCTCGGCCGCGTCGGCCGGCAGCTGGCCTTCTCGATGCTGACCCTGATGAGCGTGCTGGCCCTGGCCTACGTGATGAACTACAGCGGCGCCACGGTCACGCTGGGCAAGGCCTTTGCCCTCACCGGCGCCATCTTCCCGTTCTTCAGCTCCCTGCTGGGGTGGCTGGGCGTGTTCCTCACCGGCAGCGACACCTCGGCCAACGCCCTGTTCGGCAACCTGCAGGTGGTGACCGCGAAGAGCCTGGGGCTCGATCCGGCGCTGATGGCCGCCTCGAATTCCGCCGGCGGCGTGATGGGCAAGATGATCAGCCTCACCAGCCTCGCCGTGGCGGTGGCCGCCACCGGCATGCAGCGCTCGGAGGAGGGCCGGCTGTTCCGTTTCACCATCCGGCACAGCGTATTGCTGGCCAGCGTGCTGGGCGTACTGGCCATGGTCTACGCGTACACGTCCTGAGAGCCTTCCCTGGTGCGTCTTTCCGACTGCCACAATTTCCACGACTTCCGTCGCCTGGCGCGGCAGCGCCTGCCCGGCCCGCTGTTCAATTACATCGACGGCGCGGCCGACGACGAGGTGACGTACCGGCGCAATACCAGCTCCTTCGGCCGCTGCGACCTGGTGCCCAATGTGCTGCGCGGCGTGAAGGACATCGACCTCTCGGTCACCGTGATGGGGCAGAAGCTGGCGTTGCCCGTGTATTGCTCGCCCACGGCGCTGCAGCGCCTGTTCCACCATACCGGCGAGCGCGCGGTGGCCGCCGCGGCATCGCGCTTCGGCACCCTGTTCGGCGTGTCCTCGCTGGGCACCACCAGCATCACCGAATTGCGCAAGGCCTATGCCACGCCGCAGTGCTACCAGTTCTACGTGCACAAGGACCATGGCCTGAACCGCGCCATGCTGCAGCGTGCGAAAGAGGCCGGCATCGACGTGATGATGCTCACCGTCGACACCATCACCGGTGGCAACCGCGAGCGCGACCTGCGCACCGGCTTTGCCATCCCCATGAAGCTGGGCGTGGCCAGCGTGCTGCAGTTCGCGCTGAAGCCCTCCTGGGCGCTCAACCATTTCCTCCGCGAGCGTTTCCGCCTGCCGCAGCTCGAGGAGCACATCGACATGAAGGGCACGCCGATCTCCATCGGCCGTTACTTCAGCGAGATGCTCGACCAGTCCATGGACTGGCACTACGTGGAGGGCATGGTGAAGGAGTGGGACGGCCAGTTCTGCCTCAAGGGCGTGATGTCGGTGGAGGATGCGCGGCGCGCGGTGGAGATCGGCTGCACCGGCATCATCCTGTCGAACCATGGCGGGCGGCAGCTCGACGGCTCGCGCAGCGCCTTCGACCAGCTGGCCGAGATCGTCGATGCCGTGGGCGACCGCATCGACGTGATGATCGATGGCGGCGTGCAGCGTGGCACGCATGTGCTCAAGGCGCTGTCGCTGGGGGCGAAGGCCGTGGGCCTGGGCCGCTACTACCTGTTCCCGCTGGCCGCGGCCGGCGAGGCCGGCGTGCACCGGGCCCTGGACCAGATGCGCCTGGAGCTGGAGCGGGGCATGAAGCTGATGGGCTGCAAGTCGGTCGGTGAGCTGTCGCGCTCGAACCTGCGCTTCAGGGATTGCTGAGGCCGCCGCACGACCGGGAAGGCTGGAGCGGGTGATGGGAATCGAACCCACGTTAGTAGCTTGGGAAGCTACAGTTCTACCATTGAACTACACCCGCGGCCTGCGCCGATTCTAGAACGGCCGGCGCGCCGATTCCACGGCGCGCGGGGTGGCGGGACTCAGCCCGAGAACGCCGCCACCAGGTTGTACACGCTGATCCCGCTGATCAGCGTGCCCACCAGCACCAGCAGGTACCGGGTCTTCACATGCCGCGTCACGTAGGCGGCGAACGGCGCGGCGAACATGCCACCCAGCACCAGCCCGGTCACCGTCAGCCAGATGCTGGCATCCAGGATCGAGAAGAACGCCGCCGACACCGCCACCGTCAGGAAGAACTCCGCGAAGTTCACCGACCCGATGGTGGTGCGCGGATCATGCCCGGCCCCCACCAGGGAGGTGGTCACGATGGGGCCCCAGCCGCCGCCGCCGGTGGTGTCCATGAAGCTGCCGAACAGCGCCAGCGGCACCACGCGCGAGGGCCGCACGTCGGTCTTCACCAGGATGATCCGCCGGAAGGCGCGCACCAGCACGTAAAGCCCCATCAGCAGCAGGTACAGGCTGATCCAGGGTTTCAGCAGCCTGCCGTCGATGTTGCCCAGCACGTAGGTGCCGATGAGTCCGCCCGTCACGCCGGGAATCACCAGGCTCAGGAACAGCTTGCGGTTCACGTTGCCCATGCGCAGGTGCGATACGCCGGAGATGCCGGTGGTGAACACCTCCGCCAGGTGCGCCGCGCCGCTGGCCGAGAGCGGCGAGGCGCCGGTGGCCAGCAGGAAGCTGCTGGCCGTGAGGCCATAGGCCATGCCCAGCGCACCATCGACCACCTGGGCCAGCAGGCCCACGCCCACCGCCCACCAGAACTGCTCGTCCTGCAGCGCGTCGGAGACGATGCGGGTGGCCGTGCGCTCATGCTCCACGCCGAACAGCAGGAACAGCAGGTAGGCAGCCAGGGCCACCAGCACCGACATGATCAGGTAACTGGTCACCTGCATCAGCGGTGATTTGCCGGGGCGGGCGACCTCTTCCTCCATGGGCGGCAGGCCGAGTTCGGCGTGCTCGCGCTCGATCTCGTCGACGGGGATCTCCGTGGAGGGGGGGGTTGGCATAAGGATCGCGCAGGATCGTTTATCCGGCGCGCCCCGCCAACCTATTTCTTATTGCTGGAGGCGCATAAGGTTGTGAGGGATCAATAACGGGGCTGGAACTCGCCCCGTCCTACTCAACTTTCAGCCAGTTGCCTCTTGAGCTCCACCAGCACCTTCAGGCGGGCCCGCTGGCGCCGGGCATTCCACAGCATGCCTGCCGCGTACAGCGGGGCACCGACCCAGCCGGCGACGATCATCGAGGGTGTGCCCAGCACCCCGGGCCAGTCGACCCCGAACATCCGGTCCTTCCAGGCCAGCGAGCCCACCAGCCCCACGACATAAAGCGCGATGCCCATCGGCGCGGCCAGGATCATCGAGCGGCAGCGGCGGATCGACAGTTCGAGCGCGGCGGAGATGGTGTCGTCGCGCGGCCGCCAGGTGCCGCGCGACAGCCACAGCGCCACCGACCATGCCAGCGTGGCGAACAGCACCGAGAAACCGAAGCTCACCCAGGCCGGCGGCTCGCCGCTGCGCACTGCGAAGCCCAGCGAGATGGCAAGGATGGCCACCGTCATCACGATCACCAGTCCCAGCGCCCACCAGTGAGAGCGGGTGTCGGCGGCCACGCGCTCGCGCAGGGCGGCGATGTCGGGCAGTGGCTGGCTGCCGGACTGCCACTGCTGCTTCAGGGCGCCGAAGTCGGTCTGGGGGTTCATGGGGATTCTCCCATCAGTTTACGCAAGGTGGCGCGGGCCCGGTTCAGGCGCACGCCCACGTTGTTCTCGGTGATGCCGAGGACCGCGGCGATCTCCGCGTAGTCCATGTCTTCCAGCGCCAGCACCACCACCTGGCGCTGGATCAGCGGCAGCCGCCGCACGGCGGCCATCAGGCGCGCCGAATCCTGCTGCTGGCTCAGCGAGGATTCGATGGAGCGGGCGCCGTCCTCAGGGTCGAGCTCCAGGTCCTGCAGCGAGGCCATGGGCCGCCGCCGCGTGATGTGGTCGATGCAGTGGTTGTGCGCAATCCGGAACAGGAAGGTGCGCTCGGAGCTCTCGCCACGAAAGCGCGGCAGCGCCTGCCACAATGCCAGGGCGATGTCCTGCACCAGGTCCTCCCGCTCGGCCGCGCCGCTGGCGTAGCTGCCCGCGAGGCGCCCCAGTGCGGGCAGGTTGGCGTTCAGCAGGGCCAGAAAGCGTCGCTCGCGGTCTGGATCATCCATTGGCTCAGGATAGTCGGCGCCGGCACCCGGTCCTTACAATGGTGTAAGGACTGCGCCCGCCGCCGGACTGTACGGCGGTAACCAGAAGACCGCCGCAACACACAGGCCGGGGAACATGAACAACCTTTCCATCCTCCAGGGGCTCATCTTCGAGCCACGCAGCGCATTCGCCGAGCTGGATGCACGTCCACGCTACTGGTGGCCGTTGCTGCTGGTGATGGTGCTGCAGGGTGGCCTGGCGTACTGGTACGTGTCGTTCGTCGACCTGGCGTGGCTGGTTGACGAGCAGTTGCGGGCCAGTTCGGTGGGGGCCAACCTCACCGACGCGGAAATCGCCCGCATGGCCAGCGCCGCCACGGAGCAGCGCGGCGTGCGGGCCATCCTGGCCGGGGTCATCGGGGCCATCGCCCTTCCGGTGATGTTGCTGATCGGCGCCCTCTACCTGCTGCTGGCCACCAAGGTCACCGGCGTGGAGCGTGGCTTCCCCCACTGGTTCGCGCTGTCCGCCTGGACCACGCTGCCGGTGATGCTGCTGGGTGCCGTGCTGGGGGCGGTCGCGCTGGCCACGGCCGGCAGCAACCAGATTCCGCAGGCCGCCCTGCAGCCGCTGTCCCTCAATGAGCTGGTCTTCCATCGCCAGCCCGGCGAAACCGGCTATACGCTCTACAGCAGCTTCAACCTGCTCCAGTTCCTGTCGGTCTACCTGACGGCCATGGGCCTG
The DNA here is from genome assembly GCA_965652645.1 of uncultured bacterium. GTDB lineage: Bacteria > Pseudomonadota > Gammaproteobacteria > Steroidobacterales > Steroidobacteraceae > ZC4RG30. The sequence continues at coordinate 124,713 of CBFGXE010000003.1, read as the reverse complement.
AGGGTCTGGACCAGCCGCAGCTGGACGTACTGCGTCATCGTGGCCGTCCTGCCCATTGCGCTGATCTACGGCATCTGGGCCTTCTTCGCACTGGGGCGGGCATGAGCCGGGCTGGCAAGATCCTGCTGGCGGCAGGCGTGGTGGCATTGCTGGCAACGCCGGTGGTGCTCAGGAACCTGCGTGGCGGCGATGCCAAGGAAGTGGAGATGGCCACCGTGGAATCACGCGTGATCACGCCCACCATCCTGGCTTCCGGCAGCCTGACCTACCAGACCGAGATCCGCATCGGCTCCGAGGTGATGGGTCGCGTGAAGTCGCTGCTGGTGAAGGAGGGCGACGAGGTGAAGGCGGGGCAGACGCTGCTGCGCCTGGATCCGGCCACGCTGCAGACGCAGGTGGACGCACTGGAGGCGGCGCTGCGCCAGGCACGGCTGTCCATCCAGCGCGCCGAAGTGGCCATGGACACCATCGAGACCAAGTGGAAGCGCTATGAGCAGCTGCGCGTCAGCGGCGTCATCGACGCAAACACCTACGACGAGGTGCGCTCGCAGCGCGACCAGGCGCGCGTGGAGCTGAACGTTTCCACCGAGAACGCCGCGCAGACCGAGGCGCGCCTCAACGAGGCGCGTGAGCAGCTTGCCAAGACCGAGCTGCGCGCGCCCATCGATGGGCGGGTCACGCAGCTCATCATCAAGGTCGGCGAGACCGCGGTGCCCAGCGCCACCAGCATCGCCGGCTCCGACCTGATGACCATCTCCGACATCTCGAACATGTATGCCGAGGTCAACGTCAACGAGACCGACGTGGCGCGCGTGATTCCCGGCCAGGCGGCCCGCATCGTGCCGGCCGCCTTCCCCGACCAGTCATGGGAGGGCGTGGTGGAGACCGTGGCCGTCTCTCCCCGCACCGTGCAGGGGCAGGGCAAGAGCTACCCGGTGAAGATCCGCCTCAATCCTTCCGAGGGCATGAAGTTCCACACCGGCATGAGCTGCCGCGCCGAGATCGCCACCCGCGATGCCGACACGCCGCCCGTGCCCGCGGTGCCGGTGCAGGCCGTGCAATACGAGGATTCCCAGGACCGCAGCGAGCCGGCGCAGGCCAGCGTGTTCGTGATCGACAACGGCGTGGCGCGCAAGGTGCCCGTCGAGGTGGACATCGCCGATGACACCTGGATCGCGGTGAAGAAGGGCCTGGCCGCGGGCGCGCGCATCGCCGCCGGGCCGCCGCGCGTGCTGCGTTTCCTGCGTGATGGCGACCGGGTGAAGGAGAAGGCGGCTGCGGTGGAGGTGCCCGGCGCGGCGCCGGCCGGCGAAGCTGCGGCACCGGCCAGTCCGTGATCGAGCTCACCGGCATCACCAAGATCTACCAGCTGGGTGGGGAGGCCTACCCGGCGCTCTCCGACATCGACCTCACGATCCAGGACAACGAGTTCGTCGCGCTCACCGGTGCATCCGGATCGGGCAAGTCCACGATGATGAATATCCTGGGCTGCCTCGACACGCCCACGCGCGGCCGCTACCGGCTCGATGAAGAGGAAGTGGCCGGCCTCGACGAGGAACAGCTGGCCTCGGTGCGCAATCGCAAGATCGGCTTCGTGTTCCAGAACTTCTACCTGATGCCGCGCATGACCGCGCTCGACAACGTGGCGCAGCCGCTGATCTACCGCGGCATCGCGCCGAAGGCGCGGCGTGAGCATGCACGCCACGCGCTGGAGCGCGTGGGGCTGGCCGACCGCACCGGCCATCGTCCCAACGAGCTCTCCGGCGGCCAGCGCCAGCGCGTGGCCGTGGCGCGGGCGCTGGTGGGACAGCCGGAGCTGCTGCTGGCCGACGAGCCCACCGGCAACCTCGACAGCCGCACCGCGCGCGAGATCATGGACCTGTTCGCGCAACTGCATGCCGGCGGCCAGACCGTGGTGATCGTCACGCACGACCCGGGCATCGCCGCCAACTGCCGCCGCCAGGTGCGCCTGCATGACGGGCGCATCGCCGAGGACACCACCAATGGCTGAGCCGCTGCTGGTGGAAGACGCCGGCGCCTCGCGCCGCATGCTCTACGCCGTGCAGGAGTGCCTGCGCTCGGCGCTGGGCGCCATCCAGGCGCACCGCCTGCGCAGCTTCCTCACCATGCTGGGCGTGATCATCGGCGTGGCCTCGGTGATCTGCGTGATCGCGCTGGTGCAGGGCATGTCGGCCTCCATCTCGCAGCAGTTCGAGGGCCTGGGTTCCACCACGCTGCAGTTGCGCTCCGACACACCGCCGGAACACCAGATGCGCGGCCAGATCAACCGCCTGCGCCTCAGCGACCTCGACGAGCTGCGCTACCGCATCGACGGCATCTCGCACATCACGCCCGTGCTGCAGGTTCCTGTGGGCCAGATCACCTATGGCTCGCGTTCCGCGGCCGGCCAGATCTTCGGTACCAGCGAGAGCATGCAGGACGTGCGCCGCATGTTCCCGCGCCTGGGCCGCTTCATTACCCGCAGCGACGATGACAGCCGGCGCCGCGTCGTGGTGCTGGGTGCCGACATGGTCCGTGAGCTCGACCTGCCGGACAACCCGGTGGGCGAGTTCGTGCAGATCGGCAGCGAATGGTTCAAGGTGATCGGCGTGGCCGAGTCGCTGGGCGAGGTATTCGGCTTCAGCCAGGACGCCTTCGCGGTGATGCCCTTCCAGACCGCGCTGTCGTTCAACAGCCAGGTGGCGCGGCCGGACATCTCGATCACCTTCACCGTCGACGATCCGGACATGGTGGAGAACGTGAAGCAGCGCGTCAGTGCGCTGATGCGGCGCACGCATGGCATCGGTTCCGACGACCTGGATGACTTCCGCGTCGAGTCCTCGCAGTCGTTCATCGAGACCTTCAACCGCATCACCGGCACCATCACCGCCGTGGTGGCCGGCGTGGTGGGCATCTCGCTGCTGGTGGGCGGCATCGGGATCATGAACATCATGCTGGTGTCAGTCACTGAACGCACCCGTGAAATCGGCATCGCCAAGGCGCTGGGCGCGCCGCGCCGTTTCATCATGCTGCAGTTCCTGATCGAGGCAATGGTCCTGGCGCTGATCGGCGGCCTCATCGGCATGGCCATCGGCTTCGCGCTGGCCTACGGCGTGGCCGGGCTCATCCCCAACTTCCCCGCACCAGCGGTGCCCTGGTGGGCCGTGAGCGGCGCCTGCCTGTTTTCGATGCTGATCGGCATGGTTTTCGGCATCCTGCCGGCCAGCAAGGCCGCCAACCTGGCCCCCATCGACGCCCTGCGGTACGAATAGCCGCTGGGGCGGGGCGGGGACCGGACCCCCGCAGCCTTACGATTCCGCCACCCTGCTTCCCGGCGCGGCGAGGGCTGTGCTGTAATGACCCGCTACCCGGGGTGTGGGAAATCCATGCAGTTCATACGTCACCTGCGGCGCCTCGCCGCGCTCCTTCCGCTTGCGCTGGCTGGCCTCCTGGCACAGCCCGGCCTGACGGCCGAGCGCACCCAGCATGCCAACGTCCTGCCGACCGTTTCGCTGTACGCGATCTACGATGAAGAGGACTATCCCGATCCGCCTCGCCAGGTGCGCAGCGACCCGCTGCTGGCCCGCGACGGCAACATCTATTTCGGCTCCGCGACCGGCGGCGATGGCGCCGGCGCCATCGCCCGGCTCACGCCTTCCCACGAGCTGAGCACCCTCTACGCGCTGAACCGCAACGGCAGCGAGGGCGTGAGCATCTTCGGTCCGTTGGTGCAGGGCCCCGCGCCCGACGACAACCTCTATGGCACGGCGTATTTCGGCGGCGGCGAGCGCGTGCTGGGAACAGTGTTCCGCGTGGCGCTCGATGGCACGTTCACCATCCTTCACAAGTTTGCCGATGGCAAGCCGAAACCGGCCCTGCCCTACACGGGCGTGACCTTCGGCCCCGACGGCTACCTCTACGGCGCCACGCTCAATGGCGGCAAGCTCAACAAGGGCACCGTCTACCGCCTTGCGCCCGACGGCACGGACTTCTCCGTGCTGCACGAGTTCAACGGTCCCGATGGCGAGAATCCGGAAGGCACCCTCGTCCTCGGTGCCGACGGGCAGCTCTACGGCACGACGCTGGTGGGGGGCGCCAACAATCGCGGTGTCATCTACCGCATCTCCACCGCCGGCGACCACGAAGTCGTGTACTCCTTCCCGAAGCTGGCCGAGTTCAGGGATGGCATACCGGTGAACTCCACCGGGGCCAATCCGCGCGCCGGCATGATGCTTTCGGCCGACGGCAACTTCTACGGCACGGCCTCCCAGGGCGGTGAGTTCGGGCATGGCACCCTGTTCCGCATGAGCCCGGAAGGCCAGGTGTCGGTGGTTCATGCCTTCGGTGGTCCCTACTTCGGTGGCAGCACGCCCCTGGCCGCGCCGGTGCAGGATGCAGCCGGCAATTTCTATGGCACCACGCTCTACGGCGGGCCTTACCACGCCGGCACGGCCTGGCGCATCTCGCCCGAGGGCGAGTTCACGCTGTTGCACGGCTTCACCGGATCGTTCTCCGATGGCCATGGACCCTACGCCGGCGTGCTGCTGGCCAACGGCACCCTCTACGCGGTCAGCTATTCCGACAGCAGTGGCAGCAACGGGTTCGGCGCCATCATCAGGCTTGATGAGGGCAGCGGTGGTTCCCTGCCGGTGGAGCTGACGGTCTCCTCGCGCGAGGTCACGTTCGGCGAATCCGTCACCGTGAGCTGGAATGCCCCGGCGGGCTCCACCTGCACCAAGACCGGTGGCAGTGGCGACTGGAAGGATGAGGCGCCCGTATCCGGCAGCCAGGACTTCCTGCTCATTCGCGAGACGGTGTTCACGCTCAGCTGCGTCGACGCCGACGATGGCGACGAGAACACGCCGGAGATCACGCGCAATGCCTATGTTGGGGTAGTGGTCAAGGCACCGCTGCTGCAGCCAGTGGATGGCGGTGCCGCCGGCGCCGGTTCGCTGTCATTGGGGTGGCTGCTGCTTGCCGCGGCGCTGCTCTGCTTCAAGGTGAAAAAGGAGATCCGTCCCTCATGTCCGTAACGACCGCCACCAGTGCGCAGATCCGCGCGCTGCTCGCCAATGCCTCGATCGAGATGACCTGCAAGGACACCGAGTTCCTTGCCGAGGCTGCAACCCTGGTGCCGAAGAATACGGACATCTTCATCGCCCTGTTCCCCAACCAGACCTGGGATGATCTCACCGCCGCGGCCAGGGCCGTGGGCGAGGCCGGCTTCAATGCCGTGCCGCACGTGCCCTGCCGCCGCATCAAGGACGCCGAAGAGGTGGCCACGATCGCGCGCAAGCTCACCGAAGTGGCCGGCGCGAAGAAGATGCTGCTGATCGCCGGCGACATGCCCAGGCCCGAGGGTGCGTTCGATTCCACCATCGGCGTGCTGGAGACCGGGCACTTCGCCCGTGCCGGCATCAAGACCAAGTACATGGCCGGCCATCCGGAAGGCCACGCCCACATGACCGTGGAGCAGCAGCGCCAGTTCGAGGCCCGCAAGGTCGCCATCGCGAAGGAGCAGGGCTTCGAGCTGAAGTTCACCACCCAGGTGTGCTTCGAGGCCGAGCCCATCATCGAGTGGGAAAAGATCATGCGCGGCAATGGCATCACCAACACCATCCGCCCCGGCCTCGGCGGCCCGGCCAGCATCAAGACGCTGCTGCGCTACGCCAAGATCTGCGGCGCCGGTGCCTCGATCCGTGCGCTCACCAGCGGCAAGGCCAGCCTCATCGCCGGCCTGCTGAAGGACAGCGGCCCGGAAGAGGTGGTCACGAAGCTGGCCGCGGCCAACGACACCGGTTCGAACTTCGAGAGCGTGCACCTGTTCGCCTTCGGCGGCTTCCTGAAGACCACCAGGTGGGTCTCGGCCGTGCAGAACGGCCGCTTCGAGATCAACCCGAAGGACGGCGACTTCACCGTCCAGCTCTGAGCGCGGCGCCTGCGCGCCACCGCCATCCGGCCGTCCGCTGTCTATGCAGCGGGCGGCCCGCATGGCATGCCCGGCCTGTCCCGGGATTCTGTGAACTGGCCAACACCGCGCACGCGGTATAAGGTCCCCGTGTTCCGATAGAATGAGCGCAGGGAGACGGCGCGCGCATTGCGTGGCCGCGCCCGGCAGGACGGACCAGGGCCAATGACACAGAACGTGACGCAGAAGGATGTGCGGCGTGTGATGGTGGTGGATGACCACCCGGTGGTACGCCAGGGCATCAAGCTGATGATCAACGCCCAGCCAGACCTCACGGTCTGCGGCGAGGCGCACAGCGAGCAGGAGGCCCGCAAGCTGGTGCGCGAACTCAAGCCCGATGCGCTGGTGGTCGACCTTTCGCTCGACCAGGGCGACGGCTTCAACGTGGTGCGCGACGTGCACGCGCATTTTCCCGACATCCGCATCCTGGTGCTGTCCATGCACGACGAGGCGGTCTATGCCGAGCGGCTGATCTCCCAGGGCGCCTCCGGCTACATCATGAAGCAGGCGGCCACCGAGCAGCTCATCACCGCGCTGCGTGCCGTGCTGCGCGGCGAGCGTTTCATCAGCGAGACCCTGAAGCAGACGCTGGCCTCGCGTGATGCGGAGGAGGGCGACTCGGCGTCGCGCCTCTCGGCCCGCGAGCTGCAGGTGATCAGCCTGATCGGCCAGGGCCTGGGCACGCGCGAGATTGCCGACAACCTGTCGCTGTCGGTGAAGACGGTGGAGACCCACCGCCTCACCATCAAGCGCAAGCTTGCGCTCGACACCAATGCCCAACTGGTGCAATACGCCATCAAGTGGCATGGCGCGAGCGGCTGACACCGGCCGCCGGTGAGTGATCCCGCGCCCATTGCACCGGCGCTGCTCGACTGGCACGACCACCATGGCCGCCACGACCTGCCCTGGCAGCAGGACCGCTCTTCCTATCGCGTGTGGGTCTCGGAGGTGATGCTGCAGCAGACGCAGGTCGCCGCGGTGATTCCCTATTTCGAGCGCTTCATGGCGCGTTTCCCCGGTGTGCAGGCGCTTGCGGACGCGCCGCTGGATGAAGTGCTGCATCACTGGGCGGGCCTGGGCTATTACGCGCGCGCGCGCAACCTGAAGCGCGCGGCGGAGCATATCCGCGACATGCATGGCGGCGTGTTTCCCGCCGATTTCGACAACGTGGCCTCGCTGCCCGGCGTGGGGCGTTCCACGGCCGGCGCAATCCTCGCGCTCTCGCTCGACCAGCCGCATCCCATCATGGATGGCAACGTGCGCCGGGTGCTGTCGCGGCTCTTTGCCGTGGCGGGCCGCACGGGCGAGCGCGCCTTCGAGGAGGAATTGTGGCGCCTTGCCACGCTGCTTACGCCGCAGTCGCGCGTGGCGCAATACACGCAGGCCATCATGGACCTCGGCGCCACGGTCTGCACCCGCCGCAATCCCCGCTGCGGCGAGTGTCCACTGGCGGGGCGCTGCGCGGCCCACCAGGCGGGGCGGGAGCATGAGTTCCCCGCGCCGCGCAAGCCGCTGCGCCGCCGGCAGCGTGAAGCGTGGATGCTGTTCGCGCAGGATGCCGGGGGCGGCGTGCGCCTGGTGCGGCGTGCCGCCAGCGGCGTGTGGGGCGGGCTGTGGTCGCCGCCGGAATTCAACTCGCTGGAGGAGGCGCTGGCCGGCGCGGGTCCCCACGGCGCGCCGCGGCAGGGCGAACCCCTGCTGCATGTATTCACGCACTTCGACCTGTTGATCCACCCGCTGTGGGTGCGGGTGGAGCCGCGGGGTGGGAACGAGGGCGGCGACAGCCTGTGGTATAACCCCGCGCGTCCCGCCGCGATCGGCCTGCCGGCCCCCGTGGCCCAACTCCTGAAGAATCCCCCGCCATGACCCGAACCGTGCACTGCATCCTGCTCGACAAGGAGGCGCCGGGCCTGGACCGGCCGCCCTACCCGGGCCCGCTGGGCCAGCGCATCTTCGAGCAGGTGTCGAAGGAGGCCTGGGCTGGCTGGGTGCGCCACCAGACCATGCTGATCAACGAATACCGCCTCACCCCCGTCGATCCCAAGGCGCGAAAGTTCCTGGAGGGGGAGATGGAAAAGTATTTTTTCGGCGGCGGGTCTGAAAAACCGCAGGAATTCCAGGCGCCGGGCACCTGAATGCGCCACCACCTTGACGCCCCGAAGGTCGCACCGGTCTAATACGCGGCCCTGATCGCCTCCCGGCGGCCAGGGCCTGATGCCCAGGTAGCTCAGTTGGTAGAGCAGCGGATTGAAAATCCGCGTGTCGCTGGTTCGATTCCGGCCCTGGGCACCACTCCCTTCCTGTAGGACTTCGCCTCTGGGGATCACCCTGCGACGGGCCCTATACTCTTTCCATGGGCTCCGCAGACATGTACGGCCAGATCGACGTGGCGCGCTACCGCTGGAAGGACGCGGCCGGCTACATCGAACCGGTGCCGCAGGATGCCAGCGGTCGCCTGATGTGCCCCATGTGCCGCGCGGACGCACGGCAGCAGGAACTGCACCTGGTGTCCGGCCGCCAGATCTGGGAATGCCCGCGGCACCACAGCTTCCAGGCCACCGTACTGCCGGAATAGGCCGGATTCCCCACCCGTAGGAAACTTCCCGCAGCAGCCAGTGGCGCACGGCGATGCCGCGCCGGGGCCCGGCCGCGCATGCTTTCACCCGTGGTGGCTTTCACCCGCCACATGCCGGGCCCGGCAGGTTATTCGCACCATCGGGCCCGGCTTTCATTGCGCAGGAAGCATTCATGCGAACCACGTCACAGTTCGGTCACATTCAGGCAGACGGGGCACCGCTGGCCCTGCATTTTGCGTGACAGAACGTGGCAACAGCCCTGTGGGCGCCGACGGCAGCTGGTGGCAGCGGATGGGATCCGGGAAATTGTCAAAAACTGCGGCGAGGTCGCGCCCGGCAACGGTTGCGCCGGCCACCCTTGACGGCACCCTGCTCGAAGCCCTGCCGCTGCCCGCCTGTTTCGTGGCTGCCGACGGCAGCATCATGGCCAGCAATGCCGCATGGCAGGACATGGCCACCGGTAATGCGTTGCTGCGCGATTTCGCCCGGCGCGAGATCGGCTTCCTCGCAGTGTGCAGCCTCTCCTCCGCCGAGGGTTTGCACCGGCTGGGAAGGGAGCTGGATGTCATGCTGCAGGCCGCGGCCCGCAGCGCAGTCCCGCCGCCGGCCACCTGCGAGTTCGCCGCCGGCGAGCAATTCCTGTCCGCGCGCATCACCGTATTGCCCGGCGGTGCGCCCGGCTGCCTGGTGGTGTGCGAGGACGTCACCGGCCAGCGGCAGGTGGAGCGCGACCTGGAGAACCTGCAGGCCACGGGGCAGATCCAGCGCCGCAGCGCTGCGCAGAATGCGGTCCTGGCGCACTTCGGCCAGTTCGTGCTCTCGCAGCCCGAACCCGGGGTGCTGGCGGAACGGGTGGTGGAAACGGTGCGCGAGGGGCTGCAGGCCGGACGCTGCCGACTGCTGATGAAGGCGGACGGCACGCGCGACCTCACCCAGGCTGCCGGCTTCGGCTGGGAGCAGGGCACCGATCTTCCACCGGACCTCGAGGTGCAGATCACCGACAGCGAAGGCATCCACGGTACGCTGAGCGTGTGGCTGGGGGCGGAGGAGAAGGCCAACGATGACGACCGCGCCTTCCTGCAGACGCTGGCCGGCATCGTGTCGGCCTACCTGCAGCGCAAGTCGGCCGAGGATCGCCTGGCCTACATGGCGCAGTTCGACGCGCTGACCGGGCTGCCGAACCGCACGCTCTACCTGGACCGCCTGGCGCATGCCATCGGTGCGGCCGCGCGCGACCATTCGCCCGTGGCGGTGCTGTTCGTGGACGTCGACCGCTTCAAGTCGGTGAACGACACGCTGGGCCACGCGGTGGGAGACGAGCTGCTGGTGCAGATCGCCGCGCGCCTGAAAGCCACGGTGCGCCTCGGCGATACCATCGGGCGCCTGTCGGGCGATGAATTCGCGCTGGTGCTGCCGCAGCTGGCGCATGCCGAGGATGCCGCGGTGGTCGGCAGGAAGATCACCACCGCGCTGGCCACGCCGTTCTCCATCCATGGCCACACGGTCTACGTTTCCGGCAGCGTGGGCATCAGCCTGTATCCGGCCGATGGCGTGGAGCCGGAAGTGCTGCTGAAGAACGCCGACATGGCCATGTACCGCGCCAAGCAGTCCGGCCGCAACGGCTACCAGTTCTACCTGCCGCAGCTGCAGGAGCGCGCGCAGGCGCGCGTGCTGCTGGAGAACCGGCTGCGTGACGCGCTGGAGCGCGATGAGTTCCACCTGGAGTACCAGCCCAAGGTCGACCTGCGCAGCGGCGAGATCTGCGGCCTGGAGGCGCTGCTGCGCTGGCGCGACCAGGATGGCCGGCAGATGGGGCCGCGCGAGTTCATTCCCGTGCTCGAGGACACCGGCCTCATCATCCCGGTGGGCGAGCGCGTGATCTCGATGGCCTGCACGCAGTTGCGCCGCTGGCTGGCTGCGGGATACTCCCCGCCGCCGGTGGCGGTGAATGTCTCGCCGCGCCAGTTCCGCCAGGACCAGCTCGACATCGCCCTCACGCGCCCCATCGTGGCCAGCGGCGTGGACCCGCGGCTGCTGGAGTTCGAGCTCACCGAGGCCATGCTGATGGGCGATGCCGATGGCGCGGCGCGCATGCTCCGCTGCATCAAGGCGCAGGGCATCCGCCTGGTGCTGGATGACTTCGGCACCGGCTACTCCAGCATGCACTACCTGAAGAAGTTCCCGCTGGACGCGCTGAAGATCGACCACGAATTCATCCGCGACATGCTCGATGACGCGAACAACTCGCGCATCGTGGCCGCCATCATCGGCCTGGCGCGCAACCTGGACCTGCGCGTGGTGGCCGAGGGCGTGGAGAACGCGCGGCAGCTGGCCTTCCTGCGCCGGCACGGCTGCAACGAGGCGCAGGGATTCGTCATCGCCAGACCGCTGTCCGTGGCAGACACCACCCGCCTGTTCACCGAGCGGCGGCGTTTCAGTTTCATCGGCGCGCCAATGCCGCGCCGGCTGGCCACCTGATCGGTTGCCCGGGCCCCCGTGCGGGGCCAGAATGCGCTCGTGTGGCGCATCCCTGAGACGAGACGGGCCCTGGCCGGCAAGCTGCTGGCGCTGCTGCTGTGCGCCCCCGTGGCTGCGCTGGCGGGCGCGCCTGCACCGGCGGCCAATCCCGCCATCCAGAGCCAGCTCGACATCCCCTACGCGCAGGTGGGCACGCAAACCCTGCTGCTCGACCTGCACATGCCCGCCGGAGTGCCGAATCCGCCCCTGGTGGTCTACCTGCACGGCGGCGCCTGGCGGCTGGGCGACAAGGAAGAGGCGCCGCCCTTCCTGGTCGAGCGCGGTTATGCCGTGGCCAGCCTCAACTTCCGCTCCAGCGAGGAGGCGCGTTTCCCCGCCAACGTGCACGACATCAAGGCCGGCATCCGCTTCCTGCGCGCGAACGCGGCGAAGTATGGCTACCGGGCCGACCGCATCGCGGTGTCCGGGTCCTCCTCGGGCGGCCACCTGGCGGCGCTGGTGGGCGTGACCAATGGGCACAAGGAACTGGAAGGCAACGTGGGCACGCACCCCGGGCAGTCTTCCGATGTGCAGGCCATCGTGGCCTGGGTGGGCGCATACAACCTGGAGACCGTCATCCCGCAGTCCACGCCCGACGGATTGAAGCTGCGCGTGCCGGCGGTGCAGATGCTGCTGGGCGGTTTGCCCGGGGAAGTGCCGGACCTGGCGCGCCTCGCCAGCCCCGTGGCGCATGTGGACCGCAATGATCCGCCGCTGATCATCCTGCACGGCGACCAGGACCTGAACATTCCCGTGAACCAGGCACTGGAGCTGGATGGCGCCTACCGTCGCGCCGGCCTGGTCGCCGAACTCGTCATCGTGCCCGGCGTGGGGCACGTGGCGCGGCCCTTCTTCGGCCCCGGCGAGGCGGCGGATCGCGTGACCGGTTTCCTGCAGCGCACGCTCGGCCGCTGAAGGCCATCTGGAGTAGGCTCTCGCGCATGTCCGGTTCCCGCCTGCAATCCATCCTCCGCGCCCCCGAGCCGCCGCAGGGCGACGCCGCGCTGGTGGCCGTGGATCGTGCGCTGGCGGAACTGCGCCGCGGCCGCGCCATCGCCGTGCGCGAAGCAGCGGGCCGTGCCTGGCGCCTGGTGGTGGCGCTGGAGACGGCGGAAACCCCGCTGGTCGAACATGCGCTGGCCCGGGCCGGTTCAATGCTGGTGGTCACCGGCGCGCGCGCCGCGGCGCTGGGCGTGCCCTGCGAATCCGATGAAGTGCTGCTGCTGTCGCCGGCGGGGCGCAACGCCGCGCAGCTGCAGGAGCTGGGCCGGCATTGGGAGGCCGATGGCTGGCGCCGCGCACTGGGCGAGGGCGTGCCGCATGTCACCTGTGCCGATGCACTGAGCATCGCTGCCGTCACGCTGGCCAAGAGCGCGCAGCTGCTGCCCGCGCTGCTGGTGTCCGAAGTGGTGGCCGGACCCGTGCCCGCCTCGGTGCTGGCCGTCAGCGTCGACCAGGTGGAGCGTTATTCCCTGCCCGCGGCCGAAGACCTGCTGCGCGTCAGCGAGGCGCGGGTACCGCTGCGCGAGGAGGAGAACAGCCGCCTGGTGCTGTTCCGCGACCGGCGGGATGCCAGCGAACATGTGGCCGTGGTGGTGGGCGACCCGGATCCAGGCACCGTGGTGCCGGTGCGGGCGCATTCCTCCTGTTTCACCGGCGACCTGCTGGGCAGCCTGCGCTGTGACTGCGGCGAGCAGCTGCAGACGGCGGTGAAACGCCTGCATGACGAGGGCGGCGGCGTGCTGCTCTACCTGGCGCAGGAAGGTCGCGGCATCGGCCTTGCCAACAAGCTGCGTGCCTACCAGCTGCAGGACTCCGGCCTCGACACCGTGGATGCCGACCGGCACCTGGGTTTCAGGGCCGATGAACGCAGCTATGCCATCGCCGCCACCATGCTGCGGCAACTGGGTTTCACGCGCATCCGGCTGCTCACCAACAGCCCGCACAAGGTGCGCGAGCTGCGCGCGCGCGGCATCGACGTGGAAGAGATGGAGTCGCTGCTGGCCGAACCCAACACGCACAACGCGCGCTACCTGCGCACCAAGCGCGAGCGGGCGGGACACCTCATCCCCGAGAAGGACTCAGGCTGAGGCGCGCTCCAGCTCCTCGGTGAGTTCCAGCCACTCGGCTTCCACGGTTGCGGTTTCCTGCGCGATGCGCGCGCGCCGGGCGGTCACGTCCATCTGCCGTGTTCGCGCCCCCGGTTCATAGAGCGCCGGGTCCGCCAGCTCGCGATCCAGCTCCGCGGCCTCCACCGCCAGCTCCTGCATCCTCTTCTCCACGCGCGCCAGGCGCGAGCGCAGCGAGGAGAGGGACTTCTGTCCCGCGGCTTCCGGCTTGCGCTGCGCGCTGCCTTCGCGCTTCGCCTGCTGTGGTTTCTGCTGCGGCTTCTGCGGCGCGGGACCTGCCGGTGCCGACGTGTTCGGCAGGGCCGCTGCCCCGCCCCTGGCCAGCCAGCGGGCGTAGTCGTCCAGGTCACCATCGAAGTCCTGCACCGCTCCGCCCGCCACCAGCAGGAAGCGGTCGGTCACCGTGGCGAGCAGGTGGCGGTCGTGGGACACCATGATCACTGCGCCGGCATACTCCTGCAGCGCCATGGCCAGCGCCTGGCGCATCTCCAGGTCCAGGTGGTTGGTGGGCTCGTCCAGCAGCAGCAGGTTGGGCCTGGGCCAGGCCACCAGCGCCAGCGCAAGGCGCGCCTTCTCGCCGCCGGAGAAGGGACCGACGGGTTCGAACACGCGGTCACCGCGGAAGCCGAAGGTCGCCAGGTAGTTGCGCTGCTCCTGCTCGGAAGGACGCTGGCCCGACTTCTGGGCCAGGCGCTGCAGGTGCAGCAGCGCGGAGGCGGCGGGATCCAGCTGCTCGAGCTGGTGCTGGGCGAAATAACCCACGGAAAGATCGCGCGCGTCATCGCGCGTGCCGCTGCGTGGCTCCAGCTCGCCGGCCAGCAGCTTGATCAGCGTGGACTTGCCGGCGCCATTGCGGCCCAGCAGCGAGATGCGGTCCCCCGGATACACCGTGAGGCTCACGCCCGACAGCAGCACGCGGTCCCCGTAACCGGCCGACTGCTGCTGGATGGCCAGCAGCGGGCGCGGCAGCTTCAGCGGCTCGGCGAAGCTGAACTCGAACGGCGAGTCCACGTGCGCCGGCGCGATGCGCTGCATGCGCTCCAGCGCCTTGATGCGGCTCTGCGCCTGGCGGGCCTTGCTGGCCTTGGCGCGGAAGCGGCGCACGAAGTCCTCCATGTGCGCGATTTCGCGCTGCTGCCTGGCATGCAGCGCGGACTGCTGCGCCAGCGTGGCGGCGCGCGTTTCCTCGAAGTCGCTGTAGTTGCCGGTGTAGACCGTGGCCTTCTGCTGCTCGATGTTGACGATGCGGTTCACCACGCGGTCGAGGAACTCGCGGTCGTGCGCAATCAGCAGCAGCGTGCCCTGGTAGTCCTTCAGCCAGCCTTCCAGCCACACGATGGCGTCGAGGTCCAGGTGGTTGGTGGGCTCGTCCAGCAGCAGCAGGTCGGAGCGGCACATCAGCGCGCGCGCCACGTTCAGGCGCACGCGCCAGCCACCGGAGAACTCGCGCACCGCGCGCGTCTCGTCGGCGGTCGCGAAACCCAGGCCATGCATGAGCCGCGCGGCGCGCGCGCGCGCGTCGTAGCCGCCGATGCCGGCATAACGCGTGTAGAGGTTGGCCAGGCGCGTGCCGTCGGTGTCATGCGCGGCCTCGGCCGCGGCGATCCCGGCCTCCAGCTCGCGCAGCTCCTCGTCACCGTCGAGCACGAACTCGATCGCGTGCCGGTCGCTGGCGTCCAGCTCCTGCGCCACATGGGCCATGGCCAGGTTCGAGGGCATTTCGAAATGCCCCTCGTCCGGCTGCAGCTGGCCGCGCACCAGCGCCAGCAGGCTGGACTTGCCGCTGCCGTTCTCGCCGGTGATGCCGACTTTTTCGCCGCGGAACAGGCTGAAACTGGCCCCCGCGAACAGCACGCGCGGGCCGCGGCGCAGGGTGACGGCGTCGAACTTCAGCATGCGGAACAGGGGTGGTGGCGGGACATGGGGCGCGAAGCTTAGAGGTAGAATGGACGCATGAACACCGCATTCCGCACCCCGGCCCTGGCGGCGCTGGCGCTGGGCCTGGCGCTTCCCCTGACGAGCCTCGCCGAGGTCAGGGCCAGCGGCGGCTGGGCCCGTGCCACCACCCCGGGGGCGAAGACCGCCGCCGGCTACCTCACCTTCACCAACTCGGGCGACGAGGAGCGCAAGCTGCTGAAGGTCGTCTCCCCGGTGAGCGACGAGGTCACCCTGCACCGCACCAGCATCGACGAGAAGGGCATGACCCGCATGTGGCCCCTGGCGATGCTGGCAGTGCAGCCCGGAGAAACCCTGCGGCTGGAGCCGGGTGGAATCCACCTGATGCTCGGCGCGCTGAAGACCGCGCTGGTGCCCGGCCAGAAGGTGCCGCTCACCATCAAGTTCGACGGTGGCGAGCCGGAATTCACGGTGCAGCTCGAGGTGATGCCGCTCACGGCCCTCCAAGGCCCGGTGAGCCGCTGAACTCCCGCCGCGCCCGCGGTGTTGGCTACCGGAAGGCCGGGTCTATCTGCCGCAGCGCTTCACCGAGGCTGATCTGGCCGGTGTTCTGCAGCTCTTCGGCTGAATAGCTGCGGAAGGGATAACCCTTGGGCGTGCAGTCGCCGTCGCGCGAGCGGATGCGCGAACCGGTGGGTGTGCAGTTGTCGTGGTCGGGGGCCGCGTTGTCGTTGGCGGCCAGTGGCGCAGCCGGCTGCGCGGCGCAGGCCCCGAGGCCCAGCAGGGCAGCGGCGAGCAGGGCGGCAGGCAGGACTCTTGCGGACATGGCGGTCTCCCGGGGCAGCGCGTCAACCTCCGGCGCGTTTTGCATCGTAGCCCAGTCGCACCAGTTCAGCCACGAGCCGGTCACGGTGTTCGCCCTGGATTTCGATGCGGTCTCCCCGGGCCGCACCGCCCGCTCCGCAGGAGCGCTTCAGCTGTGCCGCCAGCGCCTCCAGGGCCTCTCCGGCCAGCGGCAGGCCCGTGATGACGGTAACGCCCTTGCCGCCGCGTCCGGCCGTCTCGCGCGACACGCGGATTTTCGCCGGCCCGGTGCTGGCGGGCTTTGACTGCGGCTGTTTCACGGGCTTGTTCATCACCACGCCGCGGAAGGTGTGCACGGTTTTCATGATGGGCGCTGCGTTGCGGAAATACGGGCCGGAAAGCGCGCTATGATGCCAGCTCGCATGGAAATACCGCACCCCTAGATGCGCGCTGCCGCGGTCATCTTCGGCCTCATCGTCCTGAACGGATTGTTCGCCTCCGCCGAACTGGCGCTGGTCTCCGCGCGCCGCTCGCGGTTGAAGGCCCTGGCCGAGTCGGGGCATCGCGGCGCAAAGGCCGCGCTCATCCTGCTGTCCGATCCCACGCGACTGCTTTCCTCGGTGCAGGTGGGCATCACCCTGGTGGGCATCCTCACCGGCGTGTACAGCGGCGCGGCCTATTCGGCCGGACTGGCGGCGTGGTTCACCTCGCTGGAACCGCGCATGGAGCCCTATGCCGAGGAACTGGCCTACGGCCTGATCGTGGTGGTGATGACGTATTTCTCCATCGTGCTCGGCGAGCTGGTGCCCAAGCGCCTGGCGCTGGCCTATGCCGACCGCTGGGCCGTGCTGGTGGCCATTCCCATGCAGGTCATCGCGCGCTTCGGCGCGCCGCTGGTGTGGCTGCTGCAGCGATCCACCAACGCGCTGCTGAAGCTGGTGCCTGCGGAATCACGCCAGTCGGAAGTCACCGATGATGACGTGCGCGCGCTGGCCACCGAGGGCATGCAGACCGGCGCGCTGCACCGGCACGAGGCCGAGATGATCGACTCGGTGCTGCGCCTGGCCGACCGCAGCATCGGCTCCATCATGGTGCCGCGTGGCGACATCCTCTGGCTGGATGCCGGCGAGCCGGTGGCCACGCTTTGGGATGAGGCGCGCCGCAGCGGCCATGCGCGCTTCCTGCTTTGCCGCGGGGAGCTCGAGCAGCTGATCGGCGTGGTGTCGCTGGCGAACCTGGGCGAGGCCCTGCGGCGCGGCCACCTCGACCTCGACGCCGACGTGCAGCCGCCGCTGCACGTGCCCGAGAGCATCTCGGTGTTCAAGCTGCTGGAGACCTTCCGCCGATCCAGCGTGCACCTTGGCGTGGTGACCAATGAATACGGCGGCATCGAGGGGCTGGTCACGCCGGCCGACATCCTCAAGGCCATTGCCGGCGACCTGCCGGACATGGGCAGCCGCGACGCAGCCGGTGCGGTGCCGCGCGAGGACGGCAGCTGGCTGATCGACGGCCACCTGTCCATCCACGAGGTCGAGCGTGCGCTGGCCCGCAAGGACCTGGCGCGCGGCGACAACTACAACACCATGGCCGGCTTCGTGCTCTGGCACCTGGGCCGGCTGCCGGTGCCCGGCGAGAAGCTGGCCTGGCGCGACCTGTCGATCGAGGTGGTGGACATGGACGGGCTGGTCATCGACAAGCTGCTGGTGCAGCCGCGCAGCGCGCAGGGGCTGCATGCCGGCGAGGTCCAGCGCGGCGCGTGAGCCGTGGCGCGGGTGCGGCTACCTGCCCACGCCGTGCGGGTGCGCGCTGAACGACACCGCCTTCACCAGTGCCCACACCGGCCTGCCCGGCGCCAGCGCCAGCTCGCGCGTGGCCGCGGCGCTGATGCGTGCCAGCAGCGTGGCGCCGCCGATGTCCACCGCGATGAGGCAGGCGCCGCCATCCTGCGTGATGGACACCACCTGTCCGCGCAGCTGGTTGCGCACCGACAGGCCGCGCGGTTCCTCCACGGCGAGGATCAGGTCGCGCGCCAGCAGCTGCAGGCGCACCTTCTGGCGAGGCACCAGCGCCAACGAGCTGACGAACAGGCGGCTGTCGGCGCCGATCAGCACCGTTGAAAGGCCCTGGTCGGGCGATACGGTTTCCACCGTGCCGTCCACCACCGCGCCCACGGCATCCACGCCCACGATGGCGCGCAGCGCCGGCTCCAGGCTCACCGCGCCGATGCTGCCGGCAGCCACCACGCGTCCTTCATCCAGCACGACCAGGTGCGTGGCCAGGCGCAGCACCTCGTCGAACTGGTGGCTGACGAACACCATCGGGATGGCGAAGGCGTCGCGCAGGCGCTCCAGGTAAGGCAGCACTTCCTCGCGACGCGACACATCAAGCGAGGCGAGCGGTTCATCCAGCAGCAGCAGCCTTGGCCCGGAAAGCAGTGCACGGCCCAGCGCCACGCGCTGGCGCTCGCCGCCGGACAGCGAGCCGGGACGGCGTGCCAGGAGGCCGGCCAGCCCCAGCAGCTCCACCACGTCGTCGAACCTGCGCACGTCGCCACCTTGTGGTGCGCCGTACAGCAGGTTGCCGCGCACTGTGTAGTGCGGGAACAGCCGCGCATCCTGGAACACATAGCCGATGCGACGCCGCTCGGCCGGCACGCCGATGCCGCGGGCGCTGTCCAGCCAGGTCTCCCCGTCGAGCTCGATGCTGCCGCGCGTGGGCAGCAGGCCCGCCAGCGCATTCACCAGCGTGGTCTTGCCGCAGCCGGAGCGGCCGAACAGGGCGGTGACGCCGGGCGTGGGCGAGGCGAAGCGCGCATCCAGTGCAAAACGCCCGCGCGCCACTTGCAGCGCAACGTTCAGCACGTCACTTGCCCAGCCAGCGGCGCAGGTGCCGCGCCAGCCATTCGGAAGCCAGCAGGCCGGCCAGTCCCAGCGCCAGCGACAGCGCCGCCAGGCGCGCCGCCGTGGCATCCCCGTCGGGTGACTGCAGCGCCGTGTACAGGGCCAGCGGCAGCGTGCGCGTCTCCCCGGGGATGTTCGACACGAAGGTGATCACGGCGCCGAACTCGCCCAGTCCCGCGGCGAAGGCAGTGATCGCGCCGGCCAGCACGCCGGGCAGCATCAGGGGCAGCGTGATGGTGCGGAAACGTCGCCAGGGCGAGGCGCCCAGCGTGCGTGCCGCCTCTTCCAGTCCCGTGTCCACGTTCTCCAGCGAGATGCGCATGGCGCGCACCATCAGCGGGAAGGACATCACCGCCGTGGCCACCGCCGCGCCCAGGGTGGAAAAGGTGAGCTGGATGTCGAAGGTCCGGTCCAGCCAGCCGCCCACCGGGCCGCGCGTGCCCAGCAGCAGCAGCAGCAGGTAGCCCACCACCACGGGGGGCAGCACCAGCGGCAGGTGCACGAAGGCATCCAGCAGCATGCGGCCCGGAAAACGGCGTCGGGTAAGCAGCCAGGCGATGACCACCGCCGGCAGCAGGTTTATGGCAACTGCGCGCAGGGCCACGGCCAGGCTCAGGGCAAGCGCTTCGCGCTCCATCTCGCCAAATTGCCACATGGGCAGCAAGGATAAACGGAACAGGGCGATAATCGGCGGATGGACGCCAATTACCCACCGGCCGCAGGCGCCGGCATCCGCCCCATCGTCACCATCCAGTCGCACATCCTGCAGCAGCAGGCGCGCTTCCCGGAGGCCACCGGCGCGCTGTCCTGGATCCTCTCCGCGATCTCCATCTCGGCGAAGATGATCTCCGCGCAGGTGCGCCGGGCACGCCTGGAAGACGTGCTGGGCAGCGCGGGCGAGCAGAACGTGCAGGGGGAGACGCAGCAGAAGCTCGACGTGATCGCCAACGACATCCTGATGCGCAACCTGGGCGGCCGGCAGGGCGTGGCCGTGGTGGCCTCGGAGGAAAACGAGCAGGCGGTGATCCTGCGCGACAGCAATGACGGGGAAACCCGCTACTGCGTGATGTTCGACCCGCTGGACGGTTCCTCGAACCTCGACATCGCCGGCGGCGTCGGCACCATCTTCAGCATCCTGCGCAAGGACCGCCGCTCATCGCGCATCGAGGATTCGCTGCTGCAGCCGGGCACGCGCCAGGTGGCGGCCGGCTACGTGCTCTACGGCTCCTCCACCGTGATGCTGCTGACCATCGGCAGCGGCGTGGACATGTTCGTGCTCGACCCTTCCATCGGCGCGTTCGTGCGCGTGGCCGAGGGACTGCAGATCCCGAAGCGCAACAAGTGCTATTCGCTCAACGAGGGCAACCGGCTCACGCTGCCGGAGGGTTACCAGCGTTACCTGAACTGGGCGCAGGAGAACGGCTATTCCAGCCGCTACGTGGGCGCGATGGTGGCCGACGTACACCGCATCATGATCCAGGGCGGCGTGTTCATGTATCCGCCGACGAAGAAGGCGCCGGCCGGCAAGCTCAGGCTGATGTACGAGGCCAATCCCATGGCCTTCCTGGTGGAGCAGGCCGGTGGCAAGGCGCTGGCCGCTCCTGGCCAGCGCATCCTCGACCTTCAGCCGCGCGAGATCCACCAGCGCAGCTGCGTGGTCCTCGGCAGCGCCGACGAGGTGGACCTCGTCGTGGCGCAGCTCGGGCAGTAGGCGGTACCTGGCCTAGAAGTTCTTGCTGAGCGTCACGAAGCCGCGGCGGCCGAAGTAGTCGTAGCCGCTGTACAGCGGCGCGTTGCCGACGCGGGTGGTGGTGTCGCCGGGCGAGAGGGTGCGCGGCGCCACGTCGGTGAGGTTGCGGATGCCCACCACCACGCTCCAGTCGCCCCTGCCCGTGTAACGCACCGATGCGTTGTGCATCAGGTAGGCGCCCATGCGGAAATCGAACGGTTCCACCGCCGGGTCCACGCCGAGCCAGCCGTTGCTGTCCTGCCGGCCCAGGTACACCAGGCCGTAGTACGCGGTCCACCGGCCCCAGGCGTAGCGCAGGTCGAGGTCGGCCACGAGCTTGGGCATGGTCACGATGCCATTGAGTTCATCCACCGGTCCCTCGGGCACGATCTGGCTGGTCTGGTGCAGGTAACGCGTGGCGCGCAGGTCGGCGCCGAAGCGCCCCGGGCCGAAGGCCTGCTCCACGCGCAGGTTGAAGTCCAGTCCCTCGGCCTTCTGGCGAGCGATGTTGCGGAAGAGGTCATCCACCACCAGCTCGTCATTGTTGTCGCGGGTGATGAAGTCGCAATAGCCGCTGACGGAGCGGAAGTCCGGGTCCGCATAGCAGTAGTTCAGCAGGTTGTCGGCGCCGATCTGCACCACCTGGTTGTCCACCTTGATGCGCCACCAGTCCACGGCGAACGAAAGCTGCGGGCCGCCGGCAGGCAGGCGCGGCTGCAGGCTGATGCCGGCGGTGTCGGCGGTGGATTCCTCGCTCCTGAGCCCCAGCGCCGCGCCGCCGCCGGAATTCACCTGCACGCTGTTCATCTGCAGGAAGTCCGGGGCCAGGCCCTCCGACGCGCAGTTGATGTAGGTGGTTGAGGTATCCGGCAGGTCCCCGTACTGGTAGCAGGGGTCGGCCTGCGAGGGCAGGAAGCCGGAAGTCGGCGCGAGGAACTGCTCGTAGATGGCCGGGGCGCGGTAGGAGGTGCCGTGCGTGGCGCGCAGCCGCAGCCAGTTGGTGGGCAGGTATTCGGCGCCGACCTTGTACGTGGTGTCCGAGCCGTAGGAGTCATAGTCGGTGTAGCGCGCCGAGAGGTTCAGGGCCAGCGACTCGGCCGCCGGCAGCCCGGCCAGCAGCGGGATGTCCAGTTCGCCGAAGATCTCCGCCACGTTGTCCTTGCCGCGGGTGATGCCGGCGCTGCTCTGCTGGTAGATGTTCTGGTTCTGCATCTGCACCGAGGGCACGTCGTTGAGCTTCATCCAGCGCGCCTCGGCGCCGATGGCGCCGCGCAGCCGGCCGTAGGGCAGCGTCGCCAGCGGGCCATCGAAGATGGCCGACACCGTCGACTCGCGGTACGTGGTGTGCCCGGTGATGTCGTGCCAGATGTAGTCGCGGTAGTCCTGCGGGATGTTGTTGGCCAGGAAGTCCTCGTCCAGCAGTGGAGCGGGCACGCAGCCGCTGCCTGGCACGTCCACGTTCACCTGGCAGGTGTAGGTCAGGCCGTCGAATCCCATGCGGGTGGGGCCGTCGAAATCCGCCGCCACCTCGGCGAGGTAGGTGGAGTTGTACACGCGGTCGTGCAGCGCCGACTCGATGGTGTAGCGGCCGCGCGAGCGGTTCAGCGCCAGGTTCACGTCGTAGCGCCAGCCGGAGGCAAAGCCCAGGTCACCGCGCAGTCCGGTCACCAGGCGGCCGAACTTCGATTCCTGCGACGGGCGGTCGTTGCCGAAGATGGTGAAGGCACGCGCGATGACGAAGTCGCCGAACGGGTTGATGGCCACCCCGCCCCAGTCCAGCCCGCCGCCGGGCGCCGTCAGCGTGGCGGGCACGAAGGGATGCGGGTTGAAGTCTGCGTCCGACTGGTAGTCCAGCTGCAGCTGGCGGGTGATGGTCTGCCGGGATTCGCGGTAGTGGTACAGGGCCTCGAAATACAGCTCGCCGTTGCCCATCACGCCGGCGTCCAGCGCGCCGGAGAGGAAGGCGGTGTAGTTGCGCGTGGGCGAGATCAGCGAAGTCTGCAGCTGCCGCGGGTCGAAGGCCGGGCGCTCGGCCACGTCGTCCACGCCGCGCCAGCCCGGGATGTCCGCGGCGCCCGTGTTGTCGGGCACCGCCCGGTCGAACACGCAGGGCGTGTAATCCGGCAGTTCGCAGATCGGCGCCACCACATAGCCATGCGCGATGCCCGGGAACACGCCGCTGAGCGTGGAGATGGGGAAACACCGCGGCGTGCCGTTTTCGTTGAGGATGGAATCCCCAGGCACGTATTCGCCGGTGAGCGGGTCCACCAGCACCTGCGTGGGACAGCGCGACCAGTCGCGATCACCGATCGTCAGGTGCGAGCGGTCATAGAGCTCGAAGCTGCCCAGCAGGTGGCCACGCGCGGAGCTCATGCCGCCGGACAGGGCGAATCCGGTCTCGTTGCCGCCGCCATCGAAGGTGGAGGAGCGGTGTGCCGTGGCATTCAGCCCGTTGAAGCCCTCGCGCGTGATGATGTTCACCACGCCCGCCACGGCATCGGATCCGTAGGTGGAGGATGCGCCATCCTTCAGCACCTCGATGCGCTCGATCAGCGCCGAGGACGGCAGCACGTTCAGGTCCGGCGCGCCAACCGAGCCGCGCATGCCCGAAGGCGCGAGGCGACGGCCATTGAGCAGCACCAGCGTGCGTGTGGGTCCGAGTCCGCGCAGGCCCAGCGTGTTCACGCCGGGCCCGCCGTCGACCACGTAGTTGCCGAAGTAGCTGTTCATCTGCTGGCCACCACCGGAAATCGTGGAGCCCTGCAGCACGTCGCTGGTGGTGGCGATGCCGGCCAGCACCGCCGACTCGCGTTCCAGCACCTGGATCGGGGAGGGAGAGGTGAAGGCATCGCGGCGCACATGCGAGCCTGTGACGACGACTTCCTCGAGTTCCTCCAGCGCCTCGTCCGCGGCGAAGGGTCCGCCCGTTTCGGCGGCCGCGGCAAGACTCCCGCCCGCCATCAGCAGCATGGCCGCCCATGGCAGGGCGCCGGCCGGGCGAGGGGACACAACTCGGGGGAAAGTCATCATTCCAATGCTCCTGGATGCCTTGTCCCCGCCAGGCAGGCAGGAGGCGGGGGCCTCCGGATCCACCGGCGGATTGACCTTAACACGACGTAATTTGCCGCTTAAGTCACTTTGGATCAGGAACTTGCGCACAGAACCGGGCAATTCCGGGCAGATGCGCGGCGGAGATTTGTGCCGGCCGGCCATGGTGCCGCCGGGATCGCGGCAGTGCGAAAAAAAAAAGGCCCGGGACCGCGAGGTCCCGGGCCTGTGTCACACGCGGAACAGGGTCAGTTGGTCCGGCGCAGTACCACGCGGCGGTTCTGGGCCCGGCCTTCCGCCGTGGAGTTGTCGGCCACCGGCTGTGACTCGCCGTGGCCCTCCGCGGAGAGGCGCGAGGCCGGCACCCCGGCATCCACCAGGTACTTCAGCACGGCGTTTGCGCGCCGCCGCGAGAGGTCGAGGTTGTACTCCTCGGCACCCTGGCTGTCGGTGTGGCCTTCGATCACGCCCGTTGCCGACGGCGAGGTCTCGCGCAGGAAGGTCACCACCCGGTCCAGCTCCGGATAGGAGGACGGGTTGATCGTGGCCGAATTGGTCGCGAACAACACCTCCAGCCGGATGGTCAGGCTGCAGCCCGCCGCGTCGACCCGATCGCCGGCCGGCGTGGCCGGGCAGCGGTCGCTGGCGTCGACCACGCCGTCGCGATCCGTGTCGGGCGGAGGCGGCGGGGGCGGCGGCGGCGGCGGAGGCGGCGGCGGCGGCGGAGGCGGCGGTGGCGCTGCCGGCGGCGGGGGTGGCGGCGGAGGCGGCGGTGGCGGCGGCGCGGCCACCGAACCCAGCGCCAGCTGCAGGCCCAGCGTGGCCACCGTGTCGACGATGCCACGGCCGATCGAGCCGCGCGCAGCCACGTCGCCCTTCAGCTGCAGCTTGGCGTCGTTGGCGAAGCGCACCAGGTCGGCGGTGGCGCCGACGCCCAGCTTGACGGCCACCTCCTTGTCCTGGCTGTTCGGGCCGGTGTCGGGACGATGCTGGTCGAGTATGCCGGCGCCCATCAGCAGGTAGGGGCTGACGCGCTGGTCGCGATCGAACACGCGGGCGAAGTCGATGGTCAGGCCCTTGATCTCGCGGTCCCAGGTGGCGCCGGGCGCGAGGTCATCATGGTTGCCCGAGAAGGCATTGATGCCGACGTCCCACTTCTCGGTCAGCACCAGGCCGAGTGAGTAATAGAACCCGAAGTCATCGCCCACGCCACGGTCGGAATCGGTCTCCGTCCACATGCCGCCAGCACCGATGGTCCACTGGCCCACTTCGGCGCCGGCATGGAGGGCAGACATGCCCCCCATGAGCACTGCCGCGATGGCCGTTTTCACCAGAGGCTTCTTCATGTTCTTGACTCCCAGTGTCCAGAAGTTGTTCCCGCCAGCTGGCGGGATGACAGCATGCTACCCGCCCTGCGGCAGGATGCCTACCGTGACCTGGGTTGCCTTGGCAACTGATGTCAACGCAGCCTGGGCAGCAGGATGCGGTCGCCGGGACGGATGCCGCGGCGCTCTGCTTCGCCGGCCAGCAGTTCGAGCACCCCGGCAACGGGGCCGCGGGAGCTGATGATTTCCTCCGACAGCGGCGTGGCATTGCGGTGGATGTGCGAGATGCGTCCGTCGGTGTCGAAGAACAGCATGTCGAGCGACACGTAGGTGTTCTTCATCCACATGTCCATGTCGCGCGGGGCATCGAGCAGGAAAAGCATGCCGTAGTCGCGCGGCAGTTCGCGGATCCACATCAGCCCCTGCTGCTGCTCGGTGGGCGTGCGCGCCAGCCACACCTGGAAGGTGTCGCGCCCGTCGCGACGCTCGATGGTGAGGGTGTCGCGCGCGAAGGCGCGCAATTGCGCCGGGTCATGGCTGGTGCGGGATTGTGCCGCGCAGGCGGGCACGGCCACCAGCAGGGACAGCCAGGCGAGGACTACGCTGATACGCATGGCAACAGTCTATGTCTAAACTACCCTCATGCGCCTCGTTGAAATTTCCCCCGTCATCCCGGCAGCCCTCGAGCGACTCAACGAGCTGGCTTCCAACCTGTCCTACAGCTGGCACCGTCCCACGCGCGCCCTGTTCGAGGACCTGGACCAGAACCTGTGGCGCGAGACCCATGCCAACCCGCGGCTGATGCTCCGCTGCGTGAGCCAGGCGGCGCTTGATGCCGCCGCGGCCGATCCGGCCTACCTGGCCCGCTACCAAGAGGCGCTGGCCAACTACGATCGCTACCAGGCGCAGCACACCGACGGCACGCGCTCGCTGGTGGCCTATTTCTGCGCCGAGTACGGCTTCCACGAAAGTTTCCCGATCTACTCCGGCGGCCTCGGCATCCTCGCCGGTGACCACTGCAAGGCGGCCAGCGACGAGCAGCTGTCCTTCGTCGCCGTGGGACTGGCATACCGCCAGGGTTATTTCTCCCAGATGGTGGACAGCGACGGCACGCAGCACGCCGGCTTCAGCGACGTGGACCCGCGCGACCTGCCGCTGGAGCCGGTGCGCGACGGCGCGGGCGACTGGCTCGTGGTGCAGGTGCCCATCGCGGACCGGCAGGTGCTGGCGCGGGTGTGGCGCGCCGAGGTGGGCCATGTGCCCGTGTTCCTGCTCGACACCAACGTCGAAGGGAACAGCAGCGCCGACCGCGACATCACCTTCCGCCTCTATGGCGGCGACGAGGCGCATCGCATCAAGCAGGAAATGGTGCTGGGCATCGGCGGCCTGCGGGCGCTGCGTGCGCTCGGACTGAGCCCGGCCGTGTGGCACATGAACGAGGGCCATGCCGCCTTCCTTGCGCTGGAGCTGCTGCGCGAGCAGCTCGCCGCGGGCGTGGAATTCGAGGCCGCCCTGGAGGCCGTGGCCGCGCAGTGCGTGTTCACCACGCACACGCCGGTGGCGGCCGGCCATGACGCCTTCCCGGACCATCTCTTCGTGGAGCATTTCGCAGGGCTCATTCCCCAGCTGGGCGGCGACGTGCAGCGCCTGCTGGTCCTCGGCCGCGCGCCGGGCAGCAGCGGCGTCTTCAACATGACACGGCTGGCGCTGAACGGGGCGCGGCGCATCAACGGCGTGAGCCGCATCCACGGTGGCGTGTCGTCCCGGCTCTGCGCCGACCACTGGCGGGACATTCCGCCGGCCGAGAATCCCGTGGGCTACGTCACCAACGGCGTGCACGTGCCCACCTTCCTGTCCTCCGTCTGGGCGGGGTTCCTGGACGAGCGCCTGCCCGAGTGGCGCGACCGGCTCTGCGACACCGGTTACTGGCAGGCCGTGGATGAATTGCCGGACGCGCCGTTCTGGACGGCGGCGCAGGACGTGAAGTCGAGGATGCTGGCGGGCGTGCGCTCGCGGCTGGAACGCGAATACCGGCGCAAGGGCATGAGCAGCGCGCAGCTCCAGCAGGTCACCCGGCTGCTCGACCCGGCCAACCCGAATGTGCTGACCATCGGCTTCGCGCGCCGCTTCGCGACCTACAAGCGCGCCGCGCTGCTGTTGCGCGACCGGGAGCGGCTGCTGAAGCTGGTGACGAACGAGGACCGCCCGGTGCTGTTCCTCTTTGCCGGCAAGGCGCATCCTGCCGACCATCCCGGCCAGCAGGTCCTGCGCGAGATCAAACGCGCCATGCTGCAGCCGGAGTTCGCCGGCCGACTGGTCTTCCTGGAGGACTACGACATCCAGCTGGCACGCTGGCTGGTCACCGGCGTCGACGTGTGGCTCAACAATCCCATCGCACCGCTGGAGGCCAGCGGCACCTCGGGCATCAAGGCTGCGGTCAACGGCCGGCTGAACCTGTCCATCCTCGATGGCTGGTGGGCGGAGGCCTTCGACGGCGGCAATGGCTGGGGACTGCCCGGTGCCGATGCGATGGACGAGGCGCGGCGCGACGATCTGGATGCCGCGTCCATCCTCGACGCGCTGGAAGCCGAGGTGGTGCCGCTGTACTACGCGCGCAACAGCGCCGGCCTGTCGCCGGAGTGGGTGCGCCGCTGCCGCCATGCCATGGCCAGCGTGATCCCGCGCTTCAACATGCGCCGGGTGGTGCGCGACTATGCTGGGAAGCTCTACCGGCCCGCCGCGGAGACGGGGCAGCGCCTTCTGGCCGACGGCGCGCAGCCGGCGGTGGAACTGGCCGGCTGGAAACGCCGCGTGCGCGAGCGCTGGGAGGGCGTGCACATCCTCGACGTGCGCGAGGAGCGCCGCGCCGCCGGTGTGGATGCGCCGCTGGCCATGCGGGCGCGCGTGCAACTCGCGGGGCTCGATCCCGCCGACCTGTGCGTTGAATTCAAGGCACGGCGCCTGCTCCCCGATGCCGGCTTCGAACTGGCGCCGCTGTGCTCATTCGGGCATGGCACGCCGCCCGGCCACTGGCTGGCACGCTTCGAGCCCGCCGGTGACGTCGCCGATGACGGCACCATCGACTTCATCGTGTCGGCCGCTCCGCCGGGCATGGGCCAGTACCAGCTGGAGGTGCGCGTGTATCCCTGGCATCCGCTGTTGTCCCATCCGCTGGAAATGGGACTCATGAAGACGACCTGACCAGCACCAGCCCCGCCAGCGGCGGCAGGTCAAGGGCGAGGGATGCGGGCAGGCCGTGCATGGGCACGGCCTCGGCGGTGTACAGGGCACCACCGATGTTGGCGCCGCCATAATGCGAGGAGTCGGAATTCAGCAGCACCTGCCAGGTGCCGGCTTCGGGAACGCCGATGCGATAGCCCGCGCGTGGCTCGGGCGTGAAGTTCAACACAACCACCAGCTGCCGCCAGCCGGCCGTGCGCAGGTAGGCCAGCACCGAGTGCTGCCGGTCGCTGCAGTCGATCCAGCGGAATCCCTCCGGCTCGAATTCATGCCAGTGCAGGGCCGGCTCGTTCACGTAGAGCCGGTTGAGGTCGGCCACCAGCTGCTGCACGCCGCGGTGTTCGGCGTGCTCGAGCAGGAACCAGGGCAGGGCGACGCGGAAGTCCCACTCCCAGGGATGGGCAAGCTCCCCGCCCATGAACAGCAGCTTCTTGCCCGGCAGCGTCCACATGTAGGTGTAGAGCAGCCGCAGGTTGGCCAGCTGCTGCCAGCGGTCGCCGGGCATGCGGCCCAGCAGCGAGCGTTTCAGGTGCACCACCTCGTCATGCGACAGCGGCAGGATGAAGTTCTCCGTCCACGCATACATCATCGCGAAGGTGAGCTGGTCCTGGTGGTGCTTGCGGTACAGCGGGTCCTGCGCGAAGTAGTTGAGCGTGTCGTGCATCCAGCCCATGTTCCACTTCATCGAGAAGCCGAGGCCGCCGGCGTCGACGGGACGGCTCACCATGGGCCAGGAGGTGGATTCCTCCGCCATGATCACGGTGCCGGGCGCGCGCGCATGGGTAATGGCATTCAGCGTGCGCAGGAACTCCACGGCCTCCAGGTTCTCGCGGCCGCCGTGGCGGTTCGGCACGTACTGCCCGCGCCGGCCGTAGTCCAGGTAGAGCATGGAGGCCACCGCATCGACACGCAGGCCATCCAGGTGGAAATGCTCCAGCCAGTAGCAGGCGCTGGAGAGCAGGAAGCTCTTCACCTCGTGCCGCTCGTAGTTGAACACCAGCGTGCCCCAGTCCGCGTGCTCCCCCTTCAGCGGGTCCGGGTATTCATAGAGCGCGGTGCCGTCGAAGCGCGCCAGTCCGTGCGCGTCGCGCGGGAAATGCGCCGGCACCCAGTCGAGCACCACGCCGATGCCCTCGGCATGGCAGCAGTCAATGAAATGCTTGAAGTCGTCGGGCGTGCCGAAGCGGCTGCTGGGCGCGAAGTAGCCGGTGGTCTGGTAGCCCCAGGAGTCATCCAGCGGATGTTCGGTGACCGGCAGCAACTCGATGTGGGTGAAACCCATGCGTTTCACGTAGGGCAGCAGCTCCGTGGCCAGCTCGCGGTAACTGAAGAATCGCCCGTCCGGGTGGCGGTTCCAGGAGCCGGCATGCACCTCGTAGATGGACATGGGCGCATGCAGCCAGTCGCGCTGTGCGCGGGCCTTGAGCCAGGCGGCATCGCCCCAGGTGTAGGCGTGCGTATCGGTGACGATGGCAGCAGTTGCCGGGCGCAGTTCCATCGCCAGCGCGTGCGGGTCGGTCTTCACCAGGATTTCCCCGCTGGCCCGGTTGCGCAGTTCGAACTTGTACAGCGTGCCCAGCGGCAGCCCGGGAACAAAAAGCTCCCACACGCCGCTGCTGCCCAACGCCCGCATGGGCAGGCGGCGGCCATCCCATTCGCAGAACGGCCCGACCAGGCTCACGCGCTCGGCATCCGGCGCCCACACGGCAAAACGCACGCCATCGATGCCATCGAAACTGGCCGGGTGCGCGCCGAGCATCTTCCAGGCTTCCACGTGCACGCCCGAGGCAAACAGCGCGAGGTCCGCCGGCTGCAGCGTCGGGTTGAAGCTGTAGGGATCGATGCGTTCATGGCGTGCGCCATGCGCATCGGTCCAGCACAGCCGCGGATGCGAGCCGGCGCCTCCGGGCAATTCTCCCTCGAAGAAATCCGTGTCGCCCAGCCGGCGCAGTGCCGGCCCGCCGGCAATGTGTACATCCCGTACGGCCGGAAGGTAGGCGCGCACAACCTTGCCGCTGCCGGCGGCATGCACTCCCAGCACGGTGTGCGGATCGTGGTGCCGGCCGCCGGCAACGCGTCGCAGTTCCATCGCGATGGCGTGAGTGGTCGAGTCACCCTCCCGCGTGTAGGTCGAATCCGTCATGAACCATCGCTTTTATGAAGGCGGCCTGTGGTAAATATAGCTGCAATGGCTACCGCCTCGCGCACTTCATCCGGACGCTACGTCAGCCGCCTCACGGGCGGCACGATGGCGATGATCATGGCCGGCGGACGGGGCGAGCGCCTGCGCGGCCTCACCGAGAATCGCTGCAAGCCCGCCACCCCCTTCGGCGGCAAGTTCCGCATCATCGATTTCGTGCTCTCCAACTGCGTGAACTCGGGCATCCGCAAGATCTGCCTGCTCACGCAATACAAGGGCCAGTCGCTGATCCAGCACGTGCAGCGCGGCTGGAGTTACCTCAGGGGCGAGTTCGGCGAGTTCGTCGACGTGATCCCCGCGCAGCAGCAGGTGGGCAAACACTGGTACCGCGGCACGGCCGACAGCGTCTTCCAGAACCTCGACTACCTGCGCGCGCATGGCCCGCGCCACGTGCTGGTGCTGGCCGGCGACCACATCTACAAGATGGACTACGGTCCGATGATCGCCTACCACGTGGAGAAGGGCGCCGACATCACCGTGGGCGTGGTGGAGGTGCCGCTGGCCGATGCGCGCGAGTTCGGCGTGCTGTCGGTCACCGGCTGGAACCGCGTCACCCGGTTCGCCGAGAAGCCGCGTGAACCGGAGCCCATGCCCGGCAACCCCGACGTGGCGCTGGCCTCCATGGGCATCTACATCTTCAATGCCGACCTGCTCGAGCGCCTGCTGCACGAGGACGCGGCCGACGAGAATTCCGCGCACGACTTCGGCAAGAACATCATCCCCAAGGCCATCGAATCCCTGCAGGTGTTCGCCTACCCGTTCCGCAACGTGCGCACCAAGGCGCAGAACTACTGGCGCGACGTGGGTACGGTCGATGCCTTCTACGAGGCCAACCTCGAGCTGGTGCACGTGTCGCCCGAGCTCAACGTCTATGACGAGGAGTGGCCCATCTGGACCTACCAGGTGCAGCAGCCCCCGGCCAAGTTCGTGCTGTCGGACGAGGGCCGCACCGGCACGGCCATCAATTCGCTGGTGGCCGGGGGCTCGATCATCTCCGGCGCGGTGGTGCGCGAGTCGCTGCTGTTCTCGGCCGTGCGGGTCGACGAGCGCTCGCTGGTGGAGCGTTCGGTCATCATGCCCGGCGTGCGCATCGGCAGGAACTGCGTGATCCGCAACGCCATCATCGACGAGCACTGCGACATCGTCGACAACATGCAGATCGGCGTGAATCCGGAGCTCGACCGCCAGCGCTTCGACGTCACGCCGCGCGGCATCGTGCTCGTCACTCCCGAAACCCTGATGGCGGCCACACGGAGCGGATGAACGACACGCGGCTGCCAGTAGTGCTGTTCTGGCACATGCACCAGCCGCCGTACCGCGACGCGCTTTCCGGCCGCTACGTGCTGCCCTGGACCTGGCTGCACGTCATCAAGGACTACGTGGACATGGCCGCGCACCTGGAGCAGGTGCCCGGCGCGAAGGCCGTGGTCAATTTCACGCCCGTGCTGGTGGAGCAGATCGAGGACCTTGCCGCCGCCGTGCGCGCCTGCCTCGACGGCGGCGCGCCACTGCCCGACGCGCTGCTGGCCACCCTGTCGGATGCGCCACTGCCGCAGGATGCCGCCGCGCGCCAGTCGCTGCTGCAGGCCTGCCTGCGCGCCGACCGCCACAACCTCATCGAGCGCCATCCACCCTTTGCCGCGCTGGTGGAAATCGCGCGTTCCATGGACCATCCGGAACGCATCGGTTACCTGTCCGACCAGTTCCTGCACGACCTGTCGGTCTGGTACCACCTGGCCTGGCTGGGGGAATCGGTGCGGCGCGGCGACGCGCGCGTCGCGAAGCTCGAAGCGAAGGCCCGGGGTTTTGATGCCGCCGATCGCCGCGAATTGCTGGCGCTCGTCGGCGAGCTGCTCGCCGGCGTGCTGCCGCGCTACCGCGCGCTGGCCGAGACCGGGCGCTGCGAGCTGGCCACTTCACCCTTCAGCCATCCCATCCTGCCGCTGCTGATCGACTTCGGCGCCGCGCGCGAGGGCGAGCCGCATGCGCCGCGCCCCCATGCCCCGGCCTATCCCGGCGGTGCCGAACGCGCGGCCTGGCACCTGAAGCGGGCGGTGGAGTCCCACGTGCGCGTGTTCGGCCAGCGGCCGCGCAGCTGCTGGCCGTCCGAAGGCGCGGTGAGCGAGGCGGCCGTGGCGGCCATCGAGGCCGCGGGGTTCGACTGCCTGGCCACCAGCGTCGCCGTGCTGCATCCCTCGCTGCACATTTCCGGCATCGAGGTGCCCGCTGGACAGGGGCCGGCCGAGAAACTCCTCAACCAGCCATGGTCGCTGCCTGGCGGCGCCCTGCGCTGCTTCTTCCGCCATGACGGGCTTTCCGACCTCATCGGTTTCACCTACTCGCGCTGGCATGGCGATGACGCCGCGGCCAATTTCGCGCACGAGCTGGCCGCCATTGCCGAGCGCACGGCCGATGCACCCGGTCGCGTGCTGCTCGTGGCACTGGATGGCGAGAACGCCTGGGAGCACTATCCCTGCAACGGCTGGTACTTCCTCTCCGCCATGTACACGCTGCTTGCCCGGCATCCGCGGCTGCGCCTGGCCACGCTGGCCGAGTGCGTGGATGCCCATCGCACGCAGGGCATCGCCCCGGCGGCGCTGCCGAAACTGCGCCCGGGCTCCTGGGTGTACGGCACGCTGTCCACGTGGATGGGAGACCCGGACAAGAACCGCGGCTGGGACCTGCTGTGCGAGGCCAAGCGCGCCTACGATGAAGTGGTGGCGCAGGGCCGCCTGGGACCGGAGGAGCTGGCGCGCGCCGAACGCCAGCTGGCCGCCTGCGAGGCCTCCGACTGGTTCTGGTGGTTCGGCGACTACAACCCGGCCGGCGCCGTGCGCGACTTCGACGAACTCTACCGCCACCAGCTCACCAGCCTGTATCGCGCGCTGCGGCTCGAGCCCCCGGAACACCTGCAACAGCCCATCAGCGTCGGGCAGGGAGATCCGGAGCTCGGCGGCGTGATGCGCCGGTCATGAACGCGGGGCGCGTACTGGTGCGCCGGCGCGCCGGTGCCCTGCTGCCGGCCTCCGCGCTGTGCCACGAGGGGCAGGGCGCGCTGGGGGATCGCAGCCGGCGTTTCATCGACTGGCTGGCCGACGCGGGTTTCACGGTGTGGCAGTTGCTGCCGCTGGTGCCGGTGGACCGCTCCGGCTCACCCTACTGGGCGCGCTCGGATCGCGCGGGCAACCCGGAACTGCTCGATCCGCATGCCCGCGATCCCGGCAATGCCGACGACTTCGCGGAATGGCAGTCCACGCAGGCTGCCTGGCTGCCGGACTACCTGCTGTTCGAGGCCATCAGCGCCGAGCAGGGCGCGCTGCCCTGGTGGCGCTGGCCCGTGGACCTGCGTGATCGCAAGCCGGTGGCGCTGGCCGCGGCCGCGAAACGCCTGGCGACGCCCATGCATGGGCTGGCCCGTGCGCAGTGGCGTTTCGATGCGCAGTGGCGCGCGCTGCGCGCGCATGCGGCCGCGCGCGGCATCCATCTCTTCGGCGACCTGCCCATCTACGTTGCCCCGGATTCCGTCGCCACCTGGGTGAACCGCGACCAGTTCCAGCTCGACGCCAATGGCGAGGCGCAGGCGGTGGCCGGCGTGCCGCCGGACTATTTTTCCGAGGATGGCCAGCTGTGGGGCAATCCCCTGTATGACTGGGCCTGGCAGCAGCGCGACGGTTTCCGCTTCTGGCTCACGAGGCTGGGGCTGCAGGCCGAACGCTTCGACCTGCTGCGCATCGATCATTTCCGCGCGCTGCAGGCCTACTGGGCAGTTCCCGCCGGTGCGCCCGATGCGCGGGGCGGCCAGTGGCGCGAGGCGCCCGGGCACCGGCTCCTTGCCAGGGTGCGCGCGCGACTGCCGCAGCTGGAGCTTGTCGCCGAGGACCTCGGCGTGATCACGCCGGAGGTGACGGCGCTGCGCAAGGCCTTCGCGCTGCCGGGCATGCGCGTGCTGCAGTTCGGCTTCGACGGTGATCCGTCCAACCCGCACCTCACGCACATGCACGAGCCCGACAGCATCGCCTACACCGGCACGCATGACAACGACACCACCGTGGGCTGGTATGCCTCGTTGCCTGAACATGCCCGCGACCAGGTGCGCCGTTTCCTCGGCCGCGCCGACCACGAGGTGCCCGATGCCATGCTTCGCAGCGTGCTCTCCTCGGTGGCCGTGCTCTCCGTGCTGCCGGTGCAGGACCTGCTGCACCTGGGCAGCGAGGCGCGCCTGAACCGCCCCGGCACCCGCTCCGGCAACTGGACCTGGCGTCTGCACCTGGAGTCACTGACAGCGCCACTGGCCCTGCGCTATCGTGACCTCATCCACGTGCACAACCGGGGGGGCTGAACAATGTGGATCCGCGTCCTTGCCGCCACCATGGTCGTGGCCCTGCTCGGCGGCTGCGCGCTCGCCAGACTCGAGCCACCACGCCTGCAGGTGATGGAGGTCGGGCTGCTCAGCGGCGACCTGCTCAAGCAGCAGCTGCGCGTGAAGATGCGCGTGCACAACCCCAACGCCGTGGAGCTGCCCGTGCGCGGCATCACCTACGAGGTGCAACTCTCGGGCGAGACCTTCGCCACGGGCGAATCCAGCCGCGACATCCAGGTGCCGGCCATGGGTTCGGCGGAGTTCGACCTCGACGTCACCGCCAATGCCGCCGCGGCGGTGTTGCGCATGATCGGCGATCGCAACCGCGGCGAGCCCACCTACCGCGTGCTGGGCAAGGTGCGGCTGGCCAAGGGCATGATCAAGACCATTCCCTTCGACCATTCCGGCACGCTGAAACTGCGCTGAGCTTCACGCGGCCAGCATCCGCCCGTACAGCGCGGCGTATTCACCCACGCGGCGCTCCCAGGAGAAATCCTCGGCCATCGCGTTCCTCACGATGCGCTCCCACAGGGGTTTCTTCGCGTACCAGTCCAGCGCCGTGGTGAGGCCCCAGGTGACGGCGCCCGTGTCGTAGTCATTGAACACCACGCCGGTGCCCTCGCCGGTGGCAGGATCGAAATGCCGTACCGAGTCGGCCAGTCCGCCGGTGCGGCGCACGATGGGCACGGTGCCGTAGCGCTGGCTGTACATCTGGTTGAGGCCGCAGGGCTCGTACATCGAGGGCATCAGGAACATGTCGCTGGCCGCCTCGATCCAGTGCGCCAGCTCCTCGCTGTAGCCGGCGTGGAAGCTGACCCGGTCCGGATGCTGCGCCGCCAGGGAATGGAAGAACTCCTCATATACCGCATCGCCGCTGCCCAGCACGGCGCAGCGGAAATCCCGCTGC
Source organism: uncultured bacterium (assembly GCA_965652645.1). Classification (GTDB taxonomy): domain Bacteria; phylum Pseudomonadota; class Gammaproteobacteria; order Steroidobacterales; family Steroidobacteraceae; genus ZC4RG30. The sequence goes on along the minus strand of CBFGXE010000003.1, from coordinate 89,114 downwards.
GCCAGCAGCCCGGGCAGCACCTGCATCACCAGGTCGAAGCCCTTCTGCGGGGTGAGACGGGTGATCATGCCCACCAGCGGCACGCGGCGGCGGGGCACCAGGCGCAGGCCGCGCCGGGCCGCGAACTCGCGCTTCAGCGCCGCCTTCACCTGCAGCCGCGTGGCATCGAAGTGCCGCGGCAGGAAGGCATCGGTGGCCGGATCCCAGTCGGCGGTGTCCACGCCATTGAGGATGCCGGAGAGCACGCCGGCGCGCGCGCGCAGCAGGCCGTCGAGCCCGTAGCCATATTCAGGCGTCTGGATCTCGCGTGCATAGGTGGGACTCACCGTGCTGACCGCATCGGCATGGGCGATGCCCTCGCGCAGCGGATTGATGCGCCCGGCCGCGCGCTCGCCGCCATCGAGCAGGTGCGCGGCATCGCCCAGCCCGGTGTCGCCGGCCAGGTGCGCGCCGAACACGCCCTGGTAGGCAATGTTGTGGATGGACATCAGGCTGCGCGTGCCATGGAACAGCCGGTCCCAGGCATAGGTGGTCTTCAGCAGCAGCGGGCCGAAGCCCGTGTGCCAGTCATTGCAGTGGAGGATCTGCGGGGCGAAGGCCATGCGCTGGCAGCACAGCAGCGCGGCGTGGGTGAGCAGCAGGAAACGCAGGTGCTCGTCGGCGTCGCTGGTGTAGAGGCGTGCGCGCGAATACAGCGCCGGTGCGTCCACCAGGTGGATCAGCGCGGAGGATCCGGGCAGGTGCGCCACGTGCACGTCGAAGGTGAAGGCATGGCCGCCGAGCTGCACGGGGATGGCGCGCAGCGTTTCCACGGGCGAGATGTCGAGGCGGCTGCGGTCGACCTGGCTGTACAGCGGCATGAAGGCGCGCACGTCGTGACCATCTGCATGCAGGTGGCGGATGAGCGCGCCGGCCACGTCTGCCAGGCCGCCCGTCTTGGCCAGCGGCGTCGCCTCCGAGGCGATGAAGCAGATGCGAAGGGGCATCCTGCGAGTGTAGCGGTATCATGTCGCCATGCAGCGTGGGGTGGTGATCGTCGCTGTCGTCCTGCTGGTGACAGCTTCCCTGGCCGTGGGCGCGCTGACCGCGCACTGGCCCTTCTGGCGCCGTGCCTGGGCGTGGCACGAGGCGGCAGGCCAGTGGCCGGGAGAGCTCGCCGGTCCGCGTGCGCTGGTGCGCGGCGGCGCCGCGCCGTGGGAGCTGGCGCCGGCCACGGCGGAAGTCGCCGCCGCCGCCGCCACTGCGCAGACGCAACTGCTGCTGCGCCATCGCGCCGGCGTCACCGAGGCATGGGTGCGCCCCGGTGCCAGCGCCGAAGAGCCCGTCGATGGTCGCGGCCTGTCCGTGCTGGTGCTGCCGCTGGTCTTCGATGCGCTGGAACGGCGCCGCCCCGGCATCATCGACCAGCCGGTGGGTGCGTGGCTGGATGCCTGGAAGCAGGACCAGCGCGGCGCCATCACGCCGCGGGAGTTGCTGGCGCGCATTGCCGGCGGCATCGGCGAGCGGCCCCGTTTCCCGGCGCTGAATCCCTTCGCCTCCACCGCCCAGCTTGCTTCGGGTCCGGACTTCACCCAGGCCGCGCTCGCCGTGTACAAGCCCGCGGCGCCCGCTGTGCCGGAGATGCTGCCGGTGGCAGCCGCACAGCTGCTGGCCACCGTGGTGTCCGTGGCGGAAGGTGCTGGCTTCGCCGCGGTGCTGGAACGCGAGCTGTGGGCCGCGACGGCCGCGCACGATGCCACGCTGCTGCTGGACCACCGGCGCGGCGCGGTCGCGGTGCACTGCTGCTTCGCGGCCCGCGCCCCGGACTGGCTGCGCCTGGGCCTCACGCTGGGCGCCGGCCCGCAGGACTCCGCCTGGCCGCGCACCTGGGCGAGCTCGGGCAGGCTGCTTCTGGTGTCCCCGGACGGCACATCGGCACTGTTCTGGGTCGGTGAGGGCGGCGCTCCTTCGGGACTCGAAACCCTGCTGGCCCCGCCATAAGCCCCCATCAGGGCCGGATGTGTGCGTTGGCATCAGGGAATGCCAATTGCCGCCCCGCGCCCCGCGGTACGGGTGCGATAATGGCCGGCCTATGTCAGAGCCGCGCACCGTAGTAGCAGTCGTCAGTGTCGCGTTGGCCGTGGTGTGCGCGGGTTGGGCCATCTATGAGTCCAAGCACGACACGCCGGCGGACAACAACGCCATGTCCGGATCCGCAATGGGCGGCGCACAGGCCCCGGTCCGCGTCGTCACCGCCCCGGCGCGCCAGCGCCAGCTCAACGTGGGGCTGGAGGCCATCGGCACCGCCGGTGCCAACGAGGCCGTGGACATCACGGCCAAGACCAGCAACATCGTCACGGCCATCCATTTCACCGACGGACAGCCCGTGCAGCGGGGCCAGGTGCTGGTCGAGCTGGACCGCGGCACTGCCGAGGCCGACCTCGCAGCCGCCACCGCGGCCTATGAAGAGAGCCGCAGCCAGTTCGGCCGCGCCCGCGAGCTGCTGGCGACGCAGGCGCTGTCGAAGGCGCAGCACGAGCAGCTCGAGGCCACGATGAAGTCCAACGAGGCGCGCGTGGCCGCGGCGCAATCGCGCCTTTCCGACACCTACATCCGCGCACCCTTCACCGGGCACGTGGGCCTGCGACGGGTGAGCGTCGGCGCGCTGATCAATCCCGGCACGCTGGTCACCACGCTGGATGACACCAGCACCATCAAGGTCGACTTCTCCGTGCCCGAGGCCGAGGTGGGTGCGCTGAAGGCCGGGCAGGCGGTGGTGGCGCGCACCAATGCCTATCCCGGCCGGCAGTTCACCGGCAGGGTGATCAGCGTCGACTCGCGCGTGGATCCGTCCTCCCGCTCGGTGACCGTGCGGGCGGCCGTGCCCAATCCGGACCTCGCGCTCAAGCCCGGCATGTTCCTCACCGTCGCGCTCTCGCAGGACCAGCGGCCCGCGCTGGTGATCCCCGAGGAAGCGCTGGTGCCCGAGCAGGCACGGCAGTTCGTCTACGTGGTGCGCGGGGAGGTCGTCGAGAAGCGCGAGGTCACGCTGGGCCGGCGCGAACCCGGCTTCGTGGAGATCACCGATGGCCTGCGGGCCGGCGACCGCGTGGTGACCGAGGGCACGCTCAAGCTGCGCGACGGGGTGCTGGTCCGTGAAGCCGAAGCGCCCGGCGCCGCCGGGGGCGGAGCGGGGGCGCCCGTCCTGCAGCCCGGCTCCTCCCAGCCGTCATGATCATTTCCGAGCTCTCGATCCGGCGGCCGGTCTTCGCCACCGTGCTGTCGCTGCTGCTGCTCATCGTGGGCATCATGGCGGCGCTGCGCCTGTCCATCCGCGAATACCCGGACATCCAGCAGCCGGCGGTCAGCGTCAATGTCACCTATCGTGGTGCCAACGCCGGCGTGATCGAGACCCGCATCACGCAGCTCATCGAGAACGAAGTCGCCGGGCTGGAGGGCGTCGACAAGGTGACCTCGCGCAGCCGCGACGAGCGCGCCAACATCGACGTGCTGTTCAATGCCAGCCGCAACATCGACTCTGCCGCCAACGACGTGCGCGACCGCGTCACGCGCGTGATGCGCCGCCTGCCCGACGAGGCCGACCCGCCGCAGGTCGAGAAGGTGGAAAGCGGCGCCGACGCGGTGCTGTTCGGCATCCTCTCCAGCAACACCCGCAACGCGCTGGAGCTCACCGACTACGCGGAGCGCTACCTGGTGGACCGCCTGGCCGCGGTGCCAGGCGTGGCCAACGTGATGATCAACGGCGCGCGCCGCTACGCCATGCGCATCTGGCTGGACCGGGGCGCGATGGCCGCCCGCCAGGTGACGGTCAACGACATCGAGAACGCGCTGCGCAGCGAGAACATCGAGCTGCCAGCCGGGCGCATCGAGTCGCAGCAGCGCGAGTTCACGCTGCGCACCGACACCTCGCTGCGCAACGAGGAGGAATTCCGCAACCTGGTGGTCGGCCGCGGCGCCGATGGCTACCTCGTGCGGCTGGGCGAGGTGGCGCAGGTGCAGCTGGCGGCCGAGACGCATCGCGGCGGCTCGGCCACGGATACGGGGCCGGCGCTGCTGATGCCGGTCACGCCGCTGTCCACGGCCAACGTGCTCGACGTGGCGGCGGCGGTGAAGAAGGAGATCGCGCTGATCCGCGAGGGCCTGCCAGAGGACATCACCTTCGAGGTGAACATCGACAACTCGGTGTTCATCCGCGAGTCCATGGTGAAGGTGATGAAGGTGCTGGCCGAGACGGGCGTCATCGTGCTGGTGGTCATCTTCCTGTTCCTGGGCACGCTCAGGGCCACGCTGATCCCGGCCGCGACCATCCCCGTGTCCATCCTGGCCGCGGCGGTGGTGATGGCGGCGCTGGACTATTCCATCAACACGCTGACGCTGCTGGGCGCGGTGCTGGCCATCGGCCTGGTGGTGGACGACGCCATCGTGGTGCTCGAGAACATCGTGCGCCGCATAGAGTTGAAGGAACCGCCGCTGCTGGCGGCCATCAACGGCAGCCGCGAGATCGGCTTCGCCGTGATCGCCACCACGCTGGTGCTGGTGTCGGTGTTCCTGCCCATCTCCTACCTGCAGGGCAACGTGGGACGGCTGTTCTCCGAGTTCGGCGTGTCCATCGCCGCGGCGGTGCTGTTCTCGGCGCTGGTGGCCCTCACGCTCACCCCGATGATGACCTCCAGGCTGTTCGCCAATGGCATCCATCGCGGCCGGCTGGCAGCGGGGGTTGATCGCCTGTTCCAGGCCTGCGCCCGCTCCTACGGCAACATGCTGCGCTGGACCCTGGGCGGTGCGCGGCCGGTATTGCTGCTGTCCATGGCCGGGCTGTCGGCGGTGCTGCTGATCTCGCTGCTGGTGGTGGGCTGGCCGTGGAAGGGCATGCAGCTGGCCACCGAGCTGGCCCCGCGCGAGGACCGCGGTCGCGTGCAGATCATGGTGCAGGCGCCGGAAGGCTCGAGCATGGAATACACCCAGCGCCAGCTCGAGCTGGTGGCGGCCATCGCCTACGACGAGGTGGAGCGCGGCAATGCCACGCGCGTGATCCGCCGCACCGGCAACTGGAACAACCAGGCCTCGGTGAGCAATGGCATGGTGTTCATGCCGCTGAAGAACTGGGGCGAGCGGCCCGATACCGCCGAGCAGATCGTGGCCCGCCTGCAGGCGCGCACGCGCGACATCCCGGGCGCACGCGTGGTGCCCCGCACGCCCGGCGGCCTGGGCGGCTCCGGCAAGCCGGTGCAGGTGGTGCTGCAGGGACCGGAGTTCCAGCAGGTTGCCGAGGTGGCCAACAAGGTCATCGCTGTTGCCTCCGGGGAGAACCCGCGTCTCACCAACCTGGAGATGGACTACGAGGAGCGCCAGCCGCAGCTGCGCGTGGCGGTCGACCGCAACAAGGCCGCCGACCTCGGCGTCTCGGTGACCGACGTGTCGCGCGCGCTGGAGACCATGCTCGGTTCGCGCGTGGTGGGCACCTTCCCCATGGGCGGCGATGAATACAACGTGGTGCTGCAGGCGCGCGACGAACAGCGCGCCTCGGTGGGCGACCTGGACAACATCTACGTGCGCTCCGCGCGCAGCGGCGAGCTGGTACCGCTGGCCAGCGTGGTTTCCATCCAGGAGACCGGCGCGGCTTCGGAACTGCGCCGCTTCAACCGCCTGCGCTCGGTGATGGTGAGCGCCAACCTCGGGCCGGGATATGCGCTCGGCGATGCGCTGGACTACCTGGAAAACGTGGTGCGCCAGCAGCAGGGCGAGGTACCCATCCAGATCGAATACGACGGCGAGTCGCGCGAGCTGAAGCGCTCCTCGGGCGGCCTGATGCTCACCTTCGCCTTCGCACTGCTCATCGTGTACCTGGTGCTGGCGGCGCAGTTCGAGAGTTTCGTGCACCCGCTGGTGATCCTGGCCGCGGTGCCCATGGCGCTGACTGGCGCGCTGGTGGGGCTGTGGCTGTACGGCTCCTCCATCAATGTCTTCAGCCAGATCGGCGCGGTGATGCTGATCGGCATCGCCAGCAAGAACGGCATCCTCATCGTGGAGTTCGCCAACCAGCTGCGTGACCGCGGCGTGGAGTTTGTCGAGGCCATCATCGAGGCCTCGGTCACGCGCCTGCGCCCGGTGGTCATGACCACCCTGGCCACGGCGGCGGGCGCGGTGCCGCTGGCCATTGCCACCGGCGCCGGCGCCGAGAGCCGCCAGTCCATCGGCGCAACCGTGCTTTTCGGCTCCCTGTTCGCGGTGGCCCTGACCCTGTTCCTGGTGCCGGCGCTCTACCTGAAGATCGCCCGCAATACCCGCTCGCCGCAGTACCTGTCGCGGCTCATCGATCGGCTGAAGGTCGGCCAGGCCGCCCAGCCGGGCCTGGTGGCTCCGGAGGCGGCCCCGCACTGAGCGAAGCGGCTGCCTGGGCAGTTGTTCCGGCGTCCCCCGGCCGTCCTCGCTAGAATGGGCGACTGCCCCGCGGCCCCTCGCCGCGGGGACACCCCCGATGGCCGCCACCCCCTACAAACAGCTCGAACAGGAGTGGCAGCGTCTGCACGCTTTCAGTGGCGCGCTGTCGCTGTTGCGCTGGGATGCCGCCGTGATGATGCCGCGCGGCAGCGCCGGCGTGCGCGGTGAACAGCTGGCGGCCATCGAGATCGAACAGCACAACATCCTCACCTCGCCGCGCGTGAGCCGGCTGATCGAGCGTGCGCAGGCCGGCATCGCCACGCTGGATGCGTGGCAGCGCGCCAACCTGCGCGAGATGGCGCGCCAGCGCGACCATGCCATCGCCACGCCGGTGTCGCTGATCGGCCGCCTGGCCCGCGCCACCTCGCTGGCCGAGGTGCGCTGGGCCGAGGCGCGCGAGAAGAAGGACTTCGGCCTGTTTGCGCCGGTGCTCACCGAGGTGCTGCACCTGGTGCGCGACAAGGCCGCGCTGCTGGGCCAGGCGCTGCAGCTTTCCCCCTATGACGCGCTGATGGATGACTACACGCCCGGCATGCGCAGCGCCCTGGTTGACAGCATCTTCCGCGCGCTGGCGCGGCGCGTGCCCTCGCTGATCCGCGAGGCCATCGAACGCCAGCAGGCCTCGCCGGCGCTGCCGCTGGCCGGCAAGTTCACGCCCGGCCGCCAGCGCGCGCTGGCCGTGGAGCTGATGAAGGCATTCGGTTTCGACTTCAGCCGCGGCCGCCTGGATGAAAGCGACCATCCCTTCACCGAGGGCGTGGCCGGCGACATCCGCGTCACCACGCGCTTCGACCAGGCCGATCCCTTCAAGGGGCTGCTGGCGGCCATGCACGAGACCGGCCATGCGCTGTACGAAGTGGGCGTGCCGCAGGCCTGGTACACGCAGCCGGTGGGCCGCGCCCGCGGCATGGCGCTGGAGGAAAGCCAGGCGCTGTTCATCGAGATGGTCATCTGCCGCAGCCGGCCGTTCCTGGAATGGCTGCGGCCGCTGCTGGAGAAACATTTCGGTGTCAGCGGGCCGGAATGGGAGCCGGGCAACCTCTACCGCCTGGTCACGCAGGTGCGTCGCGGGGCGATCCGCGTGGATGCCGACGAGCTCACCTATCCCATGCACGTGCTGCTGCGTTACGCCATCGAGAAGGACCTGCTTGATGGCAGGCTGGCGGTGCGCGACCTGCCCGAAGCCTGGAACCAGGGCATGCGCGACAGGCTGGAAGTCACGCCTGCCAATCCCGCCGAGGGCTGCCTGCAGGACGTGCACTGGGCGCATGGCGCCTTCGGCTACTTTCCTTCCTATGCCATCGGCGCGGTGATTGCCGGACAGCTCTACGAGAGCCTGCGTGCACAGACACCGGACCTGGATGCCCGCATTGCCCGCGGCGAACTCGGCGTGGTGACGGGCTGGCTGAAGGAGAAGGTGCACGCCGCCGGCGCGCGGCTCGGTCCGGGCGAGCTGGCGCAGGAAGTCACCGGCCGGCCGCTGTCCGCCGCACCCGCACTGCGCTACCTGGAAGCACGTTACCTGGAGGAGGCACGGTGAGCATCGAAGCCGTCGTTGCCGCACCGCCGCCACTGTCTTCCACCAAGCGCCGGCTGGCCGCGCAGATCCGCGGCCTGGTGGGCAAGGCCATCGAGGACTACGCCATGATCGGCGCGGGCGACCGCGTGATGGTGTGCCTGTCGGGCGGCAAGGATTCCTGGACCCTGCTCGACATGCTGCTGTCCCTGCAGCGCAGCGCGCCGGTGGAGTTCTCGCTGGTGGCGGTGAACCTGGACCAGAAGCAGCCGGGTTTTCCGGCGCATGTGCTGCCGGAATACCTGGCCTCGCTGGGCGTGGACTACCACATCATCGAGCAGGACACCTACAGCGTGGTGAAGCGGGTGATCCCCGAGGGCCGCACCATGTGCAGCCTGTGCTCGCGCCTGCGCCGCGGAGCGCTGTATCGCTATGCGGCGGAGAACGGCGTGACCAGGATTGCCCTGGGCCACCACCGCGACGACATCGTCGAGACGCTGTTCCTGAACCTCTTCCACGGCGGCAGGCTGAAGGCCATGGCGCCCAAGCTGCGCTCGGACGATGGCCGCCACATCGTGATCCGGCCGCTGGCCTATGTGGCCGAGCGCGACATCGCACGCTATGCGAGCGCCCGGGGTTTCCCCATCATTCCCTGCGACCTGTGCGGTTCGCAGGAGAACCTGCAGCGCGCGCAGGTGAAGCAGATGCTGGCTGCGTGGGAGGCTGAACATCCCGGGCGCATCGAGACCCTCTTCAGCGCGCTGCGCAACGTGGAGCCTTCCACCCTGGCCGATACCCGCCTCTTCGACTTCAGGGGACTGGCGCCGGGGGAGCACGCATGAGGATGCCGCCACCGCCGCTGGCCAACAGCTACTGGGTGGAGCGTGGCCGCCTGCTCGCCGGCGAGCACCCCTGTGCGGGCAGCGTGGCCGGCCACAGCCGCCGCCTGCAGCTGCTGCTGGCCGCCGGCGTGCGCACCTTCATCGACCTGACGCAGGAAGGGGAAATGCCTGACTACAGGTCTTTCCTGCCTGCCGAAGCCAGGGTGCACCGCCTGCCGGTTCCCGATCATTCCGTGCCGGCGAAGCCGGCGGACATGCGCCGCATCCAGCGGGTGCTGGCACAGGAGCTGTCCGGGGAGGGGGCGGTCTACGTGCACTGCCGCGCCGGCTACGGGCGCACCGGCATGACCATCGGCTGCTACCTCAGGGAATGCGGCCAGGCTCCGCAGCAGGCCATGACCGAGCTGAACCGCCTGTGGCAGCACAACGCCCGTTCGGGCGTGTGGCCGCACGTGCCTGAAACCGAAGCGCAGGAACGCTACATCCTCGACTGGATAGTGGAGCCGGTGCATGCCCAGGACACGTGAGCTGCGCGGCGGCGCGCACTGGTCGCGCCTGACCGATACCGAGCTGCTGCAGGTGCGCTTCTGCGACCTGGGGCTGAAGCTGCGTGGCACGTCGCTGGAACGGCGCCTGAACCGCGTGCACGACGAGCTGGCGCGGCGCGGCCTGAACTTCCGCCCGCACATGTGGCTGGCCGAGGAGTGGTTCTCCCCCGACGGCGTGCCGGGCATCGCCGTGCCCTTCTACCTGGCCCATCCACGGCTGATGCGGCTGGAGCGGCGCATGATGCGGCAGGTGGAGGGGGGCAACCAGAAGTGGATGATGCGCATCCTGCGCCATGAGGTGGGCCACGCCATCGACACGGCCTACCGCCTGCGCCGCCGCGCCCGCTGGCGCGAGCTGTTCGGCCCGGCGTCGCTGCGATACCCCGATTCCTACCGCGCGCGGCCGGGCAGCCGGCGTTTCGTGCAGCACCTGGGCGACTGGTACGCGCAGGCGCATCCCACCGAGGACTTCGCCGAGACCTTCGCGGTATGGCTGAAGCCGAACTCGGACTGGCGGCGCAGCTATGCGAGCTGGCCGGCCTGGGAGAAATTGCGCTACGTGGACGAGCTGATGCGCCAGCTGTCCACCGAGCCGCCGCGGGTCACCAGCCGCGCGCACATCGAGCCGCTGGGAAAGAACCAGCGCACGCTGGCCGAACACTACCGCGAGAAGCTCGCCCGCCAGACCGACTGGTGCAGCGAGGCATCCGACACGCTGCTGCTGCGCGTGTTCACGCGGCGCCCGCCGCGCGCCGGGCTGACCAGGGCGGCAACCTTCCTGCGCGCCCGGCGCCGCGAGCTGCTGGCCGGCAGCCAGGGCGCGGCCGAAGCGTATAACCTGCAGCAGGTACTGCGCATCGCCATCGAGCGCGCGGATAATATGGGGCTTTACCTCAGGGGGTCGCAGCGGGACGCGATGCCGCACGCGCGCTGGCTGCTCGGCAGCATGGCGCGGCTGTTCGGCGAAAGGGAGCGTCCGCAACTGAACCTATGAAGCGTTCGCGCGTACTGGTGGTGCTGCATCCGACCCTGATGCCGCCCGATTCCCTCGACGGGCAGGATGCCAAGGCCATCGGGGAGTGGCGCACCGAGTTCGACGTCATCCAGACGCTGAAGGCTTCCGGCCACGAGGTGCGCGCGCTGAGGGTGCTCGACACCATCACCGAGCTGCGCGCCACCATCGCCGAATGGCAGCCGGACGTGGTCTTCAACCTGCTGGAGGAGTTCGACGGCATCGTCAGCTACGACCAGCACGTGGTGGCCTTCCTCGAGATGCTGCGCCAGCCCTACACCGGCTGCAATCCGCGCGGGCTGCTGCTGTCGCGCGACAAGGCGCTGTGCAAGCAGGTGTTTGCGTACCACCGTATCCCCACGCCCCTGTTCCAGGTGTTCCGCCGCGAGCTGAAGGTGAAGATCCCGCGCCGCATCCGCTACCCGCTGTTCGTGAAGTCCAGCACCGACGACGCCTCCCAGGGCATCGCGCAGGCCTCGGTGGTGACCAATGCCGGGCAGCTGAGGGAGCGGGTGGAGTTCGTGATCGAACAGCACAAGTCCGATGCGCTGGTCGAGGAATACATCGAGGGGCGGGAACTGTACGTGGGCGCGCTGGGCAACCAGCGCATCACCACCTTCCCGGTATGGGAGCTGAACTTCGGCAGCATGTCCGACAAGGGCAGCGCCATCGCCACGCGCAAGGTGAAGTGGGACGCCAAGTACCGCGCCCGCTACGGCATCGACAGCGCCCCGGCGCGCGACCTGCCGCCCGGCGTGCAGGCCCAGCTCGACCGGCTCACGCGCCGCATCTACCGCGCGCTGGGCCTCACCGGCTACGCGCGCATGGACTTCCGCATGCGCGCGGACGGCAGCGTCTACGCGCTGGAGGCCAATGCGAACCCGCACCTGGCCCGCGAGGAGGATTTCGCCTGCGCCGCGGCGGCGGCCGGGCGCGACTATCCGGCGCTGCTCGATTCAATCGTCAAGCTTGGCCTCACTTATCCGGCGCAATGGCGGGTGGTCTATGGTGGTTAGGAATTCATTGTGGTGTGCACTCCTGTTGCTGGCGGCGTGCGCCTCGCAGCCGGAGCGCGGCGAACTCTTCGCAACGCAGCTGGCGACCATGCTGCCCGGCAGCTACGACAACCTGGCGCAGTCGCGCACCGGTGGCGGGCACCCGGCCGTGCACCTGGTGATCGCGCCGGTGCAGGCCGCGCAGGTGGCCAGGCATGTTTTCTACGTGCAGGAGATGGCCGCCGATGACCCGCGGCGCGTGTTCGCGCAATACCTGCTGGTGCTGCGCCCCGCGGAGGACGGCGAACGGGCCCTGCTGTCGAAGGCCGACCTGGTGGAGCCTTCGCGCTGGCGCGACGGCCACCTGAACCGCGACCTCTTCAAGAGCATGCTGGCGCAGGACGTGAAGCCGCGCCTGGGGTGCGACATCCTGGTCACGCGCAGCGGCGGCGGCTTCACCGGCAGCGGCAGCAGCGGCTGCCGCATTTCCGCGCCGGGCACCGGCGAGACGCTGCGCGTGGAAGAGCGCCTGGAGCTCGATGCCGACGGCGTCTCCCTGTATGAGCTGCAGCGCGATGCAGCGGGCGTTGCGGTGCCGGGGCCATCCGACCCCTGGTTCCGCTACGCGCGCCGCGCCGACGCGCCCTGGTAGGCCATGCGCGCGGCGGCGCGGGGCATCTTCTTCCGCCATGTGCTGCGCGCGATCGCGGCGCAGACCCTGCTGGTGGCCGTGATCCTGCTGGCCGTGCTGCTGGTCTACCAGTTCTCCTTCGTGATGGGACGCGCCGCCGACGGGCAGATTCCCGGCGCCAGCGTGCCGCGCCTGGTGCTGCTCTCCCTGCGCAGCAACCTCGGGGTGATCCTGCCCTTCGCGGTGGTGCTCGGCGGCGTGCTGGGGCTGGGACGCCTCTACTACGACAGCGAGGTCACCGCCGCGCAGGCGGCGGGCATGCCGCGTTCCGTGCTCTACCTGGCTGCCGGGGCGGTGGTGTTGCCGGTGGCGCTGCTGGCCGCCTGGGTGGCCTTCATCGATGCACCCGCTGCCGCGCGCGAGGTAGCGGCGCTGCGGCTGGCGGCGTTGCGCACCGCCGTGACGCGCGGGCTGGCGCCCGGCGAGTTCCGCGACGTGGGCGAGGGCACCACGCTGCACTTCCGCACCGCCGATCCCGACGGCACACTGCGCGAGGTGTTCATCGAGCGCGACCTGCCTGTCCGCGCCGGTGCGCAGCGGCTGCAGGTGCTGCTGGCCGAGCGGGCGCGTTACCGCATCGCGCCCGAGGGCGACTTCATCCTGGTGAGCCTCTTCGACGGCGAGGGTTACGAGGGCACGCCGGGCGGACTGGACTGGCGCATCACCCGCTTCAGGGAACAGCTGGTACGGCTCGCCGTGCCGCAGGCGCGGCTGCCGGGGCGCCCGCGCGTGGACGGACTGGCCAACGGCGTGCTGCTGGCCTCGACCGATCCCCGCCATGTGGCGGAGCTGCACTGGCGCATCGGCTGGGTGGCCAGCGTGCTGGTGCTCGGGTTCCTCGCGGTGCCACTGTCACGGCTGCGCCCGCGGCAGGGGCGCCATGCGCGCGTGCCGCTGGCAGTGCTGCTGTTCGCGTTGCATGCGGGCCTGCTCACCAGCGGCCGCACGCTGCTGGAACGCGGCGAACTGCCGCCGGTGCCGGGTTTGTGGTGGGCACATGCCGCGGTGATCGCGCTGGCTGCGGGCCTGCTGGCCCTGCCGCGCCTGCTGGATGCACGGGCGCGCTGGCGGCCGCTGCATCCGGCCTGACTACTTGCGGGGCTTGCCGCCCTTCCCGGCCAGGCGCGCGGCCTCGCGCAGGTCTTCCTCGCGCAGCGCCTTCACCTGCTGCGTGGTCTTGATCCACTCGGAGAGCTTGCGCAGGTCCACGCGCGGCTTGCGGATGCGCGCCGTGTCGCCCGGGGAGCCCGGGTCCTGCTTCTGGTAGGGGTCGTAGGCGCCGCCCTGCAGGCGATTCTTCGGCTTGCCGCCAGGACCGGTCTCGATGATCTCCAGGTGGTCGGGCATCTGCCGCTCGGAGTCTTCCTCCGGCACATGCATCGAGAACTTGTCGTCTTTCTTGCCCATCACCAGGAAGATACCAGTCGCTACCAGATCTCCTGTCATTGTGACATGTGGCTCATCGCGCGCAGGAGGCCTATCACAGTTTTGGCATCCCGCAATTCGCCGCTGAGCGCCTGACGCGCCGCATCAGCCAGCGGCACCCAGTGCACCTCGATCACTTCGTGCTGCTCATGGCTGCTGGCGCCCTGCCTGAGGCCGCGCGCCAGGTACAGGTGGATGGTTTCCGAAAAGACACCGGGCGAGGAGAGGATGCTGCCCAGCGATTCCCAGCTCTCCGCCTCGCAGCCGGCTTCTTCGCGCAATTCGCGCCGCGCGGTGCAATCCGGGGGCTCGCGGGGCTCCAAGCGCCCCGCGGGCAGTTCCCAGACCCAGCCACCGCCAGCCGGCCGGTACTGGCGCAGCAGGCAGACCCGTTGCCCGTCATCCACGGCGACCACGGCGGCGCCGCCAGGGTGGTGCACGATCTCGTAGCGCGCGCGGGTGCCGTTGGGCAGCGCCACCTGTTCGACGTTGACGGAGATCACGGTGCCGCTGAACACCGTCTGCTTTTCACTCATGGATTAACCTGCGTTGTTGCGACAAGGCGCTGGATATGCGCTACGGCTCAAGGCACGCGGAAACCGCATTGGCTATAGTTGCGGTCGATTATGTCCGCAGTTCCCTCCCATCTGGAATCCCTCAACACGGCGCAGCGCAAGGCCGCGAGCTTCGGCGAGCCCGTGCCGGGCGGGCCGCTGCGCGCCGGCCCCTTGCTGGTGGTCGCCGGGGCAGGCACGGGCAAGACCAGCACGCTGGCGCATCGCGTGGCGCACCTGGTCGTGAACGGCGTGGATCCCCATCGCATCATGCTGCTCACCTTCACGCGCCGCGCGGCCGTGGAGATGCGGCGCCGTGCGCTGGAGGTGCTGCGCCAGTCGCTGGATGACACGCTGGGCGGCAGGTCGCGCCTCATCGGGCAGCGGCTCACCTGGACAGGCACCTTCCACTCGCTGGGCAACCGCCTGCTGCGCCACTACGCCCCGCAGCTGAAGCTCGACCCGGCCTTCTCGGTGATCGACCGCGCCGATGCCGCGGACCTGCTCGACACCATTCGCACCGAGCTCGGGCTGGCGGAGTCCACGCAACGCTTCCCGCGCAAGGACACCTGCCTGGCCATCTACTCGCATCGCGTGAATACCGGCCGCCCGCTGGCCGACACGCTGCGCGACCAGTTTCCCTGGTGCGCGCAGTGGGAGCCTGACCTGGTGAAACTCTACCGCGCCTACGTGGCGCGCAAGCAGCAGCTGGGCCTGCTCGACTACGACGACCTGCTGCTCTACTGGAGCATCCTGATGTCCGAGCCGAAGCTGGCGCGGCACGTGGGCAGCCAGTTCGACCACGTGCTGGTCGATGAGTACCAGGACACCAACAAGCTGCAGGCAGACATCGTGCTGGCCATGAAGCCGGATGGCGCCGGCCTCACCGTGGTGGGCGACGACGCGCAGGCCATCTATGCCTTCCGCGCCGCCACGGTGGAGAACATCCTGGGCTTCCCTGACCGCTTCACGCCGGCGGCCGAGGTGATCCCGCTGGGGCAGAACTACCGCTCCACGCAGTCCGTGCTCGACGCCGCGAACGCGCTGATGGCCGAGGCGCCGCGCCAGTTCCGCAAGCACCTGCTGGCCACCCGGCCCGGCGGCACCGCGCCGCATTTCGTCACCGTGGATGACCTGGACTCCCAGGCCGAATACGTGGCGCAGCAGGTGCTGCAGCGACGCGAGGGCGGCGTGGGCCTGCGCCGCCAGGCCGTGCTGTTCAGGAGCGGCAGCCACAGCGACCTGCTCGAGGTGGAGCTGGCCCGCCGCCGCATTCCCTTCGTGAAATACGGCGGCCTGCAGTTCCTCGAGGGCGCGCACGTGAAGGACATGCTGTCGGTGCTGCGCTGGGCGGACAACCCGCGCAACGACCTGGCCGCCTTCCGCGCGCTGCAGCTGCTGCCCGGCATGGGGCCGGTGAATGCGCGCTGGACGCTCGATGCCCTGGCCGAGGCCGGCGGCTCGCTGAAGTCGCTGGCCGGCATCAAGGTGCCCGCCGCCGTGGAGCGCGACTTCCGCCGCCTGGCCGGGCTGATGGAAAAGCTCGCCGAGCCCGGCCGCCCCTGGCCGGGCCAGGTGCGCCAGGTGCGCGAGTGGTACCAGCCGCACCTGGAGCGCATCTACGAGCATTTCCACACGCGCATCGGCGACCTGGACCAGCTCGACCAGCTCTCGCAGCAGTTCCCCAGCCGCGAGCGTTTCCTCACCGAGCTCACGCTCGATCCGCCCCAGTCCACCAGCGACCTGTCGGGCAAGGGCAACCTCGACGAGGATTACCTGGTGCTGTCCACCGTGCACTCGGCCAAGGGCATGGAGTGGGACACGGTGTACGTGCTCAACGTGGTGGACGGCAGCTTCCCGAACGAATTCGCCAGCAAGCCCGAACAGATCGACGAGGAGCGGCGGCTGCTGTATGTGGCGATGACCCGCGCCCGCAACGAATTGCAGCTGATCCAGCCGCTGAAGTTCCCGCTCACCCAGCAGTCTCCGCGCGGCGACGCGCATGTCTATGGCGGCCGCAGCCGCTTCGTCACCGACAAGGTGATGAAGTGCTTCGAGCAGGCTTCCTTCGTCAGCGCGCGGGCCTCCGATTCGCGCCTGGCCGCGGCGGAGGATCCGGTGAGCATCGACGCCACCGGGCGCCTGCGCGACATGTGGTGAGCCTCAGGGCTCCAGGTACGCGTACCCGTCCAGTTCCGTCTCGTAGAAGCGCTTCAGCGCCTGGCTCTCGGCCACCGTCATGCGGCCCTCGCGCACCGCGCGCTCGCAGTCGCGCGCCAGCGCCGGGTAGAGCTCGGCCACGTCGTATTCCATGTATTCGAGCACCTTGTTGGCCGTGTCGCCCTTGACGATCTCCTCGATCCACCAGCCGCCCTCGTCATGCGCGCGGATGTGCACCACGTGCGTGTCGCCGAACAGGTTGTGCAGGTCGCCCAGGGTTTCCTGGTAGGCACCCACGAGGAAGGCGGCCAGGTGGTAGTCCTCGCCCTCGCGCAGCGGGTGCAGCTCCAGCGTGCGTTTCACGTCGCGCAGGCTCACGAAGTGGTCGATCTTGCCGTCGGAGTCGCAGGTGATGTCGGCCAGCACCGCCTTGCGCACCGGCTGCTCGGTGAGGCGCTGCACCGGCACGATGGGGAACAGCTGGTCGATGGCCCAGCTGTCCGGCAGCGACTGGAACACCGAGAAGTTGCAGAAATAGGTGTCGGAGAGGATGCCCTCCAGCTCCGCCAGCTCCTCCGGGATCTCGTCGAGCCGCCGCGCGGCATCGCGCACCTTGGTGCAGGTGGCCCAGTACAGCCGCTCGGCCAGGCCGCGGTATTCCAGCGACAGCAGGCCCAGCTTGAACATCTGCAGCACTTCATCACGCGCCGTCACGGCGTCGTGGTAGCACTCCACCAGCCGCCGCGGCCCGACGCCCCGCCAGGCTTCCACCAGGTCCTGCACCGGGCGCGGCGCGTCCGGCGGCAACTCGAGGTCCGCCTTGCCGATGGCGAAGCGGTCCAGCGCCGAGCGTCCCACCACGTTGAACACCAGCACGCTGTGGTGGGCGGCGATGGCGCGGCCTGACTCGCTGACGATCATCGGATGGGGCAGGCCGCGTGCATTGCACACGCTGGCGATGCGGTACACCACGTCGTTGGCGTACTCCACCAGCGTGTAGTTCATCGAGGAGGAGAAGTTGGTGCCGCTGCCGTCATAGTCCACGCCCAGGCCGCCGCCCACGTCGATGTACTTCAGGCCCGCGCCCAGGCGCGCCAGCTCCGCATACACCTGCGCCAGCTCGTTGATGGCGTCCTTCACGCGGCGGATGTCCTGCAGCTGGCTGCCCGGGTGGCAGTGCACCAGCTGCAGGCAGTCGAGCATGTCGCGCTCGCGCAGCACCTTCAGCAGGTCGAGGATCTCGGTGACGAACAGGCCGAACTTGGAGCGGTCGCCGGCCGAGTCGCGCCAGCGGCCCGAACCCTCGCTGGCCAGCTTCACCCGCACGCCGATGCGCGGGCGCACGTTGTGCGCGGCGGCGTGCCTGAGGATGAGGTCGAGCTCGGCGTAGTTCTCCACCACGGGGATGATGGTGCGTCCCAGCCGCGTGGCCAGGATCACCGCCTCGATGTAGCTGGAGTCCTTGAAGCCATTGCAGACGATCAGCCGCTCGGGTGAGTCCTCGGTCATGGCCATCACGGCCAGCAGTTCGGGCTTGGAACCCACCTCCAGCCCGAAGCCATGCGGCTTGCCGTAGCGGTACACCTCTTCGACCACCAGGCGCTGCTGGTTCACCTTGATGGGGAACACGGCGGCGTAGCGGTTCTGGTATTCGTTCTCTGCGATGGCTTGCGCGAAGGCGTCGTGCAGGCGTTGCAGGCGGTGCTTGAGGATGCCGGAGAAACGCAGCACCAGCGGGGCACGCAGGTCGCGCTCCTGCAGGCCCTTCACCACCTCGTTGAGGTCGATCTCGTGCTCGGGCGTGGTGTCCGGCCGCACCACCAGGTTGCCGGCGGCATTGATGGAGAAGTAGCCCTTGCCCCACGCCGGAATCTGGTAGAGCTCGAGCGAGTCTTCGATGCTCCAGCCATTCGGGGCCGGCGTTCCGCGCATGTCGGCGTTCAAGCGTCCTCTCCCGTGGCAACCGGCCGCGCCGGATCGGTGATCCACTCGCTCCAGCTGCCTGCGTACAGGCGGGTGTCGGCATGGCCGGCCAGCTCGAGCGCAAGCAGATTGTGGCATGCAGTGACGCCAGAGCCGCACATCATCACCATGGGCCGGTTGGCTGCCTTCTGCACAAGGGGCGCCCAGCGCTGGCGCAGTCCGGCGGGCGCAAGCCAGTGCTGCGTGGAATCCAGGTTGTGCGTGTAGGGATGGTTGGCGGCGCCGGGCACGTGGCCGGCCACCGGGTCGATGGTCTCGCTGCGTCCCGCGAAGCGCTCCGGGGCCCGCGCATCCACCAGCACGATCTGCTGCCGTGCCAGTCCCTCCCCGACCTGGGCCGCATCGAGCACGCCGGCGTACTCCCGCGGCGAAACCTGCGTGGGTGCGATCGCGGGGGCGCTCCTGGAAACCGGGCCGCCCTGCGCCAGCCATGCCTGCCAGCCGCCGTCGAGCACCTGCACCCGCGCATGGCCGCGGGCGCGCAGCATCCACCACAGCCGCGCGGCGCCGGCACCGCTGGCCTGGTCGTAGGCGATGACATGCGAATCGGGCGTGAATCCCCAGCGGCCCAGCAGGTGCGCGAAAGCCGCGGGCGAAGGCAGCGGATGCCGCCCGGAGCGCGGGCCGCGCGGCGCGGCCAGGTCCTGGTCCATCGACGCGAACACCGCGCCGGGCACGTGGCCTGATTCATACTCCCGCAGCCCCTGCGCGGGATCGGCCAGGTCGAAGCGGCAATCCACCACGATGAGACCCGGCGAGTCGAGCAGTGCCGCAAATCCTGCGGCATCAACCAGGGGAGGGAGAACACTCGTGTCGCTCATCCGCGAATGATGGGGCCGCGCGGCGCCGGGCACAATTCGCCGCTACAATCCCGCGGTGATCGACGTGTACTGGGGCAGCGGCAGCCCCTACTGCTGGCGCGTGCTGCTCGCCCTGCAGCTGAAGGGCCTGGAGTGGCGCAGCCACCTGCTGCAGACGGATTTCCAGGAGCACAAGTCGCCGCAGCTGATGGCGATGAACCCGCGCGGGCGCCTGCCGGTGCTGCGCGACGGCGACTACGTGGTGTTCGAGTCGCTGGCCATCCTCTATTACCTCGACCTCAAGTACCCCTCGCCGCCGCTGTTCGGCAACAGCCCCGAGGAGGCCGGCGTGATCATGCGCGTGATCAACGAATTCCAGGCCTACACCGAGGCCGACCTGATGCGCCTGGTGGGCGAGCTGGTGAAACCGGCGCCGCGTTTCGGCGAGGCCGCGCTGCTGCGCGCCATGCACACGGTGGCCGGCGAAGCGCGCACCATCGAAGCCAGGCTGTCGAAAGGCGACTGGATCGTGGGAGATGCCCCGTCGGCGGCGGACATCGCGATTTTTCCTTGCATCCGCGTGCTGCATCGGGCCTTATTGCAACCCGGCGCGCGGGAACTGGCCAGCCGCTTCCTGCCTGCCGAAGTGCACTACCCGCAGCTGGCCCGCTGGCTGCGGCGCGTGGAAGCGCTGCCGGGTTTCGGGAAGACCCTCGCGCCCGGCTGGCACAGGCTCGACACTCAATGAGGTACAGACAACGAAATGACTGACAAGGTTCACGTGGAATTCCCCGGCCGCATCGTGATGGTGGGCTTCGGCAGCATCGGCCAGGGCGTGCTGCCGCTTTTCCTCCGCCACATCGGCATTCCCGCCTCGCGCATCGTCATCGTCACCGCCGATGAGGCCGGGCGCGCCGAGGCCGAACAGCTGGGCGTGCGTTTCATCGTCGAGCCGCTGGTGCGCGAGAACTACCGGCGTGTGCTCGACGGCCTGCTGGGCCGCGGCGACTTCCTCGTCAACCTGTCGGTCGACGTCTCCAGCACCGCGCTGATCAAGCACTGCTGGGAACGCGGCGCCATGTACATCGACACCTGCATCGAGCCATGGCTGGGCGGCTACACCGATCCCACCGTGCCCCCGGCCCGCCGCACCAACTACGCGCTGCGCGAGGATGCGCTGACGCTGCGCACCGAGCTCACCGCGAAGAATCCCACCGCCGTCATCACCCATGGCGCGAACCCGGGCCTGGTCTCGCACTTCGTGAAGGAGGCGCTGCTCAACCTGAAACGCGACATCGGCGTGCAGGCCGACAGGCCCGATCCCGCCAATCGCGAGGAATGGGCCGCCCTGGCGCGCGCGCTGGGCGTGAAGGTGATCCACATCGCCGAGCGCGACACGCAGGTCACCAACCGCCCGAAGGAAGTTGGCGAGTTCGTGAACACCTGGTCGGTGGACGGTTTCGTCTCCGAGGGTTGCCAGCCGGCGGAGCTGGGCTGGGGCTCGCATGAGCGCAACTTCCCGCGCGATGCCAAGCGCCACGATTTCGGTTGCGGCTCGGCCATCTACCTGAACCAGCCGGGCGCCGCCACGCGCGTGCGCACCTGGACGCCCAAGGCCGGGCCCATCCACGGGTTCCTGATCACGCACAGCGAGTCCATCTCCATCGCCGACTACTACACGGTGAAGGAGCATGGCGATGTGGTCTACCGGCCCACCTCGCATTACGCCTACCACCCGTGTGATTCGGCCGTGATGTCCATCCACGAGCTGGCCGGGCGCAACTGGAACATGCAGGAGCGCAAGCGCATCCTGATGAACGAGATCACCTCGGGCATCGACGAGCTCGGCGTGCTGCTGGCCGGGCACAAGAAGAACGCCTACTGGTATGGCTCGCAGCTGTCGGTCGAGGAGGCGCGCAAGCTGGTGCCCTACAACAATGCCACCAGCCTGCAGGTCACCGTGGCCGTGCTGGCCGGCGTGATCTGGGCCATCGAGAACCCCGATCGCGGCCTGGTCGAGCCCGACGAACTCGACCACAAGCGCATGCTGGAGCTGTGCCGCCCCTACCTGGGCACGGTCACTGGTGCCTATTCCGACTGGTCGCCGCTGGCCGACCGGGAGCGCCTGTTCGCCGAAGACCTCGACCTGTCCGATCCCTGGCAGTTCAAGAACGTGCGCGTGGTCTGATCAGGCCACGTAGTCCACGGCAGTGATCACGTAGCGGGCCTCGCGGCCCGCTACGTTCACCACCACCTCGGCATCCAGCGGCTTGCCCAGCAGTGCCCGCGCCAGCGGCGCGTCCATGCTGATGTGACCCTCTTCCATGTCGAACTCGTCCGGCCCGACGATGCGGTAGCGCAGCTCGGCGCCATCCTCACCGCGCTCCAGCGTCA
Organism: uncultured bacterium; assembly: GCA_965652645.1. Classification (GTDB taxonomy): domain Bacteria; phylum Pseudomonadota; class Gammaproteobacteria; order Steroidobacterales; family Steroidobacteraceae; genus ZC4RG30. The sequence goes on along the minus strand of CBFGXE010000003.1, from coordinate 67,753 downwards.
CCCAGGCACCGAAGAACACCCGCTGCGGGTCGGAGGGTGGCTGGTCCACCACCACCATGCCGTCCAGCCTTTTGCGCAGGTGCCGCACGCGCGCGTCGATCTCGCGCAGGCGCTTCTTGCCGTAGATGTACTCGGCGTTCTCCGAGCGGTCGCCCAGCGCGGCCGCCGCGCTCACGGCTGCGGTTACCTGCGGGCGCTCCACGCGCCAGAGCTGGTCCAGCTCGGCCTTCATTCGTGCGTGGCCCGCGGGCGTGATGTAGCGCGAACCCGGGCGCGAGGGAGGGCGGTAGCGGCTCATCGCGGCGCACCTGCATGCGCTGCATTGCGCGTGTCGGATGCGCGTGTAATCAGGGAAAAACGCATTTCACCATATGATGATGTTCTGTGCGGCCGCGCACAGCGGCGTGCACGGCACGGGAATAGCCTGTCCATGGAGGGCTATTTTTCCATGTCCCGCAAGTACTACGCGCATTTCATGACCGAGGCAGCCGAGATGCCTGCCGCGCCGGACGAATACCGGGGCGTGGTGGAGCTGCGCGCCGCGCTGCGTCCGCAGCGCGAGGCGGCCGACTTGCGCACGCTGCTGGCGCGCAACCTCGACCTGCCCGCCGAGGACATCCGCATCCTCAATTGGGCCACGCTGCACTGAGCGGCCGGCGCGCCGGTGGCGCGCTAGAGGCGGATCAGCCCCCGCTTGTGCGCCACCGCCACCGCCTCGGTGCGGCTGATGGCATCCAGCTTGGTGAGGATGGCCTTCACGTGCGTCTTGGCCGTGCCCTCGGTGATGGCCAGCCGGCGGCCGATTTCCTTGTTGCTGCGTCCCTGGGCGAGCTGCTGCAGCACGTCGAGCTCGCGCTGCGTGAGGCTGGGGCGCGCCATGCGCTGCAGGGCCTTGGCGGCGATGGCGCCGGAGGTGTAGGGCTGGTCGGCAGCCACGGCGCGGATGGCGGCGAGGATCTCCTGGCGTGGGGCGTCCTTCAGCAGGTAGCCCTTGGCGCCGCGGCTCAGGCTCTTGAAGATGTCCTCGTCGCCGTCGTAGGTGGTCATGATCAGCAGGCGCGCCTTCGGGTGCCGGTCCAGCACATGCTCCACCACCGACACGCCGTCGCGGCGCGGCATGCGCAGGTCGAGCACCATCACGTCCGGGCGGTGTTCCTCGAAGACGGCGATGGCGGCGTCGCCGTCATCGGCCTCGGCCACCACCTGCATGTCCTTCTGCTGGTTGACGATGGTGGCCAGCCCGTCGCGCACCACCGGGTGGTCGTCGGCGAGGATGACGCGGATGGGCGCCGGGGAGCTCATGCCGCACTCCGTGACTGGCGCGGGATGCGCACGGTGACGCGCGTGCCGCTGACTGCATCGCTGTCCAGCTCCCAGCGGCCGCCCAGTGCCTCGGCGCGCTCGCGCATGTTGGCCAGCCCGAAGCCCTGGCCGGCGTATAGCTCGGGCCTGCCGCGCATGCCGCGGCCGTCATCGCGCACGCACAGCATCACCTCCTCGCCGCTGCTGCCCAGGTGGATCTCGATGTTGCGCGGCTCGGCGTGGCGCACGGCATTGATCACCGCCTCCTGCGCGATGCGCAGCAGCGCATGCTCGTGCTCGGGCGCCAGTCCCGTGGCACCGCCGCCATGGAAGGTAGAGACGATGCGGCCGGATATCGTGGAGCGCTCGGCCAGCTGGCGCAGCGCCATCTCCAGCCCGCCCGGACGGGGCTGCTCGTCCGCGCGCAGCGCCAGCACCGAGCGGCGGGCCTCGGTCAGTCCCTCGCGCGCGATGTCGCGGATGCGGTGGTGGACGGACTGCAGCGGCGACCCCTCGGCCAGCTCCTCGGCAGCCGCGAGCTGCATCAGGATGCCGGTGAAGGCCTGCGCGAGTCCGTCGTGGATCTCCCGGCCGATGCGGTTGCGTTCGGCCAGCACCGCGGTCTGCCGCGCGCTGTGGAACAGCCGCTTCAGGCCCAGCGCCAGCGTGACCTGCTGGCCCAGTGCCACCAGCAGTTCCGCCAGCTCCGAGCGCAGCGGCTGGTGCCGGCGGAACCCGAGCCCCACCACGCCCAGGTTGCTCTCGCCGAACACCAGCGGCAGCATGTAGAGGCTGCCGTGCCCGGACCGGCGGTGGAAGTCGATGAGCTCCGGCCATTCCGGCAGCGGCGCGCTGCCATCCAGCGGCACGTGCACCGGCTCGCGCAGCACCGCCATCTGCTGCACGAAAGTGGAATCGCGCAGCGGCACGCTGGCGGCGAAATCGGCCTGGGTAATGCGCCCGTCGCGCGAGTGGCACACCACCACCCAGTCGTCGGACTCCTGGCTGCGCACCACGGCGGTGGCCGCCTCGGCGCCGGCATTGCGCAGCGTTTCCAGCAGCAGGTGGCTGAAAAACTCCGCCGGCTGGCCGGCCAGGCGCTCCAGGTTCTTGCGCAGCGCCGCGTTGGCCCGGGCGAGCTCGGCCACGCGCTGCTCGGCGGCCTCTTCCCGCTCGCGGCGCATGGTCTCCAGCAGGCGCTCGCGCTGCAGCGCCGCGCCGATCACGCTGGCGGCGATCTCCAGCGCCGAGACCACCGCGGTGTCGAAGCGGCGTTCCTGGCGCAGCGAGTCGAAACCGACCACGCCGCCGTATTCGCCGTCGATCATGAACGGCACGATGATGGAACTCTTCGCGTCCTGGCTGGCGATGGAAATGTCCGAGGGCCAGCTCTCGCTGCACAGGTAGACGCTGCGCCCGGCCTGCAGTTCGGTGCAGAAGCAGTCGAGGCGACGCGGGCGCCAGATGCCGCTGCTGCCGGCACTGCCGTCGCGGTCGATGCCCGGCGCCGTCCACTGGCTGCGGATTTCCAGCCAGCGCTCGCCGCCATCGCAGATGTCCACCAGGGCCAGCGTGGTGCGATCCACCTCGGCGGCCTCGCCGATGAGCTGCAGCACCTCGGGCATGCGCGACATCACGTTGGAGGATTCCAGCAGCAGCCGGCTGGCCTGCGCCGTGGCCGAGAGAAGCTGCTCGCGCCAGGGAGCGGCGTTGGCGCACCAGGATGTCGGTGAGACCGCGTTCATGGGCTGCTCGGGATCGGTGAAGTGCCGTGGCACGCCTTCATTGCCTCAAGTGTAGGTCATCCGCCGCCCGCCGGCGCAGGCCAGCCCCCGCCCAGCGCCTTGTAGAGGACCACCAGGCTGGTGGCGGCCTCGGTGCGGCCCTGGGCCAGGGTGTCCTCGGCCTGCAGCAGGGTGCGTTCGGCATCCAGCACCTGCAGGAAGTCCACCACGCCGTTCTCGTAGCGCAGCCGTGCCAGCCGTGCCGCCGTGCCGCTGGCCTCGGCGGCCAGGGAGAGCTGCCCAAGCCGCTCCCGCGCCCGGGCGTGGGTCACCAGTGCATCCTCGGTTTCCTGCAGTGCCAGCAGCACGGCCTGCTCATAGGCGGCCAGCTCGCCCTCGCCGCGGGCGCGGGCGGCGGCAATGCGCGCGCGCACATGGCCCAGGTCGAACAGCGCCCAGGAGAGGCCGGGGGCAATCCGGTAGCGGCCGCTGCCCGGGTCGCCCAGCGCATCCAGGCTGGCCGCGCTGTAACCCGCGCCGCCGGTGAGCGTTACGCGCGGGAAGAGGTCGGCCACTTCCACCCCGATGCGCGCCGTGGCCGCCGCGAGGCGCCGCTCCGACACACGGATGTCCGGGCGCCGGCGCAGCAGCTCCGCCGGATTGGCGGCCGGAATGAACTCCGGTACCGCGGGCAGTTCGCCCGGCAGGGCAAGCTGCGCGCGCAATGCGCCCGGGTCCTGCCCTGAGAGCACGCCGATGCGGTGGATGGCACGCGCCACGGCGGCTTCCAGCGGAGCGATGAAGGCGCGCGTGGCGGCAAGCTGCGCGGCGGCGCGCGAGGTATCCAGCTCCGTGCCGGTGCCGGCTTCCAGCCGCGCCTGCGTGAGCTGCAGCGTTTCGGCCTGGTTGGCCACGTTGCGGCGGGCCACCTCAAGGCGCTGCTGGTTGCCCCGCAGCTCGAAATAGCTGCGCGATAGTTCGGCCGCCACCGATACCTGCACGTCGCGCAGCCCGGCCTCGGCCGCGCCCAGCTGCGCATTGGCTGCCTCCAGCGCGCGACGGCTGCGACCGAAGAAGTCCAGTTCCCAGGTGGCGTCGAAGCCCGCGTCGTAGCCCTCCACGTCGCGCGGGCCCCCGCGGGACTCCAACTCTGCGAGGCGGCCTTCGCTGTAGCCGGCATTCACCATCACGGTGGGGCCCAGGTCGAGGCGGGCGGCACCGCGCAACGCGCGCGCCTCGTTCAATCGTGACAGCGCGATGCGCAGGTCGTGGTTGGCGAACATCGCCGACTGCACCAGCCCGTCGAGCACCGGATCGCCGAACTGTGTCCAGAAAGTGGCGAGGCTGGCCCCATCCGCCTCGCGCACGCCAGCTTCGGCACTGCCCTCCAGTTGCTGCGGCAGCGACAGATCAGGCGTGCGGTAGTCCGGGCCCACCGCGCACGCCGCCAGCACGGCGGCGGCGACGGCGGGGATCAGGTTACGTGTGGCCATGGCTTGCCTCCAGTGATACCGGCGCGCTGGCAGCGGCGCGGCGGCGCTGCACCAGCAGGTAGAACACGGGCGTGAGCAACAGGCCGAACAGCGTCACGCCGATCATGCCGGCGAACACCGTGGCGCCCATCGCCTGGCGCACCTCCGCGCCGGCGCCTTCAGCGAGCACCAGCGGCACCACGCCCATGATGAAGGCAATGGAGGTCATCAGGATGGGTCGCAGCCTGAGGCGCGCGGCTTCCAGCACCGCCTGCATCGGTGGCAGCCCGCGGTCCTCCTGCAGGTGCCTGGCAAATTCCACGATGAGGATGGCGTTCTTGCTCGCCAGCGCCACCAGCACCAGGAATCCCACCTGCGTGAACACATTGCTGTCGCTGCCTTGCAGCAGCACGCCGGCCAGTCCCGACAGCAGCGCCAGCGGCACGATCAGGATGATGGCCAGCGGCAGCTTCAGGCTTTCGTATTGCGCGGCCAGCACCAGGAACACGAACAGCACGCACAGCGGGAACACCAGCAGCGCGGTGCCGCTGGCGGTCTGCTGCTGGTAGGCCAGCTCGGTCCACTCGTAGCTCATGCCCTGCGGCAGGGTCTCGTCGAGGATGCGCGCGATCGCCGCCTGTGACTCGCCGGAGCTGTGGCCGGGTGCCGCGCCGCCGGTGATGTCGGCGGAGCGGTAGGCGTTGAAACGTTCGACGAAGTCCGGCCCGAAGCTGCGCTCCAGCGTCGCCATCGAGCCCAGCGGCACCATCTCGCCCCGTGCATTGCGCGTCTTGAGCGCCAGGATGTCGTTCATGTCGTTGCGGAACGGCGCATCCGCCTGGACCATCACCCGCCAGGTGCGGCCGAAGCGGTTGAAGTCGTTCACGTAGGCCGAGCCCAGGTAGGCCTGCAGCGTCTGGAACACGTCGGTGATGCGCACATCCTGCTGCTTCACCTTCACGCGGTCCACCTCCACGCGCACCTGCGGCACGTTCACCTGGTAGGTGGAATACACGCCGGCCAGCGCCGGGTCCTGCGCGGCCTTCGCCAGCACCTCCTGCGTGGCCTTGTACAGCGCCTCCGCGCCGTGGTTGCCGCGGTCCTGCACATTGAGCTTGAAGCCGCCCATGCTGCCCAGGCCCTGCACCGGCGGCGGGGGGAATACGCCGATGTAGGCTTCCTGGATGCCCGAGAGCTTCGCGTTCAGCGTGCCGGCGATGGCATTGGCCGCCTGCGCGGGATCCTCGCGGTCCTTGAACGGCTTCAGCGCGAAGAACACCAGGCCCGAGTTGGTGCTGGTGTTGTAGTTGTTCGGGGACATGCCGGCGAACTGCAGCGCGCCTTCCACGCCCGGCTCGGCAAGGCCGATTTCCGCCACGCGCTTCACCACCTCCTCGGTGCGGTCGATGGAGGAGCCGGGCGGCAGCTGGATCACCGACACCAGGTAGAGCTTGTCCTGTCCGGGAATGAAGCCCTGCGGCACCTTGCCCAGGCCCAGCGCGGCCAGCGCGGCGAGGCCCACGTACAGCACCATGGCGATGCCGGTGCGGCGCACGGTGAGGCCCAGTGCCCGCTGGTAGGTGTTGCCGGCAGCCTCGAAGCCGCGGTTGAAGCGACGGAAGAAGCCGCCCAGCAGCCGGTCGAGCCAGGCAGAGAGGCGGTCCGGCTGCGTGCCATGCGGCTTCAGCAGCAGCGCCGCCAGTGCCGGCGACAGCGTCAGTGAGTTGAACGCCGAGATCACCGTGGAGATGGCGATGGTGAGCGCAAACTGCCTGTAGAACTGCCCGGTGAGGCCATCCACGAAGGCCACCGGCACGAACACGGCGGTAAGCACCAGCGTGATGGCGATGATGGGGCGGCTCACCTCGCTCATCGCCTTCCTGGTCGCCTCTATGGGCTTCAGGCCATTGGCGATGTGGCGCTCGACGTTTTCCACCACCACGATGGCGTCATCCACCACGATGCCGATGGCCAGCACCAGGCCGAACAGCGACAGCGTGTTGATGGAGAAGCCCAGCGCATGCAGCACCGCGAAGGTGCCCACCACCGACACCGGCACCGCGGCCAGCGGGATGATGGAGGCGCGCCAGGTCTGCAGGAACAGGATCACCACCAGCACCACCAGCGCCACGGCCTCCAGCAGCGTGACGATCACGCTGTCGATGGACTGGCGCACGAACACGGTGGGGTCGTAGATGATGCGGTAGCTCATGCCGGCCGGGAACTGCTGCTGCAGGCGGTCCATGGTGGATCTCACCTGCGCGGCCAGTTCCAGCGCGTTGGAACCCGGCGCCTGGAAGATGGGGATGGTCACGGTCTCGTCCCGGTCCACGCGGCCGCGCAGCGAATAGGTGCTGGCGCCCATCTCCACGCGCGCCACGTCGCCCAGGCGCAGCACTTCGCCGCCGGCGCCGGTCTTGATCACAATGTCGCGGAACTGTTCTTCGCTCGACAGCCTTCCCATGGTGTCGAGCGCGATCTGGAAATCCGCGCCGGGGGAGGGCGGGGCGCCGATCTGTCCCGCCGCCACCTGCAGGTTCTGCTCGCGGATGGCGCCGATCACGTCGCCGGTGGTAAGCCCGCGCACGGCGAGCTTTTCCGGGTCCAGCCACACGCGCATGGCGTAGTCGCCGGAGCCGAACACCTGCACGCTGCCCATGCCGGGCAGCCGCGCCAGCTCGTCCTTCACGTTGAGCAGCGCATAGTTGCGCAGGTACAGCGCGTCATGGCCCGGCGTGGTGGACACCAGGTTCACCGCCATCATCAGGTCCGGCGAGGTCTTGGTGGTTGAAACGCCGAGCTGGCGCACTTCCTCCGGCAGGCGCGGCAGCGCCGATGACACGCGGTTCTGCACCTGCACCTGCGCCCGGTCGATGTCCGTGCCGATGCGGAAGGTGACGGTGAGGGAGAGGTTGCCGTCCAGCGTGGCCTGCGAAGACATGTAGAGCATGTCCTCCACGCCCACGATCTCCTGCTCCAGCGGGGCCGCCACCGTCTCGGAGATCACCTGGGGATTGGCGCCGGGGTAGGTGGCGCGCACCACCACCGAGGGCGGCACCACCTCAGGGTATTCGCTGATGGGCAGCCGGGACAGCGAGATCAGGCCGGCGATGAGGATGAACCCGGACAGCACGCCCGAGAACACCGGCCGATCAATGAAGAACTTCGAGATGTTCACGGCCTGTTGCCCGCCACGATCTTGCGGTCCTCCTCACCGGCCGGCGCGCGCATGGCCACCAGCTGCGGATCCACGGTGACTCCGGGACGCACGTGCATCAGTCCGTTCACCACGATGCGTTCGCCCGGCGCCAGGCCGTCGCGCACCACGCGCAGGCCCTCGTGCAGCGGACCCAGCTCCACCGGGCGGTATTCCAGGCTGTTGTCCGCCTTCACCACGTAGACGAAGCGGCGCGTCTGGTCGGTGCCCACCGCGCGGTCCTCGATGAGGATGGCCTGGTGGGTCGCGCCCTCGCCAAGCTTCACGCGCGCGAACAGCCCGGGAGTGAAAAGCCGGTCGCGGTTGGAGAGCCTGGCGCGGGCGCGAATGGTGCCGGTCTGGGCGTCCAGTTCGTTGTCGGTGAACACCACCACGCCCTTGTGCGGATGGCCGTCCTCGTTGGCGAGGCCCACCCACACCGGTTGCGCGGCGGCCTGTCCTCCCAGCTCGCGCTGCTGGCGGGCCTGACGCAGGTAGGCGGCCTCGTCGCCCTCGAAGCGCACGTACACCGGATCAATGGAAACCAGCCGTGTCAGCAGTGTCTCGCCGCTGGCCACGAAGTTGCCCGCCGTGACTTCCGCCTTGCCGACCACGCCGCTGATCGGCGCCCGCACCCGCGTGAAGGCAAGGTCGAGCTCCGCGGCATCCACCGCGGCCTGGGCTGCCTGCACGTCGGCGGCGCTGCGCTCGCTGCCGGCCGTGCGGGCGTCGAATTCCTCCTGCGAGAGCGCACGCAAGGCCAGCAGCTTCTCCGCGCGCTCCTTTTCGGTGTGGGCCTGGCGGTGCGCACTCTGCGCACGCGCCAGTTCGGCGCGGGCACGCTTGAGGCTGGCCTCATAGGGGCGCGGATCGATCATGAACAGCACGTCGCCCTTCTTCACTTCCGCGCCTTCCTGGAAGGCGACGGATTCGATGTAGCCGGACACCCGGGGGCGCAGTTCCACCCGCTCGACCGCCTCGATGCGGCCGGTGAATTCCTGGAAGGTGGTGATCTGCCGCTCCAGCACTTCGGCCACGCTCACCTGCGGGGCGGAGGGTGCCTGCGCTGCGGCGGCCTGCGCCGCGTCGGGGTTGCAGGCCGTGAGCAGAAGGGGTGCGCCAGCCGTGAGGCCCAGCAGGGCCAGCACGGCGGCGCGGGGGGGAAAGGTCGGGTTCGGACGAATGGTGGCCATGTTCACTCCCTTGCAGCCGGGTCATCTGAGTTGTCAGCTCGTGGGCACATGGTGCGGCTCACCCGGCTTGCTGCCCATTCGCCGGACGGTGGGCCGGCAGGGTTTCCGGCGAGGGGGAACGGCCTATCCCTTTCGGGATAGGGCGAGCCTGCACGGTGCTGTCGTCCGTGCAACAATTCCTCTTGCAGGATGCGGTTCGCGTCCGCACAAAGTGGTGTCCCTGGAAAGGAGGAGACCTTCCATGCGAGTCCTGAAGTTCGCCCTGCTGGGCGTTGCCGTGCTGCTGTCCGGTTGCGGTTACAACACCCTGCAGACACAGGATGAAGCGGTGAAGGCCGCCTGGTCGGAGGTGCTGAGCCAGTACCAGCGGCGCGCCGACCTCATCCCCAACCTGGTGGCAACCGTGAAGGGTTTTGCCGCGCAGGAGGAAACCGTGCTCCTGGGCGTGACCGAGGCGCGCGCGAAGACCGGCTCCATCCAGCTCACGCCCGAGCTGCTCGACGATCCGGCCGCCATGCAGCAGTTCCAGCAGGCGCAGGGCCAGCTCACCCAGGCGCTGAAGAGCCTGTTCGCGGTCACCGAGAACTACCCGGACCTGAAGTCCAACCAGAACTTCCTCGAGCTGCAGGCACAGCTGGAAGGCGCGGAGAACCGCATCACCGTGGCACGCCAGCGCTACATCCAGGCGGTGCAGGCCTACAACGGCACCGTGCGCTCCTTCCCGTCCAACCTCACCGCGAAGATGTTCGGCCATGACGTGAAGCCCAACTTCACCGTGGAAGACGAGGCGGCGGTGAGCGCGGCACCACAGGTGGACTTCGGCAACTGATGTTGCGTGCGCTGCTGGTGGTGCTGGCGCTGGCGGGTGCGGTTGCACCTGCCGGCGCGCAGGAACTGCAACCGCTGCCGCCGCTGGCCGCGCGCGTCACCGATCTCACCGGCACGCTCACCGCCGGCCAGCAGGCCGAGCTCGAGCAGAAGCTGGCCGCCTTCGAGCAGCGCAAGGGCGCGCAGGTGGCGGTGCTGCTGGTGGATAGCACCCGGCCTGAATCCATCGAGGCCTACTCCATCCGCGTGGCCGAGGCGTGGAAGCTGGGCCGCGAGGGCGTCGACGATGGCGCGCTGCTGCTGGTGGCGCTGCAGGACCGCACGCTGCGCATCGAGGTTGGCTATGGCCTCGAAGGCGTGCTGCCGGATGCCATCGCCCGCCGCATCATCGAGGAGACCATCAAGCCGCTGTTCCGCCAGCGCGACATCCACGGCGGCATCAACGCCGGCGTCGAACGCATCATGCAGGTGGTGGATGGCGAGCCTCTGCCGCCACCGGACCGGCAGTGGAAGCGGCCAGCCGACCGCATCGGCGGCCTGTTGCCGATATTGTTCTTCGGCGTGGTGGCGGGAGGCGCAGCGTTGCGCGCGATGCTGGGCCGGCCGCTGGGTTCGCTGGCCACCGGCGCCGCCGCGGGCGGCCTGGTGTGGCTGGTGTCGAAGATCATTGCCGCAGCCATCGGCGTGGGCGTGGTGGCCTTCCTGCTGAGCCTGTTCATGGGCCTCGGGCGCAGCGCGCTGCGCCAGGCAGGACGGAGTGGTCGCGGCGGTTGGGGCGGCTGGCCCGGTGGTTTCGGTGGCGGGATCGGCGGCGGCGCGGGGCGTGGTGGTTTTGGCGGCGGCCTGGGTGGTTTCCGCGGCGGCGGCGGCGGCTTTGGCGGCGGCGGTGCGTCGGGTCGCTGGTGATGCTGCGCCTGCTGCGTCACCTGTTCACCCCCTTCTGGGTGCTGAAGCTCAGGTACCCGAAGCCGGTGCTGGAAAAGATTGCCGAACGCATCGCCCACGTGGAGATGCACCACCCGGGAGAGCTGCGGTTCGTGGCCGAGCACGCGCTGGACCTGGGTGATCTTTTCACCGGGGTGAGCGCGCGCGAACGCGCCATCGAGGTGTTTTCCCGGCTTCGTGTCTGGGATACCGAGCGCAACAACGGCGTGCTCATCTATGTGCTGCATGCCGAGCATGCGGTGGAGATCGTGGCCGACCGTGCACTGGCCCGCGTGGTGCCGCAGGCCGACTGGGACGCGCTCTGTCGCAATGCAGAGACAGTCTTTCGCGCCGGCCGCCATGCCGAAGGGGCCCTCATCGTGGTGGATGGCGCGGCAAAACTGCTGGAAAAACACTTTCCTGGTGCGTCCGGCGACGGCAACGAGCTGCCCGACCAGCCGCTGCTGCTGTAGGAGCAGGCCGGGCTGCATCCCGCGCCGCTCATGCCATAATCCGGCCATGAGCCGAAAGCCGATCCTCCTGGCGGCCGCGCTGGCCGCATCGCTCGCCGCCTGCTCGCTGCTCGACCCGCCCGTCGAGGTGGTCGCCGAGCCCGAAGTGGTGGAACCTGCTCCGCCACCAGCGCCGGTGCTGCTGCCCTCCGTTGCCACCCACCGCTTCGAGATCGGTCCCGATGACGACGTGGTGGGCCACGTGCAGGTGGTGATCATCGGCGAGCACGACACGCTGCCCGATGTGGCGCGCCGCTTCAACGTGGGCTACCAGGAAATCGTGCGCGCCAACCCCGGCGTTGACCCCTGGCTGCCGGGCGTGGGGCGCGAGGTGGTGGTGCCCACGCAGTTCGTGCTGCCCGCGGCCGAGCGCAAGGGCATCGTGGTCAACCTGGCCGCGATGCGCATCTTCTATTTCCCGCCGGCGAAGAAGGGCGAGCCGCAGGTGGTCTACACCCATCCCATCGGCATCGGCAAGGTGGGTTGGTCCACGCCCGAGGGCAAGACGAAGATCGTCTCGAAGGAGAAGGATCCGGCCTGGCGCCCCACCGCCTCCATCCGCGAGGAACACCGCAAGAACGGCGATCCGCTGCCAGCCGTGGTGCCGGCCGGCCCCGACAACCCGCTGGGCCGCCACAAGTTCACGCTTGGCTGGCCCACCTATCTCATCCATGGCACCAACAAGCCCTATGGCGTGGGCATGCGCACCAGTCACGGCTGCATCCGCATGTATCCGGAAGACGTGGCCGCCTTCTTCGAGATGATCGGCCCGGGCACCCAGGTGCAGGTGGTAAACCAGCCCTATGTGTTCGGCTGGCACGAGGGGCAGCTCTACCTGCAGGCCTTCGACGTGCTGGAAGACGACAAGCGTGACTGGAGCAAGTCGCGGCCGAAGATCCTCTCCAGGACGCTGAACAAGCGCATCGAGAAACTGCTGGCCGAACGGCAGGAGACCATCGACTGGGAGCGGGTGGCCGAAATTGCCGGCGACCCGCGCGGCCTCACGCTGTCGGTGAGCGATCCCACGCAGACCGACGAGACGCTGGTCGCCGCCGCGCCGCGCGTGCACAACCGCGTGCCCGAGGGCGCCAACTGGGATGGCCTGGATGATCCGGCCCTGCTGCAGGCGCAGCGCGAGGCCGAGGCTGCCGTCGTCGAACAGCGACAGGTACCGCGCAGTTGAGCTAAACTTTGCCGCATGGCAAAGCTTTCAGAATGGCTGCGCATCATGCTCGGGGAAATCGCCCGCAAGCAGGAAGAGGCTGCGCGCGCCGCTGCCGAGCAGAAGCAGCGGCAGGGTCAGGTCCCTGCAGATTCGCGGTCAGGTCCGTGACCCGGTGACCGCATCCAGGGGGCCCGGTCTCGACGGCGGTCTTGCCGCCCCGGGTTCCTTTGTCGACGCAGAAACCAGCGGGGCCATCGAACCGGCTGACACCGGCACGGTCGCCTTCGTTGGCCGCACCCTGAAGGGTCCTGTCAATGAGCCGGTGATCGTCACCGACTTCGCCCGTTTCCAGCGCGTCTTCGGCGGCCTGTGGACCGATTCGCTGCTGCCGCACTCCGTGCAGCAGTTCTTCGAGCATGGCGGCGCCCGCGCCGTGGTCGTGCGTGTCGTCAGCGGCGCGCGCGCTCCCACCATCGACCTGCCGGCAGGCCGCGAGCGGCTCACGCTCACCGGGCTGAGCCCCGGCCGCCAGGAGGCGCTGCGCGCCTCGGTGGACCACGATGGCATCGCACGGCAGGACCAGGATCTCTTCAACCTGGTGGTGCAGCGGGTGCGCCGCCCGGGGTCGGAGCTGGTGGAGGAGCAGGAGATCTTCCGCCGCGTGTCCATCCTGCCGGGCTCCGCGCGCGAAGTGACGCGCAAGCTGGCCGCCTCGCAGCTGGTGCGCGTGGCCATGCCGCTGCCTTCGACGCGGCCGGACGTCACGCGCGGGCCGGACCCGCGCGCGCTCATCGGCTACGTCGAGTGCAATGGCGACGGCGATGATGGCGAGCTGCTCTCCGACTACGACCTCATCGGCTCGGAAGCCGACCGCACGGGCCTGTGTGCCCTGCGCGACGGGCCCGCGTTCAACTTCCTCTACCTGCCGCCTCCCTCGCGCGAGCGCGACGTGGGCATGAGCGCGCTGGTGGTGGGCGCACGCCTGTGCCGTGCGCGCCAGGCGCTGCTGCTGGTCGATCCGCCACGGCAGTGGCGCAGCGTCGAGGACGCGCTGGAGGGACTGGCCGACTGGCCCTTCCACAGCGCCGATGCCCTGATGTTCTTCCCGCGCGTGTCCGCGACGGACCGGCTTGTCGGCTCCATGGCCGAGTTCCCGCCTTCGGCCGCGGCCATCGGCACGCTGCTGCGTGATGCACCTGCCGGCTCATGGGATGGTCCACAGGAGCCGCCGCTGCTCCGGCCGGGCACCACGCCACTGGCGTGGGTGGACCGCATGCAGCGCGCGCGCCTGGCGCAGCTGGGCGTGAACGCACTGCGCAACACGCGCCTGGCGCGCCGCGACAGCGTGGCACCCTGCACGCTGGCAGGCGAGCTGGGCAATGGTCCGGATGCGCGACTGCTGGCGGCGCGGCGCCTGGCGCTGTACCTGGCGGCGAGCATCGAGCGCGGCACCCGCTGGGTGAGCCTGGAGGGCAATACCGCGCGCAGCCGCGAGCGCGTGTGCCGGCAGGTGGAGCAGTTCCTTGCCCATCACGCGCGCCTGGGCGCCTTTGGCGATGCCGCGCGCGAGCGGCACTGGTTCGTGATCTGTGATGAGCGGTTGAACGGCCACGCGGAATTGACCTCCGGCGTGTTCCGGCTCATCTGGGGCTACCACACGCCGCATGCGGCCACGCGCCTTGCCTGGCTGGTGGAGCACCGTCCCGCTGGCAGCCGCTCGCGAGCCGTCAGCCTCAATCACTTCGCCGCGCTCGGGTAGGATTGCGCCATGAGCGCTACCGGACATGTCGTGTTCTCCCACGGGCGCGACGGGACCCCTTTCGGCACGAAGATCCGTGCCCTCTACGAGATCGCCGAGGCCGAAGGCTACGAGGTGGCGGCCGTGGACTACCGCGGCGTCGACAACGTGGAGGAGCGCGTGCAGATGCTGCACGAGTTCTGCCGCGGCTTCTCCGGCCACCTGCTGCTGGCGGGCGCGGGCCTGGGCGGCTATGTGTCGCTGGCTGCGGCGAAGCCCCTGCATGCCGGCGGCGTGTTCCTGATGGCGCCGGCCCTCCTTGCGCCCGGCGTCCCGCCGCTCAAGCATGGCATGCCGGATTGCCCGGTGGCGCTGGTGCATGGCTGGCGTGACACGGTGATCCCGTACGAGGACAGCATGCGTTTCGCCAGGGAAAACCGGTTGGCGCTGCACATGGTCGAGGCCGACCACCGCCTGCTCGAGGCGATTCCGTTCCTGCGCTACCTGTTCCAGTACTTCCTGGTCGAGTCGCGCCGCGCCCGCTTCGTGCCCTGACACCCATGGAAGGACCCATGGACCGGTTCACCGGCACCCTGCTGCCCTGGTTGCGCTTTACGGTGCGGCCCGCCGACGCGGCCGAGCGCGTGGCGCAGGCCGACGTGCCCGTGTGCTACGTGCTGGGCGCGCATCGCGCGCTTGACGTGCGCGTGCTGCAGCGGGCCTGCGCGCAGGCCGGCCTGCCGCGTCCGCGCAAGCTGCTGTTCCCGGGCAGCAGCTTGCGCCTGCAGTCGCTGCTGGTGCTCACGCGCAAGCTGGGGTTCTGGCGCCGGCGCGTCGACCGCCGGCCGCCGCCGGAACTGCGGCAGATGCTCGACGCACTGGGAGAGGATCCCGCGCGCGACGTGCTGCTGGTGCCGGTGGCCGTGTACTGGGGCCGCGCGCCGCGGCGCGAGTACGTCTCCTGGTTCCGCCTGCTGTTCTCGGAGGACTGGGTGCTCTCCGGCGGCATCGGTCGCGCGCTGGCAGTGCTGCTCAACGGCCGCAATATCGTGGTGGAGTTCGGCCCCGGCGTGTCGCTGCGCTCGCTGGCCAATGGGGGCCGCGCCGACAACCCGGCGGCGCGGCGCGTGGCGCGCCACCTTGCCGGCCAGCTGGATGCCTCGCGCACCGCCTACGTCGGTCCAGACCTCTCGCACCAGCGCACCCTGATGACCGAGGTGCTGCGCGGCCGCTCCGTGCGTGCCATCGCCGCGCAGGAAGCGCGGGACCGCAAGATCCCCCGCCGGCAGGCGCTGCTTGAGGCCAGGGGGATGTTCGAGGAGATCGCCGCCGACTACTCGCATGTCTTCGTGCGGATGATGGAGCGCGTGCTGAGGCGCCTGTGGACCCGCATCTATGACGGCGTGCACGTGTCGCACATCGACTCGCTGACCGACATCGCCGCCGGCAGCGAGCTGGTCTACGTGCCCTGCCACCGCAGCACGATGGATGACCTGCTGATGCCCTACGCCATCTACACGCATGGCTTCGCGGTGCCGCACATCGCCGCCGGCATCAACCTCGACCTGCCGGTGATCGGCCGCATGATGCGCAAGGGCGGCACCTTCTTCCTGCGCCGCAGCTTCCGCGGCAGCCCGCTCTATTCGGCGGTGTTCACGCGCTACCTCGGCGCCATCATGGCGCGCGGCCATCCCATCCAGTATTTCATCGAGGGCGGGCGCAGCAGGAGCGGCCGCTCGCTGGCCCCCAAGACCGGCATGCTGTCGATGACGCTGCGCAGCTACCTGCGCCAGCCGGTGCGTCCCGTGGTGTTCGTGCCGGTGTACATCGGCTACGAGCGCATCATGGAGATCGACAGCTATCTTGGCGAGTTGTCGGGCAAGCCGAAGGAGAAGGAGAACCTGTGGGGTTTCCTGCGCGGCCTCAAGCGCCTGCGCGAGAACTTCGGCCAGGTGCACGTGAACATCGGCGAGCCGCTGCCCCTGCAGCCCCTGCTCGATGCGCACGTGCCGGACTGGCGCGACAAGCTGGGCCAGGAGGGACGCGCGGCCGCGGTGGGCAGTGCGGTGGACGTGCTGGCCGGCCTCATCATGCGCCACATCCATGCGGCCGCCGCGGTGACCCCGGTCAACCTGCTGGCCCTCACCATGCTGGCTGCGCCGCGCCAGGCCATGCTCGAGGCCGACCTGGCACGCCAGCTCGATGTCTACCTGAGGCTGCTGCGCACCGCGCCCTATGCGCCACGCGTCACCGTCACGGAGCTGGATGCGGGGCAGATCATCGCGCTGGGCTTCGAGCGGCAGCTGCTGGTGCGCCTGCCCGCCGAGGCGGTGGGGCTGGCCCCCGAGCACGCGCCCGCGATGGCCTACTACCGCAACAACGTGCTGCACCTGGTGGCGCTGCCCTCGCTGCTGGCCTGCTGCTTCCTCTCGAACACCACGCTGCGCACGAGCGACGTGCTGCGCCTGGCCGGGCGCATCTATCCCTATGTGTCCGGGGAGCTTTTCCTGCGCTGGGAGGAGGGGGAGATCGCCGCCGTGGTGCAGGAGCAGCTTGCCGCCCTGCGCAGCGCCGGGCTGCTGCACCAGGATGCACAGGATGCGCAGTGCTGGCATGCGCCGGCCGCCGCGGCGGCCGAGGCCGTGCAGCTGTCGATGCTGGCGCAGCCCATGCTGCAGACCCTGCAGCGTTATTACCTGGCGATCGCGCTGCTGCTGCACGCCGGCAGCGGCACCATCGCGCAGGCGGAACTCGGCGCGCGCTGCCAGCAGATGGCCCGGCGCATCGTCACGCTGTACGGGTTCTACTCGCCGGAGTTCTTCGACCGCACGCTGTTCGACGGTTTCCTGGCCCAGCTGCGCCGCCGCGGCGTGATCCGCGGCGATGCCGAGGGGCGACTGGTATTCGATGACGTGCTGGAACGCGTGGCCGAGGATGCGCAGCTGGTGCTGTCAGAGCAGCTGCGCCACAGCATCCTGCAGGTAGTGCACGGCTGAGCCGGGCAGGGCATAGCCCAGGCGCGTGCGGCGCCAGAGGATGTCCCCGGCACCGCGCGCCCATTCCTGCTCCACCAGGTAGCGCACCTCCGCGATGGTGAGCGTGGCGCCGAAGTGCTGCCCGAGCTGGTCCACGGTCTGCGCACCGCCCAGGATGCGTGCCATGCGGGTGCCATAGAGCCGGGCGAGCCGGTCCACCAGCGCCGGCGGCATGCCGGGCCAGCGCTCGCGCGAGCGGGCGGTGAAGGATGCAAGGTCCGCATCGGCGATGTCGCCGCCGGGCAGCACCCCGGTGTCGGTCCAGCCACCTGTGTCCTCGCGCCTGAGCAGCGGCAGTATCTGCTGCAGGACGGCCTCGGCCAGGCGGCGATAGGTGGTGATCTTGCCGCCGTAAACCGAGAGCACCGGCGCGCCACCGGCGCCGTGCTGCAACTCGAGGTGATAGTCGCGCGACACCTTCTGTGCAGCCGTCGCGCTGCCATCGTCATACAGCGGGCGCACGCCGGAGTAGGTGGCCACCACGTCGGCCGCGGATGCAGGCCGGCGCAGGAAGCGGTTGAGGCCGGCCAGCAGGTATTCCTGTTCGGCGGCCTCGATCCTGACTTGCGCCGGGTCGCCGTCGAAAGGGACGTCGGTGGTGCCCACCAGCGTCCAGTCGCGCTCGAAGGGAATGGCGAACAGCACACGCCGGTCCGGGGCCTGCAGCAGGTAGGCGTGCGTGCCCTCGAACTGCCGCCGCAGCACCAGGTGGCTGCCCTTCACCAGGCGCAGGCGCTGGCGCGGCACGACGCCCAGCCGGCCGAGCACCTCGTTCACCCAGCAGCCGGTGGCATTCACCAGCACGCGGCAGCGCAGGGTTGTTTCGGCGCCATCTGGTCCCCTGAGCTTCGCCAGCCAGCCATCGGCCTGCGGCGTGGCGGAGACGAGGCGCGTGCGCGTCAGCACGCGCGCGCCGCGCTCGGCCGCGTCCAGCGCGTTCAGCACCACCAGGCGGCTGTCCTCCACCCAGCAGTCCGAATATTCGAAGCCATGCTCGATGTCTGCGCGCAGCGGCGCACCCAGGACAGTGCCGGCCAGGCGCGTGCCCTGCGAGGCAGCCAGCTTCTCGCGCCCGCCCACGTTGTCGTAGACGAACAGGCCCAGCCGCAGCAGCCAGCGCGGCCTGAGGCCATCGACATAGGGCAGCACGAAGCGCAGCGGCCGCACGATGTGCGGGGCGATGGCCAGCAGGCGTTCGCGCTCGGCCAGCGATTCGCGCACCAGCCGCAGCTCGCCGTGCTCCAGGTAACGCAGCCCCCCGTGGACCAGCTTGGTGCTGGCGGAGGAGGTGTGCGAGGCAAGGTCATCCTGCTCCACCAGGCACACCGACAGCCCGCGTCCGGCCGCATCGCGCGCGATGCCCGCGCCATTGATGCCGCCGCCGGTGACCAGCAGGTCGATGATGTCGGGGAGTCCGGTCGTGTCGGCGCGGCCGGCGCGGCGCATCACGCGCCGCCGCCCCGCACGGTGACCATGCGCAGGTCGTGCTGCGACACCGGAATGGTGATGCCGTTCTCCTTGAACGCCCTCCAGATGGCCCGGTTCACGTCCGAGCGCACGTTGTTCACGCCTTCCTGCGGGTCGGTGATCCAGAAGCGCAATTCCAGCTCGATGCCCGAGTCACCGAAGCCCATCAGCCGCGATACCGGCTTCGGATCGCCGAGCACGCGGGGATTGCAGAAGGCCACCCCTTCCAGCAGCTTCAGCGCCTCTTCCGGGTCGTCCGCGTAGCTGATGCGCACCGGCAGCTTCAGACGCACCTTCGGATCCGAATAGCTCCAGTTGATCACCGGATTGGTGATCACGTTCTGGTTGGGCACCAGCGTGGCCACGCCGTCGCGGTCGCGCACCACCACGTAGCGGCCGCGCAGTTCCTCCACCCAGCCGAAGTTCTCGGTGCTGGTGCCGGTCATGCCGGTGAAGCTGATCACGTCGCCGGGCTTGATCGAGCGGTCCATCAGCAGCACGAAGCCGCTGACGAAGTTCGCGGCGATGGCCTGCAGGCCGAAGCCCAGGCCCAGGCCCACGGCGCCGGTGAGCACCGTCAGCGTGGTGAGGTCGATGCCGGCGGCGTTGATGCCCAGCAGGATGCCGAGGCCGAGCAGGAAGAAGTAGGTGAACTTGCTGATGCCGATGCGGGTGGGCAGCGCCAGGCCCTCCACCTTCATCACGCGGCTTTCCACCGTGCGCGAGATCAGGCTGGCGGCGGCGAGGAACAGCGTGACCACCACCAGGGCCTTGATGAGGCCCCACACGGAGAATTTCGCCTCGCCCGGCGCCAGGTCGATGGCGTCGAGCCGGCCCTCGACGAACTGCAGCCAGCCCACCAGGGCGGCGGCCACCAGCGCGGGCGTCACCACCAGCACGAACTCGGCCAGCCGCGCGGACCAGTGGCGCCGCGTGGCCATGCGCGTGCCGGCGAACCAGTGGCGCAGCAGCCGTGACAGGGCCAGGCCCACGCCCAGCGCCAGCAGCACCACCAGCACCTGGGCCAGGATGGCCGGCACGGGGAGCTGTTCTATCCAGGCCTGCAGCGACTCAGGCATTGAGGTCGGGGATGGACTGGCTTTCGAGGCGGGCGATCTGGTCCTTCAGCAGCAGTTTGCGTTTCTTCAGCCTTCGCATCTGCACCTCGTCAACGTGGATATCGAGCTGCAGCCGCGCAATCACCTGGTCCAGGTCGCGGTGCTCGATGCGCAGCTGGCGCAACTTCTCGATATTGCGGAACAGCTCGCGATTGACGTTGTCTTCGCTGTCTTCCGACATGCCGTTGCGCCTTACGCCAGGAGCCGCGTCAGCAGCGGCTCTATGCCCTCGGGTAGCTTAGCGAAGCGGCCCAGCGGGCGCCACGGCAGGCCCGGCTCGTGGAAGTCGGACGCGGCGGTGCCTGCCAGGCCGTGCTGGCGGGCAAGCCGGGCGAGGCGGCTGGCGTCATTGGGCGACAGTCCGGGCAGGCTGACTTCCATGGCGCCGCCGCCGGCATCCCGGAATCCCGCGCACAGTGCGCCGAGCGCGCCGGATGAAAGCCGGTAGCGATGCGGATGCGCCAGCACCGCATGGCCGCCGGCGCCACGGATCACGCCGATGGCCGCATCCATGTCGGGCCATTGCTGCGGCACGTGACCGGGCCGGCCGCGGCCCAGCCATCTGTCAAAGGCGTCCTGGGTGGTGCGGGCGTCGGCCGCCGCGACCAGCGCGCGGGCCAGGTGGGTGCGCGTGGGCACCGGTGCCGACTGCAGCACCGGCTGCGACGGGTCGCGCCCGCCGAAGTGGCGCTGCCGCGCCAGCCGGGCGCCGATGGCGGCGATGCGTGAACGACGCGTGGCCACCAGCGCATGAAGGTGCTGCTGCAGCGGCGCGGAGGTGGTGTCGATGCCCAGTCCCACCACGTGGATCTCCTGGCCACGCCAGCCCGCCGTGATCTCCACGCCGGGCACGAAGCGCATGCCTGCCGCGCGCGCGGATTCAGCTGCCTCGGGCACGCCGGCGGTTGTGTCATGGTCCGTCAGCGCCAGCACGGCCACGCCCCGCGCCGCGGCCAGGGCCACCAGCCCGGCCGGCGGCAGGGTGCCGTCGGAATGGAGGCTGTGCGTGTGCAGGTCGATGAGGGCGTCCATGTGCCCGGTATCATACGGCCCGATGCCATATACCGTTCACATCCCTGACGGGATCGACACCCTGCTGCTGGACCTCGACGGCACCCTGCTCGACCTTGCCTTCGACACGCATTTCTGGCTCGAGGTGGTGCCGGAGTATTACGGTCGCCGGCGCGGCCTGTCGGCACAGCAGGCGCTGGAGCGGGAAATCATGCCGCGCCTGCGCGATGCCGAGGGCACGCTGAACTGGTATTGCCTGGACTACTGGTCGCGCATGCTGGAACTCGACCTGTCGACCATCAAGAGCGCGCACGATGAGCGCATCGCCTGGCTGCCGGGCGCGCAGGACTTCCTGCGGCGCCAGCGTGCCGCCGGCCGCAGGCTGGTGCTGGCCACCAATTCACACCCGCAGACGCTGCGCATCAAGGACGACAAGGTGGGCATCCGGCCCTTCCTCGACGCCATGTACAGCTCCCACCAGTTCGGCGCGCCGAAGGAATACGCGGAGTTCTGGCTGCGGCTGCGCAAGGCCGTCGACTACGATCCCGCGCGCACCGCGTTCATCGACGACAACCCGAAGGTGCTGGCCGCGGCGCGCGCGGCGGGCATTGCGCTCACCATCGCGGTGACGGACCCGGATTCCAGCCGGCCGGCGCGTGAGCCGCCGGCAGGCCATGTGCATGTGAACGCGGTGGGGCAGATCGCCTGAGCCACCGCGGGCGGCGCTGCTAGCGCCTGCCGCCCCGCGGCGGGCCACGGCGCGGACCACCGCCACCCGGCCGGCCGCCACCGAATCCGCCCCGGCCACCGCCGCCACCGCGGCGCATCGGCGCATCCTCGCGCGGCTTGTGCTTCGGGAACACCACGTCCTTCGCAAGCACGTCCTGCGTGACGCTGCCGCGCGGGATCTGGTGCCCGATGTATTCTTCGATCTCCGGCAGGCAGATCGCGTAATCCTCGCAGGCGAAGCTGATGGCATCGCCCTCGGCGCCGGCGCGCGCGGTGCGGCCGATGCGGTGCACGTAGTCGGCACGGTCCTGCGGCAGGTCGTAGTTGAACACATGGCTCACGTCGGGAATGTGCAGGCCGCGCGAGGCCACGTCGGTGGCGATCAGCACCTGCAGCGCGCCGCTGTGGAACTCCTTCATGTACTTCAGGCGCTTGGCCTGCGGCACGTCCCCGGACAGTGCCTGTGCATTGATGTTGTTGGCGCGCAGCACCTCTTCAAGGCGGTCGGCCTGGCGGCGCGTGTTCACGAACACCATGGTGCGCTCGGCATTGGCCGCGCGCAGCAGCCCGATCAGCAGCGGGATCTTCTCCTCCATCGCGGGGAAGTAGATGAGCTGGCGCACCTTGTCGGCGGTGATGCGGTCGGGTTCGATGGCCACCTGCTCGGGATTGTTCATGTGCTCGTAGGCGAGCTCGAGCACGCGCTGGGAGAGCGTGGCGGAGAACAGCATCGACTGGCGCTGGTCCGGAGGCGGCATCTTGCGCAGCATGTAGCGGATGTCGGCGATGAAGCCGAGGTCGAACATGCGGTCGGCCTCGTCGAGCACGCACACCTGCACGTATTTCAGGTCGAACACATGCTGCTTGTAGTAGTCGATGATGCGGCCGGGCGTGCCGATGAGCACGTCGACGCCGTCCTCGAACTGCCGGCGCTGCTTGTCGTAGTCCACGCCGCCGAACACGCAGGCGAGCCTGAGGCCCGTGTGGCGCCCCAGTTCCAGTGCGTCGTTGTGGATCTGCACCGCCAGCTCGCGCGTGGGGGCGATCACGATGCCGCGGATGGCGGTCCCGGGCCGTTCTTCCTTGGGCAGGCGCGTGAGCAGCGACTGGAACATCGACACCAGGAAGGCCGCGGTCTTGCCGGTGCCGGTCTGCGCCTGGCCCGCCACGTCGCGACCGGCCAGCGAGAAGGGCAGGGTCTGCGCCTGGATGGGAGTGCAACGCTCGAAGCCGGCCTCGGCGATGCTGCGCGCAAGTTCGGGCGCGAGGTCGAAGCTTGCGAAGGTGGGGCCATCCGGCGCCACGTTGCCCCGGCGTACCGGCCTGGGTGAGGGTGCCGGCTCGTCCCGGGAGGGGCTCGCTTCGGCCGCCTCGCGCGGTGCGCGCGGTGGACGTGCACCCTCCTGGCGCGCGGCGCCCTCTTCGCGGGGAGCGCCATCGGGTCGCGCACCACGGCCGCGGCCGCGGCCACCACGGCGCCGGCGGCGGCCTTCGCGGGGCGGACCACCTGCCTCCGTGCCAGCGGGGGAAGCAGGTGCTCCCGGCGCCGGAGCGGCGGGTGATTGGGGCGCGGCATCGGCCGCGGGCCTGCCGAACAACTTGTTCCAGAGCTTTCTGATCATGTACTCGATTAACCGGTCTTCATGCGGGGCGCGAAGGCGCAAATGCTTGCAAAACGGATCAGGACCGGCTACAAAAGCATCCCATACATGGGCGCACTTCCGGCGCCATGGAACCAATCCTCAAACATCTAGTCTAAACCGTTTGACACTTTCGTGGCGCGGGAATTCCTGATCCCTCCGCCAGCGCTGCGGCGCCATACCAGACATCGCATCCGAAAAAAAACGCCATACCGGCATTTAACACCCAAGGTCCATTCTCCCCTGGAGGCACCTTTCCGTGAGCAATCCGCTGATCGTCCATACTACGGACGCCACCTTCGAGGCCGACGTGCTGCAGTCCGCAGAGCCGGTGCTCCTGGACTTCTGGGCCGAATGGTGCGGCCCCTGCAAGATGATCGCCCCGATCCTCGATGAGGTCGCCAGCGACTACAAGGGGCGCCTGAAGATCGCCAAGCTCAACGTCGACGAGAACCCGCAGACGCCGCCGCGTTTCGGAATCCGCGGCATCCCCACCCTGATCCTGTTCAGGAACGGCGCCGTCGCGGCGCAGAAGGTCGGCGCCCTGTCGCGTGCACAGCTCACCGCCTTCTTGGACCAGAACCTCCCGGCGCAGGGCCAGAACCCGTGAGGGGCTATCTCGGCGGACCGGGCGGCGGCAACCGGCAGCGCAACAAACGCCATCGCGACGGCAACCGCGGCGGTGGCGGGGGCGGTGGCGGCGGCAATGTGAACGGCAACGTCGGCCGTCACGACGAGATCTACGATCCGGAGCCGTTTGATCCATCCGCCGACGGCGAGATCGTCAGCAAGGCCGAGCTGGAGCTGGCCAAACGCTCGATGAGCCTCAACGAGCTGAAGGCCAAGCCGATCAACCAGATCGTGAAGGTGGCCGAGTCGATGGGGCTTGAGAGCCTCGCCCGCTCGCGCAAGCAGGACATCATCTTCTCGATCCTCAAGCACTACGCCAAGAACGGCGAGCCGATCTACGGCGAGGGCGTGATCGAGATCCTGCAGGATGGTTTCGGCTTCCTGCGTTCGGCCGACTCCTCCTATCTCGCCGGCCCCGACGACATCTACATCTCCCCGCAGCAGGTGCGCCGCTTCAACATGCGTACCGGCGATTCGATCTCCGGCCTGATCCGCCCGCCCAAGGATGGCGAGCGTTATTTCGCGCTGATGAAGATCGGCGAGATCAATTTCGATTCCCCCGAGAGCGCCCGCAACAAGGTGCTGTTCGAGAACCTCACGCCGCTCCACCCCACGCAGCGCCTGAAGCTGCAGCGTGGCAATGGCAGCACCGAGGACCTCACCGCGCGCACCATCGACCTCGTGGCGCCCATCGGCAAGGGCCAGCGTGGCCTCATCGTCTCGCCGCCCAAGGCCGGCAAGACCATGCTGCTGCAGAACATCGCCACCTCCATCACGGCCAACCATCCCGAGGTCTACCTCATCGTGCTGCTCATCGACGAGCGCCCTGAGGAGGTGACCGAGATGCAGCGCACCGTGAAGGGCGAGGTGGTCTCCTCCACGTTCGACGAACCCGCCGCCCGCCACGTGCAGGTCGCCGAGATGGTGATCGAGAAGGCCAAGCGCCTGGTCGAGCACAAGAAGGACGTGGTGATCCTGCTCGACTCCATCACCCGCCTGGCGCGCGCCTACAACACCGTCGTGCCGAGCTCCGGCAAGGTGCTCACCGGCGGCGTGGACGCCAATGCCCTGCAGCGCCCGAAGCGTTTCTTCGGCGCCGCGCGCAACATCGAGGAGGGCGGATCGCTCACCATCCTCGCCACCGCGCTGGTCGACACCGGCTCGAAGATGGACGACGTGATCTTCGAGGAGTTCAAGGGCACCGGCAACAGCGAGATCCACCTGGACCGCCGCATCGCCGAGAAGCGCGTCTTCCCCGCCGTGAACATCAACCGTTCCGGCACCCGCAAGGAAGAGCTGATCACCGACCAGGGCGAGCTGGCCAAGATGTGGATCCTGCGCAAGCTGCTGCATCCCATGGATGAACTGGCCGCCATCGAGTTCCTGCTCGACAAGATGAAGGACACCAAGACCAATACGGAGTTCTTCGAGGCGATGAAGCGCTAGACGCGCGCCGGGCATGCGCGCGAAGAAGCCCTCCGAAGGAAGCGCCCGGTCGTCCGCTGCGGCCCGGCGCGGGGCGCGCGCGGACCTGCTCACTCCCAACCAGGTGGCCGACCGCCTGCTGGTGGCTCCCGTCACCGTGCGGCTGTGGGCCAGCCGCGGCCTGCTTCGGTCGGAGACCACGCCGGGCGGGCACCGCCGCTTCCGTGAGCAGGACGTGGAGGACTTCATCGCGCTACGGCGCGAGATGCAGGGCGCGGGCCGCGGCCCTTCGCGCATGCTGATCATCGATGACGACACCGGATATGCGCAGTCGCTGGCGCGGATGCTCTCCCTGCATGCGCCTTCGCTGCATGTCGAGATGGCGCATGACGGCTTTGCAGCCGGCATCAAGTGCGAGGCCCTGCGCCCGGACATCGTCACCCTCGACCTGCACATGCCCGAAATGAACGGTTTCGAGGTGTGCCGCCTGTTGCGCAGCATGTTCGGCCGCGAGCGGCCCCGCATCGTGGTGCTGTCGGGCCTGCTTACCGAAGAGAACCAGCGGCGCGCGCTGGAAGCGGGCGCGGACACCTGCGTGTCGAAATCTGC
Organism: uncultured bacterium; assembly: GCA_965652645.1. GTDB lineage: Bacteria > Pseudomonadota > Gammaproteobacteria > Steroidobacterales > Steroidobacteraceae > ZC4RG30. The sequence goes on along the minus strand of CBFGXE010000003.1, from coordinate 42,035 downwards.
ACCGGCAGCCACCCTGATCAGGGAGCTGGGTATCGCATCGCAACCCGCCGAAAATGGGCCGGATTGAGGCGCGAACTGCGGACTCCGTCACAATCGATATATTCGCCTAAATCGCTAAATCCGATATGTTTGCGCCATGAACGCAAACATCTCGTCCTCACCTTCTGCCGACCTGATGCTGATCTGCGAGTCCGACCCGGACTCCGCGGCGGCACTGCGGCGGATTGCCGAAGCGCTGGGTTGCGACTGGATCGAGGCCGCCGATCCCCAGGAACTGAGCACGTTGCTCAACATCCGCCGCCCCACCATTGTGGTGCTGGCGGTGGACAGCCCCAACATCGATGGCCTGCTGCCCATGTCCATCCTGGCGCAGGTGAACGCACGGCCGGCGACACTGCTGGTCGGTGGCCAGGACGAGCGTGTGCTCGCCGGCGTGAAGCGCATGGCCACCGCGCGCGGCCTGACGGTGATCGCCGCGCGACGCCGCCCGCTGGTGGAGGCCGACGTGGAGCAGCTGCTGCTGGACCACGTGATCGGCCCGCTGCGCATCGAGCGCACGGAGCTGGACCGCGGCCTGAACGACCATGAATTCATGCTGTTGTACCAGCCGAAGATCGCGCTCAACGGCGGCATGCAGGTGGTCGGCGTGGAAGCCCTGGTGCGCTGGCGCCATCCGCGCCGTGGCACGCTGCTGCCGCGGCACTTCCTGCCGGCCGTGGAACAGCATGGCATGCGCATGCCGCTGGCCGACATGGTGATCACCGAGGCCATCCGCCAGGCGGGCGTGTGGAATGCCCGCGGCCTGTCGCTGCAGGTGGCGATCAACCTCAGCCCCGGCCTGGTGCAGGACCGCGCCTTTCCCGACCGCCTGGCCGCGCTGCTGCGCGAGCAGGAAGTGCCCCCGTCGCAGATCACGCTGGATGTCACCGACACCATCGACGCGCAGGATCGCGAGCTGATCCAGGACGTGTTCACGCGCCTGCGCGTGATGGGCGTGGGCATTGCGCTGGACAACTTCGGCAACGGACTCTCGCCGCTCAGCGAGATCTACCGGATGCCGTTCTCGGAGATCAAGATCGACCGCCGCATGCTCGAGGATGCCGCGCACGACCGCGACGCCGAGCTGGTGGTGCGTTCGCTGGTGGACATGGCACACCAGCTGCGCCTCACCGTGTGCGCCAAGGCGGTGGAGACCGCGCAGCTGCTGGACTTCATCCGCTCGGCGGAGTTCGATTCCGCGCAGGGCCGGCTGTTCAGCGAGCCGGTGGTGGCCGGGCGCATCGAGGACCTGGTGGGCGAGCTGAACCGCGCGCGCAATCCCGGCAGTGGCGTGTGGCGAGCGCTGAACAGCCGCACCGTGCATCGCCTGCCCGCGCGCCCGGCGCTGGAGGCCTGATGGCCGGCCTGCGCGCCCAGCGGCATGAACCCTGCCTGGATGCCGCGCTCGACCAGCTGCTGGCCGGTCGCTGGCCGCCGGCGACGTGGACGCGCATCCACGATGCCGCCGGATTGCCGTGGCGTTTCGAGGCGCTGGCCTGCGGGGTGATCGACGGCACCTGGCGAGCCTTCGTCAACGGGCCACAGCTCGCCTTTGCCATTGGCGAGTTCGTACGCCATGGCCGCCGTGCGGAGGAGCCGGAGTTGATGGTGCGCTTCTTCGATGCGTCGGCCCGCTGCTGCGCGGCCGGGATCTGGGCGCAGGAGGACGCCGGACGGTGGACCCTGCGCGAGGTGCTCGACTAGCCTGCCGCGTCCCCGGTCGCCGCGCGCAGCGCGATGATCAGCTCATCCAGCCGGAACTCGCCCGCCAGCTTGCGGATGCGGGCGGAGGCGACCGGTGAATGGGGGGCAAGCCGCTCGGCGATCTGCGCCACCTGCGCGGTGCGCGCCTGCACCGCCGCCACCAGCAGCTCTTCAAGGAAGGACTGCGGCACGCCGGCCAGCAGGCCGGGCAGGGCGGGCACCACGCCGGTCTGCGCCGCGGGATCCAGCGCCCGGGATTCCGCCTCTTCCTCGTAGAGATACTCCACGCCCAGCAGGCGCTGCAGCAGCTCCATCAGCTCGGCTTCCTTGCAGGGTTTGTACAGCACTGCATTCGCGCCCGCGGCGCGCGCCTCGGCCGCCATCCGGTCCAGTCCGCTGGCGGTATGCGCCACGATGGGCCGGTCATATCCCGCGGCGCGCAGCCGCGTGATGGCTTCGATGCCACTCATGCCCGGCATGCGCACATCCATCAGGATGAGGTCAGGCTGCCACCCGGGCACCATCTCCAGCACCTCCTGCCCCCCGGTGGCCAGCCGCGTGGCGAATCCCACGCCACGCAGCATCTCGTCGGTGATGGCCAGGTTGTCCGGCTGGTCATCCACAACCAGCACGCGTGGAGCAGGCTGTGGGGAACGGATGGCGGCCACGCGCCGCGGCTGCACGGGATCCAGCTGGCTGGCGGGGCCGGCCTGGAAGGAGAAGGTGAAGGTGCTGCCCACGCCTTCCTCGCTGCTCACCACCACGTCTCCGCCCATCAGCCGCGCCAGCTCGCGCGAGATGGCGAGGCCAAGCCCCGCGCCGCCCGCGCTGGCGCCCAGCGCGGACTGCTCGAACGCGCCGAACACGCGCGACTGCACCTCCGGGCTCATGCCGCTGCCGGTGTCGGTGATGGCAATGCTCACCGTGTGCTGCTCCTGCGTGATGCACGACGCACGCACGTGGATGCCGCCACGCTGCGTGAACTTCATCGCATTGCTCAGGAGGTTGATCAGCACCTGTCGTACGCGCCCCGCATCCCCGTTTACGAAGCGGGGCAGGTTGCCGATGCCCTCGAAGGTGAGCTCCAGGCTGCGCGCCGCCAGCAGCGCGGCGAACATCGCGCGCAGCTCGCCCAGCACCGCGCGCAGGTCGAAGGGGGCGGGGGCAAGCGTGGTCCGGCCCGCCTCGATGCGCGACATGTCGAGCACGTTGTTGATCAGCGTGAGCAGGTGGTCGCCGCTGGAAAGGATGGCTTCCAGCCGCTCGTGGTGCCGCTGCGCCAGCGCCGGGTCGCGCCGCAACAGCTGCGCGTAGCCCAGGATGGCATTCATCGGCGTGCGGATCTCGTGCGACATGGTGGCGAGGAAGTCACCCTTGGCGCGGCTGGCACGCTCGGCCTCGTCGCGTGCCTCGCGCATCTGCCGCGTGCGGGTTTCCACCAGGCCTTCCAGGTCCTGCTGGTATTTGCGCAGGTCGGCGTAGTTGTGCAGCATCTCGGCCAGCGAGCCGACCAGCGCCCGTTCCTCGGCCATGAAGGGGCTGCCCGCGTCGGCATCGGGGCAGGGCTCCAGGTAGGCGATGTCGATGCGTCCTTCGCCGGCGGTGGACTGGAATTCCGCCGTGAGCATCCATGGCGTCTCGCGCCACCGCGGCGAGGCCACCAGCGTGTCGCGGAAGGACAGGCGCGCCACGCAGCAATGCGGGTACTGCATGCTGCCCGGGATCATCTCCACCAGCCGCTCGAACAGCTCGCGGTCGGATGCGGGCCGCTGTTGCAGCAGGCGCGCGGTGGAGTGCAGCAGCCGCAGCTCCTTCACGCGCTCGCCCAGGTCGTGCACCAGCTTCTCCCGCTCCATCTCGGCCCGCCGGCGTTCGGTGATGTCGCGGTTCATGCCGACGACGCAGCGCGGCGCGCCCTCGGCGTCGTGCTCCACCACGCCGGTGACCTCGATCACGCGCAGGGTGCCGTCGGCCCGGTAGATGCGCAGTTCCACCCGCAGCGTCGGCCTGCCGTCGATGACATCCTGCAGGGCGGTGCGGGCGGCATCGCGGTCATCCGGATGGATCCGCTCCATCCATTTCTCGAAGGGCACCGGCTCGCCATGCGCCCGCGAGAAGGGCTGCGGATCCTGCAGGCTGGGGTCGGCCTGGAAACAGCGTGTATCCAGGTCGAGGATCCACACCTTCAGGCTTCCCGCCTCGATGGCCATGCGCAGCCGGTCCTGCGTCTGGCGGCGCGCCGAGATCTCGCCCTGGGCGCGACGCAGCGAGGATTGCAGGGTGCCGGCCACCTCGCGGTGGACCATCGCCGCCAGGCCCATGCACATCATCACGAACAGCCAGGTGGTGAACGGCGTGAGGTATTTCTCCGCCTGCGGTGCGAGCCCGTGGTGTTCTGCGAGGACCATGGCCAGTCCCAGCAGGCCCAGCAGCATCGTGCAGGCCAGCACGCCCCTGGACCTGAACAGCAGGCCGGCCAGGGAAACGAAGAACACCATGAAGTAGCCGATCGGCGTGACGAAACCGCCCGAGAACAGCGCATTGCCCGTCGTGACCGCCACCAGGCCGCCCATCAGCACCATGCTGGCCAGGCGCGTATGGCCGCGCCTGTTGATGGCAACCAGGGTGAAGATGAAGGCGGCCGTGGCGATGATGGAATACAGCCTGCGCGGCCATCGTTCCGGATCGATCACCGACACCACGACCAGCAGCAGCGTGGTGATGGCCAGCGATCCCAGCGCCACCCGGTGCAGGGTGCGCGCGCGCAGGTTTGCCTCCTCGTCGGGCAGCGCCGGGTAGGCGAACAGCTCGCGCAGGCCCATCACGCCGCCGGCCGTTCCGGCAGCTCCAGCCAGAAGATGCTGCCCACGGGAACGCCACCGTCCACGCCGATCCGGCCACCATGGGCCTCGACCACCAGGCGGCAGAAGGTGAGTCCCAGCCCGGCCGAGTGGTACTGGTTGTCACGGCGCGCGGCCAGCGAGGTGTAGCGGTCGAAGATGCGCTCGCGCGCCTCCGGCGGCACGCCGCGGCCGTCATCGTGCACCTCGATGCGCACCGCGGCACCCTGGCGGCCCACCTTCACGGTGATGCTGCCGGTGGAGGGCGTGTGCTTGATGGCGTTGCCGACCAGGTTTTCCACCACCCGCCGCACCAGCACGGGATCGCAATGTGCCTGGACCGGGCCCCCGGCGGCCAATTCCAGCCGGCGCGAGCGGTCCCAGGCGCGCAGCATTTCGATGGCCTCGCGGCAGGTTTCCACGAGGTTCGTCGGCTGCAGCTCCAGCGGCATGCGGCCTTCTTCCATGCGCGCCACGTCCAGCAGGTCGTTGACCAGGCGGTTGGCGCTGGTGGCGGCCTGCAGCGCGGACTGCACGCAGCCGTCAACCGGCTCGCCGAACTTGCCGTGCAGCTCGCCGTGCATGAATTCCAGCGTCATCATCAGTGCCCCCAGCGGCGAGCGCAGGTCGTGCACGATCATGTTGGTCAGGTCGTCGCGCATGCGCTCCAGCGCGCGCAGCCTGTCGAAGCTGGCCTGCAGCTCGGCCCGGGAGCGGCGCAGCTGCAGGTGCGCGTCCACGCGCGCCAGCACCTCCTCGACCTGGAAGGGCTTGGTGATGTAGTCGGCACCACCGGCGGCGAAGGCACGCACCTTGTCGGCGGTGTCGGCCAGTGCCGTGAGGAAGATGACGGGGACGTCGCGCAGCTGCTCCGACTGCTTCAGGCGCGTGCAGACCTCAAGGCCATCCATGCCGGGCATGTTGATGTCGAGCAGCACCAGCTCCGGCGCGGAGCTGGCAGCGGCCTGCAGCGCAAGCGGGCCACTGGTGACCGGCCGGACTTCGTATCCCCTGGCACCCAGGATGGAAGACAGCAGTCGCAGGTTCTCGATCGTGTCGTCCACGACGAGGATGCTCGCGCCGCCTGTGGTGTGTTCCAACCTGCGCCTCTTGTTTTATTGCCGCGCGTCAGCCGGTCTCCCGCGGAACAGGTTAGGGGAAGGTCGTCACCGCGACAAGGGCGAGCCAGCCTGACCCTTGTCGCCGATAACAGTCATGTCCGGCAGGCGATTGCGGTAATGGGTCACACTGGCCGGGCGACAGCTTGCGGCAGGGTTGGCCACCTTCCATCATGGCCGCCATGCGGGCCATACATGGCATGATTCTGGTCGCAGTGGCGGCGGCAGGCGCCGCCCTGCCGGCAGCCGGGGCTGAGGGCGGCTCCGGTCGTGAGCTGCTGCAGCCTCCGCGGCAGGTGATCGCCAGCCCGATCAACGACCGCTTTGCGGTGCGGCTGCTCTATTACCGCCCGAAAGTGGACAACCGCCTGCGCTACGACAGCAGCAGTGGCGCCATCGGCACCTCGCTGGATGTCGAAGACCTGCTGGGCCACAAGGACACCGCCCACCAGGGAACCATCGACATGATGTTCCGCATCGGCGAGCGCCATCGCATCCATGCCGACTTCTACCAGCTGCGCCGTTCGGGCGACGTGGTGACCAGCCAGCAGGTGCGCTTCGGCGATGACACCTATGCCGCAGGCCAGCGCCTGCAGTCTGAATCCGAGCTGCGCAAGCTCGGCGTCACCTGGACCTGGTCGCCACTGCGCCGTGAGCGCATCGAGCTGGGAATGGGACTGGGCGTGCACCTGCTTCAGCTGGACGGCCGCACGCGCGTGCCGGCCACCTTCCAGAGCGAACAGCTGGATACCGCCGGCCCCTTCGCGGCGCTCGCCGGCACCGCGACGTGGCGCGTCACGCGGCGTTTCTCGCTGAACGTTTCCGGCCAGTACTTCGACCTGAACCCCGATAACGTGCGGGGCGCATTCCGCCATTTCCATGCCGACCTGCAGTACCGCGGCTGGCGCAATCTCTCCTTCGGCGTCGGTTATTCCTATTCGGGCTACCTGGTCGACAGCACTGACGAGGAGTTCTCCGGCTTCTATCGGCTGGAGTACAAGGGTCCGGAGGCGTTCTTCCGCGTCAGCTTCTGACGCGGGGGCTACAGCACGCCGCTGCGTTTGGCGGCGTGGTAGCGGTTCACCAGCTCGACACCCAGCCGGCGCGGCTCCGCGTCCACCAGCAGTTCGTTGCGTCCGCCGAGTCGGGCGAAGGCATCATCGCGCGCCTGGGCATGCAGCTGCGCGCTGGCGATGTCGGCTGCCGTGCTGGCCGACAGGGGTTGCGCCATCAGCTCCGCGATCACCCGCTCGCGCAGCGAGGCCACCATCACCAGGTGGCGCTGGCGCAGCAGGCGCAGCGCATCGGCCAGCTCCCCGCAGTCCTCGTCGCGGAAGTTGGTGATGATGATCACCAGGGAGTGGCGCGGCTGGCGTGACAGGAAGGCCTGCGCGGCGCGCAGGTAGTCCGGGTGCGTCATGGTCGGCTCAAGGTCATATAGTGCGCCCATCAGTGTCCCGAGCTGCGCGCGGCCCTTGCGGGGCGCCAGCCACTTGTGCGCATCGCCGCCCATGCCGAAGGTGAATGCGCCCACCGCGTCGCCCTCGCGCAGCGCCACGTAGGAGAGCAGCATCACCGCGTTGAGCACCTGGTCGAAGTGGCCGCTGCCGGGGGGGCCGTCCGGGTCGTCGGCGCGCATGCGCCGTCCGCAGTCGATCAGGAGCCACACGTTCTGGTCCCGCTCGTCCTGGAACTGGCGCACAATGGGTTTGTCATGCCGCAGCGTGGCCTTCCAGTCGATGTCGCGCACCGGGTCGCCGGGCGTGTATTCGGCGAGCTGCTGGAAGCTGGTGCCGGCGCCGCGCCGACGCCAGGTCTTGATGCCGATCTCCTGCAGGCGGCGGTCGCCGGCCAGCCAGGCGTACCGCGACACCTGCGCGAAGTCCGGATAGGCGCGCAGTCCCTCGCGATCGCCGATGCGCGGACACAGCTCCAGCAGTCCCAGCCGGGATTGCAGGCGCAGCTCGGCGCGGTCGAAGGCCAGGTCGCCGCGGCGCAGGGGAGTCGCGCCATATTCCAGTTCCACGCGCTGGCCGCCGGAGAGCTGGAAGTGCGCCGGCAGGCCCTCGGTGAGCAGGGCGGGATCATTGTGGTCATGGATGGCACCGCGCCAGTGCGTATCCCCCTCCAGGTCCAGCCACAGCGGGATGCGGCTGCGCACGCCGATGGCCATGGCCGCGGGCAGCCGGCGCGTCAGGCGCACCGGCGCGGCGCGCCACTGGCGCAGCGACTGCCAGGCATCGAGGCCACAGAGGGCGGCCAGCAGCAGCACCGTGATCACCATGGCCTGCGCCACCGCGGCCAGCGGTGCCCGGGCCACCAGCGCGGCCGCCGCGCCCATGGCGATGCCCACCAGCGTCCACAGCAGCGGTTTGCCCGGCAGGAAACGCATCACTGGTTACAGCCTCGGCGCTGCCACGCTCTCGACCGCCGCCAGCAGCACGCCGTCGAGGTCGCGTCCTTCCAGCACCGCATCGGGCGCCAGCGCCACGCGGTGCCGCAGGCCGGGCAGGGCCACGCGCCTGATGTCATCGGGCGTGATGAAACCGCGGCCCTCAAGCAGCGCGGCGGCACGCGCGCCGCGCACCAGCGCCAGTGCGCCGCGCGTGCCGGCGCCCATGGACAGGCCGGGCCACTCGCGCGTGGCGCGCACGATGCGCGTGGCGTAGTCGATCACCTGGTCGTCCACATGCTGCTGCGCGGCCAGCGCCTGCAGCCGCAGCACCAGCTGGGCGTCGAACACCTGCCGCACCTGGTCCAGCGGCAGGGCATTGCCTGGCTGGTTGTGCGTGGCCAGCCGCACCACGCGCGCCTCGTCGGCGGCATCCGGATAGTCGATGCGGATCTTGAACAGGAAGCGGTCCAGCTGCGCCTCCGGCAGCGGATAGGTGCCCTCGGTCTCCACCGGGTTCTGCGTGGCCAGCACCATGAAGGGCCGCTCCACCGGCTGCGATCGGCCCTCGACGGTCACCTGGTATTCCTGCATCACTTCCAGCAGCGCGCTCTGCGTCTTGGCCGGCGCGCGGTTGATCTCGTCGGCCAGCAGCAGCTGCGTGAACACGGGCCCGCGCGTGAAGCGCAGCTCGCGCGTGCCCATGTCCATCGAGGTGAAGCCGAGGATATCCGAGGGCATGAGGTCCGGCGTGAACTGCACGCGCGCATGCGCCAGGCCCATGGACTGCGCCAGCGCGCGCACCAGCAGTGTCTTTCCCAGGCCCGGCACGCCTTCCAGCAGCACGTGGCCCGAGGCAGCCAGCGCGATGAGCACCTGGTCGAGCACCTGCTCCTGGCCAACCAGCGCCCGCGTCAGCATGGCGCGCAGGTTCTGCATCACTTCGGCGGCGCGTGCCGCCCGGTCATTCTCAGCTTCCATGGGATCGCCTTCTCGTGGATGAAAGGATGCGGCGCCGCGTGCCTTCCAGCAGCAGCAGCGCCGGGATCAGGGAACGGGGGCCGGCGGGCTCATGCAGGGCGGGCGCCAGGCTTGCTTCGGTGATGCCGGCGGCCCTGGCGATCGCGGCGGTGCGCGCGGCGCCCTCCAGGGTGTCGAATCCGGGCACGCTGCGACGCGCGGCCTCCTCCAGCGCGCGCAGGCTGGCGGCATGCAGCGACTTCGCGCCACCCCGCCGCAGCAGGAAGCGGCCCGTGCCGCGGATCTGTTCCACCAGCGACCTGCGCACGGGCGGCGCCACCTGCAGCTGCGGGCCGAAGCGCGCGCCCTGCCGCCACAGCAGCAGCGCCAGCGCCAGCAGCGCCGGCACCAGCGCGGGCCAGCCCAGCATCCAGGTGAGTCCGGCCAGGGAGGGGTGTTCGGCCTCGGAGAGGAAATGCACGTGGTCACCGGGACGCAGCTGCGTCATGGCCACGAACAGCTCGCCATGGTCCGCTTCCAGCAGGCCCCGCCAGTGGAACGGGGCGGCGGCGGCCACCGTGACGCTGCCCGCGCCCACGGGCACGCGCACCACCTTGGCTACATCCTTGTCCGTCAGCAGCCACTCGGGCGGGCGCCGGGAGACCACCACGGTGGTGTCGAGGTCGCACACCACATAACCCTGCGACTCGTTCTCGTCGGCCAGCACCCGCTCACCCTGGCGCTGCAGCAGGCGACAGCGCTCCGGAGGTGGCTGCCTCGCCGCGGCTTCTTCCGGGTTCTCAGCGGGCCACCAGTCGAGGCCGCTCCATTCCCTGAACACCTCACCCCTCAGCCACAGGGAGCTGTCCGTCACCAGGCGACCGCCGGATTCCACCCAGGACTCCAGTTGCCGCCGGCGTTCCGCGCCGAGGTTCCAGCTCCAGTTGGACAGGAAGATCACGTCGCCTGCCGGTGGCGAGATGAAGTAGTTCTCCTCCGAGGCCTCGCCCCCCAGTTCGCGCACCAGGCGCTTTGCGGCATAGAAGGGATCCTCGCGTGCCGGCCCCTGCAGCGCGGAGGGAATCGGGACCTCCTCCCAGTAGGAGTTGTTGAGGACCCAGGCCCCCAGCGCCACGATGGCGATGGCGGCCACTCCACCGACGATGAGGCCGCGGTGCTTCATGCCGGCTCCGCGGCCACGGGCACCGTCAGGGCCGTGCCGAAGCCGTCGCACAGCGCATGCACCTCGACCGTGCACGGCATCAGGCCGCCATACACGGCAGACGACCAGGTGTTCACCAGGCGCATGGCATAACCGCTGGCCTCCTCCGGCAGGCAGCGCCGGGCCAGCGCCACGCAGTCGCCCTCCGTCGTCGACTCCCGTACCGGCGCGCGATGGTCGTGCGCGAGTTTCGACAGCAGGCCGCGGTACAGCAGCGCCAGTGCGCGTCGCGGCTCGCCCGCGTCCCACAGCTGGCGCGCTGCGGCGCCGATGTCCTCCGGCAAGCTCTCCGGGCGGATGTCCAGGTCGCGCACGTGCGTGGGCGCGGCGGCCCCGCCGGGCGCCCGATCCCTGCCGCGCGCCTTGACCAGGCGCACCAGCAGCACCGCCACCATGGCGACAAGCAGGCCGCAGGCAATCCACACCAGCAGCCGGGCGGAGCTGGCCAACCAGCCGAACAGTGCGGCCAGCCAGCGCGCCCAGCCAGGTCGTTCGCGAGGCCCTGGCTCGCCATCGCTGATCCACCTCAGCATGCGCACGTTGCGCTCGATGCCGAGGTTCGGGTCGGCATCGAGCGCCTGCATGGCCCGCTCGATGTCCTCGAGACGCAGCGTGGTGGCTGGCTGCGTCGCCGCCGGCTGTACGGCCGGCGTTTGTGCGGCTCCGGGCTGTGTCGTGGCGGATTCCGCGGCAATGGCCCCCGTCGAACACAGCAGCGCCAGCAGCAGCACGCGCTCAGGACGCAAACGCACGGCGCAGCTCCTGTTCCACGTCCCAGGCCTCCAGTTCAGTGCGCCGGTTCAGGTACATCGCGAATCCCGCCGCGACGTAGAACGGCTCCAGCAGCAACATCGCGCAGCCGTAGAGCGCCGGCAGGTACAGCGCCGCGAAGTGGCCGACATCCTCCAGCTGCTGCAACACCTGGTCGCTGCCGCGTTCGGTTGGCATGAGCCAGGCAATCAGGCCAAGCAGGGCCGCCACCAGGCAGGTCTCCACCAGCGAGAACATCGATGTCACCAGCAGCGCGGGGCCGCGATAGCGCGCGCCCAGCTGGCGCCTGCGCAGCCCCACCCGGGAGCCTTCCAGCTGGTAGATGGGTTGCGTGAACGAGCGCCAGGGCGACAGGCGCCGCCAGGTGATGCTGGACACCAGCGCGCGCCACAGCACGCGCCACTGGTTGCGCCACAGGTCACCGGGGCCGGTGCGCTGGCCGAATGCCGCGCGCGAGAGCACGAACAGGCTCACCCGGTCGAGCCACGGCTTGGCAATGAACAGCAGCAGCAGTGGCAGGAAGGGGGCGATCTCGTGGCTGGCGATGCACAGGGCCACCACGGGCACCGTCACCAGCGCGTGGCAGCCGTGCAGCTCGCGCCAGTGCCGCTGCGCGAAGCGGATGCCGAGGTCCGCCGCTTCCCACGGGGAGCGCGGGCGCATGCGCAATTCCAGCGCGTCAGCGCGCACGGCGTCCCTGCACGACCAGGTAGGCCAGGAGCCCGATCCAGCAGGCCGCGGCCACCGGATATTTCACCAGCGGCGGTATCCAGGGCGCGGAAGACCAGAACGCCTCCACCGCGGCCGCGACCAGGAAGAGGATCACGAAGCCGTAGATGAGCGGCGTCACCTCGCGCGTGGCCGTCACCAGGCTTGCGCGGCGGGTCAGCCTGCCGGGCGCGACCAGGGCATGGCCAAGCCGCAGCCCCGCGGCGCCGGACAGCACGATGGCGATGAGCTCGAAGGAGGAATGCGTGGCGACGAAGGAATAGAACGTTTCGCCCAGGCCGCGCTCGGTGAGGAAGCCGCCCACCGCGCCGATCAGCGCGCCGTTGTAGACGATGAAGAAGATGCTTCCCAGGCCGAGGAACAGTCCGCCGGCGAAGCAGCGGAAGCCGATGCCGACATTGTTGTCGATGTAGAAGCCGAACATCGCCCAGTCGCTGGAGGCGTCGCGTCGCCGGCCGATCGATTCGGCGTCGATGGAATACATGTACTCCATGTCCTGCGCGGCGCTCGCATCCATCATCGTGAGGATCAGGTCCGGGCGCAGGTACATCAGGAAGCCGGTGGCCAGGAGCGGCACGAAGAACAGCAGGCCGGCCAGCAGCACATGTCGCCGGTGGCGATACACGGCGCGGGGAAAGCCGCGCAGCAGGAACTCGCGCAGCACGGCCAGGGTGGTGCCGCCGCCCTGCTGGTATAGCAGCTGGTGTGCATCGGAGGCGACGACCTGCAGGCGGTCCACGAGATAGGCGGGATAGGCGCGCTCGCGCGCCAGCGACAGCTGTTCGCATACGCGGCGGTAAAGCGCGGCAAACTCGTCGGCAGGCAGCAGCGCGGCATCCTTGCGCCGGCGATGCCGCAGCTGGCGCAGGTGCACCTGTTCTTCCAGCTTCGCCCAGTCCGCCGCATGGCGCGCCTGGAACTGCAGCGGCGTCATGCGCGCCTCCCCAGCACCCATTGCGCCACCCCCAGCACCTTGTCGGTGAGCGCCTCACCGCCTGGCTGCGCCTCTTCGCCCGCTGCCGGCGCCGCCAGCGCGGCCAGTTCGTGCAGGCGCTCACCCGTGAGCGTGGGGGCGCGTGCCGCGAGCATCACCAGCACGCCCTGCTCGCGCGGACCCAGGGCCGTTGCCGGCGGCCGCGGCTGCACCTGCGGCAGGTCGCCGCGCGGTGGCCGCGGTGCCTGGTGCACCACCAGCGTGCCTGCGGCGATGTCGCCAAGGCGCCGGAAGTCCGTTCGCAGCAGCATCGAGGCAATGCCGAAGCCATACATCATCGGCATGAAGTCGGCCACGCGCAGCAGGTTGCGCGCCAGCGAGGCCCCCGGGGTGACCGGCAGGCCGGTATCCATCACCACCTTCAGGCCCAGCGACCGCTTGCCCGGCGTGGCGCCGTGGCGTCCCAGCTCGAAGAACACCGGATACAGCCATTCGACCAGGAACATCGTCAGCAGGAAGAAGCCCAGCCCGGTGTCGCCCAGGAACTGCAAGCCGATTGCCGCCACCATCAGCATTGCGCCGCGGATGGCGAGGTCGACGAGGTAGGCGGCAACGCGCGCCGGCACGCCGGCCGGGCGCAGCTCCAGCGCTATGCCTTCAGGCGTCTCGCGCTCAAGCGCGGTGTCGAGCCTGCCCTGGAACGATTCCATGTGCTCCCCGGGTACCCGTGCGGCCGCGGGCCGTCAGGTTTCTTGTTCGACGAACTGCACGATGCGGTTGATCGTCTCCGCGTCGCGCGTGAGTGCACTATGCCCCAGTTGTGCGGTGGTGACGACTTCCGACTGCGGCAATTGCTCCAGCAACTGACTGGCGTGGACATAAGGCACCACGTCGTCGCCCTGGTCGTGCACCACCAGCAGGCGGGCGGCAATGCGGGCCGCACCGGGAAGCGCGGTGAAACTGTCCACCCCGGCGCCGAATCGGCTGTGGAACAGCGCTTCCAGGTGCCGGCGCGTGGCCGCGCGCAGGGCCAGCGCATTCACGAATACCTCGACCAGGAAGGGCGCACCCGAAGGCATGCTCACCAGCACTACGGAAGTCAGCGCGCTGGCCCAGGCCGGCGTGCCGCCGGCATGGCGCCAGGCAATGCCCAGTGCGCCCAGCGAATGACCGATCAGCGCCTGTGGCGGACCGAATCGGGCGACCACGGCATCCAGGGCCGCGACGAACTGCGGCAGGCTGGAACTGCGCCCCGGAGAGGCGCCATGGCCGGGAGCATCCGGCACCAGCACATGCCAGCCGCGCGCATGCAACGCCTCGGCCATGCGCGTGAAGCGCGCGGCGCTGGAACCCCAGCCATGCAGGATCACGACGATGCGCGGGCCGCTGCCCCATTCATGCACCTCGAAGGCATCGGCTCCTGCCACCAGCCGGTGGCGGCGGGCACGCGCCAGCGCTGCGGCATCTTCAGCGCCCAGCGGATGCCGGAAGGTGCGCAGGAAAAGATGAAAGGCGGCCCGGGCGGCCAGTGCGGGACCCAGCGCCTGCAGCAGCGCGAAGACCTTGCGCAGCCAGGCCAGGTGGCCCGGGGACACATGCGGCAGCCGCAGCGACTGCGGTGCATTGCGGGCGCCTGCCTGCATCGGCGGCGTCCCGCCCATCTCAGCCCTGCTGCTCCCGCGCGATGGCGCGATGGCCGATGTCGCGCCGTGCCTGCGCGCCGGGGAACTTCACGGCATCCACCAGCGCATAGGCCTCGCGCTGCGCGGCCTGCACCGTGGCGCCCAGGCCCACCGCGCAGAACACGCGGCCGCCGGCGGTCACCACCTTGCCGTCGCGGGTGGCCGTGCCCGCGTGGAACAGCTTGCCGGGCAGGGCGCCGATCCTGTCCAGCCCCTCGACCACGTCGCCCTTGCGGGGCTCCTCGGGATAACCCTGGGCCGCGATCACCACGCCCAGCGCGGCGCGCGGATCCCACTCGGCCTTCACCGTGTCGAGCTTGCCGGCCAGGGCGGCCTCGCACAGCACGGTGAGGTCGGCCTTCAGGCGCGCCATCACCGGCTGTGTCTCCGGGTCGCCGAAGCGCACGTTGAATTCGATCACGCGCGGCGCGCCGGCGGCGTCGATCATCAACCCCGCATAGAGGAAGCCGGTGAAGGGCATGCCGTCGGCGGCCATGCCGCGCACCGTCGGCTCGATCACCTCGCGCATGATGCGTTCGTGCACCATTGGCGTGACCACCGGTGCGGGTGAATAGGCGCCCATGCCGCCGGTGTTCGGGCCGGCGTCGCCATCACCCAGGCGTTTGTGGTCCTGGCTGCTGGCCATGGGCAGCACGTGCGTCCCGTCGCACATCACGATGAAGCTGGCTTCCTCGCCGCTGAGGAATTCCTCGATCACCAGCTCCTCGCCGGCGGAGCCGAAGCGGCCGGAGAGCATCTCCTCGGCGGCCGTCACGGCCTCGGTGCCCGTGGCGGCGATCACCACGCCCTTGCCGGCTGCCAGGCCGCTGGCCTTCACCACCACCGGTCCGGGCTGTGCCGCCAGCCAGTCGCGGTCGAAGTCCGCGCGCGTGAACCTGCGGTAGCCGGCGGTGGGGATGCCGTGCCGCTGCAGGAATTCCTTGGTGAAAGCCTTGGAGCCTTCAAGCTGCGCGGCGGCCTTGCGCGGGCCGAAGCAGGGCAGGCCGCGCGTGGCAAATACATCAACGATGCCGGCCACCAGCGGCACCTCGGGCCCCACGATGGTGAGCTGCACGTTCTCGCGGGCGGCCAGATCGGCCAGCGCGTCGAGCTGCGAGGCATCGATGGGCACGTTGCGCACCTTCGGCTCGCGGGCCGTGCCCGCATTGCCCGGCGCCACCAGCACCTCGGTGACGCGCGGTGACTGCGCGCATTTCCAGGCCAGCGCGTGCTCGCGTCCGCCGCCGCCGATGATCAGGACCTTGTATGTACCCACGCTGGCCTCAGTGTCGGAAATGGCGCATGCCGGTGAACAGCATGGCGAGCCCCGCTTCGTCGGCGGCGGCGATCACCTCGGCGTCGCGCAGCGAGCCACCGGGCTGGATCACCGCGGTGACGCCCTGCGTGGCGGCAATCTCCACGCCGTCGCGGAAGGGGAAGAAGGCATCGGAGGCCATCACCGCGCCACGCACGGTGAGCCCGGCATCCTCGGCCTTGATGGCGCCGATGCGGCTGGAATAGACGCGGCTCATCTGGCCGGCGCCCACGCCCACGGTGGCCTCGTCGCGCACGAACACGATGGCGTTGGACTTCACGAACTTGCACACCTGCCAGGCGAAGGCCAGGTCGCGCCGTTCTTCTGCCGTGGGCTGGCGCTTCGTCACGCACTTGAGGTCGGCCAGGGCGACGCGGCCGGCATCGCGGTCCTGCACCAGCATCCCGCCGCCCACGCTGCGCAGTTCGCGTTCGGCCGCGGCCTGCTGTCGCAGCGGCCCCGTGACCAGCACGCGCACATTGGGCTTGGCCGCCAGCGCCTCGGCGGCGCCCTCCAGCAGTTGCGGCACCACCAGCACCTCGACGAACTGCCGGTCCAGGATCAGCCTGGCCGTGGCGGCATCCAGCGGCCGGTTGAAGGCGATGATGCCGCCGAAGGCGGAGGTGGGATCGGTGCGATACGCCAGCTCATAGGCCTCGCGCACGCTGCCCGCCACGGCCACGCCGCAGGGATTGGCGTGCTTCACGATCACGCATGCCTCGCGCTCGAACTGGCGCACGCATTCCAGCGCGCAGTCCGCATCGGCGATGTTGTTGAATGAAAGTTCCTTGCCCTGCGCGAAACGCGCACCGGCAATGCTGTCGGCGGGCGCCGCGCCGCTGCGGTAGAACGCGGCCCGCTGGTGCGGGTTCTCTCCATAACGCAGCGGGGCGATGCGCGTGAGTCCCACGCCCAGTTCCGCCGGGAAGGGTTCCACGCCGTGCTGGCGTGCCAGCCACTGCGACACCAGCGAGTCGTACACCGCGGTGTGCGCAAAGGCCTTGGCAGCGAGCCGCGAGCGGAAGGGCAGGCGCGTGCCGCCGCCGGCGGCATCGAGCTCTTCAAGCAGCGCCGGGTAATCGGCCGGATCGACCACCACGGTCACGTCCGCGTGGTTCTTGGCCGCGCCACGCAGCATGGCCGGACCGCCGATGTCGATGTTCTCCACCGCATCGTCGTAGGTCACGTCGGGCCTGGCGATGGTGGCCGCGAAGGGATACAGGTTCACCACCAGCAGGTCGATGGGCGCGATGCCCTCGCGCTGCATCACGGCATCATCGGTGCCACGCCGGCCCAGCAGGCCGCCATGGATCTTCGGGTGCAGCGTCTTCACCCGCCCGTCCATGATCTCGGGAAAGCCCGTGTGGCGGGCCACCTCGGTGACCGTGAGGCCGGCCCCGGCCAGCAGCTTCGCCGTGCCGCCGGTGGAGAGCAGCTCCACGCCGCGCGCGGCCAGCGCGCGGGCAAGCTCGATCAGCCCGGTCTTGTCAGAGACCGACAGCAGCGCACGACGAACCGGTAGATCCAATGGCCGACCTCAGGCCGACAGGCCGAACTGCCTGAGCTTCTTGCGCAGCGTGCCGCGGGTGATGCCGAGGATCACCGCCGCCTGGCTCTGGTTGCCGCTGGCGTAGTCGAGCACGGTGCGGAACAGGGGCTCCTCCACCTCGCGCAGCACCAGGTCGTAGAGGCGCGCTGGGCGATGTCCGTTGAGGTTGGCCAGGTAATCGGAAAGCGCGCGCTCGGCGTGGTCGCGCAGGGGCAAATCGCGCGGGGCGCGGGGGGCAGCGGTCGTGGTGGTGGGCTTATGCGCAGGCAGCGGTCTGGCAACCTTCTTCGTTGTCCTGCTCACAGCGCTCATTCGCACACTCCCAGTCAGTCTTTTTGTTGTTGTCGATCCGTTCCGCAGTCGCGGCCCACTCGCCAAAACGCCGTGCAACCACCGAATGCTGGACCGACGAGTTCTCCGCGGCCATCAGTTCTGGCCGGAAGGATGCTGTGTCGGTGTGCTGCTGGCAGTACCAGCCGAGGTGTTTGCGCGCGATCCGTACGCCGGCCGCTTCACCATGGAATGCGTACAGCGCCGTGATGTGTTCAAGGATGATATCTCTGACTTCGCTTCGCAAGAGCCGCGTCGGAAACGAGCCTTTTTCCAGAAAATAATTGACATCACGGAAGATCCATGGCGCGCCGTGCGCACCGCGGCCGATCATCACGCCGCTGGCACGCGTGAAATCGAGCACACGTCCCGCTTTTTCCGCGCTGTCAATATCTCCGTTGGCAATCACGGGAATATTTGCGCGAGCCGCGATTTCGCGGATCGTCGCGTATTCGGCCTCGCCCTCGTAGAAATCAGCGCGCGTGCGTCCGTGCACGGCGATGGCCTGCACGCCCGCTTCTGCTGCGATGCGTGATATCTCCACGCCATTGACATGCTGCCGGTCGACGCCCGTACGGATCTTCACTGTCACGGGGACGTTGACTGCATCAACCACGGCGGCCAGCAGTCGTTCCACCAGCGCGGGATCCCCGAGCAGCGCCGAGCCGCACAGCTTGCCGTACACCTTTTTCGCGGGGCAGCCCATGTTGATGTCGATGATCTGCGCGCCCAGGTCCACGTTCGCGCGCGCGGCATCGGCGAGCTGCGCGGGATCGTTGCCGGCGAGCTGCACCACGCGCGGCTCGGGCTCGCCTTCGTGGTTCATGCGCTGGCGCGATTTCGCCGTGTGCCACAGCCGCTGGTCCGAAGTGATCATCTCGGAGGCGGCGAGGCCCGCGCCGAAACGCCGGCACAGGATGCGGAAGGGACGGTCGGTGACACCCGCCATCGGCGCCAGCACCGCCGGTGCCGGAATGCGCCAGGGGCCGATCTGGAAGCTCACGGCCGCGCGTCGTCGGTGCAGTGGAGCGTGCCGGTGGTGTCGGGCAGGCAGGGATGCACGGTGAAGCCGGCCACGCCTTCCGGCGCGGGCATCGAGAGCTGCGCATCCAGCCGCTGGCCCGGTTCAATGAGCCCGGGCGCCGCGCCCAGCAGCCAGTCCCGCGGCGCCAGCTCGTGCCGGGCAAGCACATTGCCCCAGCGGTCGCTGAGCACGGCCCGGAGCAGTGGCGGCGGCTGGCCGCGCGGAGCGTCCTTGCGCACGGCCACGGCGGCGCGCAGCACCAGCGTGCGCGCATCCCCGGTGGATTCCATGCCGCCGAGCTGGCCCATTTCGTAGTCGGCCAGGTTCCAGGCGGGCTCCACGGTCATGCCGAAAATCCCGTAGACCTGCTGCAGCGGCCCGGTGAGCCAGGGCACGGTCACCAGCGCGTGGCGGTTGTGGTGCGCGTACTGGCCGGCCAGCACCAGCAAGAGCAGCACTGCGGCCACGTGCCAGAGGCGGCTGACGCGGGGCGGATTGCCGATCACCTCGTCGGCATCGAATCCGCTTTCCGCAGGCGCAGGTGGCGACGGTGCCTTGATGGCCGGCGTGGGGGCAGGGCGCGGCTGCTCCTCCTCGCCCAGCAGCAGGTCGATGGGCTGGCTGGTGGCCTGGCGGATGATGTCGCGCGCCACTTCGTCCCTGTCGGGTGAAGCGGCGGCCTCGTCGGCATCCCCTCCGTCAGCAGCACCGGTGGCCTCGCCGGCCGCCTCGTCGCTGGCGTCATTCGCCGCGGGCGCAGCCTCTTCCTGCAGCTCCAGCTGGTCGGGCCGGATGTGGTCCCCCTCCAGCACAAGGCTGCGGAACTGCCCGGTGACATGGGTCTCCACCACTTCCACTTCATCGATGCCGAAGGGCGGGTCCTCCTCGTCCTCACGACCCGGCAGCGGGGGCAGCGGCTCCTGCTCATCAAGCGCAGGGACGGACATGGTGCCGCGTGCGGCATCCTCCGGACGATCACCGGCCGGGCCCTCGGCCAGCGTGAGCAGCGCGTTGAACACCTTGTCGCAGCGGCCGCAGCGCACGAAACCCTGGCCGATGCGCAGGTCGGCCGCGGTAACCGCCAGCTGCTGCCGGCAGTTGGCGCAGGTGGTCACCATCAGGCTCATGGCTTGCGTCCCGCGAGCGCGCTCCAGCCTTCGCGCCCGGCGAATACGGAAAGTTCCATCCACGGGGCGAAGCCCGCACGCACCTCGTGCACCTGCTGCTTCAGGATGCCGGCGAGGATCAGCTGTCCGCCCGATGCCAGCAGCGCGCACAGGCGCGGGGCAAGTTCGACCAGCGTGCCGGCGAGGATATTGGCCACCACCACATCCACCTCCGCGGGCAGGGTAGCAGCGTCCTCGTGCACGCGCACCCGCGCTTCCACGGCGTTCGCCGCGGCGTTGTCACGCGTGGCGACCAGGGCCTGCGGGTCGATGTCGAAGGCATGCACTCCGGATGCGCCCAGCCGCGCCGCGGCCACGGCCAGCACGCCCGAACCGCAGCCATAGTCGATCACGCGCGCGCCGGCGGAGAGCCGGGAGTCCAGCCAGGTGAGGCACAGGGCGGTGGAAGGATGCGTGCCCGTGCCGAAGGCCAGGCCCGGATCCAGCCGCACGACCACGGCCTCCGGGTCCTCCGGTGGCGTTTCATGGTGGGGCACGATCCACAGCCGCCTGCCGAAGCGCATGGCGTGGAAATCCTTCAGCCACTCGCGCTCCCAGGCGCGGTCGGCCACATGGCCGGCCTGGATGTCCTCCGCGGGCACTCCCAGCGCCGATGCCAGCGCGATGATGGCCCCGGGCCCTGCCGCTTCGGGCGGGAACAGCGCCTGCAGCACCGTACGCGGCCACAGCCGCACCTCGCCCGGGGCCGGCTCAAGGATGGCGTCATCCGCCGCATCGGTAAGCGTCACCGACACGGCACCGGCCTCGAACACCGCCGCTTCGGCGGCTTCCGGATCGATGCCGTCCAGCGTGACGGTGAGGGCCAGGTAGCCGGACATGCCGACTACTTCAGGCCCAGCCGCCGCTCGAGGTAGTGGATGTCGAGGCCACCTTCGCGGAACGCGGCATGGCTCAGGATTTCCTGGTGCAGGGCGGTGTTGGTCTTGATGCCCTCGACCACCAGCTCCGCCAGCGCATTGCGCATGCGCGCGATGGCCGTGGCGCGCGTGTCGCCATGGGCGATGAGCTTGCCGATCATCGAGTCGTAGTTCGGCGGCACCGAATAGCCTGAATACACGTGCGTATCCACGCGGATGCCCGGTCCGCCCGGCGAGTGCCAGCGCGTGATGAGGCCCGGCGAGGGCATGAAGGTCTTGGCGTCTTCCGCGTTGATGCGGCATTCGATGGCGTGGCCGGTGAAACGGATGTCGTCCTGCGTGAACGGCAGCTTCTCGCCCGAGGCGACCAGCAGCTGCGTCTTCACCAGGTCGATGCCGGTGATCAGTTCGGTCACCGGATGCTCCACCTGGATGCGCGTGTTCATCTCGATGAAGTAGAACTCGCCATCCTGGTAGAGGAACTCGAGCGTGCCGGCGCTGCGGTAACCCACCTTGCGGCAGGCCTCCACCACGCGCTCGCCCATCTTCTCGCGCACCTTGGGATCAAGCCCCGGCGCGGGCGCCTCCTCGATCACCTTCTGGTGGCGGCGCTGCATGGAGCAGTCGCGCTCGCCCAGGTGCACCACGTTGCCGTGGTTGTCGGCGATCACCTGGAACTCGATGTGGCGCGGTTTCTCCAGGAACTTCTCCATGTAGACCTGCGGATTGCCGAAGGCCGCCTGCGCTTCCTGCTGCGTCACGTTGATGGCATTGAGCAGCGCGGCCTCCGCATGCACCACGCGCATGCCACGCCCGCCGCCACCACCGGATGCCTTGATGATCACCGGATAGCCGATCTGCCGCGCGATGCGCAGGTTCTCGTCCGGATCGGCGCCCAGCGGCCCGCCGGAGCCCGGCACGCAAGGCACGCCGGCCTCCTTCATCACCTTGATGGCCGACACCTTGTCGCCCATCAGGCGGATGGTCTCGGCCTTCGGCCCGATGAAGGTGAAGCCGCTGCGCTCCACGCGCTCGGCGAAGTCCGCGTTCTCCGACAGGAAACCGTAGCCGGGGTGGATGGCCACCGAGTCGGTGACCTCCGCCGCGCTGATGATGGCCGGCATGCTGAGGTAACTCTGCGGCGAGGGCGGCGGCCCGATGCACACCGTCTCGTCCGCCAGCAGCACGTGCTTCAGCGTGGCGTCGGCGGTGGAGTGCACCGCCACGGTCTTGATGTCCAGTTCGCGGCAGGCGCGCAGGATGCGCAGCGCGATTTCGCCGCGGTTGGCGATGACGACTTTGTCCAGCATGAGTGGGACTTACTCGACGACGAACAGCGGCTGGCCGAATTCCACCGGCTCGCCGTTGGAGCACATGATGGCGGTGACCTTGCCGGCGCGATCGCTCTCGATCTGGTTCATCATCTTCATGGCCTCGATGATGCACAGCACCTGGCCTTCCTTGACCTCATCGCCGATGGCCACGAAGGGCTTGGCGGTGGGCGAGGGCGCCGCGTAATAGGTGCCGACCATGGGCGCGGTGATGACGTTCTTGTCGTCCTTGCGGCGGGCCAGCGGCGCGGGCGGGGGCTCGGCGGCGGGTGCAGCAGGCGCGGGCGCGGCGGCGGCGGGTGCCGGTGCGGGCGCGGTGAAATACTGCGGCACGGGCGCGCCGGTGGCGGCGCGGCTGATGCGTACCGACTCCTCCCCTTCCTTGATCTCGATTTCCGCAATGCCGGATTCCTCCAGCAGCTCGATCAGTTTCTTGACTTTGCGAATGTCCATGCAGTCTCCAGAAAAAAGGGATCAGCGGGGAGCGGCGAGGCGCGCAGCAGCGGCACGCACGGCCAGCTCATAGCCCAGTGCGCCGAGGCCCACGACCTGGCCCACGGCGATGTCGGAAAAATACGAATGGCGGCGGAAGGGCTCGCGTGCGTGCACGTTCGACAGGTGCACCTCGATGAAGGGCAGCCCCACGCCCAGGATGGCGTCGCGCAGGGCAACGCTGGTGTGCGTGAACGCACCCGGGTTGAGGATCAGGAACGCGATCGCTTCGGCGGGGGCGTTCTGCACGATTTCCACCAGCTCGTGTTCGGCGTTGCTCTGCCGGGCCACCAGCTCATGGCCCAGTTCACGGGCCACGGCGCCGGCGCGCTGCACAATGGTGTCCAGCGTGTCCGCGCCGTAAAGTCCGGGCTCCCGGGTGCCCAGCAGGTTCAGGTTCGGGCCGTTCAGCAGCAGCAGCCGCGGCATTTCGGTATCAAGGTGGTTACAGAAGGGCGGCATTTAACCCCAAATGGGGAAATCCTGCCGCTATTTTCGGCGAACTTGGCCGATCAGCCCCTGCCAGGGGCTTCTGGGGAGGCCCTGGTGGCCCGGGCGGTGGTTCCGGCGGCCTTCGCCTCCGCCTTGTCGATGGCGCGGCGGGCCGCCAGCGCCTTCAGCGCCGCATCGATTTCGCCCTTCGCCTGGTCCAGCGGCAGCGTGCCGGCATCGATGGCGGCCAGCTTGTCGAGGATCACCTCGGCCTCGTCCCGGTGCAGCTCGCCCACCTTCACCGTGACGATGCGCTGCCGGCTGTCGGCGAATACCGTGAACGGGAAGGCCGGCTGCATGCCCATGGCCTCCACCGCCTTGAGGCCGTCCTCTTCGCCGATCAGCAGGGGATAGGAGATGGGCGTCTCGCTGGCATAGGCCAGCACATCATCCCGGAAATCCACGGCCACGCCGATGATCTCCAGGTTCTTCGGCTTGCCCGCGGCGCGCAGTTCGTTCAGCAGCGGGATCTCGCGGCGACAGGGCCCGCACCAGGTGGCCCAGTAGTTCACCATCAGCGGCCGGCCGGCCCAGTCCTGCAGCGTGCGCTGGCGGCCTTCGGCATCGGCCAGCGAGAAGGTGGGCAGGGTGGCGGGAATCACCAGCGCCGGCACCTCGGCCTCTTCCGCGAGGCCGTCGACGGCGGGCTCTTCCATGGCGGCGCTGCTGGTGGCGGCCGCATCCCCGGTCGGCGCGGCAATCCACCGCTGCGCTAAAAACCCCAGCACCGCGGCGGCTGCCACCGCGGGCACGATCCAGATTGCTCTCATGCCGCTACTGTAGCGCCGCGGTGACCAGCGGCGCGAATTTCCCGGCCTTCATGAAGCCGACCACGCGGTAATCCCTGCGCTCCTCGCCATCGGTGCCATAGAAGGCAATGGTGGGCGGGCCGAAGATGCCGAAGTGCTTCAGCAGCGCCTGGTCGGTGGCGTCGTTGGCCGTCACGTCGGCCTGCAACCACACGGTATTGGCCAGCGCCGCCTGCACGGTGGGGTCGGTGAAGGTGAAGTGCTCCATCTCCTTGCACGACACGCACCAGTCCGCATAGAAATCGAGCATCACGGTCTTGCCGGCGGCCTGCGCCGCGGCCACGCGGGCGGTGAGGTCCTCCACCGACTTGATGCGTTCGAAGGGCAGGTCCACCTTCACGGTGGCCGTCAGGGGCTGCAGGGGATTGGTGGCACCCTTCACCGCGCCGACGCCGATCAGCACGCCCCAGGCCGCGGCCACCACGGCCAGGGCCCGCGCCGTGACCCTGCCTCCCTGCGAGCGCCAGGTGGCGCGCAGGAGGATGATGGCCAGCGCGGCCAGCGGCACGATCCACAGCCACATGGTCACCGACGGCGGCAGCAGGCGCGACAGCATCCACACGGCCACCGCCAGCATCAGCGCGCCCATGGCCTGCTTCACCGTCTCCATCCAGGCGCCGGCGCGGGGCAGCAGCTGGCCGGCCGAGGCGCCCACCACCAGCAGGGGCACGCCCATGCCGATGGCCATGGCAAACAGGGCGAGGCCGCCGCGGGCCACCTGGCCGGACTGGCTGATCACTGACAGCGCCGCCACCAGCGCCGGCCCCACGCAGGTGGTCACGATCAGCGCCGAAAGGGCGCCCATCACCACCACGCCCGCGTAGCTGCCCGCCTTCTGCTGGTTGCTCATGGTGGTGAGCCGGGTCTGGATGAAGGAGGGCATCTGCACGGTGAACAGGCCGAACATTGATAGCGCCATTGCAACAAACAGCGCCGAGAAGAGGGTAATGATCCACCACTGCTGGAACAATGTCTGGGCCTGCTGGCCCGCGGCGGCGAAGGCCACGCCAGCAGCGGTGTAGGTGGCGGCCATGCCCAGCACATAGGCCACGGACAGGCTGAAGGCACGCCCGCGGGTCACGTTGGCCCCCTGGCCGGCGATGATGCCGGCGACGATGGGCACCATGGGCAGCACGCAGGGGGTGAAGGCCAGCAGCAGGCCGGCGAGGAAGAACACTCCCACCATGGCGAGGAGGCTGCCCTCGCTGATCAGGCTGGCCATGCGGTCCTGTTCGGAAACGTAGCCTCCGCCCACCGCGCTGGAGCCGCCCGATATCTGCACTACATTGGTTGCCGCGGGCAGCTTCACCTGGAAGGTCTTGGTGGAGGGCGGGTAGCACAGCCCGGCCTCGGCGCAGCCCTGGAAAGCCACCTCCAGCGGCACGGTCAGGGCATCGCGCGAGCCGCGCGACACGGGCAGGTTCACCGACAGGTCCTTCAGGAAGACCTCCTGGTCGCCCAGTCCCAGGTATTCCTCGTCCTTCTTGATGTAGCCGGCCGGAAAGTCCGGGTTGCCCAGCGCCAGCGGCTGGCCCTCGGGCACCTTGAAGCCCATGCGCGAGCGGTAGAGGTAGTACCCGGGCTGGACTTGGTAGACCACCTCGATGCGGTCCGGCGCAGTGGCAAACGCGCTGATGCGGAATGCCTCTTCCATGGGCAGAAAATCATCTGCCACGGCAGCGGATCCGCCGACCATCACAGCCAGAACGGTGAATAGCAGTTTGCGCATCCGGTCCATCTTACCCCCGACCCTGCCGCCAAAACCTCAGGCCATGTCTTGATCCTGCAAGTTCCCGGCCCCTGCCATCGCCTTGCGAAACCCCTGTAGGCGCCCGCGCCGCGGCCCTGTCCCTGCATGGCTGAAAACGCTGCCGGTGCTGTTGCATCGGGGGCCTTTGCGGCGTAGCAATAGGGCCAGAGGTATCGGGATCGGAGGTCCCGCATGCAGGCAGGCGATCGCGCGGACCACAGGGTTACCCCTGTCAACAACCTGACCGAGTTTTTCCGCGACGCGCTGGGCAAGGCGCTTGCGTCCCAGCAGGTGGCCCTCGACGAGCACACCGCCCACTACGTGGTGAGCCTGCTGACCCTCTACTCCCGCACCGAGATATCCCACGGCGATACGCGTCCGGGCCAGCGCTGGGTGAGCCTGGCGGACCTGCTGGCGCAGGCGAGTTCCGCGGCTTCCCCGTTGGAGCGCGAGGCGTTGCTGCAGCGCCTGGGCGATGTCTCCCTGTTCGTGGCCGGCTTCTTCGCCCATGGCTTCGAGCGCCGGCTGGTGGACGTGGACTACCACATCGCCATGGGCGGCCGCGCCTACGGCACGCTGGCCGCCACGCCCATGAGCGGGCCGCGCCGTGCGCTCACCGGCGTGTTCGGCGACCTGGCGCGCAATTTCCAGCGCGTGGTCGACGCCATCGCCGAGATCAGCGACACCGCGCGCGTGTGGAGCCAGAAGTACGTGCTGCGCCTCTACGAGATCTGGCTGAAGACCGGCAGCCCGCGCGCGCGCCACCTGCTGCAGCAGCTGGGCGTGGCTGCCGCTCCCGTATCGGTGCGGCCGAGCTGAAGGCGATGCTGCGTCCCCTGCAGCGCCTGCTCGAAACCATCTATGACGCTTCCAGCGGGCACGACGTGCGCGACTTCCTCGTCACGCGCCGGGACGAGCTGCCGCAGGAGCGCCGCGAGAAGGGTCCCGAGGAGGAACTGGTGCTGGTGGAGCATCCGCGCCGCACCAGTTACCTCGCGCTCTACATCGACGAGGCCCTGCTCAAGCGTCTGGAACAACACGACCCGCTCAGGCAGCTGGATGCCTCGAACATCGGCGACTTCTGGACCGCGCTCGAGGGCGTCAGCCACTTCTCCTACCTGATGTGGAACGCCGGCCACGACCGGGGTGTCTCGCAGCTGGACCTGGAATTGCAGGCTGAAGTGGACAAGTACATTGCCGCCTGGTGGCTGCTGCGGGCCCAGCACCCCGGTCATGTGCCGCGCGAACTGCATCCGCTGCTGTTCGCACGCACGCGTGTGAATCCAGGCCTGCCGCCGGCGCATCAGCAGCTCTATGCAGCGGCTTCGCGCTACGCCTCGCGATTCTGTGCCTGCCTGCAGTCGTCGCTGGGTTCCAGCCGGCCGGTGCAGCGCTGCCGCGCCGTGGCCGTGCTGCGGCGATTCTACCGCATGACTTCGCAGCGCAAGCTGCGGCACATCGAGGCGCTGGCCTGAGAAGCGGGGGCTTTCAGTCCTGCTGCGCGGCCACGCGCAGCGCGCGCAGGTCGATCAGCCGCTCGCGTTCATCCCGGGGTTCGCGCGCATCGCGCGGGTAGCGCCAGCGCAGCACCAGCGGTGCAGGCTGCGAGGTGAACGGATTGGGGATGTGGAGCCAGTACATCAGCGACACGGCGATGATGGCCAGCAAGGTGATCCACGCGGTCTTTTCGCAAGTCTTCCCTCTATGGCAGTCTTGCCCTCCGCCACGCGGCCTCGCGATGGCCGGCCATCAATGACGCGAGGGCAACCGATGCTGATCGACCGCAGACAACTCCTCACCGCAGCCGGCGCCGCAGCCCTGGGTGGAGCCGCCATTTCCCCGCGCAGTGCAACCGCCGCCGAACTCGCCGGTCCCCGCGTGCCCGTGATCGACGTGCATACCCACATGTACACCCGCCGCTGGCTCGACGCCCTGAAGGCCTCGCGCGACCCCGACACCGTGGTCGTGCCCGGTGATCCCGAGTCAATCGAATACCGCGGCGTGAACTACGCCGTACTGGCCCCCAACATGTTCAACTGGGAAGAGCGCATCGAGAAGATGGACGCGGCGGGCGTGGACATCGCCATCATCAGCCTCACCGCGCCGAATGTTTACTGGGGCACCGCGCAGCAGAGTGCCGCCGCAGCGCGCATTGTCAACGACGAGTACGCCGAAGCCCAGGCGCGTTATCCCGGCCGCATCCGCTGGTTCGCCTCATTGCCCTGGGATGACCCCGACCGCGCGCTCACCGAACTGCATCGCGCCATCGGCAACGGCGCCCTGGGCGTGTGCATGCTCACCAACATCAAGGGCCGCGAGCTGATCGACCCCAGATACGCCCCGGTGTGGGCCGAGATCGACCGCATCGACGCACCGGTGTTCATCCATCCCACCACGCCCTTCGTCGACGGCTTCGGCCTGGGTGAATATGGCCTGGCCAACACCATCGGCTTCACCACCGACACCACCACCTGCTTCGCCAAGTTCCTGCTCAGCGGCTTCTTCGAGCGCTACCGCAAGGTGCGCCCCATCGCCAGCCACGGCGGCGGCAGCCTGCCGTTCCTGATGGGCCGCCTCGACCGCATGTGGGAGGTGGCCGCCCGCCGCCGCGACATCCAGCAGCCGCCCAGCACCTACCTCCGGCGCATCTACTTCGACTCCATCGTCTACGACCAGCGCACCATGGATTTCCTGGTCGCCACCGTGGGCGCCGACCGGGTGCTCTACGGCTCGGACTACCCCTTCCGCCTGGGCGACATGGCCGGGGTGCTGGGCCGGGTGAACGCCCTGCCGTTGGCGGCGCGGGACGCCGTGAAGGGCTTCAACGCCATCCGGGAGTTCAAGCTGGACTGACTTTGCCGCAGCGCACCAAAAAAGTGCGACGCAACCGTCCAAACTGACCCTTGAAACCGGCCATCCCGTCGCTAAGATAGCCCCCCGTTAGCAGCCACCCGGCGAGAGTGCTAACAGCACCGCCGGGGGCGCTACCCGGTTTCGTTTCAGAAATTCCTCAATGACAGGAACTATCAAGGAGAGGCAAGCATGAAGATCCGCCCCCTCCACGACCGCATCATCGTGAAGCGGCTCGAGGAAGAACGCACTACCGCAGGTGGAATCATCATTCCGGATACGGCGACCGAGAAGCCCATCCAGGGCAAGGTGGTCGCGGTCGGCAACGGCAAGATCCTGGAAGACGGGTCGGTCCGCAAGCTCGACGTGAAGGTCGGCGACAAGGTCCTGTTCGGCAAATACGGCGGAACAGAAGTGAAGGTCGACGGCGAAGAACTCCTGGTCATGCGTGAAGAAGACGTCATGGCCGTCATCGAGGGCAAGTAATCATGGCAGCTAAAGACGTACGTTTCGGTGACGACGCCCGCGTGAAGATGTTCCGCGGCGTGAACATCCTGGCCAACGCCGTGAAGGCTACGCTGGGTCCCAAGGGCCGCAATGCCGTGCTCGAGAAGAGCTTCGGCGCCCCCACGATCACCAAGGACGGCGTGTCCGTCGCCAAGGAGATCGAGCTCAAGGACAAGTTCGAGAACATGGGCGCGCAGCTGGTGAAGGAAGTCGCTTCCAACACCTCCGACGAGGCTGGCGACGGCACCACCACCGCCACCGTGCTGGCCCAGGCCATCATCCGCGAGGGCCTGAAGGCCGTCTCCTCGGGCCGCAATCCGATGGACGTGAAGCGTGGCATCGACAAGGCCGTGGCCGCCGCCACCGAAGAGCTGAAGAAGCTCTCGAAGCCCTGCAAGGATTCCAAGGCCATCGCGCAGGTGGGCACCATCTCCGCGAACTCCGATGAGTCCATCGGCAAGACCATTGCCGAGGCCATGGAGAAGGTGGGCAAGGAAGGCGTCATCACCGTGGAAGAGGGCTCGGGTCTCACCAACGAACTGGATGTCGTGGAAGGCATGCAGTTCGACCGCGGCTACCTGTCGCCGTACTTCATCAACAACGCGCAGACCCAGGTCGCCGAGCTCGAGAAGCCCCTGATCCTCCTGACGGAGAAGAAGATCTCGAACATCCGCGAGCTGCTGCCGCTGCTCGAGGGCGTGGCCAAGGCCGGCCGCCCGCTGCTGATCGTGGCCGAGGACGTCGAGGGCGAGGCCCTGGCGACCCTGGTCGTGAACAACATCCGCGGCATCCTGAAGGTCGCCGCCGTGAAGGCGCCGGGCTTCGGTGACCGCCGCAAGGCCATGCTGCAGGACATCGCGATCCTGACCGGCGGCACGGTGATCTCGGAGGAGGTCGGCCTGACGCTGGAGAAGGCCTCGATCAACGACCTGGGCACCGCCAAGAAGGTCGTCATCGAGAAGGAAAACACCACCATCATCGACGGCGCCGGCAAGGCCGCGGACATCAAGGGCCGCATCGAGTCGATCCGCCAGCAGGTGGAAGAGGCGACCAGCGACTACGACAAGGAAAAGCTGCAGGAGCGCGTTGCCAAGCTCTCCGGCGGCGTGGCCGTGATCAAGGTCGGTGCTGCCACCGAAGTCGAGATGAAGGAAAAGAAGGCCCGCGTCGAGGACGCGTTGCACGCCACGCGTGCCGCCGTTGAGGAAGGCGTGGTCCCGGGCGGCGGCACTGCGCTGATCCGTGCGCAGAAGGCGCTGAACAACCTGGAAGGCGCCAACGAGGACCAGACCGTGGGCATCCGCCTGCTGGCCCGGGCCATCGAGGAGCCGCTGCGCCAGATCGTCGAGAACGCCGGCGAGGACGCCGCGGTGGTCCTGAACGCCGTGAAGGCGGGCAAGGGCGCCCATGGCTACAACGCCGCCAACGGCGAGTATGGCGACATGCTCGAGGAAGGCATCCTGGATCCGACCAAGGTGACGCGCCTGGCGCTGCAGAATGCCGCTTCGGTGGCGGGCCTGCTGCTCACGACGGAAGTGATGATTGCAGACGCGCCGAAGGATGAGGCCGATCACGCCCACGGTGGTGCCGGCGGCGGCATGGGCGGCATGGGTGACATGGGGATGTAACGCGACGCGTTACCTGATCCATTGATCGAACGAAGGGCCCCGGCGGGAAACTGCCGGGGCTTTTCTGTTGTGCAACCGGGAGATGAAAATCATGCATTGCTCAGGGCATGCGCACCCTCCCCTCCGAGCTGCCCGACGACCCGACACCCGAGCAGGTCGACGCGTGGATGCGCCATTGGAGAAGGTTCGCCGTTTCACGAGAGTTTCAGGATCTATGCGCAGGGTGTCGGTCCCGAAACGGCGATCCTGCCGCAGGGATGGCAGCAGCGACTGGTGCGGGTGCAGACTCCTGCCACCAGTCCGGCGATTGGCCTGTGCCTTGAAGTGCACGATCTGGCTGTCTCCAAATACATTGCCGGCAGGCCCAAGGATCTTGAGTACACTCGCGAGCTGATGCGGCACGGCATGACGAAGAAGAAGGTCCTGATGGAGCGGCTGGCTGCGACAAGAGTGGATGCCGCTCGCAACAAGCTCGCTGCGCAGCGCATCAAGTTCCACTTCGGATAAGCCTCGCGAACGCGTTTGCACTGATATCCTTGGCCGCCAGGTTTCCAGGGTCCTTTTCAGCTAATCGGGGGGGCAAGTCATGAGCAGGAAAAATCGCTCGAACCTTCTGTATTCGCTGGTTCCAGCGTTCGTTCTGGGCGGCGTATTCGCGGTCGTGCAGGCGCAGAATGCCGGCACAGCAGCCAAGGCGACAAACTGGTCCGATCCCGCCACCTGGCCTGACAGGAAGGTGCCCGCCGCCGGTGACAAGGTCGTCATCGGCAAGGACCAGAACGTGGTTCTGGACGTCAGTCCTCCCGCCCTGGGCGGTCTGTCCATCGAGGGCAAGCTCACCTTCTCCAACAACGCGGACCTTGCGCTGACCACCGAGTGGATCATGCTCCACGGCGAGCTGGCCATCGGCAGCGAGGCCCGTCCCCATACCCGCGAGGCGACCATTACCCTCACCGACAACGTGAAGGGTGAGGAGGTCATGGCCGGCATGGGCGACCGGGGCATCATGATTTCCGGCGGCACCCTGAACCTGCACGGCAACCGCACGAATGCCTGGACCAAGCTTTCGAAGACCGCCGCAGCTGGCGCCACCTCGATCGAGGTGCTGAATGCCGCTCAATGGAAGGTGGGCGACGAGATCATTCTGGCCTCGACGGACTACGATCCCCGCCAGGCCGAGCGCCGCACCATAACCGCCATCCGCCGCAACAGGATCACGCTCGACAAGCCACTTGAATACATGCACTTCGGCGAGATCACGTTCGGGGTCGACGAACGCGGCGAAGTTGGCCTGCTGACGCGCAACATCAAGATCCAGGCCTCTGCCGATGCCGAGCAGAGCTTCTTCGGCGCCCACATCATGGCCATGCCGTCGAGCAAGATGTTCATTTCGGGCGTCGAGTTGCACCGCATGGGCCAGAACCTGACGCTGGCCCGGTATCCCATTCACTGGCACCTGGTGGGTGATGCGAAGGGCCAATACATCAGGAACGCGGCCATCCACGACACCTACAACCGCTGCGTAACCGTGCACGGTACCAACTACCTGCAGATCGAGAACAACGTCGCCTACAACAACGTCGGCCACTGCTTCTTCATGGAAGACGGCATCGAGCACAGCAACCAGTTCGTGAAGAATCTGGCCATCCAGACCAAGTGCCACACCTCCAAGCCCTGCGATCCGACCGACCTTGCACCTTTCGGTTCGACCCCGGACCTGTTGAATTTCAAGACCACCGGCCAGGATTCGAAGGAGGTCCTGATCCCGTCCGACAACACGGTGTCGTCGTACTGGATCACCAACCCGGACAACACCTACGTGGGTAACGTGGCTGCGGGCTCGGATGCGACGGGGTTCTGGTTCGCATTTCCGGATCATCCGACCGGCGCGTTCGAAGGGACTGACGTCAGCAAGAACACCTGGCCGGTACACACGAAGTTCCGTGAATTCAGGGGCAACGTCGCCCATTCGAACTTCGACAGTCTCATGCAGGACCGCGCCCCTCTGCCCAATGGTCGCCTGCGCGTGTGGGGGTATATCGCCTTTGCCGATCCCGCCAACCGGGCCGGCCCGATGGAATCCATCGTAGAGGACTTCACCGCCTACAAGAACCGCAACAGCGGCATCTGGGCGCGTGGGGAAATGCACATCTACAAGGGACTGAAGTTCGCCGACAACGGCATCGGCTTCACTCATGCCGGTGGCAACTTCGATCGTTCCTACTACACATTCACGTCACGGGTGGTTGATTCAGTGTTCGTGGGCGAATCCGCAAATGTCGGCAATCCCCGGGCGCCGTCGGAGATCGCCTATGGCCGCAGCCTGCCGCAGCCGAAGGTGCCGGATTTCCCCATCCGTGCCTACGAGTTCTACGACTACCATCATGAACTGGACAACAACACCTTCGTGAACTACGAAGACAACGCCACCCGCAAGACCGGGGCGCTGTCCCAGTTGCTGTTCAGCAGCTTTGCCATGAGCACCGACAACTCTGTCGCGCGTTCCAGGTTCATCAACGCAAAGCCGGTGTATTACCCGCCCATGGAGGGCAACAACCGGTGGAGCAATGATGACTACGGCAATATTTCCTACAAGAACGCCGTGTTCCGCGACCAGGATGGCACCATCACCGGTATTCCGGATTCCTACATCGTCAATACCATTTCCGGAGCCGACCTGATCGAGGACTGCGAGGTCAGGCCCACCTGGAACGCCGCGGTGTGCACGGGTGATATCGGCCGCATCAACATGGGCGGCGGCGGTTTTGGAGGCGGAGGCGGCCGGCCGGCCAATGCCACTGCCATCCAGATTGCCCCGGGTGGGGGCCGCATCAGGAACGCACCGCCGCCTCCCGGGCCCACTCTTGTCACACGTAGTGGCAGGGAGGTCGTCACCAACGGAGAAACCAATGTTCGCGCCGGCAGCGAATTCACGGTCCGGACGGGAAGCGACTCGGTGAGCATCAGGGTGAGGGAGCTCGATGCCGGCGCATGGGTGATGTTCAGGCTGCCTGGCTTTTCGAAGGCTGCGGCAGGCACCGAGGAGAAGAGCCTGGATGCGCTGCGTAACGCCAGCCAGACCTCGTGGTTCAAGGCCGATGACGCGCTGTGGGTGAAGATGGTCTCTACCGGATACAAGCGCGGCAGCAATCCGGGAGCCGGCGAGAGCCTGCAGGTCAGCCGGTAGGCATCCAGCGGTGGGAGTCGTATCCATGAAGTTCGCATCTTTCATCGTGGCCGCGGCATTCGTCCCGGGGCTCGCCTCGGCCGCCGATTTTTCCGGCAAGTGGACGCTTGAAAACACTTTCAACGGCAGCGTCTCGGCCATCCATTGCACGCTCGTGCAATCAGGTGACGCATTGTCCGGAAGCTGCAAGCCCGACCTGCCGGGCATGGAGGCTTCAAAGCTGACCGGTACCGTGAAGGGATCCACTGCGCAGTGGGGCTACGATTTGGTCTTCAATGGCAGCCCTGCGCACGTCGACTACGAAGTGGCGCTGTCCGCCGACGGAACGCTGACCGGGAAGGTATTGCGCAACGGCAGCGGGTCCCCCATCAAGGGCCGGCGCCCTTGACGAGACCTCGATCGAATCCGCGGTAGTCATAACCGTACAGCTATGTAGCGAGCCTGTGTTCGCCGCGCCCGCATGCCGCGCAGGGTCTGTCGGCTAATCTCTCCCACGCGATTACCGGGGAGGCTCATGCATAACAGATCGATACGGTTGGCAGCCGCCGGGCTCGTGTTCTACATGGGCCATGCGACTGCCGCGACGCTCGGGGGGCAGGTTCTCGACGGCAACGGGAATGCCGTGGCGCAAGTCGCCGTCATCTATACGCGCCCGGCCGGCGCGGTGGGCAGCAGCGTGGTCACGGTGTTCTCGGACTCGAGCGGACGCTTCCGCTTTCCGGATGACTACCCGGAAGCCGCCGCACCTGCGGCGAAGCTCACCACCCGCGCCCTGGGCTACCGCCTCGCGGAAGTGCTCCCTGCCTCGCGGCCGTCGGACACCGGTGCGCTGGAATTCACGCTGCTGATGGCGCGCGAAGACAACCAGGCCGACACCGCCCCCGCATCGGCCTGGCTGAACCGGATCGCCGATCGCGCCGAGAAATCGGCCTTCGTGATGGACTGCATCGACTGCCACCAGGTGCCGGCCTCCGAACAGCGCGCCTACGCCGCCGCCATCATCGACCAGCACGCGCCCGACCCCGATCTGGCCCGCAGCGAAAGCTGGAAGAGCATCGTCAAGTACATGAACTACCTCTCGAACTGGGAGTTTTCGCGCGGCGGGCGCGCCAACGACCAGAAGCTCGATGCCGAGGCCGTGTATTCCGTGGAGAACGGCGACGCCGTATCGAAGACACTCACGCGGCATTTCACCGACCGGCTCGATCGCATCAGCGGCTACCAGTGGGGTGCGCCGCTGCTGGCCAATGCGAGCACCGCGATCTGGGAGTATGAGATACCCCATCCGAATGCCGTGCGCGAAGCGCTGCTGCTCGGGGAGCCGCGCCAGCTGTGGGTTGCCGACGTCGCATCGAACCGCATGATCTCTGTCGACATCGCCACAGGACGCCAGCAGGACCACGAGGTGCCATCAGGCGTGTTGATGAGCCCGCATTCACTGCATCGTGACGCCGGTGGCAGCCTGTGGGTGACGCCGCTATTCAACAGCGTAGTCGCATTTCGCGACATGAAGTCCGGCCAGTGGCAGACCTGGCGCCTCAGGACGCCGGACGGCAAGAGTCCGGGTATCCACGACCTGAGTTTCGGCCACGCCCATGAGCTGCTCACCGATGCCCAGGGCCGCATCTGGTACTCGGACATCGGCAACAACGCCGTGGGTTACTTCGATCCGAAGGATGGCGCGACGCGCATCTGGCCGGCCCCGCCATCGCCGGGCCGTGCGGGCAAGACTGCCCTCTACGGCCTGTCGATGACAAAGAACCGCAAGGAAGTCTGGTACAGCCAGCTGGCCAACGGCACGTTCGGCGGCTTCGACATCGAGAAGCAGCAATTCATCGGCCCGTTCCAGCTCCCTGACCCGAACGCCGGGCCGCGGCGCATCTCCATCGACGACAATGACGTGCTGTACCTGGCGCTCTACGGCAGCGGCCAGCTGGCCGAGTTCGACACGAAGACGCGCCGGATGATCGCCATTCACGACCTGCCGGATACGGGCAGCGCACCCTACACCACGACCTGGGACCCGGTGCGCAAGGTCGTGTGGATTGGCACTTCCAACGGCGATGTGATCTACCGTTTCGATCCGCGCACCAGGCAGTTCGCCGTGCTGCCGTTGCCGCGCGAACGGGCTTTCCTGCGCATGATCGACATTGATCCACGCACCGGCGTGCTGGTGACCTCCTACGCGAACATCGTGGACATCGTTCAGGGCCCGCGCATGGCGCTGATCATCGATCCGGGCGACGATGTGTATCCGGAACGTTTCGGGGTCAAAGGCAACACACCGAAGCCGGGGGCAGGGCGATGAGGGTGGCAGATCCGATGGTTGGACCCTTGCGGCGGATCATGCTGGCTTTGGCCCTGGCTGGCCTTGCGGCCAGTTCGCTCGGGGCAGAAGCCCCCGGGGCGCGCCTGTTCGAGCAGCGGCGCTGCTACATCTGCCACGAGACCGACAAGGTCTCCCTCGGCCCTCCGCTCAAGGCCATCGGCTTGCGGCACAAGGCCCGCCGCGACGTGATGTCCGAGGTGCTGGCCCGCAAGATCGTGCACGGCGGCGGTGGCAACTGGGGCGTGGTGCCCATGGTGCCCAACCAGTGGGTGACGCTGGAGGAGGCGCGGGTGATGGCTGACTGGATCCTCGGCCTGTAGCCGTTGGGCATCACGCCACGACAAGCCTGTCTACCGGCCGGTTCTCACGCGACAGCGACGCCCCATCCTTGCGCGTGAATACCCACGACGTTCCGTGCATCACTCCTTTCAGATCCACCTCAGGGTAGGTGGCCTCGTCGCCCGGCGAGCGATCTCCGATCTCGAGGTACCACACTTCCTTGTCGGTATCATTTGACAGGCTGTGCGCATTCCCGGCGCCGGCGCGAAATCCAGCACACATGCCTGGCGCCAGTGGCGTGAGGCCGGCATCGGTGTGCAGTGTCGGATTGCCTTCAACGATGTAGACGAACTCGTCCTGTGTCTTGTGAGCGTGACGGAATGACGAAATGGCCCCCGGTGCCAGGCGCGTCCGGTTCACGCCGAAGTTCACCAGGCCGAAGTATTCTCCAAGCCGGTGGCGCTCCCGTCTTTTGAACCGGGATGCGAGCGGTTCGGGCAGGATTGAATGCACAGTGGTCCGTGGCACGTTGCGTGCGACGATGGCGGCACTGGCCGGGACTTTCTCGATCGACATGGCAGGCTCTCCTGTCAGGGGCTGATGCTGTAGCAGGCGGTGGCGCGCACGACCTGCTCGCCGCCAGAGAAGAAAAACGTTTCCGCCGCCAGGCCGCGATGACCGCGGTAGTACAGCGCCAGGCAATCGGCACCCGCCAGCACATCGACCAGTTCGAAGCGAAGATCGGAATGCTTCGTTGCCGGCAGTTCCCAGTGTCTAGGAACTTGCCGCTGAATTCTGCGTGTCGGAGCGCACCCTCTCCCGCCATGTGCGCAAGGCGACGGGGAAGAGCACGAGCGCGCTCGTCCAGAGCGTGCGATTCCGGCGGGCGCGGAACGCGGCCTGGCGTGGTGCCTGGCGTTCCACCAGCGAACTACCGACTGCGCGGTTCGTCGTGCTTCTGGCTCATGTTGTGCACGGCTGTGAGATTGGACGTAAACGTCAGTTTCAGTGCCTCGTCGTCCAGGGCACCAAAGTCCCGCAGCGCCTGCGGGCAGATTGACGCGACATCGAGCCGCTCGACGTTGTGCTCGGCATCATGGAAGCTGTGCTTGAGGGCATCGAGGACCTCGACCGGAACCACCTTGTCCTTCATATCGTGATACTCGGAAGACGCCAGCACAGTTGTCGAAATCCCCAGAATGCGATCTTTCAGGCTCCTCATGAGGCTGTCGAACTTCGCTCCCAGCTCAGGCATTCCCGCGGAACAGTGGTCCGCGTAGATCTGGAATCTCAGTACCGTCGCAAATGTCGCAATTTCGCTGGCAGGGTTCTCTGGCCATGCCGGCTCGGCAGCGGAAACGGCGGATATCGCCAGGGCCGCGGCGAGAGCAACTGAAAGCCGAAACTTCACTTTGCCCGTTGTTGTCATGGCATCGACGCCTGTGGCTGGTGGAATGCTGCAATGAAACCACATCGCAGGATTCGAAGTTCGGCTTCCCGCCACCGTGTGTAGCAAGGCTTTGTCCTTCAAGGCACCATCGAGGACGGTCAGGCCACGCTTTCCTCGAGAATCTGCTCGCGCGGGATGGCGATCCCGCTGCGTCCGTCACCGCTTCCCTGCTCGTCGCGCTTTCGGACGGCCTGCTGGAAAGCGCCTGGCTGGATGATGCCGAAAGCGTTCCTGCCCTTGTCCGCGAGGCCGTGACCAGACTGCTGGCACGCCGATGAGCGAGTGAGACCTCAGCGTCTGCCCGCGCGAGCCGCCGCGGCCACGAAGGCCAACGTGAACAGGAGATGGACGACGAGGAATATCCTGGCGATGTCCCGCGCCTCGCCGCTGACGACGCCCCAGAGATCATTCGCTGCAACGGCTCCGAAACCGACGATGTTCGCAATCATGACGGTCCGCAGCGAGGCGGGTGCCGCATTCCTCGACAGCCAGTTGAGCACGGCAATGCCGAGGAAGGGCCCGCCGAGCAGCCGCAGCAGCGCAACGAGTTCAGGCGCCGAGTCTTCCGGCACGGCACCCCGGCCGAACTGCAACGGAAGGAAAACCAGCGCCAGCCCGATGAGGGCCATGTAGATCGCAGACAGGATGAGTGTGGGTTTCGTCATCGCGCCTCCTGTGCCAGCTCCGGATAGTCAGCCAGCAGTCGCCGCAGCACCCCGTTCGTCCACCCGAACCCATCCTGCAGCGGATACTCCCCGCCGCCACCCGGTCCAGCGGCGACCACGTCGTACTTCTCGACCAGCTTTCCAGTGGCGCTGAAGACTTCGAGGTTCTTCGCGACCCACCGCTGCGCGATCGTGCGCGCGAGCGCATTTTCGCCGTAACGGCGCAAGCCATCGATCGCGAGCCACTGCAGCGGAGCCCATCCGTTCGGCGCGTCCCATTGCTGGCCCGTGGCCACCGTGCTCGCCGCCAGGCCGTGTGGCTGGAGCAGAACCTGCTGTACGGTGCGCGCGACGGTGTGCGCCTGCGCCTCCCCGGCCACCTCGAAATGGAGCGGATACACGGTCGCCGCGCTCACGCGTTCGATGCGCGCCTGCGCCCGCCAGTCGTAGTCCGTGAACGCGCCGCTGTCATCGCTCCACAGATACTGCTGCATCGCGCGCCGGCGGGCGTCGGCCTGTGACGAAATATCGCGCACGCACTCCGCCTGCCGGGCCAGCTCGCAGGCCCTGGCGATCGTGCGCTCGAGGCGGTAAAGCAGACTGTTGAGGTCGACGGGAATGATGTCGGTCGTGTGGATCGTGGAGAGTGATTTGCCATCGGCAAACCAGCGCGAGCTGAAATCCCAGCCGCTCTCGGCCGCAGCCCGCAGGTGGCGATAGACTTCCGCGGGCGGCCTTCCTGAAGCACGCGCCGTGGCGACGTCTTCGGCATACGATTCCTCGCGCGGCGTGTCGCGATCGTCCCAGTAGCGGTTGAGGATCTCGCCGCCCGCCAGGCGGACCACGCGGCGATGGGCCTCGCCGGGGCGCAGCGCCTGCGCGCCTTCCATCCAGAACGCATGTTCGCGCTGCAGCTGCGGCAGCCGCCGTACGTACGCTGCGGGACCCGCGCGCGCCGCTTCGAGCTCGACCATCGCCGCGAAGAACGGCGGCTGCGAACGGCTCAGGTAGTACGTGCGGTTCCCGTTCGGGACATGACCGTACCGATCGATCAGGTAGGCGAAATTGTCGATCATCGCCGTGGCCAGATCGGAGCGTCCGCTCTGCTCCAGGCCCAGCAGGGTGAAATACGAGTCCCAGTAGTAGATCTCCGCGAAACGGCCTCCGGGCACGACGTAGCGTTGCGGCAACGGCAGCCGCGAAGAGAACTGCGGCTGCGGGCCTGGCTCGCGGGTCAGCACATCCCATAGCCGGTCGATGTGCTCGCGAACGTCCTGTCCACTGGTCGTCTCGTAGTCCCCACCGGCCGGGCGCGGCGCCTGGAAGTGCGCGGTGACGAAGCCGGGCAGGTCGAAATCGGGCGCGGTGACCGCCTCGCGATACAGGCGCAGTATCTGCGCGGGTGGCCGGTCCGGAATCGCGTCGACGAAGGTCTTGCTGTCAGGGAAGACCCGCTCCAACTGCACGCGAGCGAACAGCTCCTCGTACAGCTCAGCCGGGGAGGCGAGAGCAGCGGGAATGCCGGACGGCGCAGCCGGGCCGTCCGCGCGCAGCTGCAGCGTGAGGCAGCAAAACAGGAAGACCTGGAAGATTCGGCTGGCAGTCCGCATGGAATTTCCGGCAGGTGTCGTCTGGGCTAGAGTACCCTTCACGTCCATCACTCGCACGATTCCTCCCCAGACGCAAACGCGTCGCGCGGCAAGCAATCAAGGGCGCAATAGTCGTGGACACGATTTCCGAAGCGCAAGGTTCGGAGAACATTGGCGGGCAAGTAGTCAACACCCATAACAGCCACGCAAGTGTCGGGACAATCAGCCACTCGGTCATAACAGCCAGCGGAAACTACGGTAGGTTCACGAGTGATGGACGGGGATCGCACAATGTGACGATCCTGGACAGCGTCGCGAAGGGCAACAGCTTCCAGTACGGACTAACTAGGAACGTTTCTGGAACGACGCCCGCAACTCGCATCGACACCGACTAGGAGGTGGGAGCGTGGAAAGGAACCATGAACAGGACGGCGGGAGCCAACTTGCAGTTGAACATGACGTTCCTTAATGACTCCCGCTGGAAGTCGGAGATGTGCGCCGGTGTAACGAGAGGGTTCTGCGCCGGAAGCCAAGGCATCGGAGGTTATGTCGCATCCAAGATCGGCTGGGCCACGCCCGATTTGCACAGCCCCAGTCCGCCGACCGGGTTCACAGTTCAGTAAAGATCGTACAAGTAGATTGCATCTGGGCCGCTTCAGACTGGGGCGGCCACATTGGCTAGAAAAAAAGACCATTGCCGCCAAGCGGTGGTGGCGAGCATACTCGGCGGAGTTCTCCACGAATATACGACGACAAGCAGTACGCGTAGGAAGCAGGCGAAGCACGGGCGCCACGCCTGCTGCCCAAGGTAAGGCGCTGTCAAACAATTCCAAATCTCGTTTCGAGTCAAGCGGCATCCATCTCCCGGACGTAAAGAAGAGACGGAGCGGTGGATCCGCGATGCCGATGTCAAGTGTCCGTGATGCAATAAGGAATCTGTACTACGCGCGAGTGGATACAGCGCGTGCAGTCATGTATTCCTATATTTTTCGCCCGGCGGCCTATTTCCTGCCAGCGGCGGTAATCCGCGGGCTTGCGGGTATGGGTGCTTCCGTCTTGGTACTGCTCGACGGCTTCGGGAGTACAGGGCGGCAATATCGGGCGTCAGTCGGTTCCACCATGCAAGGGATCCGCTTGTACTGGCGACAACAGGCAGAAAGACTCTACGAGCATGCCTGGCAACACATGGTTATTGCCGGAAAGGACCCGCCACAGCGCTATCGCTTCCGTGTCGAGTGCCCCGAAGCTGTTCGGCAAATCATGGATGGCACTGAATCATTCGTACTTGCTTCCGGTCACTTTGTCCGCGGGCCGGCGGCGTTGGGGATCACCGTCCCGGAGGTCGGTCGTCGCCGGATGTTCATTGCGTTTGCCGAACCTCCTTCTGCTCCGCGCGATGCACATGAATGGCGCATAGCTGTGCAGCTCAAACTGACCTTGAGATCAATCAAGGCGTGGTCGCCGAAAGATTGGGTGCAGGCTGTGTACAGGGGGCGGGCGCTGGCGCATGTCTTGTCCGAGATGCGCAAGAAACCGGCCATGTTATTCCTGAATGTGGACGCACATTGGTCGAAGGGTCATGGGGAAACGATTACAGTGCCATTCGCGGGCTTCGCGGCGCGTACCTTTTCCACCGGTGCAGCTCGAGCCGCTAGGCTTGTGGGATGCCCATTGCTGCTGATGATTCCAACCCCGGTGAAAGGCCGGGACGTGACCATCCGTATCCTCGGACCCTATACCTCTGAGAAGGAGTCGGAACTCGAACGGGATGAGGCGATCATGAAGAAGGTCCTGAAGGACGTCGAAGCCGCCATCGCGGAGTTCCCTGACCAGTACGTGCTAGAGCTTGGGCGGGATCGCCCATGGCGCTAGCCTAGACACTGTTTATCGACTCTGATCGAGCCGCATTGCGGCGGCCGGGCCCGCGTAGTAGGCCACCGCAGCCCGCAGGAACATGCTGGCGCTGTCACCCTGCTCATCTGGCAGGACCTGGCTGTAGGCCACGCGGGAAGCATCATCGATGG
>CBFGXE010000002.1:0-170626 GCA_965652645.1 uncultured bacterium | reverse complement strand
CGGTGGCCTGGTACAGCAGCTGCAGGCGGGCCAGCGAGCGGTTGAGGTTGCCCGGCTGGTCCTCGATGAGGCGTGCCGGGGTGGTGGGGTCGACGCCATGGTTGTTGTAGAAGCTGCCGCGCTCCTCGATGTCGCCGGCGATGCGCAGCGCCAGCCTGTCCGACAGGGTAAGCGTTGCACCGGCGCCCAGGCGCCGGCCGTCGTAGTCGCTCAGCTCCGCATTGATGAAACCGTCGGTGCGGCCGATCACCGGCTTCTTCGAGTTGATGAAGATGGAGCCACCGGCGGCATTCTGGCCGGAATAGGTGCCCTGCGGTCCGCGCAGCACTTCCACGCTGTCAAGGTCGAAAAGCGCATCGCCATACACGAACTCGCGGGCCACATAGGCCCCGTCAAGGTGCACGGCCACGCCGACGGTCTGGTTCGGCGCAGCCTCGGACACGCCGACGCCACGGATGTTCACGAACTTGGAGTTGCCGTTGTCGGTGAAGTTGAGCGAGGGCACCTGGTATTGCAGCTCGTCGAAGGTCTTCACGCCGCGCTGCTCGAGCGCGTCGCCGGAGAAGGCAACGGCCGAGAGCGGCACGTCCTGCACGCTCACGGAGCGCAGTTCGGCGGTGATGACCACTTCCTCCAGCTCCGTATCCTGGGTCTCGGCGGCAGTGGCCTGGCCGGCGCCCAGTGCCGCGGCAGAAGCCAGCACGCCGAGCGGAGCCAGGACGGATTTGTTCGAAGTTCTCATCGTCATGCTTTCCCCCAAAATTGCGCAGCAGTCCATGGCGGGCGCCTTGTTGCGCCCCTCGATTTTCTTGTGTGCGCTCCTTGTCCCGCATGTTACAGGGATGAAAGCGCTTACATAGGGTAACGGCTCCGCGTGGCTCGCGCCAGTGGAATTCCGCTAACCTCAAGGGCAACAGCGGGGCCCGGAATGCCCGCGCCAGGACAGAAGGGGAACCTGAGAATGCGCCGCCCGATCCATGCCATCCATCATTGCGCCAGCCTGCTGCTTGCATGCGTGGTCGCCACGGCGCCGGCACAGGCCGCCGCGCCCGCCGGTCCCGCCGCCACCGGTCCCGCGCCCACGGGCTCCGGACCCGAACCGGCCGCCATCCTTTCCGAGCCCGGGCTGCCCACCCACACCATTTATCGTCCCGCGCAGCTCAAGGGGCGTTACCCGGTGGTGCTGTGGGGCAATGGTTCCTGCGTGAACAGCAATTTCAGCTACCGCGAGTTCCTCGCCGAGGTGGCCTCGCATGGATTCATCGTGCTGGCCATCGGGCCGCATCGCGATTCGCCTGCGCCGCGGCAGCAGCGTCCTGCCGATCCGGCTGAATGGCCGCCCTTCGAGACGAATCATTCACAGATGCTCGATGCGCTGGACTGGATCACCGCCGAGAGCCGCAAGGCCGGCAGTCCGTATCGCGACCATGTCGCCACCGACAAGGTGGCGGCCATGGGCCACTCCTGCGGAGGGCTGCAGACGGTGAAGGTGTCCACCGATCCGCGCATCACAACGGCGGTGATCCTCAACAGCGGCATGATCACCGATGCCGACCAGTACATGGTGCGCCATGAACTCAAGCGCTCGGTGCTGCAGCAGATGCATGCGCCCATCGCCTATTTCATCGGCGGCGAGACCGACATTGCCTACGCAAATGCCGAGACGGACTGGAAGGAACTGCAGGCGCTGAAGATACCCGCGATCAACGCCAACATGGACGTGGGGCATGGCGGCACATACAGCCAGCCCAACGGCGGGCCCTTTGCCAGCGGACCGCTGGCCTGGCTGAAATGGCAGCTGAAGGGTGATGCCGCGGCGCGCGCCATGTTCGTCGGCGAGCGATGCGGATTCTGCGACGGCACGAGCTGGAAGCTGCGCCGTCATCGCATCGAATAAGACCTGGCCAGGCGCGGCGACTGGATGCCGCGCCCCGGGTGTCCCGGATTCAGCGCCGGGACGGATAGGTCTTGCTGAACCCGTTGCGCGTGTTGGTCACGGTGAAGCTGCCATCATCCCGCGCAGTCACCTGGATGATGTAGGCGGGGGTGTGGCCGCCGGCACCGGGACCTCCCGGACCGCCGCCAAATCCCGCAGGCGGTCCGAAGCCGCCGGGCGGCCCGCCACCAGGACCGCCGGGTCCCCCGGCGCCAGGGCCACCGGGGCCGGGACCTCTCGCACCAGGACCACCAGGACCGCCCGGACCCGCGCCGGGAGGCGGACCGCCCGCCCGTCCACCCGGGGGGCCGAATCCCGCGCCCGGGGCAGCTGGCGGCGGCGCCGTGATCTGGCTGGCGATCGTGGCCGCGTCATCGACGTTGGCGATGAAACGCGCCGGCGCATTTTCCATGCGCGCGTTGTACGACCAGTGAAGTTGCCAGAGATCCTCCAGGCCCACGGTTTCCTGCAGCACGCTGAAGGTCTTGGCTTCGCCGCCCTTGCGCGTGCCATTGTTCATCACCACCACGCGCGGCTTCAGCGCGTGCACCAGCGCGGGCGAGCCTGACTGTGCCAGGCCGTGGTGCGAGGTGAGGTAGAGGTCGACCGTGCCGAGCCGGTTGGTCGGGCACATCATCTGCAGCTCGCCGTTCCAGGTGAGGTCGCCCAGGTTCACCGTGCGGAAGCGGCCGAAGGTGAGCATGAAGCCGGCGGAGTCGCCGTTGTCGGCATCGAAATACGCGCTCTCGTCCACCGGCTGCACATTGGCGCAGGCCGGATTGGCCGCGCCGCCCCCCGTCAGGTTGCTGCGGATGACCTGGCCGGCCGAGGCCACCGTGGTGATGTCGAGGCCGGACATCTTCAGCTTGTCGCCGGGCTTCACGATGGTGCGCTTGCCGCTGCTCAG
The DNA here is from genome assembly GCA_965652645.1 of uncultured bacterium. Taxonomy (GTDB): domain Bacteria; phylum Pseudomonadota; class Gammaproteobacteria; order Steroidobacterales; family Steroidobacteraceae; genus ZC4RG30. The sequence goes on along the minus strand of CBFGXE010000002.1, from coordinate 167,783 downwards.
CGCCTCATAGGCCGACATGAACTGCTGCGGAATGATGCGGTCCCTGGGATTGGGCGAGCCATGGTCGTAGAAATGTGCCACGGGGAACTGCTTTGCCACCTCCAGCAGCGCACCCACGTGGTCGCTGTGGAAGTGGGTGGTCCACATGTGGTCGATCTTCGTCACGCCGGCGCCGCGCAGGGTTTCCACGATGCGCGAGAGGTCGCGCTCGCCGGCGTTGCCAGTGTCCACCAGCAGCGTTTCCCCGCCCGGCCCGACATAGAGCGTGGACTGCCCGCCCTCGGTGTCGATGAAGTAGATCGACAGTGACCTGGGCCGGTCCTGAGCGGCCAGTGCCGTGCCGGCGGCGAGCATGCAGAGCATGGTGGCGATGACAGCGCGCATTGCGTAACCCCCTGGATGTTTCAGGCGATTATGCAACAGCCGCGTGCGGCCGAGAGGCGGATTGATCGCGCGGAATCAGCCTGCGGCGCGCTGCTGCGCGAACACGCCGGTCTCCAGCTTGCGGTACTCGGAGGCGTCGGCGAGCTGGACCCGGTCGCGGCCCAGGGTCTTGGCGGTATAGAGCGCCTCGTCGGCCAGCTGCACGGCGCCGCGCGGGTCACGCGCGGGCGAAGGTTCAATCGCGGCCACGCCGATGCTTACCGTCACCGCGCGCGTGGCCGGGGCGCCGCGGTGTTCGATGTTCATCGCGCTGACCGCCACGCGGATCCGCTCTGCGATGTCGCGCGTGCTGTCCGGATCGCTGTCGTAGAGGATCACGGCGAATTCCTCTCCGCCGTAGCGGGCGAGCATGTCCAGCGGCCGGGAGATCTGCGCCTGCACGGCCTGCGCGACGCGCCGCAGGGCGGTGTCACCGGCCTGGTGTCCATAGAGGTCGTTGAACGCCTTGAAGTGGTCCACGTCGATCAGCAGGATCGCCAGCGGTCGCCCGTCGCGGATGGCCTGCTGCCACAGGCGGGCCAGGTGCTCGTCGAACACGCGGCGGTTCTTGGCACCAGTCAGCGCGTCGTGTTCGGCGAGCTGGGTGATGAGCCGCCCTTCAAGGAAGCTGCGCCGCGACTGCTCCTCCAGCTTCCAGGCGGCCACGGCGCAGGTGGTCACCGTCACCAGCAGCAGGGCGCAGGAGCGCAGCAGGACCGACGTGGGCATGTCGAACGTCAAGGCCGAAGCCAGGTAGGCGGCGCAGGTGAGGGCCACGCACGCCAGGGCCGGCCTGAAATGCAGCCCCAGGAAGAAGAACGGGCTGAGCACCATCACCGGCATCAGCATCAGCAATTCGTGCTGCCCGATCGAGGCCATGCCGCCGATGCCCACTGCCGCGAAGGCATTGCGCAAGGGCACCAGCACGTTGGCCAACGGCAGGTAGCGGTGCACGAAGGCACGGCTCCAGGCCACCCACGCCAGCACCACCGAGCTGCCCACCACTACGGTGGGGAAGAGGATCAGGGCGCCGGGGAAGGGCTGCCGCGGCGCCCCCGTCATCGTCAGGTCGCCGATCCTCAGCATGATCGTGAACAGCCCGAGCACGCAGGCCATGCGGATGAGGGTCCGGGAGTCCAGCAGGCGATTGCGGACGTACTCGGCTTCCAGCTCCGGAACGAAGCGTGCGGCCGGATCCAGGCCCGGGGACAGCAGGGTCATGGGTGCAAGATAGTGCCATTAACGCGGCACTGATGTGACCCGGCGCAAGGATCACCGCCAGCCGTTTTCCCACCCCCGCAGCAGCAGGGCCGCGAGGTAAAGGCCGAGGCCGAACACGACATGCGTGGCCACGGCCTGCAGGCGCGCCTGGCCGGGGCGCGGCAGGCGGCTGGCGGCGAAACCGGCGCCCATTGCGGGTTGCACCACCAGCAGCGGCAGGGCGAGGCTGGCCAGGCCCGCCAGCAGTGCCGGTGGCATGGCCGGATGCGCCAGCCATGAGCTGCCGCAGGCGGCCACCAGCGCGGCGGCGAAGAGGATGCCGGTGAGGTAGTGGGCCATCCACCCCAGCACCCGCTCGCCCGGCACGGGCGCGGCGCGGGCGATGGCGACGTGCCGGAACCGTCCGCGGGCCATGTGGCCGAGCCAGCGGCCCACCGGGGCATAGTCCGCCACCGGCCACCCCAGCAGCGGGCGGCGGGCCACGCCCCACAGGTCAAGCAACAGCGTGGCTCCCACGCCCACCAGCACTGTCCGCAGCATGTCGTTCATCCCGGCTCCTTGCATCAACAGGTGCGTGGCGCCACACTGCCACTTCAAGTGCACTTGAGGTCAAGGGGCATGGACATCGCCGAAGTGTCGCGTCGCAGCGGGTTGCCGGCCTCGGCGCTGCGTTACTACGAGGAGCTGAAGCTGATCCGATCGGTGGGTCGCAGTGGGCTGCGCAGGGTGTACGCTCCCGATGTGATCGAGCGGCTGTCATTGATCGCATTGGGAAGGTCGGCTGGATTCTCGCTGGCGGAGATCGGCCGCATGTTCTCCGCGGACGGGCGGGTGCATATCGACCGAAACCTGCTGGCCGCAAAGGCGCGCGAGCTGGATGTCACCATCCGCCGCCTGGCCGCGCTGCGGCGGGGCCTGCGCCATGCGGCGGCCTGTCCGGCACCCAGCCACCTGGAATGCCCGACCTTCCGGCGCCTGCTCGCCGGAGTCAGGCCGCCAGCAGGCGCCAGGCGAGCAGGGCGGCCAGCACCACCACGGCGGCGATGAGCCACCGCTGCCGGCGGTGCAGCGTCAGCACTGCGCGCGACAGTTCGGCCTGCTGCAGGGCCATGCGCTCCACCAGTTCCGCCTGGCGCCGCTCGTTCTCCTCCAGCGCTGCCAGCCGCTGGGCCACGTCGCCTTCCCCGGTGACAGGCGCCGGCGCGGGCTCCCCCGGCTTGCCACGGGCCCGGCGCAGCAGTTCGCGCGACAGGTCGATGATCTGCGGCGTGAACATGATCAGTTGTTTCCAGGGCACGGGCATCACGCGCCCAGACTAGCGTGATCCGGGCCTGAGGGCAGGCGTCCCATGCCGGACGGATGATTTGACTGCCGTGGCACCCATCAACTGCCAGTCGTCCCCCGCGGCATCTGGTCGCCGCGCGCTGCCTGAAGATCGGGTCATTGCGCACGCAACTCACGGCGGATCGCTGCAGGAAGCGTATATTGGCCGCGAACAAGAAAACGAGAGGGATTCAAGATGAAGCCCGCAGGTCTCGTCACCGGTCTCGCCGCAATGCTGGCATTCGCCGCCCACGCACGCGAACCGGCCAATCCATTCGACGTCAAGCTCTCCTCTGACCGGCAGGTGATGCACGTGCTGAACCGCGCCGCCTTCGGCCCGCGCCCCGCCGACGTCGGGAAGGTGCGTCGCATGGGCGTGAGGGCCTGGCTGAAGCAGCAGCTCGATCCCGCGTCGGTTCCCGACAATCCCGAACTGGAGGCCCGCCTGTCGCGGCTGGTCACGCTGGCAATGCCCACGTGGGAGGTGGTGGAGACCACCCAGCCGCAACAGACCATGATGAACATGGTCACCTCGGTGAGCCTGCCCGCCGACGTGATGTCGCAGGTGATCAACTCGCCGCTGGAGGAACGACGCAAGGTCTTCGACTCCCTCACTCCCGAGCTGCGCGCACAGGCGCTCGGTTCGGTTCCGCCGCAGTACATCGAGGGCATCCCCGAATTGCGGATGGAGGCGGAGCGTGCGCGCCAGCAGCGTTCCGAAATGCTCAGCCGCCAGATGACCGAGCAGCAGCGGCGCCTCCGCCCGCCGCTCTCCGAGCTGTTCACGCCGGACGAGCTGAACGTGCTGCGGCATGGCACGGACGCGGAAAAGACCGCGCTGATCGAGCCGCTGGGCTCCGAAAAGAAGGCCCAGGTGTTCCGCTCGCTGGGGCCGCAGGGCACGCAGTTGCTGCCGGCGGGCTACCGGCGCCAGGCCATGCTGCTGGCCAACCCGCAGCAGGGGGTGGTCGACGAGCTGATCGAGGCGAAGTTGCAGCGCGCGCTCTACTCCAGTCGCCAGCTGGAGGAAGTGTTGGTGGATTTCTGGTTCAACCATTTCAACGTGTCTTCCACCAAGCCGCAGGTGCGGATCATGCTGGCCAGCTATGAGCGCGACGCCATCAGGCCGCACGTGCTCGGACGCTTCCGCGACATGCTGCTGGCCACGGCGCGGCATCCGGCCATGCTCTTCTACCTCGACAACTACCAGTCGCAGGCGCCGCGCCCGGAGCTGCTGCAGGCCATGGCGGCCAGCTCGATACTGCGCCTGCCGGGCATCAACGAGAACTACGCGCGCGAGCTGATGGAACTGCACACGCTGGGTGTCGACGGCGGCTACACCCAGGAAGACGTGGTGAACGTGGCGCGTGCCTTCAGCGGCTGGGGCATCTACGACATCACACGCTTCGCCGAATTCCAGTTCAATCCCGCCAACCACGACCGCAATGAAAAGGTGATCCTGGGCCAGGTATTCCCCCGCGGCGGCGGCGAGTCCGAGGGCGTGCAGGTGATCGACCTGCTGGCGCGCCATCCGTCCACCGCGCGCTTCATTTCGCGCAAGCTGGCGCAGCGTTTCGTGGCCGACGAGCCTCCCCCGGCACTGGTCGAGCGCATGGCCGCCACCTTCACGAAGACCGATGGCGACCTGCGCGCCGTGATGGAGACCCTGCTGCTTTCGAAGGAGTTCCTCTCCGAGGGGGCGTGGCGCGCCAAGGTGAAGTCCCCGCTGGAGATGGTGGTGGGGACGCTGCGGACGCTGGATGCGGACGTGGAGGACACCTCCGCCCTGGCGCAGCAGATCGCCGAACTGGGCCAGCCGCTCTATGCCAAGGCCGAACCCACCGGCTATCCCAACACCGGGGAGACCTGGACCAACTCGGTGGCGCTGCTGGGCCGCATGAACTTTGCCACTGCGTTGTTCGAGGGCCGCATCACCGGCGTGAAGGTGGATGCCGGCGCCATCGTCACCGGCGACATGCGCCGTTCCATGCAGACCCTCACCGGCGTGGCTGCCTCCCCCGAAGCCATCGCGGCGGTGGAGCGGGGTGCCGGCGGCCAGGCGCCGGCGCCAGCCCTGCTGGCCACGGTGATGATCGGGTCACCCGACTTCCAGAGGAAATAGCCATGGTCAGCAGGCGCAGGTTCCTGGGCGCGGCCGGAATGACCATCGGCCTGATGGGCACGGCTCCGGCATGGATGGCGCGGGCCGCCGCCCAGGAGAGGACGCGCCGCAAGATCCTGGTCTCGGTGTTCCTGCGGGGCGCCGCTGATGGCCTGAACATCGTCGTGCCCTTCTTCGAGGAGCGCTATTACCAGTTGCGGCCGGGCATTGCCATCGCGCCACCGCGGGGCGTCACCGCGCCGGCGGCCGCGGGCAGGACCACATCCAACCTCATCATCGTGGGAGCGCCCGCTGGCGTGCCCGCGGTGAACACATCCATCGACCTCGACGGCCGGTTTGCGCTGCATCCGCAACTGCAGGCCCTGAAACCGCTGTGGGACGAGCAGGTGCTGGCCATCGTGCATGCCACGGGATCGCCGGATTCCTCGCGCTCGCATTTCGACGCGCAGGAATTCATGGAATCCGGCACGGCCAGCACGAAGATGGTCGACGGCTGGATGAACCGCGCCCTGCCGGCCAGCGGTGCTGCCCTGCGGGCCGTGGCGCTGGGCAAGCAGGTGCCGCTGAGCCTGCGCGGCGACCGCGGGGCGGTGGCCGTGGACGACCTGAAGAAATTCCAGGTGGCCAATTCGGAGGCGGCGGCAATCTTCGAAAGCATGTATGCCTCCAGCAGCGATAGCGGGATGAAGGCCCAGGCCAGCAGTACCTTCGAGGCATCGCGCATGATCGAGGCGGTGCTCAAGCAGCCCTACCAGCCGGCGGGAGGGGCGCAGTACATCGGCAACTTCGGCCACAAGCTGCGCCAGCTCGCGCAGCTCATCAAGGCGGACGTGGGCGTGGAAGTGGCGTTCGCCGACATGGACGGCTGGGACCACCACTCCAACGAGAACGGCCTGTTGCCGCCGCTGCTGAACGAGCTGGGCAGCTCCCTGGCGGCATTCTCGCGCGACATGGGCTCGGCCATGGCCGATATCGTGGTGGTCACGATGTCGGAATTCGGCCGTACCGCGAAGGAGAGCAGCCTGGGCACCGACCACGGCCATGGCGGCATGATGATGGTGATGGGCGGGCCGGTGGGCGGCGGCAAGATGTACGGAGAGTGGCCCGGGCTTGAACCCGAGCAGCTCTTCGAGGGGCGCGACCTCGCGGTGACCACGGATTACCGCACGGTGCTGGGCGAGCTGGTGCGCGGGCACCTGGGGGCGCGGCCGGAGGCCGTCTTCCCCGGCTTCCAGCTGCCGGTACCGCTGGGATTGCTGGCCTGAGGCCGGGCCGGCGGCTGGCTCAGTAGCCGCGCGCGGCGTCGAACACCGAGAACATCTTCTCGCCCGCCGCGAAGCGGCGCATGTTCTCGCGCACCACCAGCCAGCGCAGCTCGCTCTCGCGCGCCACTTCTTCCGCGGCCCCCTGCGACGGCGCCGCCATGACGCCGGTCCACGAGGCCAGGATCAGGTTCGGCGCCTCCCACAGGGGATGGTCCTTCGCCAGCGGCGTCTGCGTGGCCCAGTTCAGCGCCGCGCTGCCGATGGTGCCTGACTTCAGCGCCGCGGCCAGGTCCTCGGGCACCACGATGTCGGCGCGCGCCCAGTTCACGAAGATGGCATCGCGTTTCATGCGCGCGAACATCTGCGCATTGAACAGTCCGCGGGTCTGCGGGGTTAGCGGGGCGGCAATCATCACCACGTCGGCCTGGCCGATCAGCGCGGGCAGCTCCTCCGGCATGCCGACGTGGCTGACGAAGTCCGGCGGGTTGCGGTTCACCGGGTCGGTGGCGATGACCTTCATGCCGATGGCATGCGCCATCCGCGCGATCTCCGTACCGGCGCCGCCCAGGCCGACGATCAGCATGGTGGAACCTTCCAGGCGCTTGCCGATGCGGCCGCCGCGGCGGCTGAGGTCACGCGCACGCTGGTTCTCCAGCGTCACGTCGATGGAACGCGCGAGGGCGAACACATAACCCATGCCCATCTCCGCCAGCGCCGTGTTCTTCACCTTCTGCGAGTTGGTGAGCACGATCCCGCCCCGGCCAATGCCGGGGATGTGCTGCAGGCAGGTGTCGCCGCCGCCGCTGTTGGCGTGCACCCAGCGCAGCTTCGGCGCCTGGGCCATGGCCGCCGTGCAGTTCACCTCAACGAGCGCATCGGCATCGGCAAGTTGCGCGGCGAGGTCGGCGGCGCCGCGCACGCCAACCACCGTGACGCCGGCTGGCATGGCCTCCTGCAGCCAGGCGGTGCGCTCATTGCTGTCCACCTGCACGACCAGCTTGCGCGGCTTGCTCCAGCCGGGAATCAGTTCCTTTACCGTGCGGCTGGATTCGGGGAGCTGGAACTCGGCCAGGGCGGTGGCCAGGTCGGGTCTTGCCGCGGCTGGCGCGCCAGCCACCGCGACGGAACCTGCGGTGGCGACCACCGCGAGCAAGGCAGCACGGATGGGCTTGATCATGGTTTCTCCTTGCGCGGCCCGTACACCGGCAGGGGGCGACCCCGTTCATATGCGCCGAGGTCAGGCGACTTGCCGGTGAAGCCGTCATTCACATTGGGCAGCACCACGCCGGCGTCCACGGCTTTCGAGCCCTGGCGCAGCGTGAAGTCGAATTCATCGGGACGGTAGAAACGCTGCGGATCCTTCGGATCGGCGGGCGAGGCACGCACGAAGTCGCTGTAATCCACCAGGATGCTGCTGCGGTCCTGGCCCGTGGCCGCGGCATAGGCCTTCAGCGTGGGGAAGCTGCGCGTCTCCCGGTCGCTCCTGAAGTCGGCCACCACGCCGGCGGGCGGGGACTTCCAGACGAAGGAATTCCCGGCTCCCGGGTTCGGCCGGAAGCCGTTGTAGTCCGAGCTGGAATAGTTGGTGAAGGTGTCGCTGGTGAAGATTTCCGGATATGCGCCCTGTCCCAGGAACAGGTTGTTGCGGTAGTGCACGTTGGAAACCGGTCCCATGTCGTGCGCTTCGGCGAAGAAGGTGTTGTGGTACACCACCAGGCCCGCCGGGTTGGCCTGGAACTTCAGGGAGCCGCCCTCGGGCGCGTGGTAGACCACATTGCCGATGAAATACGCCGGGCCGCCGAACAGCGGCTGCGCGCTGATGGCGCGATGCGCGTGGTTGAAGCAGCGGTTGTGCAGCACGCGGATGTTGTGCATCGCGCCGTCGGCCTCGATGCAGTTGTCGTCCACGTTGCGGATGTCATTGCCGATGATGTCAATGGACACCGGCATGCGCTCGCGGATGATGCGGCCATTCTCGTCGCGGTCCGGCGTGCCGTAGGTGGCGTGGTCGACGCCGTCGTGGAAGTGCGAGATGTCGTTGTACGCCACCACATGGCCCGAGCCATACACCTTCACCGCTACGTTGGAGCGGATCTGGATCGGGAAGCCGGGAAAGTTCTGCCAGGTGCGGCCGATCCAGCCCATCAGCTTGTCGGGAATCTGGCGGCCGACGAACACATTGTCGGCGATGTAGAAATCCTTCGACCCTGACCAGTCGGAGGTGATGCCGATGCCCACGTCCTCGAAGCGCGAGTTCCTCACCGTGAGGCCGGAGGAGCCGATGATGCGCTTGCGGCCGGCAAGGATGGCCACCTCGGTGTTGCGGAAGGTGATGTCCTCGAAATGGATGTGGCTGGCGGCCGTGACGTCGAACAGCACCGCATTGCCATCGCCGTCGAAGACCACCGGGCCGTCACCGGCGGCACGGATCACGATGGGTTTGTCGGCGGTGCCGCTGGCCGTCAGGTAATACGTGCCGTCGATGAGCGCCCCCATGCCGCCGCCGCCGTAGCTGTAGCGGGCGTCCTTGTAGGTGCCCGCGTGTACCAGGATCACGTCGCCCGGCTGCACCCGCGGCAGGTAGGAGTTGAACCAGTCGGAATGCGAGGCGCCGAGGTTGAACGCCGCCAGCAATCCCGTGAAGGCCGGCTGTTCACGCTGCCCCTGGAAGCCCTGCGGATAGACATGGAAGGTGCGCCCGCCGGCGGCCGGCGTGGGCTCGGGCCGGGTGCGTGCCTCGACGCGGTGTTCGGCCACGCCGTCGACGCCATCCGGGTCGCTGATGCGCAGCGACAGCTCGTAGGTGGTGTCGGGCTCCAGGTCGAACACGCTGCCGGCGAACATGTTGGGCGCCGTGTAGTCCACCGACAGGTACTTCACTTCCTCGCCGTTGAGGCGCAGCGGCGGCAGTCCTTCCCGCCAGTCATCAGTGCCCTTGGCCCGGAAGCGCAGGCTCACGGTGGCATTGCGGTTGGCATCGCCCTCCAGCATCCATTCATAGCCCAGCGAATTCAGCGTGGGCGGCTCGATGATGAGTTCGCCGGGCGCCACGCGGTTGCCGGCGGAGGGGGCGGCAGCCAGTGTCGCGACGAGGGGCAGTGCCGCCATCGTGGCCAGTCCCGCACCAGTGAGCAGCGCCTTGCGGATTCTGTTGTGGTCCACTTCGATCCCCCGGATGCCAGGCCACAACGATACCGGCGCGGCGCGGACGGGAACAGGACCACGGCAGCAACCTTCCTGCCGCCCTTCGAACAGCGTATCGGGGCTGTCCTGGAAGCGGCAGGGCGGCATAATCGGCGCCATGGAATCCGGAGACAGCCCAGTGACCGATACCTTCCCCGACCGACTCTGCGTCGATCCTTCCAGCCGCTATTACGACGAGAAGCTGCTCTCGCGGAACATCGGCATCCGCTTCAACGGGGTGGAGCGCACCAATGTCGAGGAATACTGCATCTCCGAGGGCTGGATCCGCTCCGCGGTGGGGCGGACGCTGGACCGGCGCGGCAAGCCACTGACCATCACGCTCAAGGGCAAGGTCGAGCCTTTCTTCAAGGACTGAGCGGGCCGGCGCCCCGAGCAGGCAGGCCTCGTGCCGCAACTCGCACCCGGACTGGGGGAATGGCCCACGCTGGGGCTGGTGGCCCTCAGCTTCCTCACCTCACTGGTCACCGCCACGTTCTCCCTGGGCGGCGGGTCGCTGCTGATCGCCGCGATGACGCTGCTGCTGCCCCCCATGGTGGTGGTGCCCGTGCACGGCTGCGTGCAGCTGGGCAGCAATGCCGGACGCGCCTGGCTGATGCGCCGCCACATCCGCTGGTCCTTCATCCTCTGGGTGGCGCTGGGGGCGGCCATCGGTTCGGTGGTGGGCGGCAGTTTCGCCAGCGTGCTGCCGGAGCGCTGGTTCGCGGCCGCCATCGGCGTCTTCGTGCTGGTGACCACCTGGCTGCCGCAACCGCGCGTGATCGCCAGCAGCCGCGCCGTACAGTTCGTGGGCGGCATGGTGGTTTCGGCCGTGGGCATGGTAGTCGGCGCGGCCGGCCCGCTGGTGGCGGCCTTCGTGCGCGGCATTCCCGGGCGCCAGCAGCTGGTGGCCACGCACGCCGTGCTCAACTCGCTGGTGCACGTGTTCAAGGTGGCCGTGTTCGTGGCGCTGGGGTTCGCCTTCGGCCAGTACCTGCCGCTGATCGCGGTGATGATCGCCGCGGGATTTGCCGGCACCGCCCTCGGCAGCCGGCTGCTCACCCGGGTGCCCGAGCCGGTGTTCCGCCAGGTTTTCAGGGTCCTCCTGAGCCTGGTCGCGCTGGAGCTGATCCGCCGCGCGTTGTAGCAGGTATCCTCCCGGTCTCGCTGGTTCGGGAGCTTTGCCATGGCCTGGGTAGGCATCGTCATCATCATCGCCGTGTTCGAGTTCTTCGCCTTCGGCTTTGCCGTGGCCCGGGCCCGCGGTCGCTACGGCTGCCCGGCGCCGGCCACCACCGGGCACGAGATGTTCGAGCGCTACTACCGGGTGCAGATGAACACGCTGGAGCAGCTGGTGGTCTTCATTCCGGCCATCGTGTTGTTCGCCTGGGTGTTCGACCCCCGCCTGGCCGCGGCGGTGGGCGTGGTGTGGATCATCGGGCGGCTGCTGTACTTCCGCAGTTACGTGCGCGATCCGCGCACGCGCGCGCTGGGTTTCGCGCTCACGGCATTGCCATCACTGGGCATGCTGGGGGCTGCCCTTGTGGGGCTGGTGGCCGGATTGCTACGGTCCGCGAATTGAGGTCTGCCAATTGAGAGGGAGCGCCGCATGTCCAAAATTCCCCTTGCCTGCCTGGTGGCGGGACTGATGCTGGCCGGCTGCACGCCTTCCGGACCCTCCGCTGCCGGCGATCCACACGAGTGGCTGGAGGACGTCGAGGGCGAGCGTGCGCTCGACTGGGTGCGCGAGCGCAACGCCAGGGCCGAGGCGGAGCTGGCAGCGGGCGAGGACTTCCGTCGCATGGAGGCCGACATCCGCGCCATCCTCGACTCGGACGCGAAGATCCCCGCCGTCGAGAAGATCGGCGACCACTACTACAACTTCTGGAAGGACCGGAACCACGAACGTGGCATCTGGCGCCGCACTACGCTGCAGGAGTACCGCAAGGCCGACCCGAAGTGGGAGACCGTGCTCGACCTGGATGCGCTGAACGCGGAGGAGGGCACGAAATGGGTGTGGCATGGCGCCGAGTGCCTGAAGCCCGACTATCGCCGCTGCCTCATCGCGCTGTCGCCGGGTGGATCCGACGCCGATGTCACGCGCGAGTTCGACCTGGTGAGCAAGACCTGGGTGAAGGATGGCTTCTTCCGCCCCGAGGCCAAGGGCGCCCTGGGCTGGATCGACGAGGACACGGTGTATGTGTACACCGATTTCGGTCCCGGCACGCTGACCAGCTCCGGCTATCCCAACATCGTGAAGGAGTGGAAGCGTGGCACGCCGCTGTCCGGGGCGAAGACCGTGTATGAGGGCAAGCCCGGCGACATGTACATCGCGGCCATGCGTGACCATACCCCGGGCTACGTGCGTGACTTCGTCAGCCGCACCATCGCCTTCTATGAAGACGAGCTGTACCTGCGCCGCGCCGACGGCAGCCTGGCACGCATCGACGCGCCCGACTCGGCGCAGAAGGGTGTGCACAAGGAGTGGCTGGTGCTGCAGCTGCGCGAACCCTGGGAGGTGGGCGGACGCACCTGGCCGGCCGGCGCCCTGATCGCCGCGCGTTTCGATGACTTCATGGCCGGCGGGCGGGAATTCGTGGCGCTGTTCGAGCCCACCGACAAGTCCTCGCTGGCGGCGTTCACCTGGACGCGCGACCACCTCGTGCTCAACGTGATGGAGGACGTGAAGAACCGGCTGTTCGTGCTCACGCCCGGCAAGGGCGAGTGGAAGCGCGCCACGTTCACGGGCGCTCCCACCTTCGGCACCATCGACGTGCAGGCAGTGGACCCGGACGAGAGCAATGCGGTCTGGCTGGTGTCCGCCGACTTCCTCACGCCCACCACGTTGTCGCTGGCGGAGATCGGCCGCAAGCCGGAGGTGCTGAAGTCCAATCCCGCGTTCTTCGACGGCTCGAAGCACGTGATCGAACAGCACTTCGTCGCCTCGAAGGACGGCACCCGCGTGCCGTATTTCCTCGTGCGCCCGAAGGACCTCAAGTTCGACGGCAAGGCCCCCACGCTGCTCTACGGCTACGGCGGCTTCGAGGTGGCGATGACGCCTTCCTATTCCGGCGGCATGGGCAAGAGCTGGCTGGAGAAGGGCGGGGTCTACGTGCTGGCCAACATCCGCGGCGGCGGCGAGTACGGCCCGCGCTGGCACCAGGCGGCCCTGCGCGAGAACCGGCACCGCGCCTACGAGGATTTCGCCGCCGTCGCCGACGACCTGGTCGCGCGCTCCATCACCTCCCCGCAGCACCTCGGCACCATGGGCGGCAGCAACGGCGGGCTGCTGATGGGCAACATGCTGGTGCACTATCCGGAGAAGTTCGGCGCCATCGTGATCCAGGTGCCGCTGCTCGACATGCAGCGCTACAGCAAGCTGCTGGCCGGTGCCTCATGGATGGCCGAGTACGGCGACCCGGACACGGCGGACTGGGAATTCATCCGCACCTTCTCGCCCTACCACCTGGTTGATCCGGCGAAGGACTATCCGCCCACGCTGTTCACCACCTCCACGCGCGACGACCGCGTGCACCCGGGCCATGCGCGCAAGATGATGGCGAAGATGGAGGCCGCAGGGAAAGACGTGCGCTACTACGAGAACATCGAGGGTGGCCACGGCGGATCGGCGAACAACGCCCAGGCGGCACACATGAATGCCCTGGCATACACCTTCCTCTGGAAGCAGCTGAGTCGCTGACCGGCCGGCATTTCGGTTTGCGGCGACGCGGGGCGCCGCAGCTTTGCTATCTTTCCGTTTCCGTCATGCAAGGAGACGTGCCATGTCCATGCGCCGCCGCACCTGCTTCCCGATTTTCCTGCTTGCCGCACTGCCTGCCTGGGCTGCGGAGCAGTCCGCACCCACGCCGTTCCAGCAACGCGTGCTCGCCGCCATGGAATCGGAGATCCGCACGCCTGCGGAAAAGGCCCGCGACGTGAACCGCCTGCCGGTGGAAATCCTCAGCTTCTTCCGCATGCGCGAGGACATGCGTGTCATCGAGATCCTGCCCGCCGGTGGCTGGTTCACGAAGATCCTGGGCCCGGTGCTCAAGGACAAGGGCAAGCTGTACGTCACGCATCCGCCCGGCCGCTATGCCGACCAGTTCAAGGCCATCGCCGGCCTGCCCGGGCTGGAAAAGGTGGAAGAGGTGGGCTGGGGTGGCACCGGCACGGGCAGCGGTGGTCCCTTCGGGCCGTCGGGCAAGTGGAACGTGGCGCCCGTGGACCTCGCGGTGACCTTCCGCAACTATCACAACTTCTCGGTGGCGGACCGTGCCACCGTGAACAAGTCCGTGTTCGATGCGCTGAAGCCAGGCGGCTACTACGGCATCGTCGACCACACGCGCCGGCACAACGAGCCCGGCACGCGCGAGAACGGCCGTCGCGTCGACCCGGTGCAGGTGATCAAGGAGGTGCAGGACGCCGGTTTCGTGCTGGTGGACTTCAGCAACATCTACTTCCGGCCCAACGACGACCTCACGCTCGAGGTGGGCAACCAGGCGATCAACGACCGCACCGACCGCATCGCGCTGCTGTTCCGCAAGCCGGAGCGATAGCCTTCCGGATGGCCCCCGGGCCAGCTGTGCGCTGGCGGGAGCGCCCGGACATTTAAGATGCCTGCGGATCACAATCCGGCAGGTGGGCACATGAATCGATCGCAAGGTTTCGGGACGGCGCGCAGGATATTCACGACATTGGCCCTGCTGGGACCGGCAACGCTCGCGTTTTCCGCGGAGCCGGCCCTCTCCGAAGCCGCCTGCACCAGCGATGCCCTCAAGGCCGGAATCAAGGCCTCGCAGGTCGGGGAACCGGTCGGCGGCGTCACGCTCGATGCCTTCCGCTGGGTGGCCGCGTCGGGCAATACACCTGCGCACTGCATGGTCAACGGCAGCATCCTGCCCGTGGACAAGGCCGACACCGCGCGGCCCATCCGCTTCGGGGTTGCGCTGCCGGCGCAGTGGAACCGCCGCGCCGTGCACCTGGGCGGAGGCGGCATGAACGGCACCGTGCCGGGGCTGGCCGGTGGCTTCGGCGGGGCGGGGCATCTTGCGCAAGGCTTCGCGACCTACGGCAGCGATTCCGGCCACGCCACCGGCGACACCCAGTGGGCGCTCAATGACGAGGCCATCCGCAACTTCGGCTACCTTCAGCTGAAGAAGACCCATGACGTGGCCATGGTCCTGGTGGAGCGGGCCTATGGCGCGCGCCCGCAGTTCAACTACTTCGTCGGCACCTCGCAGGGAGGCCGCGAGGGCCTGACCGTGGCGCAGCGTTATCCGGCCGACTACCACGGCGTGATGTCCACGGTGCCGATCGTGGGCTTCTCCTCCCTGATGATGTCGCGGGCCCACATGCGCATCCAGGAAGTGCCGCTAGGCAACCGGGTTCCACCCGCCAAGGCTGCCGCCGTGGTGGCCGAGTTCATGCGCCGCTGCGACAAGCTCGATGGGCTTGCCGATGGAATCATGGGCAACTATTTCGACTGCCGGGCCATCTTCAACATCAATGACGGCATCGGCGAGCGCGATCCCTGGGCGGCGAAGCGTTGTCCCGGCGACGTGGATCCCGCCCCTGAGGACACCAGTGCGGCCGCCTGCCTGACCTCGGGCCAGATCGAAACCCTGCACCTGTTCTTCTCCAGCCGTCCGGCGGATGTGACTCTCGCCAATGGGCGCAAGGATTTCGGCATGTGGGCGCCCACGACCTCGGCGGCCCTGTTCGTGGCGCAGCGGTTCCGGGGCCAGGAGGGCGCACCCGCGGATGCGCGGTTCTTCAGCAACCAGGGGACCATCGGCGTCACCGGCTTCGTGATGCAGGACCTCGCCGCCAATCCGCTGGACCTGGACGAGAAGAAACACCGCGCACGACGGGAGCAGGTTTCCGGATGGCTGGACTCCACCGACCCGGACTTCAGCGCCTTCCGCCGCCGCGGTGGCAAGCTGCTGGTCACCATCGGCACCGACGACACCACGGCCGCGTCGGGCGAACAGCTCAACTTCTACCAGACCGTGCTGGACAGGATGGGGCGGGAGGCGGTGGACTCGTTCGCGCGGCTCTACGTGATTCCGCAGGGCGGACATGGCCTGTCGGGAAGATCCGCGACGGTGAACGGCGATGGCGAAGCAGTGCCGCAGTTGCAGGTTCCCAGCAATGCCGACCGCTTCGCGCTGCTGCGCAACTGGGTGGAGAACGGCAAGGCGCCGGGCCGCAGTGAGGTGGTCACTGCGGGGGAGCGCTCCATGCCCATGTGCTCCTATCCGGAGTACCCGCGCTACACCGGCGGGGATGCAGCGCAGGCGGCGTCGTGGGCCTGTACGGCACCCTCGTCCCTGAAGTAGGTTCTGCCCGCGGGCGGCTTCAGCCGCCCGCCTGCAATGCGAACACGTTCCACGACAGCGGCTTGAGCGTGGCCTTCAGGCTGCCGCCGGCCAGTCCGCAGGCCGGGTGCGGCTTCGGCGACACCTCGTCGGGCGATTCGCGCGTGTTGGTCGCCTTCAGGTCGTGGTGCTTGAGCTCGAAGGTCTCCGACACGGTGAGTGTCCCGAGTCCGCGCAGGTCGGCGGTGAACTCCATCTGCTCCTGCGAGCGGTTGAGCGCGAACACGGCCACGGCGCCGGTCCCCGGGTCATGCGTCACGGTCGAAAGCAGCAGCGGCGCCTCTGCGTAATCGCCCGCGGAGAAGGTGTTGCACTCCCTGACCAGCCGCAGCACGTTGCCGCGCGCCAGGCGCGATGCCTGCGCAAAGGGGTGGAAGATGCTCTGGCGCCAGGCGGGGCCGCCGGTTTCGGTCATGATGGCGCCGATCACGTTGACGAGCTGCGCCAGGCACGCGGTCTTCACGCGGTCGGCGTGGTTGATCAGCGTGATCAGCGCGCCGCCGACCACCAGGGCGTCCTCGAAGTTGTACACCTCTTCCAGCAGCTTCGGGGCCTCCGGCCAGCCCGGCTTGGCAAGGTCAGACGGTGTGCGTGCCTTGTACCAGACGTTCCACTCGTCCATCGACAGCATGATGCGCTTCGGGCTGCGGCGGCGTGCCGCCACGGCGTCGGCGATGGCGACCACTTCGGTGATGAAGCTGTCCAGCTTGTCGACGTGGGTGAAGAAGCGGGCGATGTCGCCCTCGCGGTTGTGGAAATACTGGTGCAGCGAGATGAAGTCCACCGATTCGAAGCAGTGGTCCAGCACCTCGTATTCCCAGGCGCCATAGGTGGGCATCTCGCGGTAGGAGGAACCGCAGGCGGCCAGCGTGAGGCCCTCGGAGGTCCAGCGCATCACCTTGGCTGCTTCCTTGGCCGCGCGGCCGTATTCCTGCGAGTTCTTGTGGCAGATCTGCCAGGGGCCATCCATCTCGTTGCCGAGGCACCAGAAGCGGATGTTGTGCGGTTCCGGGTAGCCGTGCGCGATGCGCAGGTCGGAATATTCCGTGCCGCCGGGGTGGTTGCAGTACTCCACCAGCTGGCGCGCTTCATCCGGTCCGGCCGTGCCCAGGTTGATCGCCATCATCGGCTCGACGCCGGCCTTGCGGCACCAGGTCACGAATTCATTGGTGCCGAACTGGTTGGTCTCGGTGGAGAACCAGGCGAGGTCCAGCCGCCGCGGCCGCTTCTGCTTCGGGCCCACGCCATCGCGCCAGTTGTAGCCGGACACGAAGTTGCCGCCGGGCCAGCGCACGATGGTGACGCCCAGCTCGCGCGTGAGCGCCAGCACGTCGCCGCGGAAGCCGTCTTCGTCGGCCGTGGGGTGGCCCGGTTCATGGACGCCGCCGTATACGCAACGGCCGAGGTGTTCGATGAAGGCTCCAAACACCCGCCGGTCGAGCTGGTCGATGACGAAATCGCGATCGGCGATCACACGGGCCTGTTGCACTCAATCCTCCTTAGAAACTCTGCAGGATCTCGTCGGCGCGGCGCTGCATGTCGGCCAGCGCGCGCTCCACGGGCTTGACCCCGGTGAAGGCGGCGGCAGCCTCCTCGCCGACGATGAATTCGATGGGCGACTGGCGCCGCACGTACTTGGGCAGCGGTTCGCCGATCTGCGTGATCAGGGCAATGTCGCCACGGTGCGGGAGCTGCTGCCAGTCCTCGCTGTCGATCACCGCCTGGTAGGCGGGAAAGTGGCCGGTGCGCGCCCACTGGAAGTCGTTGGCGGCGAAATAGGCAAGGAAGCGCCGCGCGGCCTCGCGCTCGGCGGGCGTGCGGCGCGGGTCGCGGGGCATCACCCAATTGTGACCGTCGACCAGTGACACGCGCCGGTCGTGGAACAGGAATGGGAAGGGCCGCACGGCGTAACCCTGGTACAGGGGGCTGGTGGCGTCGCCCGCGGCGGCGTCGAACTGGCCGATCATCCAGGTGCCGTCGACCAGGATGCCGCCTTCGCCCTTCAGGAAGGCGGAGACCGCGCCGGCATAGTCCAGGTTTTTCGCGCTGAAGCCGCGCTGGTACAGCTCCTTCATGAACTCCAGCGCGCGCCGGCCCTCGGGGCTGTCGAATGCGGCATGCCGCTCGTCGGTGAAGAGCGGTGAGCCCTGCTGCATCACCCAGGCATAGAAGAGCCGCATGGGGCCGGCGAAATCCTTGTTGCTCACCTGGATGAAGTAGGGCTTGCCGGTGCGCTCCCGGAACTGCTCGGCGTGCGCGAAGAACTCCTCGGGGCTGGAGGGCATCAGCGGCTTGCCTTCCTCGACCAGCCCGGCCTCGCGGAACAGGTTCAGGTTGATGTGGAACAGCGGTGCCCACACGTCGATGGGCAGGCCCATGGTGCGGCCGTCCACGGTCACGCCCGTGCGTGCTGCGGCGGTGAACTGCTGCGGATCGATGCCGACGGTGGCGAGGTCCCCGTCCAGCGGCTCGAGCAGGCCGCGGGCGTCATAGTCCGGGATGGCCGAACTGTGCATGGTGACCAGGTCCGGTGGCCCGTTGGCGGCCAGCTGCGCGGTGAGCTGGTCGTAGCCGGGCCAGAACACGGTGTTCTCCACCACGCGGATGTCGGGGTTGGCCGCCTCGAACTGGTTGATCATCGCGGTGATGATTCCGCACTCGCCGGCGGCCTGCGACGGGTCGGCCAGCGTGCCGAACTCGGCCTGGCAGGCGCCGAAGAAGCGCTGGATCACGAGCTCGGTACGCCCATCCTGGCGGCCGCAGGCGGCCAGCAGCGCGAGCGGCAGCAGCGCCAGCAGCCGCCTCATTGGCCGGCCGCTCCCGCCACGGCGCGCACGATGTACTTCTGGAACACCAGGTACACCAGCAGGGTGGGCACGCCCGCGAACACCGCCTGCGCCATCAGGAAACCCAGCGACTCGGACTGCGCGAAGTTCATCTGCGTGGCGGCGATGCCCACCGTGAGAGTGAGCATGTCCTTGTCGGTGGCGCTGATCAGTGGCCACCAGTAGTCGTTCCACGCATGGAAGAAGGTGAAGATGCCCAGCGTGGCCTGTGCCGGGATGCTCAGCGGCAGAAGGATGCGCCAGAAGATGGTCAGCCGCGAGGCGCCGTCCAGCAGCGCCGCCTCGTCGATCTCCTTCGGCACCGCACGGAAATACTGCGTCATCAGGAACACGCCCAGCGGCATCGACAGGCCGGGCAGCACCAGCGCCGTGTAGGTGTTGTGCAGTTCAGCGACGCTGAACATCTGGTGGCGGCCGATGATCACCGCCTGTTCGGGAATAGCCAAGCCCAGCAGCACGATGATGAACAGCACCTTGCGGCCGGGGAACTCCAGCCGCGCGAAACCGTAGCCGGCGAGCGAGGAGAGCAGCAGCACGCCCGCGGTCATGGTGAGCGAGACCACCACGCTGTTGAACAGCCAGGTGAAGACCTGGCCCTCGCCGATGATGTTGCGATAGTTGGCGAACGTCCATGGCGGCACCAGGGCCGAACTGGTGTCGGCCATCAGCGCCGTGTTGTCCTTCAGGCTCAGGATGAGCACCCAGAGCATGGGCGTGAGCATCGCGATGGCTGCAATGGACACCAGGACAACGGCGATGCGCGGGGCGCGTTGTGCCGCCACGTTGCTCACATCGCATCCTTGCGCGAGGAGAAGTAGTACTGCGCCATCGCCGCCACCGCGATCATGGCGAACAGCACCTGCGAGGCGGCGGCGGCATAACCGAGCTGCCACTGCTTCCAGCCGGTTTCGTAGATGAACAGCACGATGGGCCGGGTGGAGTTGTTAGGCCCGCCACCGGTCATCAGGTGCGGCTGACCGAAGAGCTGGAACTGCAGGATGATCTCCACGATCACCACCAGCGCGATCGTGCGGCGGATCGAGGGCAGGGTGATGGACATCAGCATGCGCGGGCGCGAGGCGCCGTCGAGCGCCGCGGCCTCGTAGAGGTCCCGCGGCACCTGCTGCAGGGCGGCCAGGAACAGCACCATGGGCAGGCCGATGCCCCACCAGATGGTGGTCACGGCCACCGAGGGCATGGCCAGTGCCTGTTCGCTGAGGAAGGCCACCGGTTCCTGGCCGAAGGCACGGGCGATCACCGCCGCAAGGCCCCCTTCCGGGATCAGCACCAGGCGCCAGATCAGCGTGACCACGGTGACCGACAGCACGGTGGAGGCAAAGAAGATGGCGCGCAGGATGGCCGCCCAGCGCGTCTGGCGGTTGAGCACCAGGGCCAGGCCCAGGCCGATCACCGTCATGGCCGGCACGGTGAGGAAGACGAAATACACCGTGTTCCACACCGTCTGGCGGAACACCGGGTCGCGGGCCAGGCGGATGAAGTTGTCGATGCCGACGAACTCCTTCACGCCGAACAGGTCGCCGCGCGTCAGCGACAGGCGGATTCCCACCGCCAGCGGCACCACCAGCATCAGCACGAACAGCACGAGGTAGGGCAGCACGAACAGGCCGCCGGACCAGCGGTCCCGCACGGAAGCGGCAGGATGGCTGGCAGCCCCTGACATCAGGCGGCCGCGTGCCAGGCCGTGCCGTCGGCGGCGAAGAGGTGCGCCGCGGCGCCGTCCAGCTCGAGCCCTGCCTGCTGGCCGGGCTGCACGGATGAGTCGCCACGGTCCTCGGCGGTGAGCAGCGTGCCGTCGGCCAGCGCCACGTGCACCAGCGTGCGGTCCCCGAGCCGCTCCACCACCCGCACGGTTCCCCTGGCCGCACCGGCGGCGGCGTCGACGATGCGTACCGACTCGGCGCGGATGCCCAGGGTCATCTCGCCGCCGGGCAGGCCGGAACAGGGCACGTCGGTCCAGATGCACGCGCCGTCGGCCAACCGCGCCAGCGCGCGGCCCTGTTCCTCGACCACCTGCGCGGGCACCAGGTTGATGCGCGGCGTGCCGACGAAGGTGGCAACGAAGCGCGTGGCCGGACGACGATAGATTTCCATGGGCGTGCCGATCTGCTCGATGCGTCCGCCGTTGAGCACCACGATGCGGTCGGCCAGCGTCATGGCCTCGATCTGGTCATGCGTGACGAAGATCATGGTAGCGCCAAGCTGCTGGTGGAGCTGGGCCAGCTCGATGCGCGTGCGGGCACGCAGCGCCGCATCGAGGTTGGACAGCGGCTCATCGAACAGGAACAGCTTCGGTTCCTTCACGATGGCGCGCGCAATGGCCACGCGCTGGCGCTGGCCGCCGGAGAGTTGTCCCGGCCGGCGCTCCAGCAGCGCCTCGATCTCCAGCCGCTGCACCGCCCTGGCGATGCGGCGATCGATCTCGTCGGCCGGCATCCGCGCATTGCGCAGCCCGAAGGCCAGGTTCTCGCGCACCGTCATGTGCGGATAGAGCGCGTACTGCTGGAACACCATGGCCACGTTGCGCGCCCCGGGCGGCAGCGGGTCGATGCGACGTCCCTCCAGGTGGATCTGGCCGGTGTCGACGGTCTCGAGGCCGGCAATCATGCGCAGGAGGGTCGACTTGCCGCAGCCGGACGGACCCAGGAAGACCACGAATTCGCCGGAATTGATCTCAAGCGACAGATCGTCGATCACAAGCACGTCTCCGAAGTGCTTGCGCACTCCGGACAGTCTGACCCCCGTCACGCGCTCCCCCTTTATTCTGATTGTGCGACTATTCTCCGGGGCAATGAGGGGGTGTCAATGGTGCGCAGGCGCGGCCACGTCACCCGCGGCCCGTACGACGGCATTGAAGGGGGCAGAATATGACGCACGGGAAATCATCCATGGGCTTGCTGGGCGGCCTGGTGCTGGTCGCAATGGTGGCGCTGGCGGTCGATCCGGCGGTCGCCGCCGGCAAGCGCCTGAAGGCGGGTGATCGCATCAAGGAATGCAACAGCTGTCCCGGGCTGGTGGTCGTTCCGGCCGGGGAATTCATGATGGGTTCGCCGGCGAGCGAGCCGGAGCGCGACGAGGACGAACCGCAGCATCGCGTGCACATCAAGCGCGCCTTCGCCATCGCCACCACGCAGGTCACCTGGAACCAGTGGGAAGCCTGCGTGCGCGACAACTGGTGCGAAGGGGCAGAGATCGATCGCGCCCTGAGCACCAGGCCCGACGGCACCCGCAACCCGGATTACAAGGACTACGGGCGCGGCAACCGGCCGGCCGTGGGCATGAGCTGGTATGACGCGCAGCGCTTCGTGGGCTGGCTGAACTGGAAGACCGGGCACGATGACCTCTATCGCCTGCCCTCGGAAGCCGAGTGGGAATACGCGGCCCGCGCCGGCACCACCACGGCCTATCCCTGGGGCGACACCATCGACTACAACCGCGGCAATTTCGGCAAGCCGGGGCACGGCGAGCGTGGTCCCCACACCGAGGGCGCCGACCGCTGGGGCAATGAGACTGCGCCGGTGGGTTCCTTCCCGCCGAATCCCTGGGGCCTGTACGACATGCACGGCAATGTCTTCGAGTGGACGCAGGACTGCTACGAGGCCGACATGAAGAATGCGCCGGTGGACGGCACGGCCAGCACCGAAGGGGACTGCTCCGTGCGCGTGTTCCGCAATGGCACCTTCACCAGCAATCCCTACATGCATCGCTCGGCCCGCCGGGGCGCGCCTTATCCGGCGAACACGCGCGGGCGGGATTACCTGGGCTTCCGCGTTGCCCGGTCCCTGGAGTAGCGCCATGAAGCTCCGCAGACAGTACGGCCTTGCGCTTGTGGCGACCCTGCTGGCGGTTGCGCTGCCGTTGCAGGCTGCAGCACCTTCGCCGCCGGACCTCACCGGCGTATGGAGTCCTGTCGGCAGTGGTACACGCGGGCAGGGCGCGGGGAATTCCTCCCTGCCGCTGCGACCCGAGGCAAAGCGGCGCCACGACGCCTTCAATGAAATCGTCGGGCCCACCGGCGACACGCCTGGCGGCGTGTGCCTGGGAGCCGGAATGCCGGGCATGCTGATGGGTGGCGGCAGCTATCCCATGGAAATCATCCAGCGGCCAGAGCAGATCACGATGATCTTCGAGCTGCATGGCGAGGTGCGCCGCGTGTACTTCGGCGATCGCAACATGACCTTGAAGGACCGGGTGCCGGGCCGCAGCGGTTATTCCAGCGGACGCTGGGAAGGCAATGTGCTCGTGATCGAGACCACCCAACTGGTCGAGCAGCTGGACCAGCGCACCACGCCGCATTCGGAAGAGGCGCTGATCGTGGAGCGTTACCGTGTGGAAGGTCCTGACGGCCAGGGGCGGCGCACGCTGGTGGCCGACGTGACCCTGACCGATCCGAAGTTCTACACGCAGCCGCTGAGCTTCACGCGTCGCTGGACCGAGGTGCCGGGTGGGCACCTGATGCCCTACGACTGCAACGAGGAATTCTGGTTCGCCCGGCTGGAAGAGCTGGCTGAGAAGGCTGGTCGCAAGCTGCCCTGAAAGCCCGGGCTTCCCGTCAGCCGGCCCTTCAGTCCACGATGGCCTGGTAGACCAGCGTTTCGAACTGCGCCGCCATCGCCGGGCCGTCCGCACCGCCCATCCGCTGCACCATGAACACCGCGACCAGGTCTTCCGCGCGATCGACGAAGAAATGCGTGCCGGCCGCGCCCGACCAGCCGAAGGTGCCGGCGGAGGTGAGGTTGCCGGCCTGCGCCGGGTCGAGCACCACGCGCACGCCCAGGCCGTAACCCTCGCCACCGGCGGTGCCGCCGCCCGCCGCGCCGCGCGTGACACCGGGCGGCAGGTGGTTGGAATCCATAAGGTCGATGGTCTTGCGCGACAGCAGGCGCACGCCGTCCAGTTCGCCGGAATTCACCAGCATCTGCGCGAAGCGGCCGTAATCCTCGGCGGTGGTGGAGATGCTGAAGCCGCCCAGCACGCGCGTGGCGGCGCCGGGGGCATCCAGGGCGCCGTTGGGCGCGAGCTTGCCGTCCTGACCCACGGTGTAGATCACCGCGAACTTGTCCTTCAGGGGATCCGGCCGGCCGAACACGGAGTTCTCCATGCCCAGCGGTTCGAAAATGCGCGTGCGCACGAATTCATCAAAGGGCATGCCGGAGAGCACCTCCACCAGCCGCGCCTGCACGTCATGCGACACCGAGTACACCCAGCGCGTGCCCGGCTCGTAGGCAAGCGGCAGCTTGCCCAGGCGCTGCGTCAGATCAGCCAGCGTGCCGCCCATCACGTCGGCCTCGCGGTAGGCATTGTCGATGCCCAGGTTGCCCGCCGGGCCGTACTGGAAGCCGGCGGTATGGCGGAACACGTCCTGGATGGTGGGCTGGCGGGCGGGCTTCTTCAGGATCATCTTCCCGCCGGATCCATCGCCCGCGTACAACTGAAGGTCAGCCAGTTCAGGCAGGTAGCGGGCGATCGGATCCCCGAGCTGGAACCGCCCCTCCTCATAGAGCATCAACAGTGCCACGCTGGTGATGGGCTTGGTCATCGAATACACGTAGAAGTACGCATCGGGCGTCATCGCACGCTGCGCCTCGATGTCGGCCATGCCGTAGGCATCCTCGTGCACCACCTGGCCGTGCCGCGCGATCCACGTGACCACGCCGGCGATCTTTCCTTCATCCACCAGGCGGTGGAAGTGGCTGTCCAGGTGCTTCAGGCGCTCCTTCGACATGCCGGCCACATCTCCGGCCCCGGCAGGAGCCTGCGATTGACCGCCGCCGCAGGCCGCCAGTGCCGTCGCCAGGAACAGGCCTGCCGCAAGGCGCGCGCAGGCGGCCCGGATGGTCTTGTTGTTGCCCGTCATGGTTTCTCCCCCTCGTTGTTCCGCAATCCGTAGCCGTGGCAGGTCAGGACGATGAGCACGCCCGCACAGGCCATGAAGCCACCCAGCACGCCCACACCTGCGGTGCGGCTGCCAAGCCATTCCGTGAGCAGGCCCAGCAGGTAGGGCCCCACGAATCCGCCGAGGTTCCCGAAGGAATTGATGGCGGCCAGGCCGGCTGCCACGCCCACGCCGGTGAGCATGGACCCCGGGAAACTCCAGAACAGCGCCGTGGCAACCAGCGCGCCGGTGGTGGCCAGCGACAGCAGCACGGCGGTGACCAGCGTGCTGTCGGTCCAGGTGGCGCTCAATGCCAGGCACACGCCGCCACCCACGGCGGCCAGGGTGGCATGCCAGCGCTTCTCGTTGACCCGTTCCGCGTGGCGTGTGATGAGCACCGACATCACCGCGCTGCTGAAATAGCAGGCGGCCGTGATCAGCCCGATCACCAGCACGGACTGGATGCCGGTTTCGCCGATGATGGTGGGCAGCCAGAAGTTGATGCCATACACACCGGTGACGATGCAGAACAGGATCGCGATGAACAGCCACATCACGGGTCGCGCCAGCAACGAGCCGATGCGGTGGTCGGTCTTGCGGCTGGCGTCGCTGGCCAGGCGGTCCTTCAGCAGCTGTTTCTCGCCCGGCGACAGCCAGGAGGCCTCGTCGATGCGGTTGTCCAGGTACAACAGGACCACGATGCCCAGCAGCACGGCCGGGATGGCCTCGATGATGAACATCCATTGCCAGTCATGCAGGCCGCTAACCCCGCTGAAGACCTCCATGATGCCGCCCGACAGCGGTGCACCGAACACGAAGGCGAAAGGCTGCGCCATGAGCAGCAGCGCGATGGCGCGGCTCTGGCGGTGCGCGGGGTACCAGTAGTTGAGGTACAGCAGCACGCCCGGGAAGAAGCCGGCCTCCGCGGCACCCAGCAGGAAACGCAGGATGTAGAAGACCGTCTCGGTCGTGAGCCCGGTGGCGCGTGCCAGGGGCTCCACGAAGGCCATGGCCCCGGAGATGATTCCCCAGGTGACCATGATGCGCGCGATCCACATGCGGGCGCCGACCCGGTGCAGCACCAGGTTGCTCGGCACCTCGAACAGGAAGTAGCCGATGAAGAAGATGCCGGCGCCGAAGCCGTAGGCGGCCTCGGACATGCCCACGTCCGCGAGCATGTGCAGCTTCGCGAAGCCCACGTTGACGCGGTCGAGGTAGGCGATCAGGTAGCAGATGCCCAGGAAGGGCAGCAGCCGCAGCGTCACGCGCGCATAGGTGCGCTCCTCATTGACAGCCACGTTGGTGCTCACCTGCACAGCACCCTGCGGTGAAACTGCATCGACTTGCTCATCAATCCCGCTCCTTGCGATTTTTCTTCTTCAATTGAAGCCGAGGCGGCCCTTCACCGCCGCGTTCTCCAGTGCGCGGACGCCCGTGGCATCAAGCCGCCAGCGGTCCATGTACTGCGTGGGCACGACCAGCCGGGTGCCGTTCCGGCGCAGCAGCTCGGCGAGCGCGGGATCGGCAAAGGGCTGCGGCGGCCCGGCCTTGAACGCACCGAACAGGCCGTCCCAGTGCACGGGCAGGTAGTTCTTCGGCTTGATCACGGGCAGCACCAGCTCGGCCACGTCGCGGCCGCCGGTGGCAATCCACAGGTCCACCGATTCCAGTCCCGCGGCCTGCATGGCCGCCCGCAGGTTCTCCAGCGGCGCGCCGTAATCCCGGCCATCCACCTTCACCGGCTCGCGCAGGTCCACTGCACTGGCCGAATCCTGGTACAGCCAGCTGAAACGCTTGCCGTCCGCGCCCTGCACGGAAAACAGGTAGGCACGATTCCCGCCGCCGTTGGGGAAGTCCTCCGCCACGCCGGCCCGCAGGCCGCCGGTGGCGTCGGGAACAGGCACTTCATGCAGTTCCACCGGATCGTGCTGCTCGGGGTTCTGGGCGGAATTGCCGCTGTGGTTCCAGCGGATGACATGCATGGCCACGCCCGGCGCGATGGTGATCTTCTCTCCGCCATGAACCGGGGTGCAGCGTTGCGCGGGGATTCCGCCGGCGCGCACCTGCAGGCAGGTGGTGGGCGAACCGATCACCGGAGCGCCGGAAAGCCGGGCCCAGGTGGCGGTGTCGAAGGTATGGTCCC
Source organism: uncultured bacterium (assembly GCA_965652645.1). Lineage (GTDB taxonomy): Bacteria > Pseudomonadota > Gammaproteobacteria > Steroidobacterales > Steroidobacteraceae > ZC4RG30. Next base: position 140,990 of record CBFGXE010000002.1, on the reverse strand, counting down.
AATGGCTGTGACCGGCCAGCAGCAGCTTCACCGCGGCCGCGCCGCCCATGGCGTCGAACACCTCGCGCACGGCTGCCACATCGGAAACCATCGGCCGGCGCGTGGAGGCGAAACCGCCGCCGCCGCCGTAGAAATTCTCCGCCGGGAGCCGGGTGATGTAGCCATCGGCCAGCACCTGCTGCTCGCCGAGCGCGAAGTGCATGTTCGCGATCGAAAGCCAGGTGATGTCCACGTGGTCCACCACCGGGTGCGCGCAGCCGCCGGCCAGCGCGGCAAGCAGCAGGGCCGGGAACGGGACTCGGCGCATCGCGGGCTCCGGGGTGAAGGGGCGGGCAGGCGGTCCGTTGCGGTCGCGGAACCCGCCCTCAGCTCACCAGTTCCAGCTCGATGCCGTCCACGTCGCGCAGCCGCAGGGCGCCTGGCGCGTCGTTCACCACCGTGCCGCCCAACCGCGCAATGCCGGCCGTGACCGTGGCGCGGTCGAACGGTGCCACGCGGATGCCGAAGCGCGCAATGCGCGTCTGGGCCGCGCCGTAGGTGTAGGAGGTGCCTTCCAGCACGATGCGCGAGCCGTTGCTGAAGGAGAAGGTGGCGCGGTTTCCTTCGCGATTGCTCTCGCGCCCGTAGAGTATCCGGTAGTAGTCCACCGCGCGCTGCAGGTTGCTCACGTGCAGCACCACGTGGTCGACGCTCTGCGGCGTGACCATGCCCTGCTGCGCGGGAACGAGGTCGGATGGCACCGCGGCGGTGACCAGGGTGTCCGGCGAAGGCAGGAACTGGATCTCGATGCCATCCGGGTCCTTGAATACGCCAGCCGCTCCCGATCCCGGGCCGGGGAACTGCCCGAAGCCGGCGCTGGCGAACTGTTCCTTCATGGCGGCGAAGATGGCAGCGCTGTCGCGCCGCCACTCGCGCACCGAGGTGCAGAAATGGCCAATGTAGGTGCCGCGACCTCGCGCATCACCCACCGCGATGTAGCCCACCGTGCGGTTTTGCGGCAGCGGCCCGAGCAGCACGAAGTAGCGGAATCCGCCCTGGAAGGCCTGGGCGTGCAGCGCGGTGCGGAACAGCCCCATGTAGAAGCGCGTGGTCTTCTCCACGTCGGGCACCATCACGTCGAGATGGTCGAGGCCGGGGGTATCCAGGGGCAGCACGCCACGCGCCTGGGCAAATGCAGCCTGCCAGGCCGGCAGTCCGGCCGCGGCCACGAGGCCAATCATCGTGCGTCGGCTCAGCGCCATGTTGTTCTCCCCCCGGGTGGTGCGCAGGTCCCGAATCTATGCCCCCGGCTGGGCGGATGGCAAATTTCCGGGGAACGACAGTCCCGGTCCGCTGGAAGCTCAGGGCCCGCCGCGCTTGCGGCGCAGCTCCTCCAGGTAGTCCTCCCACAATGGCTCGACGCAGTTGTAGTCGAGCATGCGGCCCTCGCGCATCTCGGTGTATTCGCGCTCCAGCACGGGTGGCTCGGTATAGAACTCGGGGTCGTGGATGGTCACCTCGACACGCATGCGGCGTACGCCATTGTCCAGGCGCGGGGTGTAGCGCTCGATGATGCGCGCATTGGCGCTGTGCGCGGTGGCCTGGTCGATGCTCTCGGTGAGGTAGGTGGTTTCCACCACCAGCGTGTCGCCTTCCCAGTGTCCCCAGGACATGCCGTCGCGACTGGGCAGCGCGTCGGCAGGGTCGATCTGGCGTCCGTCGAGGAATACGCGTCGCACCTCGTTGTGCGTCTCGTAGATCATGGTGAGCTGCTCTGGACGCTGGATGAATTCCACCGGATAACCGCCGCCGAGGAATACCGTCAGCGGCATGCCATGGGGCACGCAATGTGCGCCGGGTGTATCGCCGGTGGGATCGACCAGCGCGTGGTACTCGTCCAGCCTGGCACGGGCCTCGGGCGTGAAGGGGGCGGTCTTCTCGAAGTCTCCCACGCCATTGAGCGCCGCGCCGGCGCGGCCGTTGGCATCCATCACCCAGATGCCCGACAGGTCGGGCAGTTGCGCTTCCTTGCTGCCGCAGCCGGCCAGCAGGGCCAGCGCCGTGGCAGCACACAGTATTTTCATGCTCAAGACTCCCCCTTCCCGGGTGACTGCCCGCCGACGGGCCACCCTGCATCAGATGGTGGATACTACGCCGCAGGAAAGAACCAGGGGGAGACCATCATGCAGCGCAAGCTGGTCCTGATGCTGGGTGCCATCGTTCTGGTGGCCGGGACGTGGATGCTGGCACGCGCCACCGGTGATGGCGGCTATGCACGTGATCGCGCGCAGATCGATGAGCTGATGGCGCGTTACCTGTTCGCACTGGACTGGCAGGACCCGCAGATGTACGGCAGCGTGTTCGCCCCCGATGGCGTGCTGGTATGGGCGGGCGGCACGGTGAACGGGCGCGACGCCATCGTGCAGGAGATGCACAATGCGCGCGCAGCGGACGAGCGGGCCAATGCCGCAACGCCCGGGCTGCGGCCGTTCCGGCGCCGCCACTTCGTCAGCAACTTCGTGCTGCGCATCGACGGCGACCGCGCCACGGCGCGCTCGCTGTGGTTCGAGTTCAACAACGACGGAGAGGACCGGCGCCCCTACGTCGGGGCCTATGGCCACCTGGAGGACGAGTTGCGCCGCGTGGACGGGCAATGGCTGATCGCCCGCCACCAGGTGTTCAATGAACAGCGCGAGGCCATGGCGGCGGGCCCGGAAAACCCCGCCTGGTAACGCCGCTCAGCCGGGCGCCTCTCCGGCGTGCGGCACGCGCAGCACCTTGTGTGCCTGCAGCCGCGGCAGCACGTCCTCGCCGATGCGCCGGACCTGGTTCAGGAACATCTCCTGCGGCAGGTGCGCGCGGTTGCAGATGAGCAGGACCGAGTCGGCCCCTGCGTCGTTGCACTCGGCGATGATGCGCTCGACGACCTCGTCGGCCGTGCCCAGCGGCATGTGCTCGGCGGCGGCACGCACGGTTTCCATCGTCCATTCATTGAAGATGGTGGCGTCTTCGGCGAGCGTCCCCTTGGTGCCCTGGCGCAGGTGCTCGAAGGCCGTGGTGCTGTAGTAGCCCCTGGAGTCCTTCTGGTACACCTGCCCGTACGGCAGCAGGGTGTTGAACAGGTACATCAGGTAGGGGCCGTACTCCTCCACCGCCTGTTGCTTGGAATCGGCGACGTAGCAGTCGACCATGATGCTGATGTGGCGCGGGGTCACCTTGCGGCCGTGTCCGGCCATGCATTTGGCGAAGTAGCGGATGCTGTCCTCGCGCATGGGGCCGGGGAACACGCCGGGCGTGATGGTGAGGTTGTTCGCGGCTGCCCACTCCACGGTCTCGCGCGAGCCGGTCACCGGCACCCACACGTCCGGATGCGGGTTCTGCACCGGGCGTGGCCAGATGGACACATCGTCATAGCGATAGTGCTTGCCGGCAAAGCTGAAGCTCTCCTCCACCCAGGCGCGCTTCATCACCTCGAAGGCCTCTTCGAAGCGGCTGCGGCTCTCGCTCATCGGCACGCCGAAGATCTTGTATTCGCGCGGCGCGCCGCGGGCCACGCCGGCAATCAGGCGGCCGTTGGAGAGGCAGTCGAGCATGGCCAGCTCCTCGGCCAGTCGCAGCGGCTCATGCAGCGGCAGCAGGTTGGCGTAGATGAGGATCTTCATCCGCGAGGTGAGCTGCGAGATGGCCGCGGCGATCAGGTTGGGCGAGTTGTTCAGGCCGAAGGGCGTGGCATGGTGCTCATTGATCGCGATGCCATCGAAGCCGCGCCGTTCCATCTCGACCCAGGCGGCCAGGTGGTTGCGGTAGGTGTCGACCGCGACCTGCGGGTTGAAGTGCGAGCGGCCGAGCTTTGGCATCCGGCCGTCGACGCGGAAGCGGTCCACTTCCTCGCCATAGGCCATCCAGTCGAAGATGAAAACCTGCATCGGTCACTCCTGCTCAGTTGTCCTGCTTCGGCGCGCCGATGCGGATGTGGATTTCCTCCACGCGCGCCAGGCGCACGCGGCCATCCTTCTGCCAGGGGTCGCGTCCCATGCGTGCGCGCACTTCTTCCTCGCTGTCGGCCAGGAAGATGAACAGCACCTCGGCGCTGGGCGCCATCAGGCCGGCGAGGGCGACGAATCCATCGGCCTCCAGCTCGGCGACGAAGGCGGCATGGTCCGGAAATCCTTCCTGGTCCGCGGGCTCCCGGGTGGGATCCCAGCGTCCGGTACGCTGGACGAAGGCGGCAAAGGTACGCTTGGGCATCGCTGCGGGCTCCTCGGGTCAATCCATGATGGCCAGGGTGCGGATCTCGAAGCTCGTGCGTTTGGGCGCGGCCGGATCGGTGGTGGGGTCGATGAAGGCGGAGTGCGCCGTGACATGCCAGTGCGGATCGGCGGTGTCGAAGAGCCGGAACACCAGCACTTCGTCGGGCTGCATGTCCGGGTAGTAGTACCAGCGGTGGCGCGGGCTGTAGGCCAGGTTCAGCCCGCCAGGCTGCTCGCCCATGGCGGCGGTGGTGCTGCCCTCGCCGAAGCGCACGGTCATGCAGTCCTCGCGCTCCACGGTGCGTGCATCGCATACGGCCAGGGGCATGTTGCGCACGGGATTCACGCCCCGCCACACATTCACGTTCACCAGCCGCCGTGACTGCAATTCCCGGGCACGCTCCGGGGCGAACTTCGCCGCCCAGCCGCGCAGCGCCGCGGCATTGAAGTCCACATGCGCGCTGAGCGCCGGTCCGCCGCCCAGGTCCTGCTCGCCGCCGCGCAGGATGCCCATGAAGGCAAATACCTCCCGGGCGCCGGTGAGCTGCTGCACGATGCGGCAGACCTCGGGGTGATAACGCCCCTGCACCTCCTCGGCGCTGGTGAAATCGACGTCGGTGGCGTGTTTCACCAGCGTGAAACCGTGGGTGTTGAAGTCGATGGCCTCCAGCCGCGCGTTGTGGACGCGCACGGGGTGGTCTTCCATGCCGAAGGAATAGTCGTTGTTGCCGCGGATGAAGCCGCCTTCCGCCGTGCGGTCCGAATAGCGGATGAAGGAGTCCACGTATTCACGCACCATCTCGACCAGTCCCCCGCAGAAGGTATGATCGAGTCTGCAGCGGTGCTGCAACCGAAAATAGTGGGGTTGTTTGCCGTCCCGGGGGGCTGCGGTGAATCCGTCCGAGCGCATCTATCTGGCCTCGACCAGCGATGGCGAGCAGGCGCGCCTTGCGGCCGGGCGGCTGGCGCGCCTGATTGAAGATGACATCGCCGCGATGGCGCTGGCACCCGGGGTGGCGCTGGGTTCACTGCGCGAGCTGAGCGCGCGCTACCGGCAGGGACGCTCAGTGGTGCGCGAGGCCATCAGCCTGCTCGAACGCCGCGGGCTGGGGCGCATGCGTCCCGGTCCCTGTGGAGGATTCATCGTCGCCCGGCCCACTGCCGAGATGATCGGGGTGGAGCTTGCCGGGCATTTGCGCGCGGCAGGGTGCGGCACGCGGGCCGTGGAGGATGCCGCCGAGGCCCTGGAGTTCATGCGCGCCTGGCAGACGGAGGAAACCGTGGCCGTGGTGCGCCTGCTCGCGGCCTGCCTGAGAAGCCTTGATGAAGCGCAAGCCGAAGGCGAACCTGCGACCGGTGCCACTGCCCGGGGTCGCAATCCCGCCTCGCTGCCGGCGTTGATCGCCCGCAGGCTTGCAACCGAAATCACCCGCAATGGCAGCGCCGGCGCAAGGCTGGGTTCGGAGTGGGACCTGTGCGAGCGTTTCCAGGTCAGCCGGCTGACGCTGCGGCAGGCCATCCGCCTGCTGCAGGATGACGGCCTGGTGGAATGTCGCCGCGGTCGCGGCAACGGGCTGGTGATCCGTGACCGGCGGGGTCCGGCCAGCATCCGGCTGGCGCTGGCCTATCTCATTGGCGAACGGCTGGATCCGAAGTCTGCCGGCACAAGCCTGTTCCAGCTCAATGCGTACATCCCCGCGTTGGCGGTGAGCCGCGCGGATGCCGCGCAGCGCGCCACGCTGGGCGCCGCGCTGTCACGGCTGGAGGGGCGCGAATCCATCGAGCGCTACGACCTGCTCGGGCTGGTGCATTGCGTGGCGAGGCTGGCGGACAGTCCCATCATCGACCTGTTCTCGCGCTGCCTCGCAGCCTACGAAGCCCGCTTCCATCCCATGCTGGCCGAGCGCCTGCCTGCCAGCGCGCAGAGCAGCTACTTCCGGCTGGTGCGGCAGCTGCTGGAGGGTCTCCCGGCCGGTGACAGGTGCGCGTTGTCGCGGGCCAGGGCCGACTCGGCCGCGCTGATGCTCGACATGAGCCAGCGCCGGCCGCTGTGAATCAGCACGCAGTGGCTGGTACGTAGAGGTCCTTGCGCAGGGTGCGTGCGGCCAGCATGTAATGCACTGCCGCCCACACGAAGAAGACCAGCACCGAGATCAGTGCCAGCCGCAGGCCGTCGCTGGCCGCCGTGCGGCAGGCGAGATCCAGCGCGGACTCCGCGCCAGCCGGCGCGCGGCCTCCCGGGCAGCTGGCGATGAAGTCACCGCCGCCGAACTGCCGTTTCGCGAAGAAGTCGCTGGCCATCCCCAGCAGGGTAGGGCCCAGGCCGGCGCCCAGCAGGCCCACTACCAGGGCCGCGATGGCAGAAGTCATGGCACGCATGCGCGGGCCGATGAGGTTCTGCATGGTGGCTGAGCTGGGCGCAAGATAGGTGGCCAGCATCAGGTTCGCGAACCAGATGAACGCCAGGGACACCGCGATGCCGCCCGCGGCGAAGGCGCCCAGGTAGAGTGGCGCGGCCACCAGCATGCCGATGGCCGGTCCCCACAACGGCCAACGCACATCACGGCGCGACAGGCGGTCGATGCCGAATCCGCCGAGCAGCATGCCCAGCCCGTTGGAGGTGAAGGCGATGGCGCCAAAGATGGCGCCCGCCGTCGCCAGCGGCAGGCCGAAGCCGCGCAGGTAGAAGGGCAGCACGAACTGCGCCACGGCGTTCATCGCGAAGCCGGCAATGGTGAAACCCGCCAGCAGGTGGCGGAATGCCGGCTTGGCCCAGAGCGTGGCGAACACGACGCGCATCGAGGGCGCCGGCTCGCTGCTGGTCGCGCCCTCCGCCAGGCCGCGCGGCGGTTCGCGCAGCGTGAGCCAGGTGACGAGCGCGGCCAGAAGACCCGGCAGGCCGAGCACGAAGAAGGCCACGCGCCAGTTCCAGGTCGCGGCCACAAGGCCGCCAACCGACTGGCCGAGCAGGAACCCCAGCGGAGAGCCCAGCAGGATGATGCCGATGATGGAGGCGCGGCGGTTGGCGCGGAAATGATCCGCCACCAGCGAGTGAGCCAGCGGCTGGAAGCCTGCCTCGCCCACGCCCACGCCCACGCGGCCCAGCAGCATGGTCATGAAATTCGTGGCCACGCCGCACCAGGCCGTCATCAGCGACCAGGCGCCCACGCACAGCGCCAGCATGCGGGTGCGGTTGACGCGTTCGGCCAGCCAGCCCAGCGGAAGTCCCAGCACGGAATAAAGGATGGCGAATCCCAGTCCCTGCAGCATGCCGAGGTCGGCATCGGTGAGCAGCAGGTCTTCCTTGATGGGTTGCGCGAGCACGGCCAGGATGGCGCGGTCGGCGAAGTTCAGCGTGCCCAGCGCCAGCAGCACGCCCACCAGCCAGCTGCGGTAGCCGCGCGAGAGCAGGGGGTGGGTGCCGGAGGTCGTTGTCATGGTGGTATGGCCGGGCCTGCCTTGCCGTGGCGAGGGCTATTTGCCGGCTTCATGCGGCGGAAAAATAGTGCGCATGATTGCCGGTGCCCTGCGTTGCGCTGCCGGTTGCGGCCGGGCATGCTCTTGCGCCGGTAGCGGCAGGGAAGGGACGGATGGCCATCACAGGTGAAACATACCAGCGCATCGGTCGCGCGGCGGCCGGGGCGGTGACCGTCGTCGCCACGCGCGATCGAAACGAGGCGCTGGTGGGGCTGACCGTCTCTTCCTTCGTGACACTGTCCTTCGATCCGCCACTGGTGATGTTCGCCATCCAGCACGATGCCAGCAGTTATCCCTCCATTGTCGCCAGCCGGCAGTTCGGCGTCAGCGTGCTCGATGCGCACCAGGCGGACATCGCGCGTCGCTTCGCGGTGAAGGGGGCGGACAAGGGTGCCGGCGTGCAGACGATCACCGGCGAGGTGCTGCCGGTGCCACTGATTGCCGGCGCACTGGCGCACGTGGAATGCCGCACCAGCCAGATCTTCATCAGCGGCGACCATGCCATCGTGGTCGGACTGGTGGAGGCGGCGCGGGCGCGCGAAGGCGACCCGCTGCTGTACTACGCCCGCCGCTATGGCACCTTCATGCCGTTGCCTGAGCCATGAGCCGCGCCCTGTGAGCGGTTCGGCGAGCCGCCCATCATGGTGCAGACCTCCGGCCCGTATTCGTTGATGGTTGTGCGGCGCATGTCGCGCTTGTAGCGGAAGCGCTCGAAGGCCGTGGCGCTGTGCATGGTGCAGCGGTTGTCCCAGATCAACATGTCGCCCGCGCGCCAGCGGTGTGAATAGATGTATTTTGGCTGCGTGGCGAAGGCGAGCAGTTCGTCGAGCAGCCTGTGTGCCTCCGGCTCCGGCATCCCGACGATGCCCACCGCGTGCCAGCCCAGGTACAGTGCCTTGCGACCGCTGGCCGAGACCCGCACCAGCGGATGCGTCATGGTGGGAAAGGCGCGACGCATCTGCTCGTCGCCGAACTTCACGCCGGTGCGCTCCAGCGCGCGGAACATGTCGTGCTCGGCCGAGAGCCCGGCGATCCGGTCCTTCATTTCCTGCGGCAGGTCGTCGTACACGGCGCGGGTGTCGACGAACTCGGTGTTGGCACCCTCTGGCGGAACGATGTAGCCCAGCAGGAAGGACCACTTGGTGGGCAGGTCGTTGAAGGGACTGTCGGTGTGGAAACGCTCGAAGTCGATGTGCTTCGGGCCGCCCGGGTTCGGCGGGCGGATCCCGCCGTCGGCAGTGAGGTTGCCCACGTCGTAGATTTCCGGGGCGATGCGCTTGCCGCCTGGCGGGGGCAGCTCCAGCGGGCCGAATGCGCGGCTGAAGCGGATGTGGTTTTCGTCGCCGAGGCTGAAATCGCGGATCACGCACACGGCATGGCGGGCCATGGCCGCCTCCACGGCGGCCACGGTCCCGGGCGTGGGTGGCCCGGCGGTGTCCAGGCCGGTGATCTCGCCGACAAACCTCTCGTGGAGCTGGCTGATCTGCATCGTCGCGCACCCATGCCGCAATTCGCGGCACTTATTTTTATCCTTCTGGCACCTTAGAAGGGGCCAGGGCACGAAAACAGTGCTGCCAATTCGCTTCGGGGGAGGGGTCGCGTGGGCGAAATCAGCGCCGGACACAGCCAGGCGGCATCCGCCGCGCCGGCGGGTGCATATCCGGTGGACATCACGCCCTGGCCGTCGCTGCGCCAGGCCTACTACGCCGCATGGGTGCTGGCGGGCGTGCAGATGTGCGCCCAGCTGAACAACGGGGTGACCTCGCTGCTGGTGGAACCCGTGAAGCGCGACCTGGGGCTCACCGACCTGCAGCTCAGCTATGCGCTGGGATTCGCCACTGTGCTCTTCTATGTGGTGATCGGCATTCCGGCGGCGCGGCTGGTGGACCAGTACAGCCGCAAGTGGCTGATGACCGGAGCGGTGCTGGCATGGAGCGCCGCCACGGCGGCCTGCGGACTGGCGCAGAACTTCTGGCAGTTCTTCGCCGCGCGTTTCGGCATCGGCGCCGGTGAATCCATCAACGGCCCGCTGTGCTATTCCCTGATGGCCGACTACTTCGAGCCTGCGAAGCTGCCGCGCGCCATCGCCATCTACAATGTCGGCTTCACCGGCGGCAACGCGCTGTCGCTGCTGCTGGGCGCGCTGATGATCCACATCCTCACCGGGTTGCCCAACATCGAGGTGCCCCTGCTGGGCGTGGTGCGCGACTGGCAGCTGGTGTTCATCCTCACCGGCCTGGTGGGGATACCCATTGCCCTGCTGACCGCCAGCATCGCCGAGCCGCGGCGGCGCAACCTGAGGTCGTCGTCAGTGGTGGCCGGCAAGCCCCGTGCAGCGACCCTGCGCGAGGTGCTGGCCTACCTGTTCCGCCACTGGCGGGTGTACGGGCCCATTTTCACCGGCCTGTGTTTCACGTCGCTGTACATGTTCGGCATGGCCTCCTGGAACGCGGCACTCTACGTGCGCACCTTCGGCTGGAGTCCGGCGCAGGTGGGGTTGTATTCCGGGTTGCTCAACCTGGGCCTCGCGTTGCCTTCGCTGGCCGGTGCAATCTGGGTCAACGACTGGTTCCGCAAGCGCGGCCACGCCGACACCAACATGCGGGTGCTGGCCATCGGCTTCACGCTGGCCGCGCCGTTCATGATCCTCTGGCCGCTCATGCCCTCTGCCTGGCTGGCCCTGGCGCTGGGTGGCGTGGGATCGGCCCTGATGCTCTTTGCGGCGCCGTCCCTGAACTCGGCAATGCAGATCGTCACGCCCAACGAGATGCGCGGGCAGATCACCGCGCTGTACCTTTTCACGATGACGGCGGTGGGTGGCGGCTTCGGGCCCACGTTCTTCGCGCTGCTGACGAAGTACGTGTGGGGCGACGAGATGATGCTCCGGTACACCTTTGTGCTGTCGGCGGCGGTGCTGTTCCCCGCGGCGGCGCTCATCTACTGGCTGGGCGTGAAGCCCTACCGGGAGCGCATCCTGGCCATGCGGGCGGCCGGCGCGCCGGTGTAGCGGAATCCGGTTCTGACTGGGGGGAGACGAGGATGGCGGCAAGGCGCGCGACAATTGTCATTGTGCATGGGGCCTGGGTGGGAGGCTGGCGCTGGCGCGCCGTGGCCGACCTGCTGCGCGAGCGCGGACACCATGTGTTCACGCCCACGCTGACGGGGCTGGGCGAGCGGGTGCATCTCACCAGTCCTGCCGTCAATGCGAGCCTGCACGCGCGCGACGTGGCCAACGTGATCCAGTTCGAGCGGCTGGAGGACGTGGTGCTCATCGCCCATTCCTATGGCGGCATTCCCGCCTCGGTGGTGCCGGAGCTGCTGCCAGAGGGCACCATCCGATCCATCATGTTCCTCGACGCCTTCCTGCCCGGGGACGGACAATCGCTCAACGACCTGGTGCCGGGTCCGCCGCACCTGCCGCCGGAGGGGGAGGAATACCTGGTGCCGCCGCCGCGGGTGACAGCTGTGGGCTTCAACGCGCACATGGATGCGGTGTCGCGCGCGGCCTATGAGGAGCGACGCGTGCCCCAGTCGGTGCACTGCTTCAGCGAGAAGGTCCGGCTTACCGGCGCGCGCGAGCGCATTGCGCACAAGGCCTATGTGCTGGCCACCGGCTACAGGAACGACACCTTTGCGCCGGTTGCCGCGCGGCTTCGTCAGACACCCGGCTGGCGCGTGGAGGAGATGCCCTACACGCATGACCTGCAGCATGTGGCTGTGGTCGAAACCACTGACATGATCGAGTCGGCCATTCCAGGCGCATAGTCGGTCGCGGAGGGCAGCGGATGATATTTGTTTCGGGAGCGAACGGTCAGTTCGCAAGGGCGGTCATCAACAGCATCCTCGAGGATGCCGGTGCCGCAGGTCTCGCAGTGGGAACGCGCAACGTGGATACGCCCTTTGCGCGCGAGCTCGCGGAACGTGGCGTGAGCGTGCGGCCGGCCGACTACCGCGACCCCGGCCTGATGCAGCGGGCATTGCAGGGCATCCAGAAGGCCCTGTTCATACCCACCTACGATCCGGACGAGGTCCGGTTGCAGCAGAACCTCAATGCCATCGGGGCCGCGCAGGCGGCCGGGGTGCGCCATGTGGTGTACGCCAGCTTCCTGAACGCGGAATGCCCGCTGGTCGAACACAGCCGGGCGGTGCACTTTCCCACCGAGCAGGCACTTGCGGCCTCGGGCCTGCATTACACCATCCTGCGCCATGCGCTGTACGCCGACCTGCTGGTGGGAGACCTGGCGGAAACGCTGGCGGACGGCGCATTCCGCCGCCCCGGTGGCAAGGCGCGCTGTGCCTACGTGGCCCGCGCGGACCTGGGCTGCTCCGCGGCACGGGTGCTGTTGCGGGATGAGCCCCCGGGCCGCACGTACTCTGAGACGATGGAGCAGAACCATTCCGGCGAGGAAGTGGCTGCGCTGATGTCCGAGGTGTTCGCGCGGCCCGTGCGCTACGAGCCCGTCGCGGCCGCGGACTGGCCGCAGTACATGACCCGCAAGTGGGGCGTGCCGCCGGAGATCTCTCGCAGCACGCTGGGCACCATGCAGGCCATCGAGGCAGGCGAGTTCGACATCGTCACGCAGGATTACCGCGACATCACCGGACGTCCGGCCCGCAGCCTGCGGCAGTTCCTGGAATCCGTCAGGGAGTCGATGCCGGCGTGAACCAGCCGCGCCTGCGGTGCCATCGCGTATCCTGTGGCCATGTCGCAAGCACAACCTGACGCACCTGACTTCGTCATCCTCGGCGCCGGCGCCATGGGCACCATCTTCGGTGCCTGCCTGGCCCGCGCCGGCCACTCCGTGGCCATGCTGGTGCGCGAGCGACGCGCACAGCAGATCCGCGCCCATGGCCTGCGGGTCACCGGCATTGATGACATGAGCGTGCAGGTCCCGGTGATCACCGATGCCTCGCAACTGCGTCGCGCCGGAGTGCTCATGGTGGGGATGAAGACCCTGGGCACCGCGGCTGCGCTTGCGCCATTGCGCCACGTGCAATTCAACGCCGTGATGTCGCTGCAGAACGGTGCCTTCAAGAACGACCTGCTGGTGGATGCCTTCGGTCGCGCGGCGGTGATTGGTGCGCTGAGCGATGCCAGCGGCGAGCTGCGTCCGGATGGCACGGTGCTCTTCACCCGCAACGTGATGACGCTCATCGGCGACCTGGAAGGCGATGGAGCGCGGGCCGCGGCCCTTGCCGACCTGCTCGAACGAGCCGGCATCCGCACGCGGGCGGTGCCGGACATCGTCGGGCGCGAATGGTCGAAGTTCTGCGGCTGGGCGGGCTACATGACCATGGCAGTGGCCACGCGCGCCGTGAGCTGGAAGGTGGTGCTCGATCCGGATGGTGCGCGGCTGATCGCACGGGTGTCGCGCGAGATGGCGGCGCTGGCCGCGGCCCGCGGCATCACGCTCAGCGATGATTCCATGCTGCCCATCGTCTCCATGGCGCGCGGCACGGAGGAGGAGGCCGCCGCGGCAGTCATCCGCCGGAACGAGAACATGCAGGCCGCCGCGCCCTTGCACCGCATGTCCTCGCTGCAGGATTTCGAGGCCGGCCGGCCGCTGGAACTGGAGGAGACGGTGGCGGTGGCGCTGCGGCAGGGACGCGAGCTTGGTGTTCCCATGCCGACGCTTGATGCGCTCTACCATCTCTGCCGCGCCCTGGAGCGCATCCGCAGCAAATAGCCCCATCCTCGGGGCGGCGGGCGATTCCACACTCCACCCGCCAGCACGATGGCGCGTCCAGCCCTGCTCGTGTAGGACGACTCCTACAGCGCGTTGTAGTCCTGCACCGAAAATCCGCCGACGGGCCGTGTGCAACAATCCGGCTTCTGGCGGAATTGCCGCGGGCCCTCCCGCCGGTCCGGCCGCCCGTGACGATCAAGGGAGTGTCCGGATGGCCGAGGTCTCCGATGTTGTCGTGCCCACGGGTATCCCGGGCCTCGACGACATCCTGAAAGGTGGATTTCCGCAGAATTGCCTGTCGCTGATTTCCGGTGCTCCCGGCACCGGCAAGACCACGCTCGCGATGCAGTTCCTGCTGCAGGGCCTGGCGCAGGGCGAGCGCTGCCTCTATGTGACGCTGTCGGAAAGTGATGCCGAGATCCAGAAGATCGCGCGCAGCCATGGCTGGGACCTGAGGGAGCTGCGCATCAAGGAGCTGGTGTCCTCGGAGCGCAGCCTCTCGGCGAATGCGCAGCTCACGGTGTTCAACCCTTCTGAACTGGAGCTGGGAGAGACCACCGAGGCGATGATCGCCGCGGTGCAGGAGGTGCGCCCGCAGCGCGTCGTGCTCGATTCTCTTTCCGAGTTGCGCCTGGTGGCACAGAACATCCTGCGCTATCGCCGCCAGGTGCTGGCCCTGAAACATTACTTCGCCGGCCATGACTGCACCGTGCTGCTGCTGGACGACCAGACCGGGGGCAGGGAAGACGACCACCTGCAGAGCATCGCCCACGGCGTTGTGGTGCTGGAGCAGCTCGCCAACGGTTATGGCGCCGAGCGGCGCCGCCTGCGCGTGGCCAAGATGCGGGGAGTGGCCTATCGGGGTGGCTACCATGACTTCGTCATCCGGCGGGGCGGTCTGGACGTGTTTCCGCGGCTCGTCGCCGCGGAGCACACGTATCCCTTCATCGAGCACGATGTACCCAGCGGCCACCCGAAGCTCGACGCCCTGCTGGGGGGTGGCCTGCCAGCGGGCACCAGCACACTGATGCTGGGGCCCGCGGGAACCGGCAAATCCACGTTAGCCACGCTTTTCGCGGTGCAGATGGCGGCGCAGGGAAAGCGGGTAGCCATGTTCATCTTCGACGAGAACATCCCCACCTTCCACTCCCGCTCCCGCAAGCTCGGCATGGACATGCAGAAGTGGGTGCGCGAGGGATTGATCACGCTGCAGCAGATCGATCCGGCCGAGATGTCCTCGGGCGAATTCGCCACCACGGTGCGGCGGGCCGCGGAGTCGGAAGGGCCCGGCGGGCCGGCACGCCTGATCATCATCGACAGCCTCAATGGCTACCTCAACGCCATGCCGGAGGAGAAGTTCCTCACGGCACAGCTGCATGAACTGCTCTCCTATCTCGGGCAGCTCGGCGTGGTCACCATCCTCACCGTGACGCAGAGTGGCATGGTGGGCAACATGGCCTCACCGGTGGATACCACCTATCTTGCCGACAACGTCGTCCTGTTCCGCTACTTCGAGGCTGGCGGTACCGTGCGGCGGGCCGTCTCGGTGGTGAAGAAGCGCAATGGCCGCCATGAGCGGTCCATCCGCGAGATCGACATGGAGGAGCGGGGCGTGCAGATCGGCGAGCCGCTGGTGGATTTCCACGGCATCCTCACCGGCACGCCGGCGTACGTTGGCACGGATGGCACGTTGCTGAGGAAGCCACCCGGTGGCGGCTGAGCGGCTGGCATCCCCGGCGCGGCTGCCAAACGAGCTGCGCATCCTGGTGCTGCCGCCCACGCATGCGGACGGGCTGGCGATCGGCAAGGTGCTGTCCGGCGCGCGCATCGAATGCACCGCAGTGGCCGACGTGGAGAAGCTCTGCGCGGCGCTGGAGGAAGGTGCCGGTGCGGTGATCCTCTCGGAGGAGGCCCTGCTGGCCGATGCGCCGCGACTGCTGGCCTGGCAGGCCGGCGAGCCCATGTGGTCGGAAACGCCGGTGATCGTGCTTTCCAAGTTCGGCCGGGAGTCGCCGCTGTTCACCGGCATCGTTTCCCGCCTTGGCAACGTGAGCGTGGTCGAGCGACCCATGCGCATGTCCACGCTGCTGTCGTTGGTGCGCTCGGTGCTGCGCGCGCGCGAAAGGCAGTACCAGGTGCGCGATTTCGTGCGCGAGCGCGAGCAACTGCTGGAGTCCGAGCGCATCGCCCGCACCGATGCCGAACGCGCCGGCCGCAGCAAGGACGAATTCCTGGCCACGCTCAGCCACGAGCTGCGCACGCCGCTGAATGCAGTGCTCGGCTGGGCACGGGTATTGCGTCGCAGCCCGGGCCTCACCGAGGACGTGCTCAATGGCCTTGCCGTGATCGAGCGTAATGCCCGCTCGCAGGCGCAGATCATCGGTGACCTGCTCGACATGAGCGGCATCATCTCCGGCAAGGTGCGGCTGGAACTGCGGCCGGTGGACCTGGGCGCGGTGATCCGTTCCACCATCGAGACCGTGCGACCCACCGCCGAGGCCAAGGGTGTGGTGCTGTCCGTGGACCTGGGCAGTGAGCCCGTTCCCGTGCACGGCGACCCGAACCGCCTGCAGCAGGTGCTGTGGAACCTGCTCTCCAATGCGCTGAAGTTCACGCAGAAGGACGGGCGGGTGTCGGTGAAACTGCTGCGTGCCGGCCAGCAGGTGCACGTGGATGTCGCCGACAACGGCGAAGGCATCGCGCCGGAGGTGCTGCAATTCATCTTCGAGCGCTTCCGCCAGGGCGATGCCTCCAGCACCCGCCGGCATGGCGGGCTGGGGCTGGGGCTGTCCATCGTGCGACAGCTGGTCGAACTGCACGGTGGCACGGTCAGCGCATGCAGCGACGGTCGCTCGAAGGGGGCGGTGTTCCGCGTGACGTTGCCGGTGACCACGCGGCCCGCGGAGGCCGTGATGCCGGCCGAAGTCCAGCCGCTGCTGGCCCAGGCCGCCGACAGCGAAGAAGAGCTTCCGTCCGTCGACCTGCAGGGCCTTCGCGTGCTGGTGGTTGACGACGAGCCGGATGCACGTGCGCTGGTGCAGAGGCTGCTGCAGGACTGCCAGGCCACCGTGGCCACGGCGTCCTCCGCGGACGAGGCGCTGCACTTCCTCGACACCGCCATGCCACACGTCATCGTCAGCGACGTGGGCATGCCGGGCACCGACGGCTATTCGCTGATGCGTCGCATCCGGGCCCGCAGCGATGCCGGCGCGGTGGTGCCGGCGATTGCGCTCACCGCCTATGTGCGGGCCGAGGACCAGAGCCGGGCCATTGCCGCCGGCTTCCAGTGCCACCTGCGCAAGCCGGTGGAGGCCGCGGCGCTGCTCAGCAACGTGGAGCGGCTGGGCCGCGCGGCACGCGGCCCGATGGTGGCCGGCTCCCGGCCCTAGTCGCGGGGCGGCTCGGCGATGGGCTGCGTGCCGTTGGCAAGGCGGCCGACCTTCAATGCCTCCATCTGCTCGCGCGTGCCCGGGGGCGCGGCATAGGCGCCGACCTCATCGCGGTCCGGCAGGAAGGGCCTGCCCGTGACCGGATTGGGATAGTGGAAGGGCACGATGTAATAGGCCGGATAGGTGAGATAGATGGTGGAAGGCGGCAGGTCGGGCGGGGGATCGAACTTGTCCGGCCAGGTGTTGTTCAGTGCGTTCTTGCCCCAGCCATCCCAGTTGGAATACATGGTGAACGGGCCGGTGAGGCGGCTGATTTTCCAGACGCCGTTTTCCTTGCGGTATTCGTTCTCGTACAGCGGCAGCCCCCAGCCGCCGGTGCTCATCACATAGGCGCGCGAGCGGATCCAGCCGGTCTTGCCATCCGGCGAGATGTCGGGAATGGACTGGAACTGCATGTGGTTGGCCAGCGAGTTTTCCTTCGCGCCATCGGGGCCGAAGGCAGTCTGCATGTACTCGAGCACGCGATGCCGTCCCAGGAACAGGCCCTTGCCGCCGATCTCCAGCGTGGCGTCGTCGGTGAACAGTTCCGACAGCGGCGTCCACTGGCTCTTGTCGACGAAATAGCCGTAGGTGCGCTGCAGGCGCTCGATGGCGTTCATGTCCTCCAGGCGCGTGATGCGCTGGTCCAGGGCCGCGAGCCGTTCCTCCACCGACTGGGCGGCGAGCGGTGCGGAAAGCGTGGCGGCCAGCAGGGCCGCGACCAGGGCAGCGCGGTTCATCGTACGGCTCCGGTGACGCTGTCCGCGGCCTGCGGCAGGCGATCCAGGGGAGCGCCGGTTACCGGGTGCGGATAGCTGAAGGGTGGCAGGTACTGGCCGGGCAGGGTGCGATACACCACGGTGGGCGGCCGGTCCGGCGGGAACAGCGCGCTGGGTCCCTTCATCGGCAGCAGCGAGCGGGCCCAGCCACGGTCGTAGTCGGTGAAGGCGGTGGGCATGAAATGCAGCTTCGCGAGTTTCCACACGCCACCTTCCTTCACGTATTCATTCTCGTAGATGCCCACGCCCCAGATGCCGTTCTGGCCGGGCTCGGAAAGCTGCACCGGACCCTGGAAACGACCCCTGGCGGTGCGGCCGTCGCTCGCCACCGTGATCACCGGCTGCAGCATCATGTGGTTGTTGAGCCGGCCGTTGCCCAGGCCCTCGGGACCGAACAGCAGCAGGGCCCTGCGGATGCGCTCCTGGCCCACGTACACGCCGCTCTGGCCATATTCAAATTCGCCATTGCGCGCGAACAGGCTGGCGGCCTCGCCCCACAGGCCCTTGTCGAAATAGAAGCCGAACATGGCCTGCAGGTTCTCAACCGCATCATGGTCTTCGAGTCGCGCGATGCGTTCTGCGTAGGGAGCAAGCCGGCCGCTGACCTGTGCCGTGGAGCGTGCCGTCTTTCCGGTGACGGGGTTCGTCGCCTGGAAGGGCGGAACCTGGACCCCGGGGAACGCCGCGTAGGTGGAAGTTGCTGGTCGGTCGGGCGGGAACTCCACCGAAGCCTGGCTGCGCACCAGCCCTTCGCCCGGTTTCAGTCGCGCCCATCCCTTCTCATATGGCGCCACGAAGTTCACGTACAGGTGCAGGGACTTGATCTTCCACACGCCCTGGTCCTTCACATAGGTGTTCTCGTAGATGCCGTCGCGCCATTCCGCGTGCTTCTTGTACTGGCCCAGCATGCCGTGGTCGCGCCAGCGCGCCGTGGCACTGCGGCCGTCGGCGGAAATGAAGATGGCCGGCTGCAGGGTGACCCATTCATTGAGCTGCCCGTAGGCCAGGCCTTCCTGGTTGCCGTGCAGGCGCTTCAGGTATTCGCGGATGCGTGCCTTGCCGGCGTAGACGCCATCCAGGCCCATCTCGAAGGTGCCGTCGTCGGCGAAGAGATCCGCCGCATCGCCCCAGAGGCCGCGGTCCATGTAGTAGCCAAAGGCGCGTTGCAGCTTGCGGACTGCGCGCGTTGCCTCCAGTTTTTCCACCCGCGCCGTGAGGATGTCGAGGCCGGCGCCCAGGTCCTGTGCGCGGCCGGTTTCCGGCAGCAGCAGCACCGCCGCCAGCGCCATGATCAGAATTCGCATCATTGTCGCTCCACCCCTCTTGATGGCCGGTGCGCGGCACCGGCGTCCCGCAATGCCTGCGGGAACCCCAGTCTCGACGCCTCGCACCAGCTTGGCAATGGGAGCATGGACGCGGGCGCCGGCCGCGCGCTAGCCTTGGGGCAACGCAGGGGGAGCAGTGCATGCCATCACGACGCGACTTCCACCGGCTCTCCGCGGCCGCGGCCCTCGCCGCCCTTCCAATCGGTGCATCGGCGCAACTGCTGCAGCCGGCCTCCGGCGCATCATCGGCTGGCCGTCGCGTGGAACAGGTGCCGAGCCTGCGGCCGGAGCTCTACGGCACCCACGGCATGGTTGCGGCGGGAAGCCAGCATGCGGTGCAGGCGGGACTGCGCCTGCTGGCGGCCGGCGGCAATGCCTTCGACGCTGGTGTCGCGGCGGTGTTCGCCGCTGCGGTCACCGAGATATCCCATTTCGGACTGGGCGGCGAGGCGCCGGCCATCGTGTACCAGGCGGACACCGGCAAGGTCACCGTGGTGTGCGGGCAGGGCACGGCGCCGGCGGCGGCCACGCCCGGACATTTCCTCGCAGCCGGCATCATTCCCGGCAATGGGCCGAATGCCGGCACCGTGCCGGCGGTCGTCGATGCCATGGCGCTGGCGCTGCAGGAGTTCGGCACGCGCACGCTGGGCGAAGTGCTGGCGCCGGCGATCGAGCTTGCCGATGGCTTTCCCGTGCACGAGACCGTGCGCAATGCGCTGCTGGTGTACCGGCCGCATACCGAGCGCTGGGAGTGGTCGCGTCGCACCTACTATCCCGGGGGCAGGGTGCCGGAATCCGGCGAGATCTTCCGCCAGCCCAATCTCGCGGCAACGCTGCGGGCCCTCGCCGCAGGTGAGGCGGCTGCGGCGAAGAAGGGCGCAAGTCGTGCAAAGGCCATCGAGGCGGGCCGCGACGTGTTCTACAAGGGCGACGTGGCACGCCGCATCGCCGCCGCCGTGAAGGCCGATGGCGGGCTGCTCAGCCTGGATGACCTGTCCGGCTATCGCGGCCGCCTGGAACCCCCGGTCACTACGCGTTTCCGCGACCACGACATCCACAAGGCAGGCTTCTGGAGCCAGGGCCCGGCCCTGCTGATGACGCTGAACATACTGGAGGCCGCCGGCATCGAGCGCATGCGCCACGGCAGCGAACAGTACCTGCACACGCTGGTGGAGGCCATCAAGCTGGCATTCGACGACCGCAACGCCTGGTTCGGGGACCCGCAGTTCGCGGATGTGCCGGCCGAAGGGCTGCTGTCGAAGAGCTACGCGGCCGAGCGGGCATTCATGATCGGGCCGCAGGCCTCGCGCGAGCATCGCTACGGCAATCCCTATGCGCACCAGCGCGGCCTGCGCCGTCCCGGCACGGCCTTCATGCCACGCAGGCTTGCCGCGCGCGGTGATCCCGCCAGCGACACCACCGCCATCGAAGTAGTGGATGCACGCGGCAACCTCTTCAGCTGCACGCCGAGTTCCGGGTGGCTGATCGGCGGTGCCTACATCGCCGGCGACACGGGTGTGCCGCTCAGCAACCGCCTCACGGTGTTCGACCTTGATCCGTCCAGTCCCAACGTGCTGGCCGGCGGCAAGCGGCCGCGCACCACGCTGACGCCGACCATCGTCACGCGCGCCGGCAAGCCGTTCCTGGCCGTCGGCACGCCGGGGGGCGACACGCAGGACCAGCACATCGCCCAGACCCTTCTCAATGTGCTGCTCGGCCAGCAGAACCTGCAGCAGGCGCTGGAGGCGCCGCGCGTGGAGTCCTTGCATTTCCACCAGTCCTTCGAGGACAAGCGCAACCTGCCAGGCGTACTGATGGTGGAGAGCCGCCTGCCCTCGTCAATCATCTCGGGGTTGATGGGCCGCGGCCACCGGGTGAGCGTGGTGGGGGATTACGACATCGGCACAGCCGGAGTGGCGGTGGGCGTGGATCCGAAGTCAGGCAACCTCAGGGGCGCCGCCGACATCCGCGGCGAACGGCAGATCTTCGGATGGTAGGACGCCGCGGCACAGCAAGGCTGCGTGGAATCCCGGGCTGAATTGCAGGCCTTTCGCGGGCGCGGCCTGGTCAAGCTGCTGGCCATATTGCTGGTCGCGCTGAACCTGCGCGGCGCCATCACCACCGTCGGTCCGCTGCTGAAGGACATCCAGGCCCAGTTCGGCCTCGGCGGCACGGCGGCCGGCCTGCTGACTTCACTGCCGCTGTTTGCCTTCGGCTTCCTGTCCCCCTATGCCGCGCCGCTGGCGCGCCGCCTCGGCATCGAGATGGCGGTGTTCGTGTCGATGCTGGTGCTGGTGGCGGGACTGGGCCTGCGTTACGTGGAAGGCGTGACCTGGCTGTACCTGGGCACGGTGTTCATCGGCTGCGGCATCGCCTTCAACAATGTGCTGCTGCCCGGGCTCATCCGGCGCGACTTTGCCGGACAGCTCACCATCGTGACGGCACTGTTCACCATGGTGCTGGTGACCTGCGGCGGAGCCGGCTCCGGCATTGCCATCCCCATGGCGGAACTCGGCGGCTGGCGTTTCTCGCTGGGATGGTGGATTGCCCCGGCACTGCTGGCCACGCTGGTGTGGTTGCCGCAGCTGCGCTCGCACTCGCGTCCGCCGGATCGCAAGGAAGGTCCGGTACGCCTGTGGAACCAGCCGCTGGCCTGGCAGGTGAGCCTGTTCATGGCCTGCCAGTCCACGGCCTTCTTCGTGATGGTGGCATGGTTCCCGAGCATGATGTTCGACATGGCCGGCATCAGCGCGTACCGCTCGGGTGTGATCCTCTTCATCTACCAGGTCTTCGTGCTGGGCTCGGTGATGATCACGCCGTTCTTCATCCACCGCCTGGCTGACCAGCGTCGCCTGGCGGCGGTACTGAGCGTGCTGATCCTCGCCGGTTTCGTCGGGCTGTTCCTGGATCCGGTGCACGCCCTGGGCTGGACCATCGTGATGGGCGCCGGGGCGGGCGGCTCGCTGGTGCTGGCGATCACGCTGTTCAGCCTGCGCGTCAGCACCACGGCGCAGAGCGTGGCGTTGTCGGGCATGGCGCAGTCCGTCGGCTACCTGATGGCGGCGCTGCTGCCCATTGCCATCGGCTTCATCCACGACGTGACCCGGAGCTGGACTCTGCCGCTCCTGGTGATGATCGCCTTGTCGGTGCTGCAGCTGGTGGTGGGATACCTGGCGGGCAGGCCGCTGAAGGTCCGTGTCATGGCAGCGGATTCCGGGGCGGTGCCTCACATGTCCTGACTGTATGCGGCGGGTTGAGTGTTTGCCTGATTTGAAGCCGGCGGGAGTCGCGGGACAGTAACCCCGCGACTTCAGGAGCTGCCCATGGCCATTCACCACCTGACGCTGCCGTACTTCAACGAACCGCCGCTGCGGATCCCGGTCGTCGCGCGGTACAGCGGGCCCGTGCTCGCCGCGTTGCGCCGGCATGCCGGCTATCGTTTCATGGAGCCGGGACGGGCCGCCGGCGAAAAACATCCGTGGATTGATCGTTCGGCGCCCCGGCGCCCCTAGCGCCCGGCAGCAGTTCAGATCGCCAAGGACGGTCCGACCAGCGCTCCCACACCGGCGGTGATGGCCATGGCCAGCGCACCCCACAAAGTGACGCGCAGGGCCGCGCGACCCATGGGTGCGCCACCCAGCCTGGCACCGATGGCACCGAGGCCGGCGAGGAAGCCCAGGGACGCCAGCGAGACACCCCATGCCAGGAAGGGCCGTGGCAGCACCATTGCCATCACCAGGGGCAGTGCCGCTCCAGTGGCGAAGGTGGCGGCGGACGTCAGCGCGGCCTGCACCGGCCGGGCGGCATTGGTTTCGTTGATGCCCAGTTCGTCGCGGGCATGCGCGCCCAGCGCGTCACGGGCCATCATCTGCCCGGCTACCTGGCGCGCCAGCGCCGGCTCGACCCCGCGCTTCACGTAGATGCGGGTCAGCTCCTCGTGTTCCATCTCCGGCTGGTCGGCGAGCTCCCGGCGTTCGCGTGCGAGGTCGGCCTGCTCGGCGTCGGACTGCGAACTGACCGAGACATATTCGCCTGCGGCCATCGACATGGCACCCGCCACCAGACCGGAGAGGCCCGCGACCAGGATGGCGGAATTGGTGCCCGCGGCGGAAGCGACGCCGACGATGAGGCTGGCGGTGGAGACAATGCCGTCATTGGCGCCGAGCACGCCCGCACGCAGGGGACCGACGCGCGCGGTGCGATGGTGTTCCGCATGGAGGCGGAAGCGGTGTGGCCTGCTGGCTGGCAATGTTTCCTCGCACGCGGGAAGTCGCGCGTCCCGCCCGCAAGCTTAGCTCACCTCAACCGCGCCATCGCGAAGACATCGGCATATTCGCCGTCGCGGAACGCATAGCGTTGCAGGCATCCTTCCCGCTGGAAGCCGAACTTCTCGTACAGGGCAATCGCCCCGGCGTTGTCCGTGTAGACGGTGAGCTCGATGCGCGAGAGGTTGAACCATCGATCGGCCAGGCCAATCACTTCGCCCAGCAACCGGCTGCCCACGCCGCGACGTCGCCACGCGTCGTGGACGCCCATCCCGATCTCGCCAACGTGGCGGCGGCGCGGGCTGCCGGAGGCGACAATGAGCGCCGCGCTGCCGATGATCTGCTGCTCCCTGCAGGCCACCAGCACGCGCCAGTTCTCCTTCCAGTCCAGGCATCTCTGTCGCCAGGCCTCCCGGGACGTGAAGGGAACCTGCAGGGTGCCGTGGATCACGCCGGGCTGCGCGTATAGCTC
This sequence comes from uncultured bacterium, assembly GCA_965652645.1. GTDB lineage: Bacteria > Pseudomonadota > Gammaproteobacteria > Steroidobacterales > Steroidobacteraceae > ZC4RG30. The sequence goes on along the minus strand of CBFGXE010000002.1, from coordinate 117,328 downwards.
CTGCAGCCCCGCGTAGTCGGAAGGTTCAGCACCCCTGATCTGGAATTCCTGGATGTCCATGATGAAAAAACCCCGGTTGGCGCCTGCCTTCCGGGGTTTGTTCATCGGTCGGCAGTCGCGTTGGTGACGGACTGCCTGAGTGTCGCGCACGGTCAGGCGGTCCACCTCCTGGTGGCCAGCTGCATTACCGTAGTCAGCGCGACGAAATTCATGTCTCGATACTAATCCCGGGCGGATTCAGGCTGCAAGCGCGGCCTATTGCAGCTTCAGCGCTTCCTCGACCACGCTGCGGTCGATGAACTTCGCCAGCTCCGCGCGGCTGCGGGCGGGGCGGTTGGCACCCTTTGCCAGCCATTGCTCCTCCGCCTCCAGCACGTCCAGCATGTCGGGGATGATGTGCACCGGGAACCTGGTCTCCGGCCAGCCCCAGCGGATCTGCTCCCCGGTGAAGCCCAGCACGCTGGAGATGTGCGGCAGGTAGGGGTCCGGGTTCTTTTCCAGCAGCTTGCTGGCATCGGCCACGGCGCGCACAAATCGCACGATGGCGCGGCGTTTTTCCGGGTCGGCCAGGTCCTGCGCGCGGGCGTTCAGGTTGAAGGCTTCGCGGTACACCTTGCGGTCCTGCAGCACGATGCCGTCGCTGCCCAGCAGGTGCATGGCCACCTCGGGTTCGGGTTCGAAGGTGGCGATCACGTCGGCGTCACCGCGGGCCAAGGCCTCGGCCAGGCCGAAGCGGCTGCGTGGCGCGGCTGGTGCGGCCTGGCCTGCCGGTGCCGGCGTGCGCGGCGCCTGGCTGACAAAGGTGACGTCGTCCTCGTCCAGCCCCACGCTGCGCAGCATGGCGACGAAATAATAGTGCGCGGAAGTCTGGCGTGGCAGCAGGACGCGCTTGCCCTTCAGGTCCGACAACTTGCTGATGCCCGCAGAGCGCCGGGCCACCAGGCGATAGAAACTCTCGGACACCGTCATGATGATGCGCAGGTCGGGATTGGTGACGGATTCGCGCAGCAGTTGCGTTTCGGCATTGGTGGCAAGGTCGGCGGCGCCGGAGGTGATGCTGACCACGCCGCCGGAAGGCACCTCGAGCTTCTGTGGATAGAGGTTGTTGGCGGCCACCAGCACCGGGGAGAGTTCGATCCAGCGCGCTCCGGCAACCTTGATGGGCGCCAGCGGTGCATCGTCATCTTTCAGGGTGGCGGGCGTCGAAGTGCAGCCCTGCAGCAGGAGGCCGGAGGCGATGAGCAATGCGGCCCGCGGCAGTGTGGCGAGTCCGGAATTCCGCATGGTGCTTCCCTGCATGACGTGGCGATGTTCCGAGACTAGCCGCTGGTCGGGGTTTGTCCAGCGCATGCAAGAGTTGCTTCCGCAATGGTCAAGTAGGGGACTATGCTGCTGCAGCACCTTCCGGTGTGTCTGGCGCATACATAACCACAATCACGCAAAAGGGGAGTGTCATGGCAACCAATCCATATGCGGCGCCGCAGGCAGACGTGCGCGATATCACGCAGGCCCACGAATTCCAGGACGTCAGGATCCTCTCGCCGGACGGTCGCATCGGCAGGCTGCGGTACCTCGCCTGGTCCTTCGGCCTCCAGTTCCTGATCGTGGTGCCGCTGGGAATTGCAGCCGGTATTGCGTCCACAGTTGCACCAGGCCTTGCGAGTGTCCTCATGGGGCTGGCCTACCTGGCCGTCGCGGTCGTTACCATCATCCTGGGCATCAAGCGCAGCCATGACATGGACTGGAGCGGCTGGACGGTTTTGCTGATGCTGATTCCCCTCGTGGCGCTGGTCTGGATCTTCAAGGCGGGCACGGACGGGCCGAACCGCTTCGGCAATCCTCCGCCACCCAACACCACCGCCATCAAGGTGCTCGGGCTGCTCGTGCCCGTGCTGGCCTTCCTGCTTGGCATCGTGGCGGCCATCGCCATCCCGGCCTACGTCGACTACACGAACCGGGCCACGGGACTGCAGTAGTCGAAAGTCGTCGAAGCCGTCCAGGGGCGATGCGAACCCGGGTGGCCAGTTGCCACCCGGATGGATTGCAGATTCACTCCCAGCCGGTGGGCGAGTTGTAGGGCGCGGTGAAGCCCATCGCCTCGATCTCATGCATCAGGCCGTCGGCGCCGATCTTGTAGATATGTGCCGCCGGCAGGTCGAAGGGCGCGAAGGTGAGGTTGTCCTTGTTGCGCTCGATCTGCGTGCCATCCATGGCCGTCACCATGTAGGGCAGGTTGTCCATGGGATGGCGGAAGTGCGACAGCCCCATCACCAGGCCGGTCTGCGGATCGGCCGCGAACACGCGGCGATTCTCGATGCGGTCGATGTACTGGAAGGTGTTGCTGTTGAGCTGCTCGCGGCAGTCGCGCGACACCTGCGGCGTGGCGGTGGTGCCGGGGATGACCGGCGCGCTGGATGGCGGCCCGCCGGCCGTGATCATGCCATTCTCATGGCGCTCGCAGTCCGGCGCAAAGGGCGTGAGGTCGCCATTGTTGTCATCGAGCGCGTCGTAATAGGACAGGCCGATGCGGATCAGCTCCGCATGCGGCATGCGGCTGTCCCCGGGGATCTCGGTGAAGATGCCCGGCCGCGGCGTCCTGAGGTTCGCCAGTTGCGCCTCGCGCACGCCGGAGAGCAGGTGCTCGGCTTCCTCGATCTTCCCCTCCGCATTGAACTTCAGCCGGAAAGCCACGATCGCCGGCTGCTCCACCGGCGAAGCATTGGCCGCCAGTTCGGCCCGCTGTGCCGGGGAGGCATTCTGGGGTGCCGGGGGCGGGCCCATGTAGGTCACCATGCCGAGGAAACCGGCCGTCTGGTTGACCTCGTCGGGCACGTGGATGGCAAAGGCATCCGGGCCCCTCACGATGCTCTTCCACAGGCCTTCGCCTGGCGGCATCTTCGTGATGTTCTCGACGAACACCATGTCGTCGGCCAGCGGCGCGCGGGCTGGATCGTGCGCCACCAGGGCGGCAATGTACTGGTCGGTGGCGTCGATCAGGCACTGGCGGTCACAGGCCGCCGCAGCGTCCGCCCCGGACTGCGGAGCCTTGCTGCAGGCGCCCAGTGCGAGGGCGGCGACGATGATGGTGGCGGCGGTGCCAACTGTTGCGGATTTCTCGACAGGCATGGCGGCTCCCTGGTTGGTCCGGTCAATTGCGTTGCTGGCTGGCATCCAGCCACCGGCTGCCGATTCTAAGCCCGACGGCACGGGACGGCCTCCGCACCGTTGGATTCCTGTCGCTGGAATGTAATCACTGCAGGACAGGTGGAGAGGCACGATGACCGGGGCCGACAACAAGCGATTCCGCACGCTGATCGAGCCGCACCTTGCCTGGCGCCGTGACCCCTGGCAGGGAGAATGCCCGTCTACCAGCTCCCCACGTTCGGCATCTGCGCCCATGGTTCCCTGGGCGCAAGCGCCTCGCCCTTCTGCAGCAGCTCGATCGAAATCTGGTCCGGCGAACGCACGAAGGCCATCCTGCCATCCCGCGGCGGACGCAGGATCTGCACGCCCTGCTGCTGCAGGCGCTCGCAGGTGGCGTAGATGTCATCCACTTCGTAGGCCAGGTGCCCGAAATTGCGCCCGCCCGTATAGGCTTCCGGATCCCAGTTGTACGTCAGCTCCACCTGCGCCTCGGGCTGGCCCGGAGCCGCCAGGAACACCAGCGTGAAGCGACCCTGCGGGTTTTCGTGCTTGCGCAGCACCTCGAGGCCAAGTGCATCGCGGTAGAAGCGCAGGGAATCTTCCAGGCTGGTCACGCGGACCATGGTGTGCAGGTATTTCATGCCGATTGTTCCGGGCCAATGGGAGATGGGGATTGTAGTGCGCCGCGCGCTCGCCGGTCCCCTCAGGACTCTTCTGCAAGGGCGCGGCGCAACCCTTCGCGGAACGCGGTGGCGCCACCCATTGATGGATGGCGCAGCGGCGTGGCGCGCACACCCACCTCGGCCAGCGAAGCTTCCGCATTCCGGCCCACGGCGAAGCAGCGCACGGCCGGGAACGCGGCCAGCAGCGCCTGGAGCACGGGCAGGCCGGCGCGGCGTTCCAGCGGCGTTGGCGTGCGGTTTGACTGCGGCAGGCCTGGCCGGTGCGGGTGCCACGGATAGGCATTCCACAGCAGGGTGTCACCGGCCCGGCCCAGCGCATGCAGGGTGCCCCACACCGTGGTGGCCGAGGGTTCGCTCCAGGGCCGCGGCCGCACGGACAGGCGTTGGCCCCGGATGTCCACGCGCGGGATGGCCCCCGCCAGCAGCAGGCGTTCACTGGTAAAGGGAATGCCGCTGACATGCGCGCCCTGGTAGCCCGCAGCCTCGCCCAGCAGCAGCCAGCGTGGTCGCGTATTGAAGAAGGCCCGCAGCCGCAGCAGGCGCGCGGCGGCGGCATCGGGCAGGGCATCGGTGCCGGGATCATGATCGAGCCAGGGGTTGAACACGCCAGGACCGGTGGGCGCGAGCAGGCGATCGAAGAACTTTTCGAGTCGGGGAAGGGTTCGCACGGGGCGGCAATCTACCGTGCCGGTGGCGCGGCGTCATTCCGGCATGCGCCTGCGCGCCGGCAGGGTGCTTGTTATGCTCGCGACGCCGTGACCACCGAACGATCCGCCCCGCTGCCATTCAAGGCACATATTGAACTGCTGCAGCACTTCATCGCACACCGCGCCGCGATCGTGGAGCGCCTGCAGGCACTGCTGAACGCCCGGCAGGCCCCGCCCCATCTGCTGCAGGACCGGCGGCTGCTCGACCGGGAGTTCGAGGACTGCTTCTTTGCCACCGCCGGGCTCACCCGCCAGCAGGTCGCGTTGCGCGGAAAACTGCAGGAGGCCCACTGGGCCGAGGGCTTCAGGCCGCGCGAGATGCCCGGCATTCCCAACGAGATGTTCGATCCCGCGGACATGATGTCGCGGGCCTTCACCCTGTGGCGCGCCACGCGCTGGCCGGGGCGCAATGGCCGCGTGCGGTTCGCGCAGGCCCTGTTCAACCTGTATGTGGTCCGCTGCGCCACGCTGCTGTCCATGCGGGTGTGGGACGAGGGCCAGGGTGATGCCTCCGCCCGCCTCGGTCAGTTGCGTCAGCTGCTTGATGCGCTCTGGCGCAGTTCGCCGGCAGACCAGCCGGTGCTGGTGCGGGATCCCCGCTGGCTGGTGCCCGTGGCGCAGAGTCCCACCACCGACGACCTCGGTGCGTATTTCCGGGTGGCGCAGAAGCTGGCGGAATCGCTCGACGTGGAGGAGCGGCTGGAGATCCACCGCGCCACCGTGGTGATGGCCGGCGGCCACCTGCGCTCGCAGCTTCGCTACTTCAACATGCAGGGCAGGGCGCTGGATGACCACGCGCTGCTGCTGGACACGCGCCGCTCCAATGCGCTGGACTGCGCGATGACCATCCAGGCGCTGGTGCCGCTGCTGGCCGCGTACCGGCGTGCGGTGCGGGGAGGCGAGGATCCGCGACGCCTGGAATTGGCGGGCGCGATCTGCCAGGCCATCTCGCCTGATCCCGACCTGTTCCTGAACCATCCGCGGTTGCTGCGCGCCTACAGCATGATCGAGCACCTGTTCGTGGCCAGCGGCGCCGCGTTGACGCCGATGGGGCGGCGCCATGTGGAGCTTGTGGACCGCTATGTGCAGGAGCTCGAAAGCATCGTGCAGCCGCTGGCAGTCGACTGCCCGCGATTCGCGCCCGTGCCCGGCACCTTCTCTCCCTACGGGGTGATGTTCGGCTTCTCCTCGAACCTGCTCGAGCACATGACCATGAAGGCCCTGCAGCCGGATGCCGAGCGGCGTTTTTCGCTTGAGGATGTGTTCGCGGACGCAGAAGCAGGCGCGGACAAGCTGGCCTGGGTGAGCGGCTGGCGACGCCTGCCGCACATCAGCGCCGAAGTGCAGAAACAGTACGAATATCCCCAGTCCTTCGCCGAGGAGATGTTCAACCGGCTGCGGCGGGCGATCGAAGCCCGGGTGAATGGCAGGGATGCTGCGCCCACCGGACGCCTGCATGTGACGGAAGAAGGGGCGGCCACCCCCGGCGACACCGTGCCCGCGCTCGATTCCCGATACCTGCGCGCCTCCGATGAAAAGTGGGTGTCTGAAGGCAGGGCACAGGCCTGCGATGAGGCGAGGCTGCTGGCGGACCGCAACGAGGGGGAATTCATTGCCAGTTTCCACACTGGTGGCGGCTGGGTCGCGCTGTCGAAGGACATCCTCACGGATGTGCTGGGCGCCGGAGCCGATGCGCGACTGGCCGGCATGCCGAAGGCCGTCCTCGGCGTGATGGCGCTGATGTGCCCGGGCCTGGTGGTCGGGGCATGAGGAAGGAACACTTGCAGGGCATGAAGCCATGAAGATCGTGATGACGGAGTTCGCGCGCGCACGGCTGTTCCCGAGGGAGTCGCGGCGCAACACCATCCAGGACATCACCGCCGGGGAATTCGAGCGCTACCTGAACGAGCACGCTCCGCTGGAGGTATTGCCTGGATACGCACCCTTCTGCGTGCTGCACGTGCATCGCAACTGGACATCCACGCGCTGCCTCACCATTCCGGTCACCGAGGCCAACCGCCACCTGCTGCGCTCGGACTACGAGGCGCGAACCCGCAGCGAGCTGCCGGTGCTGGTGCGCTGGTTCGAGGGCGTGCAGCCACCGGTGGCCGACTACCTGATCCCCATCCTCTACAGCCGGGAGCAGCTTGCGAAGGAAGGCTCTCCCATCGAGGCTGACTGGGGCATCGTCGGCTGCATGTACACCGATGCCCCCGTGGAGATTCCCATGGCGCCCGTCACGATGATGCGCAATGCGCTGGGCGTCGCGGAGGGCGGGTCAGGCGTGCCGCTGGATCCTGCCGCGTACCGCCGCAGCGTGGAGTACTGGAGCCGCCACGCCAACTGGCGCGGCTGAACCGCCCGCGCGGCCTCACCTCGGCGCCGGCTGTGTCGGACGTGCCTCGCCGAGATCCTCGTAATACTCCTCGAGCGCCGGGATCCGGGCCTCGCGCACGGCCTGGTCCACCGCCTCGGCTTCGCAATCGTGCTCGTGCCAGATCTCGTAGCCGCGTGGATGGGCGGAAATCCGGCAGACTTCCTCCGCGGTCTGGCGAATGCGGAAGAACAGATCCCCGGCGGAACGTTCATCACGGATTTCCGAACGGTCATAAGGCACGCCCACCGTGCGCACCTCCAGCATGTCCGGGTTATCCAGCGGCGCCGCGGCACCCACGATGCCGAAGGAACCGATGGCAAATGCAAGGGCGAGATGCTTGTTCATGTCGCGCTCCTGTCTGCAGGTCACGCCTGGTTCGACAGCACCCCGCGCCGGGGTTTCCCCCGTGCGGATGAAGGAGCGCTGGTCCTACGCCCGTGTCGTCCGCCCGCCGACAGGCATGTCGGCGGATGGCCGCTGGGCGCGGGCGCCGCGCCCGTTCAGGCCCCGAGGAGGGCTTCAAGCTTGTCGAAGCTGCCGGTCCAGCCGCCGGTCATGCTGCCGCGCTGCCGGGCGAATTCCGCGATGTCCGCCGCGGTGGCATCGTGGGCGGGCTCCCATCGCACCGTCACCCGCGTGCCCTCCGGGCCTTCCTCGGCGAACTCGACGACGGCAAGCATGGTGAGTGGCCAGTCGGCGAAGAACGGCGGACGCATCACCTTGCCCGCGGCATCGCAGAACTGCTGGGTGTAGGCGATGAGCTGCGGTGGCTCCAGTCTCTGGTATCCGATCAGGCCATGGATGGTCTGGCCGTCGGGCAACCGCATGGCGTAGAGGGAAGAGCCGTCCACACGCGGCTCGGCCCGCAGGAACTCCATGGTTGCGCCCGCGGGCGGCATCCAGCGCGCCAGTTGCACCGGATCCGTCCACATGCTGTACACGCGGTCGATGGGGGCGTCGAAGGAGCGGGCGATGAAGAATTGCTCCTTTCCCGCGCAGCGCTTGCCCAGGTACTCGGCCAGGCGATCCCAGGTGGAATTTCCGCCGGCCTGGCGGATGAACCCGCGGGTCTGCTCGGCGGCCTCCGGGGTCGGCAGGCTCATGGTCATGTCGAGCCGCGTGCGTCCACCGCGCTCGGTGAACAGCACCGTCACGCGGAACAGGGGCGGGCGCTCGCGATGGCCGCCGTGGTCATAGACCAGCCTCTGCTGCGGCACCACCTCCAGGTACTGCGTGGTGTTTTCATAGTCCGTGCCGTCGGGTCCGTGCATGGTGTAGTGCCAGTGCCCGCCGGTGCGCAGGTCGCGGCTGTGCGTGGTGAGCGTGAAGCCGCGCGGCCCCCACCACAGTGCGACTTCCTCCGGTACCGTCCAGGCCTCCCACACCGCTGACAGTGGCGCGTCGTAGACGCGCGTGAGGTGGATGTTGCTGGACTTGCTACTTGCGGCCATTCCGTTCTCCCTGTGTTTTCGCCTGCAGGTATTCGCCGAGCCGGTCCAGTTGCTCCTCCCAGGCCAGGCGGTACTGCTCCATCCAGTCCACTGCCTCGCGCAGCGGCGCTCCATTCAGCCGGCAGGGACGCCATTGCTTCTGGCGGCCCTTGGTGATGAGGCCGGCCTGTTCCAGCACCTTCAGGTGCTTGGTCACTGCGGGCAGGCTCATCTCGTGCAGGAAGGGCTGCGCGATTTCCGACACGTTCGCCTCGCCGCGCGACAGGCGCGCGAGCATGGCGCGCCGGGTCGGGTCGGCCAGGGCCGAGAAAGTGCGGCTGAGGGGATCCTGCATCCGGATTCACCAGTCAGTTAATTAACCAGATGGTTAATATAGGTCCGTCGATCTGGCATGTAAAGCTGGACAACATACCAACCAGTCGGTTAGGTTTCGCTCCGTGATGGAAACGGGGAAAAAACCGGAGCAGGCAAGGGCGCGCGGCAGTGCGCGCACTGCGTTGCTCGACGCAGCCCACAAGCTCGTGCGCCGCAAGGGCTGGCATGCCACGACGGTGGATGACCTGTGCGCCGAGGCCGGCGTCACCAAGGGCGCGTTCTTCCACCACTTCGCCTCGAAGGAAGAGCTGGGCGTGGCCGCAGCCCGCCACTGGACCACCGTGACCGCGCCCCTGTTCGCCAATGCCGGATTCCAGCAGCTGCACGACCCCCTGCAGCGGATCTTCGGCTACCTGGATTTCCGCGCCTCGCTGGCCGACGGGCCGCTGGAAGACATCACCTGCTTCGCGGGCACGGCGGTGCAGGAGGTGTTTGCCACCTCCGAGCCCATGCGCGCCGCCCTCGGGACAACCATCACCGACCATGCCGCGCAACTGGAAAGGGACTTCGCGGCGGCGATCCAGGCCCGTCCACCCCGCATCGAGGTGAATGCGGCAAGCCTGGCGCTGTACACGCAGACCGTCCTGCAAGGTGGTTTCGTGCTGGCCAAGTCCGCCGGCGATCGCACCCCGCTGCTGGATGCGATTGCCCACCTGAAGAATCATTTGCGGTTGCTGTTCAAGGAGAAGGTCTGATGGGTGCAGGCAGCTTCATCTGGTACGAATTGATGACGCCGGATCCGGGCGCGGCCACGAAGTTCTACGGGGCCGTGGTCGGCTGGAGCGTGCCCGGGCCGGACGGGGCGGCAGCACCAGGCGCCCGGGACTACCGCATGATCCTGCGCGACGACGGACGCGCCGCAGGCGGCATGCTGGCGCTTTCACCTGGCATGCAGCAGCAGGGCGCCATGCCGTGCTGGATGGCCTACATCGAAGTGGAGGACGTGGGCGCCGCCACGCGTGCCATCGAGGCCGATGGCGGCACCACCTGGATGCGCATGGAACTCCCCGTGGGGCAGATCGCCATGGTAGGCGATCCCATGGGCACGCCGTTCTACGTGATGAAGCCGGTTCCGCCGCCGGACCAGCCCGATGCCAGGAGCGATGTGTTCGATACAAGCGCCCCGCAGCGCGTGCGCTGGAACGAGCTGGCCAGTCCCGACCTTGCGCGTGCGAAGCAGTTCTACGCCCGCCATTTCGGCTACCGCTTTGACGAAGCGATGCCGATGGGCGCGCTCGGCGACTACTGCTTCATGGACCATGAAGGGGTGCGCGTGGGCGCCATCATGCAGCGGGCGCCGGGCTTGCCCGCAGCCGGCTGGGTGCCCTACTTCGGCGTGGAATCTGCAGCGGCCGCGTGCCGGGCCATCCAGGCCCATGGCGGCCGCCTGCTGCAGGAACTGCACCAGGTGCCGGGCGGTGACTGGGTGGCGGTTGCCGCCGATCCCGCAGGGGCAGTGTTTGGCATTACCGGCCCGCAGGGCAATTGAAGGAGATTCCAATGAGCAATCCAGCAGGCAAGGTTCGCGTGTCACTCTGGTATGACCATGACGCCGCCGAGGCGGCCGATTTCTACGCCCGCACATTCCCGGACAGCGCCGTGGGCGCCGCGCAGACCGCCCCCACCGACTATCCCAATGGGCGCAAGGGCGACGTGCTGGTGGTGGAGTTCACCGTGCTGGGAATCCCCTGCGTGGGCATCAACGGCGGTCCCACCTTCCGGCATACCGAAGCGTTCTCCTTCCAGGTGGTGACGGAGGACCAGGCCGAGACCGACCGCTACTGGAACGCCATCGTCGGCAACGGCGGGCAGGAGAGCCAGTGCGGGTGGTGCAAGGACAAGTGGGGCATCTCCTGGCAGATCACCCCGCGCGTGCTGAATGACAGCCTGGCCCATCCTGACGCCGGCCTGCGACAGCGCGTCTTCAGCGCCATGATGAAGATGAGGAAGATCGACGTGGCTGCAATCGAGGCCGCGCGCAGGGGCTGAGGCGGTTCCGTCGCTGCATGTGCGCTATATAATCCACCTCCCGGTTGCTGACGAACCGGTTCCCTCGGTTTCTTTCAGGATACTGTCACCATGGCAACACGCACTGGCCTTGCGCCGGCTGTCCTGTCCCTGTTCATCCTGGCCGGCTGCGGTTCCGGCGCGCAGGAGCAGGCTGGCGCACCACCTGCCATGGAGGTCAGCGTGGCGACTGTTCCCGAACGCGAGATCACCGAATGGGATGAGTACACCGGGCGGCTGGAGGCGGTGGAATCCGTGGAGATCCGTCCGCAGGTGTCCGGCTACCTGCAGCAGGTGAACTTCGATGAGGGGCGTGACGTGCGCAAGGGCGATGTGCTCTTCGTCATCGACCCGCGTCCCTACCAGGCCGAGCTTGATCGAGTGCAGGCCGAGGTGGAGCGCGCCCGCACCGCCGCGACGCTGGCCGAAACCGACCTGGCCCGCGTCGAGAAGCTGGTCACCACGCGGGCGGTCTCGCAGGAAGAGTACGAGCAGCGCAAGGCGGCGCATGTCAGTGCGCTTGCCGCCGTGAAGGCCGCGGAGGCGGGCGTTGAAGTGGCGCGCCTGAACCTTGCGTACACGCGCGTCACCTCGCCGATCTCCGGCCGCGTGGGGCGCGCGGAGGTGACCGTGGGCAACCTGGTGTCAGGCGGACAGGGTGGCGCGGCCACGCGCCTCACCACGGTGGTGTCGCTTTCACCCATGTACGTGTATTTCGAGGCCGCGGAGCGCGACTACCTGAAGTACATCGACCTGGCGCGCAGCGGGCAGCGCCCGCTGTCGCGCGAGCATGCCAATCCGGTGCTGATGGCCGTGGGCAACGAGACCGAATACAGGCACCAGGGCTACATGGACTTCGTGGACAACCGCGTCAACGCGGGCACGGGCACGCTGCTGGGCCGGGCGGTGTTTCCCAATCCCGACCGCTTCCTGGTGCCGGGCATGTTCGTGCGTGTGCGGCTGGCCGGCTCCACCAGCTACAAGGGCGCGCTGATCAACGATCGCGCCATCCTCACCGACCAGGACCGCCGCTACGTGCTGGTGGTCGATGCGGAGAACAGGCTGGAATACCGCGCCATCACCACCGGGCCCATGATCGACGGGCTGCGTGCGGTGCGCGAGGGGCTGGAGCCCGGCGAGCGCATCATCGTCAACGGCCTGCAGCGCGTGCGGCCGGGCATGGTGGTGACGCCGCGCATGGTGCCGATGGAGGGCGAGCAGGCGGCTGCGGCGCCGGCGGCCGCGGGCTGAAGGCGACACGCGCATGAAATTCGCGCATTTCTTCATCGACCGCCCGATCTTCGCGGCGGTGCTGTCCATCATCATCTTCCTGGCCGGCCTGATGTCGCTGCAGGTGCTGCCGGTCAGCGAGTACCCGGAGGTTGCGCCGCCCTCGGTGGTGGTCTCCACCGCCTACCCGGGCGCGAGCCCGGCCGTCGTGGCCGAGACGGTTGCGGCGCCCCTGGAGCAGGCCATCAACGGCGTCGAGAACATGCTCTACATGTCCTCGCAGGCCTCCTCGTCCGGCGCGCTTTCCATCACGGTCACCTTCAACATCGGCACCAACATCGACCTGGCGCAGGTGCAGGTCCAGAACCGGGTGGCGCAGGCGCTCACCAAGCTGCCCGAGGACGTGCGGCGCATCGGCGTCAACACCGTCAAGAGCAACCCGAACATCACCATGTTCGTGCAGCTGGTGTCTCCGAACGGCCGCTATGACCTGAAATACCTGCGCAACTATGCCGAGCTGCAGGTGCGCGACACGCTGGCGCGCATTCCCGGCATGGGACAAGTGGAGCCCTTCGGCGGCGGGCCCTATGCCATGCGCGTATGGCTGGATCCGCAGCGCGTTGCCGCGCGCGACATGACCGCCGGCGACGTGGTGGCCGCCATCCGCGAGCAGAACGTGCAGGTGGCCGCCGGCATCGTGGGCTCGCAGCCGATGACCCCTGGCGTGGACCAGCAGCTGCTGCTCAATGCCTACGGGCGCCTGGCCTCCGAGGAGGAGTTCGGCGACATCATCATCAAGACCGGCGACCGCGGGGAGCTGACCCGGCTGCGCGACGTGGCGCGCATCGAACTGGGCACTTCCGAGTACGGCATCCTGGGCTACCTCGACGGCATGCCCGCGGTGGCCATTGCCATCTTCCAGGCGCCGGGCTCCAACGCGCTTGAGCTGGCGGACAACGTGCGCGCAACGATGCAGGACCTGGCGCGCAACTTCCCCGAGGGCGTCGAATACCGGGTGATCTACGACCCCACCCAGTTCGTGCGCGAATCCATTGATGCAGTGGTGAAGACCCTCATCGAGGCGCTGCTGCTCGTGGTGCTGGTGGTCGTGCTGTTCCTGCAGACCTGGCGCGCTTCCATCATCCCGCTGCTGGCCGTGCCGGTGTCGATCGTCGGTACCTTCGCGGTGCTGCAGGTGCTCGGCTTCTCGATCAACACGCTGTCGCTGTTCGGGCTGGTGCTGGCGATCGGCATCGTGGTCGACGATGCCATCGTGGTGGTGGAGAACGTGGAGCGCAACATCGCCGACGGCCTTTCGCCGCGCGAGGCCACGTTCAAGGCCATGGACGAGGTAAGCGGGCCCATCATCGCCATCGCGCTGGTGCTCACCTCGGTGTTCATTCCCATCGCGTTCATCGGCGGCCTGACGGGCAGCTTCTACCGGCAGTTCGCCATCACCATCGCGATCTCCACGATCATCTCGGCCTTCAATTCACTGACATTGTCGCCGGCGCTGGCGGCCGTGCTGCTGAAGCCGCATGACGCGCCGAAGGACTTCCTCACGCGGCTGCTCGACCGCACCGTGGGGTGGATATTCAGGCCGTTCAACCGTTTCTTCACCCGGGCCTCCGGCAGCTACAGCAGCGGCGTGGGCAGCGTGCTGCGCAAGGCGGGCCTGGCCATTGCCGTCTACGTGGGCCTGCTGCTGCTGGGAGGACTGGCGCTGCTGCGCGTGCCGGGCGGCTTCGTGCCGGTGCAGGACAAGGATTACATCATCGCCTTCGCGCAGCTCCCGGATGCGGCAAGCCTGGAGCGCACCGAGGAGGTCATCAGGCGCATGTCGGACATCCTGGCGGAGGAGGAGGGTGTCGAGGCGGTGATCGCGTTCTCGGGGATGTCGGTCACGGCCGGGTTCGGCGTGGCCTCGAACAGCGGCGTGGTGTTCGCCACGCTCGAGCCGCGGGCGAAGCGGTCTGGCGACCGCTCGGCCAACGAGATCCTGGCGGCCGTGCAGGGCAAGCTGTCGGTCATCGAGGATGCCTTCGTGGGCGTGGCGCCGCCGCCGCCGGTGGAGGGCATGGGCACGCTGGGCGGCTTCAAGATGCAGATCCAGGACCGCAGCTCGCTGGGATACCAGGAGCTCAACCGGGTGCTGCAGGAGTTCCTGGCCGAGGCCAACCAGACGCCGGGCATCACCGGGGTGTTCTCCAACTACCTGGTCAACGTGCCGCAGCTCTACGCCGACATTGATCGCGAGAAGGCCAAGCGCGAGAACGTTCCCCTGGCCAACATCTTCGAGGCACTGCAGGTCTACCTGGGCTCGCTGTACGTGAACGACCTGAACCTCTTCGGCCGCAGCTACCAGGTGATCGCGCAGGCCGACGCGCAGTTCCGCGCCCGCAAGGAGCAGGTGCTCGACCTCAAGACGCGCAACCTGCAGGGCGAGATGGTGCCGCTGGGGTCGGTGATGACGGTGAAGGACAGCTTCGGTCCCGACAGCGTCACGCACTACAACGGCTACCTGGCCGCCGACATCAATGGCCAGGCGATGCCGGGCACCAGCTCCACCCAGGCGCTCGACGCGCTGGAAAAGCTGGCCCGCGAGAAGCTGCCGGCTGGCGTGTCGTTCGAGTGGACCGACCTTTCCTACCAGGAGATCCTGGCGCGCGGCAGCTCCACCTTCATCTTCCCGCTGTGCGTGCTGCTGGCCTTCCTGGTGCTGGCCGCGCAGTACGAAAGCTGGACGCTGCCGCTGGCGGTGATCCTGATCGTGCCCATGTGCATCGTGTCCGCGCTCGCCGGTGTCTGGCTGGTCGGGGGCGACAACAACATCTTCACCAAGATCGGCTTCCTGGTGCTGGTGGGGCTGGCATGCAAGAACGCCATCCTCATCGTGGAGTTCGCCGTGCACCTGGAGGAGCGGGGGCGCAATGCCTTCGACGCGGCGGTGGAAGCCTGCCGGCTGCGCCTGCGGCCGATCATCATGACCTCGCTGGCCTTCATCATGGGTGTGGTGCCGCTGATGCTTTCCACCGGTGCCGGTTCGGAGATGCGCCGCGCAATGGGCGTCGCCGTGTTCTCCGGCATGCTCGGCGTCACCTTCTTCGGGCTGTTCCTGACGCCGGTGTTCTTCGTGCTGATCCGCGGTTTCGTGAAGCGTCGCCGGGAGGCTTCCCATGCTGCGGCGTGAGCGGATGATGCGCAGCGCACTGCTGGCCGCCGGTTGCCTGCTGCTGGCTGCCTGCGCGGTGGGGCCGGACTACCGGGAGCCGGATACGCGGGTCGATGACCAGTTCGATGCCGCGGCGCTGCTGGAAGGCAGCGGCCAGGGCGAGATCGAGCGCGAGTGGTGGCGGCAGTTCGGCGATCCGGTGCTCGACGAACTCGTCGACGCAGCCGTGAAGAACAACCGTGACGTGGCCGCTGCCACCGCCCGGCTGCGCGAGGCGCGCGCGCTGCGCCGCGAGCGCCTGTTCGATTTCCTGCCCAGCATCACCGCCCGGGCCAGCTACGACAACGGACGCCAGAGCGCCGCGGGCACGCCGGGGCTGCCCCCCGTCACGGTGGTGGACCGCGACTACGAGATGTATGACGCCGGGTTCGATGCCGGCTGGGAGCTGGACCTCTTCGGTCGCGTGCGTCGCGCCAATGAATCCGCCCGCGCCGCGGCACAGGCCGCCGCGGCCGCCCGCAACCAGGTGGTGCTGTCGGTGATCGCGGAGGTGGCGCGAAACTACTTCGAATTGCGCGGTGCACAGAGCCAGCTGCAGGTGGCGCGCAACAATGCCGAGACGCAGTCGCGCGCACTGGAGCTGGTGAACGACCGGCTGGACGCCGGCCGCGGCACGGCCCTCGACACGGCCCGCGCCACCGCACAGGTGGAGAGCACCCTGGCCAGCGTGCCACCGCTCGAGGCGGCGGTGGATCGCGCCATGCGGCGCATTGCCGTGCTCACCGGCCAGCAGCCCGGGGCGCTGGATCTCACGCTCACCGACGTCCGCGAGCTGCCCCCCGTGCCCGCGGGCATTTCCCTGGGAACGCCGGAGGCGCTGCTGCGCCGTCGCCCCGACATCCGGGCGGCAGAGCGACAGTTGGCTGCCGCTACCGCTGCCATCGGCGTGCAGGTGGCGGACCTGTTCCCGCGCATCAGCATCAACGCCAGCATCGGCCTTGCGGCACCCACCTTCGGGCAGCTGGATGATTCCGGCAACGATCGCCGCGGCTTCGGTCCGTCCCTGACCTGGGGACTGCTGGACTTCGGCCATGTATACCAGCGCATCCGCGCGGCAGATGCCCGCAGCGCCGAGGCGCTGGCCGGCTATGAGCAGACCGTGCTGCTGGCGCTGGAGGAAACCGAGAACGCGCTTTCGGACTTCGCACGCGAGCGGCGGCGGCTGGAGCACCTCGCCCGGGCTGCCGGAGCCAGCCGCGAGGCCGCCGATCTGGCCACGCAGCGGTTCGAGGGAGGGGTTTCCGACTTCCTCTCGGCGCTGGACGCCTATCGCACCTCGCTGGAAGCCGAGGACCAGCTCGCCATCAGCCGCACCCGTGCGGCCACCGCCCTGGTGACCCTGTACAAGGCCCTGGGGGGTGGCTGGGAGATTGCGTCCCCGGAATGAAGGGGATGTGACTTAAGGCCAATTTTTTCTGGAATGGGTCACGACCCCGGGGCGGTCGACGTATCCTGCGCACAAGATGTCCCGCAAGAAGAAACAGCAACCCGTCGTCCACGAAGTTGACCTGGAGGCAACGGCAGAGTTGCCGTTGATGGATTTCGACGCGCCGCCGGAAGATGCCGCCGACGCGACGGATGCCGCTTCAGGTGGTGCCACCGACACCTTCGTTGCGCTGGCCGTGCCCGGGACCCTGGCCATGCCCGAGGGCGCACCTGACCTCACCGAGAGCCTGCGCGAAGTCGAAAGCAACCTGAAGCGCAAGACCGAGCGCCTGCGCGAGCTGGAAGCCAGGCTTGCCGCCGCCGAGCTCGAGCGCAACGCCGCCGTCGAGCAGGCAGAACGTACCCGCAGCGAAACGCGGGCGCTCCTCGAAGAGCAACGCGCCGATGAGGCCCGCGCCGCGGAAGAACTGTCGCGCCGGCTCGCTGCCGCCGAGCAGTCCCTGGCGCTGGCGCAGGGCTCGCGGGACGGCGACCTTCATGAACTGCGCCGGCGCGCCGAACGCCAGGCGGAAGCCCTGCGCCACACGCACGGCATGCGTGCCGTGTTCGACGCCATGCTCGCCGAGCGTGACGCGCAGGTCGCCGAACTGGAATCACGCCACGCCGCCGACATGGCTGAAAGCTCTGCGCAGAATGCCCGGCTGCTGGAAGAGGCGGCTGCCCGCGAGGCGGCGCTGGCGGCGGAACTGCAATCGTTGCGTGCCAGTGCGTCCGCGCGCGAAGCGGAGCTGGAGGCGCGCCTGCGCGAGCGCGAAGCCGACCTTGAGGCCCGTCTGCGCGACCGTGAGGCAGAGCTGGAAAGCCGCCTCCGCGAGCGCGAAACCGAACTCGCCACCACGCGCGGGGAGCTGGAAGCAGCCGCAGGCCGCGAAAAGCAGCTGGCCGGTGAGCTGGAGGCTGGACACGCCCGCATCGCCGGGCAGGATGCGGAACTTTCCAGCCTGCGCGAGACCGAGGAAGCCGCCCAGGCGGCCGTGCAGTTGTTCGCGCAGCAGAAGGATCGCATCAGCGGACTGGAGCGCGAACTGGCCGCGGCGCGTGATCGCGCGGCAATCCTGGAAGGAGAGCTGCGGGCCGCGCAGGAGCAGATCGAGCGGCTGGAAACCGACGCCCGTGCCAGCGCCTCGCTGCTGGGCAACCTTCAGCAGAACATCGCCCGCCTGGGCAAGGATGAAACCGGTACGAGGCCCGCGCTGAAGTTGGTGGGTGGCACCGACCAGCTGCCCGGACGGTTCCTGGTGAGCGAGGAATCCGAGGGCCGGGTGCGCTACGCGCTCGGCCGGCGCAGCACCATCGGCCGCACCCCGGAAAACGACATCCAGATCGATGCCAACTTCGTCAGCCGGCGCCATGCCGTCATCCTCGGCAGCGCGCAGCACTGCATCATCGAGGACCTGGACAGCGTGAACGGCGTGCAGGTGAACGGCAAACGGGTCACCCGCCATTTCCTGCGCGACGGCGACATGGTGACCATCGGCCGGACGACGTTCCACTTCCTGGAATCACCACCGCAGGAATGACCGCCACGCCCTCCGGGCGTGACCTGGCGTGCGAGCCCGTCGCGGACGTACGGGTGACTCCGACAGACTTCCAGCAGGGCCGCGGTTAATCTCGGGGCCGCATGTTCATGTCCGCCCCATGCGGCGCCATCCGGCTGCCATCCGTCCTCTGCCTGCTCGTGCTGGCGGGCTGCGCGGCCACGGCAGAGAGCGCTTACGAGGAAGCTGAGGCCTACCTGCTGGCCGAAGAGCTTGCACCGGGACCGGCGCCGCCATCAGGCGAAGTACTTCCCCAGGAATCCCTTGAGGTCGAAGGCGAGGTGCCACTTGCGGTGGCGGAGTCCGCGGCAGACAGCCTGCCGTTGCAGGAACTGGCGGAAATCATCGTCGAGGGCAAGCCGCCGGGCCGTGACGAGATGATCCGCACGCTGGTCCTCGAGGCCGAGCAGATGCTGCGTGACGTGCCGCTGGAGTACATCTTCACCGGCAAGGGCAGGAAGGAAACCCTGCGCGGCAGGCCGGTGGTCTTTGCCCTGTGGAGCGAATCGCAGCTGGAGTGGACCCTCGCCCACCTGGAGATACCGCGTCCGCCGGTGAGCTGGAAGCCTGGCGGCAAGCCGCTGAAGTTCGTGATGCGCACCCCGGGCATCGACGCGCGACACGTGAAGGGCACGGGCGCGGAGCGGCTGATGTTCTCCTTCTCGCGCGATGGCGAGCCGCTGAAGGTGTACGGCCGCAAGTTCCCGGTGTTCGACAGTGCGCTGATCAGGAAGAAGCATTGGCGCCAGGTGGTCGACACAGCCCAGCCCATCGTCTACCTGCCATTCACGGAGGACACCTACGATCCGCTGCTGGTGGCAGCCGGGCGCGAGTTCCTGCTGGCCACGGCGCAGCTGGCGGCGGATGATCTGCGCGCGGCCGGCGTGCCCAGTGCGGCCTACCCCGGGGTGTTGCTGGCCGACGTGGTGCCTGTACAGCTCATCACCGCGCTGGCCGTGATCGAGCAGACCGACGACACCGAATACACCAATCGCGGCGCCGAGGCATTCAACCAGGTGCTGAGCCATTACGGGCTGAAACGCGAGCAGGCCTACCGGTTCAGCGTTTCCACAGCCTCGGCGCTGGGGCCGATGCAGTTCACCAACCGCAAGGGAAATGGTACCTACGCGCTGGTCGTGAGGCGTTGTCCGGGAGCGCGCATCGATCCGGACTTCGAGCGCGGTGCCACCAACCTGCTCAATGCGATGAAGGCGGCGATCTGCCTGCTCGACATCGAGCTGGCGCAGATGCGCAAGGACATCCGCGAAGCCTATCGCGACAATCCCATGGTGCTGGGCATCTTTCCCGTCGCTGCCTACAACGGCGGCCCGCGCAATGTGACGAAACTCTACAATGTGGTGAAGCGGGCCAGGGTCGACCTCACCGAGCTGAGCCGCGTTGGCGAGCAGCCGGCAAAGCCCGTGAAGTGCCCCTGCCTGTGGAAGCAGGACACGCAGGGCATCCGGCCGGTGGCCATTCCCCGCTACAACAACGAGAACCGCTGGTACATCGAGAAGTACCAGAGCCTGCTGGCGCTGGTGGAATAGGCGATGGCGGGGGCAGGGCACGGCAGTCCAGCGTTCGCCAGGCTCGCGACGCGGCTGGACTATCCACTGTACGTGGTGACCACCGCGGTGGGCGACGAGCGGTCCGGTTGCCTCATCGGCTTTGCCACACAATGCAGCATCCATCCGCCGCGCTTCCTGGCCTGCCTGTCGAAGAAGAACCATACATACCGGCTGGCGCTGCGCGCGCCGGTGCTGGCGGTGCATGTCGTGGAGGAGGGGCACAAGGACATCGCCGGGCTTTTCGGCGGCGAGACGGGCGATGAGATCGACAAGTTCGCCCTTGTGCCGTGGCACGAAAGGCATGGCGTACCGGTGCTGGATGCCTGCGAAAGCTGGTTCGCCGGGCGGGTGCGGGAGAAGATCGACCTGGGCGACCACGTGGGTTTCCTGCTCGAGCCGATCGAACTGGAGGCGGACGATGCCTCCGGACAGCTCACCTTCCAGCAGGCACGCGACATCGAGGCCGGGCACAAGGCCTGACAGCGGTCAACTCGCCAGCCGCTCGAGCAGGGCCATGGCGGCCGCGGGATTGCGGTGTTTTGCACCGCTGATGACGTACAGGTAGACATCACGCGGGCCAGGGGCGGGCGTCCGCCTGGCGCCCGCCCCGGATTCCTTTGTCGCCGTGCCGGTGGCAATGGCCCTGGCTGCCCGCGCCCACCTGCCGAGGGCCGCCGCCGCATAACCACGCGGTTCGGCATCCCCGGTCCCCATCAGGCGCAGGTAGGCGAAGGAAGCCGTGGCATCGGCGATGCGGGGATGGCGGGAGTCGCCCGCGAGCACTATGGCCACGCCATGGCGGCGGGCCAGTTCAACGAACCCCGGCACCGCGAACGTCTGGTGCCGGACTTCAATGGCATGCCGCAGCCGCAATCCCGCGTGCACCTCCGGCAGCAGCGAGAGAAAGGCTTCGACTTCCGCGGCAGCAAAGGACTTCACCGGCGCCAGCTGCCAGTTGATGGGCCCCAGTTTTGCGCCGAGCCCTGTCACGCCGCTGTCCAGGAAACGCCGGATCGCCGGGCCCGCGGAGGCGAGATCGCGCCGGTTGGAAACGAAGCGGGGTCCCTTCACCGCGAAGACGAAGTCCGCGGGTGTCTCTTCATGCCAGCGTCGGAAAGTGGCGGGCTTCTGCATGCCGTAGAAGGTGGAGTTGATCTCCACGGAGCTGAGCTTGCCGGCCATGTACGCGAGCTCGCGCCGCTGCGCCAGTCCGGGTGGATAGAACAGTCCCCGCCAGGGCGCGAAGCTCCATCCACCCACGCCGACAAGGATCCTGCCCGCTGCCATGCGGGCATTGTCGGTTACCTGCCCGCGCTTTCGACCGGCAGCTCGAATGATCCAACCGGCACGCCGGCCAGCGAGCGCAATGCGCAGGTGCCACCGTCGGACCAGCAGAAGCGTATCCGCGTCGCATCCGGCCGCACGGCGCGGCTCACCTCGATGCGGCTGCCCCGCTGCTGCGCCTCGGCGGGCACGCAGCTGGCAACGTCGTCCCCGCAGAGGGTGAATCCCGACACCCGCGGCCGCTGCGGATTGACCGGCAATGGGGGGGAAAATTCCAGCTCGAAGGCACCAGGGCGCACTGCCGCCAGTTGCGGCACCACACCGTCGGCCGGTGCGTCGCCCTCCAGCGCGCGCGCCACCCGGGCCACGCGCAGGGCCACCGCATGCTTGCTTCGCGGATGGATGTCCGCGTCATCGCCCAGGTCCTGCGTCACCACGAGGCCCACGTCCTTGTCGCGCAGGGCCACCTGCTGCTGCACATGGCGCAGCATGGCCCAGCCGGATTCCACCGGCGCCTGCGCAACCGCGCCGTAGTTGGGCAATTGCACCACGATGAAGGGCAGCCCGCGGCCGAAATGCCGGCGCCAGTCGCGGATCATGCCGGTGAGCAGCGGCCCGTATTCGCCGGCCCTGTCCACGTTGGATTCACCCTGGTACCAGACCACGCCGGTGGGGGTGAGCGGCGCCAGGGGCGCGATCATGCCGTTGAACATGCCGCTCACTCCCTTCACGCTCTCCCAGGGCGCGCGCGGCGGATAGCCGGTTTCCTTCGGCACGACATGGTACTTCCAGCCTTCGCCCAGCGGCACAAACTGGCCGTTGTCGAGGCGGATGCCGACATCGGCCTCCGGCCCCAGCAGCCCGCCGGCTTCATACGTGCTGGTGACCAGCACGCTCGCCTGGTTGGTGCCGGCGCGCAGCAGGCCGGGTTCCAGGCGATATTCGCGCCGGGTGCCATAGCCGAACGTGTTGGCAACGAAGCTGCCGTTCACCCAGGTGGTGTCGACCTCATCCACGCGGCCGAGCACGAAGGCGGCTCCGGCGCGGGCCTGCTCCTCCGTGAGCGTGAACGAGGTGGAGTACCACAGGCTGCCCGTGAAGGAGGCGAGTCGGGAATCCGGATAGGTGCGCCAGTCGCGCAGCGGGGCGTCCTGCCAGTCGCGGCCGGCGAGCACGCCCTGTTCCCACACCGGGCCCTGGCCGGAACTGCCGTTCCACCAGGCCACCCAGTCCGATGCGAAGGCCAGCTCGGCCTTGCGGCGATCGTCCCGGTATTGCCGCAGCAGATCCACCTGGTGCCGGTAGGCCGGCAGCCTTGCCAGCTCCTGCTCGCTCATCCAGGGTTCGATGGCCGAGCCGCCCCAGGAGGCGTTGACGACGCCGATGGGCAGGCCGGTGTCGGCGAGCCGCTGCTGCGCAAAGAAATAGCAGACCGCGGAAAAGCTGCGGATCTGGTTGGGACCGGCAGGCTGCCAGGTCGGCTTGATCGAGAAGGAATCTGCCGCCTGCAGCGCCGTCTGCTGCCGCACCTGGAACAACCGGATGGCGGCATGCCCCTGCATGGCCTCGGGTGGCTGGTCGTTCGACATGGCCGCCGTGAACTCCATGTTGGACTGGCCCGAGCACAGCCACACTTCACCGGCAAGTACTTCATCGAGTTGCGCCGTTGCGCCCTGTCCGCTGTCCAGCACGATGGTGTACGGGCCGCCTGCCGCCAGCGGGGCAATTTCACGCCGCCACTGGCCGCGGGCATCGCTGCGCAATTCATAGGTGCGCCCGTCGACGGAGAGCCTGAGCTTCTGGCGAGGCGGGGCGCTGCCCCGCAGGGTCAGCGGCTGCCCATGCGGCAGCACCATGCCCGTGCCGAATACATCCGCGAACCGCAGCGTGGCCGGCGCGGGCGCCGTCTGCACCAGGCCGATGCCCGGCAGCATGGCAAGGCCTGCACCGAGAATGACCAACCCGCCGCGGCGGCGGCGTCCACATTCCTGTGTTTTCATGGGTCCCAATGTACTACGCCCGTTGTCCTTCGGCCCCGCGCAGCGGGCGGTAGCGGTTCCTGCTGCAGGAGGACCCCCGGGGAGGCCGGCAGATGCACGTGGGGGGCACCATCCACGACCCTCTGGCCTGCTGGTCTGCCGGCAGCCAATTGTCATACCAATGACACAAGGCCGCCGCAGCGGCGTGGGCCCGGGGGAAAATATCCGGGGCCAGGACCTCCGGGACCCGCACCGGGACGGCAGTTCCAGCCGCATCCCCTGGCGTCAGTAGCGCTCGCGGCGCAGCTGGTCCAAACTGCCGCAATTCGTGCTTTGGGACGATTTGCGGGGGATCCATGGGCCTGGCCGTCGGCCTCGATGTCGGAACACAGGGCGTCAAGCTCATTGCCTACGATCCGGGACAACGGCGCATCGCCGCCACGCAGTCCCGGCCACTGGAACTGATCGCCGAGGCCGATGGCACCCGCGAGCAGCGGGCGGAATGGTGGATCGATGCCATCCGCGACTGCTTCGCCGGGCTCGCGCCCGAGCTGCGCCAGCGCGTCACCGCGCTGGGTGTCTCCGGGCAGCAGCATGGTTTCGTCCCCGTCGACAGCGCCGGACGCGTGCTGGCGCCGGCCAAGCTCTGGTGCGACACCAGCACCCAGGCGGAGTGCGACGCCATCATGGAGGCCGCGGGCGGTCCCTCCGGCTGCATCGCGCTTGCAGGCAACCCCGTGCTGGCGGGATACACCGCATCGAAGCTGCCCTGGACGCGGCGGCACCGGCCGGAGGCCTACGCGAAACTCGCGACCATCCTGCTGCCACATGACTATGTGAACTTCTGGCTCACGGGCGAGAAGTACATGGAGCATGGCGATGCATCGGGCACCGGCTGGCTGGACGTGCGTACCCGCCAGTGGTCGCCGGGCATGCTGCGGGCCACCGACCCGGATCGCGACCTCGGCGCCTGCCTGCCGCCGCTGGTGGAGGCCAGTGCCACCTTCCCCGTGCTGCCGGCCATTGCCGCCGAACTCGGACTGCCCGCCGGCGTGCGGGTTTCCGCGGGTGGCGGTGACAACATGATGGCAGCCATCGGCACCGGCAACGTGGCCCCGGGGGTGCTGAGCATGAGCCTGGGCACGTCGGGAACGCTGTTCACCTGCGCGGGGCATCCGGTGGTGGACGAAGCCGCGGGCTGGGCCGCGTTCTGCTCTTCCACCGGCGGCTGGCTGCCGCTGGTCTGCACCATGAATTGCACCGTGGCCACCGAGAACGTGGCTCGCGCCTTCGGTTTCAGCACCCGTGATGGCGATGCGGTGCTGGCGGGCACGCGGCCGGGCGCGGACGGGCTGGGCATGCTGCCGTTCTTCAACGGCGAGCGCACGCCGGACCTGCCGCGGGCGCGCGGCAGCCTGCATGGAATGCAGCTGGCGAACTTCACGCGCGCCAATGTGTATCGCGCGGCGATGGAGGGGGCGACCTACACCCTGCGCTACGGATTCGATGCGCTGCGCGCCGCGGGGCTGGCCTTCAATGCCATCCGCCTTACCGGCGGTGGCAGCAACAGCGCCGCCTGGCGCCAGATGGTGGCCGACGTATTCCAGCTGCCGGTGGAAGTGCCCACGCAGCCGGAAGGCGCCGCCTTCGGCGCCGCGCTGCAGGCCCTGTGGGCAAGCACCACCGACGGCAGCCCGGCCGCGCTGGCGCAACTCGTGCGCGAGCATGTGCAGACGGATGCGGCCCTGGCAGCCAGCCCGGATGTGGATGCCGCGGAGCCCTACGCCGGCGCCTACCGCGAATTCCTGCGGCAGCTGGATGCAGCGCGCCGGCTCCATTCCGGTGCGGCAGGCGGCGGATGAAGCCTGCGCCAGCTCCAACACTCGTTTCCAACACTTGAACAGGACCAGTGCCTCCATGACCACTCCCTTCATCGGCCAGCGCGAATATTTCCCGGGCATCGGCAGGAGTCCCTACGAGGGCCCGGACTCGGACAACCCCCTGGCGTTCAAGGTGTACGACGCCAACCGGCGCATCGGCGGCAAGACCATGGCCGAGCACCTGCGCTTCGCCGTGTGCTACTGGCACACCTTCACCAATGCCGGCCACGATCCCTTCGGTCCCGGTACGCGGCGCTTCCCCTGGGAGGCGGGCACGCCCATGGCCACGGCCGAGGCGCGCGTGGACGCCGCGTTCGAGTTCTTCACCAAGCTCGGCGTGCCGTACTACACCTTCCATGACGTGGACATGGCACCCGATGCCGCGGACATCGGCGAATACGAGCGCAACCTGAAGCACATGGTGGCGCTGGCGAAGGAGCGGCAGAAGGCCACCGGCGTGAAGCTGCTGTGGGCCACGGCCAACCTGTTCTCGCACCCGCGCTACATGAACGGCGCCGCCACCAATCCCGACTTCAACGTGGTGGCGCGCGCCGCCGTGCAGGTGAAGAACGCGCTGGATGCCACGGTGGAGCTGGGCGGCGAGCACTACGTGTTCTGGGGCGGGCGCGAGGGTTATGCCTCGCTGGTCAATACCGACATGAAACGCGAGCTGGCGCACTTCGGTCGCTTCCTGACGATGGCACGCGACTACGGCCGCAGCATCGGCTTCAAGGGCTGCTTCTTCATCGAACCCAAGCCCATGGAACCCATGAAGCACCAGTACGACTTCGACAGTGCCACGGTGGCGGGCTTCCTGCGCGAGCACGGCCTGGCGCAGGACTTCAAGCTCAACATCGAGGCCAACCACGCCACGCTGTCCGGCCACACCTTCGAGCATGACCTGCAGGTGGCCTCCGACCATGGCCTGCTGGGCAGCATCGATGCCAACCGCGGCAATGCACAGAATGGCTGGGATACCGACCAGTTCCCCACCGACCTCTATGACACCGTCGGCGCCATGATGGTGGTGCTGCGCCAGGGAGGGCTGGTGGGCGGGCTCAACTTCGACGCCAAGGCGCGCCGCGAGTCCACCGACATGGAAGACCTGTTCATCGCGCACGTCGGCGGCATGGACGCCTTCGCGCGCGGACTGGAGGTGGCACACGCGTTGCTCACCGCCTCGCCGTGGGAGCAGTGGCGCAAGGACCGTTATGCCAGCTTCGATTCGGGTCCCGGCAGGGATTTCGCGGCCGGCCGCCTCAAGCTCACCGACCTGGTGGCGCATGCCAGCCAGGCGGGCGAGCCGCGCCAGGCCAGCGGCGGCCAGGAGCGCTACGAAAACCTGCTGAACCAGTACCTGTTGCGCAAATGAGCATGCGCACGGCCCTGCTGTCGCTGTTGCTGGCGTTCACTGCCGTCGCGGTGCACGCCGAGGATGGCTACGACCTGTGGCTGCGCTACAAGCCACTGCCGGAAGCCCGGGCGCGGGAATACCGCGCAGCGGCCACGCAGCTGGTGCTCGATGCGGGAACGCCGCTGCGTGCATCCGCGCGCGCGGAACTGCAGCGGGGCCTGGCAGGCCTGCTGGGCCGCGCGCCGCCGGTGCAGGAGCGGGCGACGCGGGCCGGCGCCATCATTGCAGGCACCATGTCATCGCCGCAGCTCAGGCAGCTCGGGCTCGACACGCAGTCGCTGGGCAGCGAGGGTTACCTTATCCGCAGCATGCGGGTGGATGGCCGGGCCGCCACCGTGATTGCCGCCAATGATGACGCGGGCGTGCTCTACGGCGCCTTCCACCTGCTGCGGCTGATGCAGACCGGCCAGCCGCTGGCGCGCCTGGACGTGCGCGAGGCGCCGCGCGTGAAGGTGCGCGTGCTGAACCACTGGGACAACCTCGATGGCCACGTGGAGCGCGGTTATGCCGGGGCGTCGATCTGGGACTGGTGGAAGCTGCCCGAATACCAGGATCCCCGCTACACCGACTATGCACGCGCCAATGCCTCGCTCGGCATCAACGGCACGGTGCTCAACAACGTGAACGCCAATGCGACCATCCTCACGCCGCGTTTCCTGCGCAAGGTGGCCGCGATCGCCGAATCGCTTCGGCCCTGGGGCATCCGCGTGTACCTGAGCGCGCGCTTCAGCGCGCCAATGGAAATCGGCGGGCTTGCCACGGCCGACCCACTGGACCCGGCCGTGCGTGCCTGGTGGCGCGCCAAGGCTTCCGAGATCTACCAGGTCATCCCCGACTTCGGCGGTTTCCTGGTGAAGGCCAATTCGGAAGGGCAGCCGGGACCGCAGGACTACGGCCGCACCCACGCCGATGGCGCCAACATGCTGGCCGAGGCACTGGCCCCGCATGGCGGCATCGTGATGTGGCGTGCCTTCGTCTATTCGCCCGACAACCCGGATGACCGCGCCAAGCAGGCCTACACCGAATTCAAGCCCCTGGACGGCAGGTTCCACGACAACGTGCTGGTGCAGGTGAAGAACGGGCCCATCGACTTCCAGCCGCGCGAGCCCTTCAGCCCGCTGTTCGGCGCGATGCCGGGCACGCCACTGATGATGGAGTTCCAGATCACCAAGGAATACCTCGGCTTCGCCACCCACCTGGTGTACATGGGCGCGCTGTACGAGGAGAACCTCAAGCTCGACACGTACACGCGCGGTACGGGAACCACGGTGGCCAGGGTGGTGGCGGGCGAGGTGGATGGCCACAAGCTCACGGGCATGGCCGGCGTGGCCAACATCGGCACCGACCGCGACTGGTCGGGCTCCACCTTCAACCAGGCCAACTGGTACGCCTATGGACGCCTGGCCTGGAATCCTGAGGGTTCCTCGCGCGACATTGCCGTGGAATGGGCGCGAATGACCTTCTCGCTGGACGATGCGGTGGTGAAGCCTGTCGTCGACATGATGATGGACTCCTACCAGGCCGCGGTGGACTACATGACGCCGCTGGGACTGCATCACCTGATGGGGCGTGGGCACCACTACGGCCCCATGCCCTGGGATGCCTCCGGCCCGCGCGCGGACTGGACGCCGGTGTATTACCACCGCGCAGACCGCTACGGCATCGGTTTCGACCGCAGCCTGAGCGGCAGCAATGCCGTCAGCCAGTACGCGCCGCCGCTGGCCGCGCAGTACGGCGACAGGAGCGCGGTGCCCGATGACTACCTGCTGTGGTTCCACCACCTGCAATGGGACTACCGGACGCGTTCGGGTCGTACGCTGTGGGAGGAGCTGGTCCACCGCTACACGCATGGCGTGGCCGAAGTGGCGCGGATGCGCAAGGTATGGGATGGCCTGGCGGGCCGCATCGACGACGAACGGTACGCGAAGACGGCCACCTTCCTGGCCGTGCAGCAGCAGGAGGCGCAGTGGTGGCGCGATGCCAGCATCGCTTACTGGCAAAGCCTGAACAACCTGCCGGTGCCGGATGGCTACGAGCCTCCGCCGCAGGCACTGGCCTGGTACCAGTCACTTTCCTTCCCCGACGCCCCCGGGAACTGAACATGCGCGCCACGCGGCAAATGCTGGTCTGCCTGGGACTGCTGGCCTCCTGCCTGGCTGGCGGCGCCGCGCCCGATGCGCCGTGGCTGGACACCGGCCGCAGCTTCGAGGCGCGTGCCGCGGACCTGGTGTCGCGCATGACGCTGGAGGAGAAGGTCGGGCAGATGCAGAACGCCGCCCCGGCCATTCCGCGCCTGGATATTCCCGCCTATGACTGGTGGAACGAGGCGCTGCACGGCGTGGCGCGCGCGGGCGAGGCCACTGTGTTCCCGCAGGCCATCGGCCTGGCGGCCACCTTCGACGTGGACCTGATGCACGAGGTCGCCACCGTGATCAGCGACGAGGCGCGCGCCAAGCACAACGAGTTCCTCCGCCAGGACAGGCATGCGCGCTACCAGGGCCTGACCTTCTGGTCACCGAACATCAACATCTTCCGCGACCCGCGCTGGGGCCGCGGCCAGGAAACCTACGGCGAGGATCCCTTCCTCACCGCGCGCATGGGCGTGGCTTTCGTGCGCGGGCTGCAGGGGGAACACCGGCGCTACACCAAGGTGGATGCCACGGCCAAGCACTTCGCCGTGCACAGCGGGCCGGAATCCTCGCGCCACGAGTTCGACGCGCGTCCCACCGAGCGCGACCTGCACGAGACCTACCTGCCGGCCTTCGAGGCGCTGGTGAAGGAGGCGGGCGTGAATGCCGTGATGGGCGCCTACAACCGGGTGAACGGGGATTCGGCCACGGCCAGCCCGCGCCTGCTGGGAGACATCCTGCGCGGGCAGTGGGGCTTCAGGGGCTACGTGGTGTCGGACTGTGATTCGGTGGGTGACATCTACCGCACCCATCGCATCAACGATTCGGCGGAGGCCGCCTCGGCGCTGGCCCTGAAGAACGGCAACGACCTGAACTGCGGCCGCACCTACTCGGCGCTGGTGAAGGCGGTGCAGGACGGCCTGGTCACCGAACGCGATGTCGACGTGGCCCTGACGCGCCTGATGACGGCGCGCATGCGCCTGGGAATGTTCGATCCGCCGGATCGCGTGCCCTGGGCGAAGACGCCGTATGCCGTGAACCAGGCGCCCGCGCATGACGAACTCGCGCGCCGTGCCGCGCGCCAGTCGCTGGTGCTGCTGAAGAACGATGGCGTGCTGCCGCTGTCGAAGTCGGTGCGGCGCATCGCCGTCATCGGTCCCACGGCCGACAGCGTCAATGCGCTGCTGGGCAACTACAACGGCACGCCGGCCGCGCCGGTCACGATTCTGCAGGGCATCCGCGAGGCGGTGCCGCAGGCGGAGGTGATCCATGAGCGGGGCGCGGAGCTGGTGGAGGGACTGGTCGAACGGCCCGTTGCCGGTGCGCCGGGCGCTGTGCCCGGGGATGCAGCCGGCCCGGCCGCCGCTGCGCCTGCGCCCTCTGCGGAGGCGGCCGTGGAAGCGGCGCGGCGCGCCGACGTCGTGGTGTTCGTGGGCGGGCTCACCAGCCAGATCGAGGGCGAGGAGATGCGCGTGGACCTGCCCGGCTTTGCCGGCGGCGACCGCACCGACCTCAGGCTTCCCGCCTCGCAGCAGCGCCTGCTCGAGGCGCTGCATGCCACCGGCAAGCCGGTGGTACTGGTGCTCACTGCCGGCTCGGCGATGGCGGTGGACTGGGCGCAGCAGAACCTGCCGGCCATCCTGTTCGCCTGGTATCCCGGCCAGCGGGGCGGCAGCGCCGTGGCCGACGTGCTGTTCGGCGATGCGGACCCGGGTGGACGGCTGCCGGTGACCTTCTACAGCGCCGATACGCCGCTGCCGGACTTCGATGACTACCACATGGAAGGGCGCACCTACCGCTACTTCCGCGGCACGCCGCTGTACCCCTTCGGTCACGGCCTGTCATACACGCAGTTCTCCTGGTCGGACCTGTCGCTGAGCCGCGCGCGCGTGTCGCGGGATGGCCGGCTGCGCGTCACGGCCCGGGTGCGCAATACCGGTACGCGTACCGGCGACGTGGTGGTGCAGCTTTACCTGCGCGCCGATGGCACGCCGCATGCGCGGACGAACAAGGACCTGCGCGGCATCCGGCGCCTCACCCTGCGGCCTGGCGAGCAGCGCCGGGTCAGCTTCGACATCCGCCCTGGCACGGACCTGCGTTATTACGACGAGGAACGACAGCAGTACGCCGTGGACCCGGGCAGCTACGAAGTGCAGCTCGGCGCATCCAGTGGCGACGTGCGCCTGGCACGCCGCTTCGAGGTGCGCTGAGGCGCCAGGGTCGGGCTCAGGGTCGGGCTCAGGGGCGGGCGCCGGAAGCCCCGCGCCGCATCCGCGACAGGGCATCCACGGTGGCGGCCAGGATCAGCACCCCGCCGGTGACCAGGTAGTTCACGCCGCCCGGCAGGTTCAGCAGGCCCAGCCCGTTGGTGATCACCGCGACCACCAGTGCGCCGATGGCCGCCTGCAGCAGCCGTCCGCGCCCGCCGAACAGGCTCACGCCACCCACCACCGCGGCGGCCACGCCGCTGAGCACGATGTCGCGGCCGAAGGCCGCGTCCACCGATCCCACCTTGCTGGCGCTGAAGAGGCCCGACACCACCGCCAGCGTGGAGCAAACGATGAAGGCGCACCAGCGGATCATCACCACCTTGATGCCTGCGCGCCGCGCGGCCTCCGCATTGCCGCCGATGGCGTAGATGTAGCGCCCGAAGCGCGTGCGGTCGAGCACGAAGGTGCCCAGCCACAGGATGGCCAGCGTGACGGGCACCACGATGGGCACGCCCTGCACGGAGACGGCGCCGGTGCCGCGGTCCTGGTTGAGCAGGTACACCGCCGCGCCACCCAGCACCAGGATGGCCGCGAGCCGGATCCACAGCAGCGCCGGGGTGCTGTTCGGCACTCCGGCGCGGGTGCGGCGGCTGCGGTCCCACCAGGCGGTGGCGGCCGAGATCCCCAGCACCACCGCCAGCAGCAGCCAGCCGCCCGTGGGCGGGAGGTTGCTGTTCATGATGGCCAGCACCTCGGGCGTGGTGATGCGGTAGACGCCGCCGGTGCCGATCAGGATCAGTTCCAGCCCCTGCAGGCCGAGGAACAGGCCCAGCGTGACCACGAAGGAGGGAATGCCCACGCGTGCCACGAAGAAGCCGATGAAGGTGCCGATGGCGGCGCCGGCCAGCAGCGAGAGCGACAGCGCGGGAATCCAGCCCAGCGCGGTGCCGTCCGGCGCCATCAGCACCACGAACAGGCACATCGCCACGCCGGAGGTGACGCCGGCGGAAAGGTCGATCTCTCCCAGCAGGATCACGAACACCAGTGCCATGGCCAGCATCACCAGCGTGGCGGCCTGCGTGAGCAGGTTCGCGAAGTTGCGCTCGGAGAGGAAGTAGGGGCTCAGTGCGGTGAACAGGATCACCAGCAGCACCAGTCCCAGGATGGCGGGCAGGGCGCCCATCTCGCCATTGCGCACGCGCGCCAGCCAGGCGCGGAAGTGATTGCCCACGCCGCCATTGCGGCCGCTGCCGGTCAAG
Source organism: uncultured bacterium (assembly GCA_965652645.1). Classification (GTDB taxonomy): domain Bacteria; phylum Pseudomonadota; class Gammaproteobacteria; order Steroidobacterales; family Steroidobacteraceae; genus ZC4RG30. The sequence goes on along the minus strand of CBFGXE010000002.1, from coordinate 85,415 downwards.
TCCCCCTGCGGCTGGTTCACGCGGCGCTATCCGCGGCGGCGCGCAGGCCGGTGATGTAGCCGATCACCTCGTTGCTGTCGGTCTCGGCGGGCTTCAGCGAGGCCACCATCTGTCCCAGGTAAAGTACGGCGATCTGGTCGGCCACGCTGAACACGTCCGCCAGGTTGTGGCTGATGATGAGTACTGCCACGCCCTGCCCGGCGAGGCGCTTCACCAGCGCGAGCACCTGTGCGGTCTGCGCCACGCCCAGCGCCGCGGTGGGTTCATCCAGGATCACCAGTCGGGCCTTCTTCAGCACCGCGCGCGCGATGGCAACGGTCTGGCGCTGTCCGCCGGACAGCGAGGACACCTTCTGCCGCACCGACTGCACCGTCCGCACCGACAGCGAGCGCAGCGTCGCGGAGGCCTCGCGCTCCATGCGACCCTCGTCGAAGGTGCCCGCGCACAGCTCCTCGCGCCCCAGGAACATGTTCTGCACGATGTCGAGGTTGTCGCACAGCGCGAGGTCCTGGTAGACCACCTCGATGCCGAGGCTTGAGGCATCGCGCGGGGAGCGCAGCTGCACGACCTCGCCGTCGAACTTCACCACGCCTTCGTCATAGGGCTGCACGCCAGCCAGGCCCTTGATGAGCGTGGACTTGCCTGCGCCGTTGTCGCCGACCAGTGCCGTGATGGTGCCCGGGTGGATGGTGAGGTCAACGCCCTTCAGGACGGTGACGGGGCCGAAGCTCTTGCGGACGCCGGTGAGCTCGATGAGTGGATGCACCATGCCGGCGTGCGCTCTCCTACTGCACGCCGTACTTCGTGCATGCGGCGGCGACGTCGGCGGTGCAGACGGCGGCCGCGCTGGCATCGCCGGCGGCGACCACATCCTTCACCTGCTCCGGACCCACCAGGATGGGCTCGACGGAAATGTAGGGCGTGCCATCTTCCAGCGCCTTGCTGGCAACGGGTTTCTCGCCCTTCAGCAGCGCCACGGCGGTCTCGACGCCGGCCCGCGCCTCGATCGCGGCGGGCTTCCATACCGTCGCGGCCTGCTTGCCCAGCAGCACGTTCTGCAGGCCGGCGATGGAAGCATCCTGGCCGGACACGGGAACGCGCAGCTGGTTCTTGTCGAGTACGGTGATGACGCCGGCCGCGTTGGTGTCGTTGGCTGCCCAGACGGCATCGACCTTGCCGCCCAGCGCGGTGAGCGCCTGCTCGAAATGGGTGGCCGACCTGTTGCTGTCCCACACGCCCGGCGGCTCCTGTGCCGGCTTGATGCCGGCTGCGCTCATCACGCGGTGCGCGCCTTCGCGGAACATCTTCGCGTTGCCGTCGGCCGGGTCGCCGCCCATGTAGACCACCACGGCGCGCGCCGGATCCTTGCCGGCCGCGACCAGCCCGTCGACGATCGACCGGCCTTCCAGTTCGCCGACTTGCTCGTTGTCGAAGGATACGTAGTAGTCCGCGCCGGGAATGGGGCGGTCATAGGCGATCACGGGGATGCCCTGCTGGCGGGCGCGGGCGGCCACGGCCGCGCCGGCGCCGTTGTGGTCGATGAGCAGCATCACGCCGCAGCCCCTGGCCAGCTGCTGGTCGGCGATGGTGGCGAACTTGCCCGTGTCGCCCTGCGCGTTCTGGATGTCGGAGGAGAAGCCGGCCTGTTCAAGCCCGCTGGCCAGCGCGGGCCGGTCCAGCGATTCCCAGCGGGGCGAGGAGGAGGCATCGGGCAGGATCACGCAGGCGCGCGCGGATCCTGCCGCGTCGCCATCGCGGCCTGAACATCCGGCCAGCACCAGCGCTGCCATCACGGCGGACAGGATCAACGGAGATTTCTGCACGTCACCCTCGGTTTTTTCTATGGGTGGGAACAACGCCCCCTGCGGGCCGCTGCTGCCAGCGGCAACGGCATTGTGCCTGACTCGCACAGGTGAAGGAACCAAGCTGCCGGCACTGCAGGGCGCTGCAGGAACTTCGCCCCTCCCCACGCGCTCAAAGTGTGGAAGACCGCCCGTATAGTGGTGTCATGCTGGCAAGAAGCTCCATCCTGCTGTTCGCAACGCTGCTGGCCCCGGCGCTGGCCGGCGCGGCCGGGCGCACCTGCGAACAATCCGCATCCACCGTCAGCACCTCGCCCGCGGGCGGGCTGGCGGCCAGCGTGCAGCACCAGGTCTGCGAGACAGCCGGCGGTGGCGTGGCTGCGGCCGTGACGGTCTTCGTGGGGGAGGCTGCCGCGCCGCTGGAGGGCACCCGGGTTGCCGCCATCGCCGTGCCGCGCGCGCGCGAGGAATGGCCGCGCGTGGTCTGGCGGGGCGAGGCCGCGCTGGAAGTCTGGGTCCCGAACCTCGCGCAGGTGCTCGAGACCCTGCCCGCGGCGGGCGACGTGGCCGTCACGCTGAAATATTGCGGGGATGATCCCGACGCGCGTGCCCGGGTGGCACAACACAAGCAGGACCTGCAGCAGTGGATGGCCGCCGTCACCCGCTGGAACGAGCTGCGCCAGGTCGATGCGGCAGCCGCCGGCCCCAGGCCCCCGCGCCCCGTGGAGCCCAAGGTGGCCAACCGCCCCTGCCGTGACTCCGACCTCAGATAGAGAAGATGCTGCGGGCGATGTGGCGCTTGCCCCCGTTCACCTGCAGCTCGTCGTCCCGGCTGTTGAAGTAGTAGATGCAGCCCACCTTGCCGGGTGCGACTTCCCAGGCATTCGGATACCCCAGGTCCCAGCTTCCGCCGTCGTCGCGGATGATCAGCTCGCCGCCCCAGGTCGCGCCGCCATCCTCGCTGACCGCGGCACGGATGCCGTAGTTGCGCGTGCGGTAGCCATACACCATCACCAGCCGGTCATCGCTCATCAGCACCAGGCTGCCCGGCGCACCGAAGTCGTTCACGCGCGAGAGGAAACCCCAGGTGCGGCCGCCGTCGTCGCTCTTGTAGACCTCGGTCCACATGTCGCCGGTGGGATCGCGCTGGCAGCGCAGCGTGCACAGGATGCGGCCATTGCGCAGCAGCGTGCCACGCGGATAGAACCAGCGGTGCCCGCTGAAGGCGAGGCTGCTGGCCTCGCGCCCGCTCTTCGCTGCCTGGTGGCTGTCCCTCTCGGGTGTGATGAAGCTCATGAAATGGAATTCCGTGCCGCCGTCGAGGCTGCCGTAGACCAGCGGCCGGCGCAGTCCCTCGGCCGTGACCTCGAACATGAACAGCAGGCAGCGGCCGTCGGGGCGCACCAGGTACGAGTTGTGCGCCGTGAGGGAGTGCAGGCCGTCCAGCGGCAGCTCGGAGGGCGCCGACCAGGTGCGGCCGCCGTCCTTTGATACCTGCACCGGCGCGCGCCCGGCCGGCGTGCCGAAACCCGGGCTGAAGGAATACAGCAGCACATTGCGGTCCAGGTAGTCGATGGGCCCGGACTCCGCGAAGGCCTTCGCGCCAGGGATGGCGGCCAGCAGGTCCACCTCCGGGTCCTCGCCATTCCAGGTCAGTCCACGGTCGGTAGAACGCACCGTGACCTGCTTCCTGCCACGCGCATTGCGGAATACATTGTTGTGGTTGATGAAGTCAGGATCGCGGTAGTCCACCGTCAGCGCGTCGAAGTTCTGCATCAGGTGGCCGCTGGCGTCTTCCCAGAAGCCGCGCGTGTAGGTCCATGCGCAGAACTCGTCTTCCCTGCGGTAGACCACCTGGTGGTCCAGGTCCTTCGCCGGGCGCGGCGCGGCATAACGGTGCAGGATGGCCGGGGCGCCGCTGCCCGCGCGCGACGTTTCGGTGCAGGCAGGCAGCATGGCGGCGGGCAATGCCGAGGCCAGCAGGTTTCGGCGGCTGAGCATGGAATATCCCCCGTTGCCTGGTGCTTTCGCGCCAGTGTAGCGGGCCGCGCGCGCCTGTCGTGCCCCAGGCGGAACGAGCTCGAACCGGCCTCGGTCGACTCAGTCCCTTTCGGGCATGTGCTGCGCGCCGGCACTGCCGCCGGGCACGGTGGTGGGGTCGCGTGCCTTGCCGGCACTGGTGCTGGCGCCGCGCCAGCGCTGGAACTCCGGCTGCGAGAGCACGCGGTCGTGGTCGGCATCCAGCGTGTCGAACAGCGGCTGCAGCTCAGCCACGGCCTTCACTTCCTCCTTCGTGAGGCTGCCATCGGCGTCCTTGTCCAGGGTGCCGAAGTCGATCTTCACCTTGTCGGTGGAGGCGCGCGGTTCGGCGGCAATGGCCACGCTGGCAGCTGCGAAGCCCAGCAGCAGGAAAATCGCGAGGTGATTGCGTTGCATGTCGGCGCTCCCGTGGACCACGGGAGACAGCCTGCGCCGTGGCCGCCGTGCGATGAGTCAGCGGCGTGCCAACGTCGGCGTGCCGCCGGCCGCATTCCCCCGTGGGTGCTTTCCTACAGCGCTTCCGGCTTGATGCGCTGCTTCTCCAGGGCGTCGAGCCAGTGCTCCGTCGTGCACAGGTATTCCAGCGTGGCCGAGTCGTCCATGCGCTGGAAGTAGATGTTGCGCCGCTGGGGCCCGTCGTAATAGCCCGGGTCCGTGAGCGTCAGTTCCACCACCAGCACGTCATCGTTGACGGGCGGCCGGACGCTGTCGGCAATGAAGCCCGTGGCGCGCGCCTGCACTTCACCCAGCTTCGTCAGGTATACGCGCTCGGAGATGTGCGCCTGGTCCGAGCGCGGCCACGGCCGCACCTGCCATTCCGACAGCAGCGCCGTGTCGATGACAAGCGTGTCACCCTCCCAGGTGCCGACGGAATGGCCGGCAGTGGAGGGCAGCAGGTCCTCATCGTGTCCACGGCCGTCCAGATGCACGCGGCGCAGCTGCATCTCCAGCTCGGCGAGCATCACGATGAGCTTCGGTGTCTGCACGATCTGGATGGGATAGGTGACCAGCGACATCATCACGCCGGGCATGCCGGTGCCCAGGCACCAGGCGCCGGTTTCGGGGATGGAGCGGAACTGGCTCGCGAAGGCATCGAGCCTGGCCTTGCCCTCGTCGGAATAACTCGGCGAGTTGCCGCCGCCATCCGGATTCTCTGTTGCGAAGGCCATCCACACGCCGGAAAGGTCGGGTGGCCCGGATGCCTTGTCCGGTTCGGAAGCGGGCGAGCAGCCCAGCAGGAGGGCCGCGACAGCGGGAACAATCAGGCGAAGTACATTCATGGAAGGGCGTCCCGGGTTGCCATTGAGGTCAGGGTGGCGAAGTGTTGCACAGGCGGGCCAGCGCCTCACGCAGCGTGCCGATGCGGGGTGGCTTGCTGAGCACCAGGTCGACCTCCGGGGGTGCGTTGCCCTCGCTCAACAGGCGCTCGCCCCATCCGGTGAGCATGCACAGCGGCAGGTGGGGTGCCATGGCGCGGATCTCCCGTGCCACCTGGCGTCCGTCCACATGCGGCATGCCCAGGTCGGTGAAGACGACGTCGATGCGCTCGCCGCGCTCCAGCGCCTGTTGCGCCAGCGTGATGCCTTCGCGGCCGCCGGCCGCCGCCAGCACCATGTGACCGTCGCCCTCCAGTATCTCGCGCAGGGTGCGCAGCAGCACCGGGTCATCGTCGATCAGCAGGATCCGCAGGCCGCGCGGGGCGGGCGTGCTGGCCGGCGTTGCCGGAAGGGGAGCGCTTGCGCTGGCATTGAACACCACGCGCACGCAGGTTCCATGGCCCGGTTCGCTTTCGATGTGGATCTCCGCGCCATGCCGCTGCGCCATGCCATACACCATGGCAAGGCCCAGCCCGGTACCCCGCTCGCCCTTGGTGGTGAAGAAGGGTTCCATGCAGCGGCGGCGCGAATCCTCGTCCATGCCGATGCCGGTGTCGCGAACTTCCAGCAGCACCTTGCCGGGAGCCACCGCCTCCGAGCGTACGGTGAGCACGCCCCCGGCGGGCATGGCGTCCACCGCATTGAAGACGAGGTTGGTGAGTGCCTCGCGGATTTCGTTGGCCGCGCCCAGCACGGTCGGCAGTCCGGCGGCCAGTTCGCTGTGCTGTTCTATGGTGATGCCGCGCTGCTGGGGAATGGTGCTCCAGCGGGCTCGCGTGAGCTCGATCACCTGCGTCACCAGTTCATTGAGCTGCACTGGTGCATGTCCGGCCCGGGGTTCGCGTTCCCGGTAGAACTCGCGCATGCGCGACACGGTGGCCGCCACGTCATGGATGGCGCGCTGGATGGTCTGCAACTGCGTGCGGCCCTGGTCGCTGAGTTGCCCCTCGCGTTCCAGCAGCGAATCGGTATACAGCGCCACCGGGGAGATGGCGTTGTTGATGTCGTGGGCGATGCCGCTGGCCATCTGGCCCAGCGCGCGCAGCCGCTCCTGCTGCATGGCGGCCTGCTGCGTCTCGCGCAGGTCCTCGTAGGCCTTCTGCAGCGCCGCGTAGAGCTGGGCATGGTGGGCGGCGAGCGCCACATGCTCGCTCAGCTGCAGGAGGAACTCGCATTCGCCGCTGGTGAATTCCCGCTGCAGGCGCCCCGCCACCAGCATGCCGAAGACGCGGCTTTCCACCTGCAGCGGCGCGGCGACCAGCGAGCGGACCCCGACGGCGGCCAGTCGTTCGAGGAACGGGTAGGGCAGGGAACGGATGTCCGGCTCGTACACCAGCTGTCCCCTGAGGCACCGGCCCAGCCCATTGGCGTGGACATCCACATGTGCGCCTTCCTGCAGGGCCATGCGGGCAGCCAGTGGCGCGCTGTCCTCGCCGATGCGCTCGATGAACGGGCGCGTCTCCTGTTCCCCGCTCATCAGGATGCAGGCGAATTCCACGTGCAGCTGGTCTTCCACGGACCGCAGCACCACCTGGAAGATGCTGGGCAGGTCCTGCCGCTCGCCGATGGCGCGGGTGATCTGGTGCAGCAGGTTGAGGCTCTCCAGCTGCGCCTGTTGCCGGAACCGGGCCTGCTGCCGTTCGGTGATGTCGCCGAAAAGCACGGCCACGCGCCGGCTGCCCTCGCCGCCGACGCGGTAGGCGCGCACGTGGTAGTGGCGCCCATCCGGACCCATCGCCTCGTCCCATTCCACGGGCTCGCCGGTGCGCGCCACGCGGGCATAGATATCCAGCCAGCGCGGCTCGAGGTCGGGAACGACCTCACTCATGCGCCGTCCCGCGCAATCCTGCAGCCCGGTCTGGGCCTCGAACTCGCGATTTGCCTCCAGGTACACGAAATCCACTGGCCTGCCCGCTTCATCGAAGATCATCTCGATGGTGCAGAAGCCATCGGTCAGGGCCTGGAACAGCCTGCGGTACTGGTCGGCCGATTCCCGTTTCAGCGCCTCGGTCTGCTCCCGCAGGCGCTCGGCCATGGTGTTGAAGGTGCGCCCCAGCGCCGCCAGTTCATGCCGGCCGCGCACCACCACGCGGGCGTCCAGGTTGCCGGCGCCGATGGCATGCGCACCCGCGGAAAGCTGCCGCACGGGTCGCAGGATGACCTCGGCGAACAGCAGGCCCGCCGCCATCGCCAGCACCATGATGGCGGCCGCGAACAGCAGCCTGGAGCGCACCATGGCGGCCACTTCATCGAGCAGCACGTTCTCCGGCACCATGTAGAACACCGTCCACCGGGCAGTGGCGCAATGCTGTGCGATGGCGTGGCCCCAGCGCCCGCCCGATACCGGGCCGCGGAACATGCCGGCGGCAGGCAGGTCGCGGTAGTCCACCTGCGGTTCCCACACGCCACCCAGCACTTCCCCGACCAGGCTGCGCGTGCGCGCACCGAACCGCTGCTCCTGTTCCAGTTCGTCGATGATTCCTTCGGGCAGCGCCTGGATGGGGTGGAAGACCGTGTCCTGGTTGCTGGAGTGCGCGATGCGGATGCCATGGCTGTCCACCACCGTGGCGATGCTGCCGGGACCCGCCTGCTCGTTCATGCCGCGCAGCACGTCGCCGAGGTAGGCGGCATCCACCCACACCGCGGCCAGGCCCGACACGCCGCCATCCATTCCCGTGACCGGCACGAGGTAGGCCAGGGTGGCGACGTCCATGCCACCGATGTCCGACAGGAAGATGTCCGAGATCGTGTCCTCGCCGGCCAGCGCGTCGCGGATGAACTGGAAACGCGAGAGGTCCTGGCCCTCAAGCGCGGGTTCATTGGCAACCAGCACCCTGCCGGCGGAGTCCAGCAGTGCCATGGCGCGGATGTTGTCATCGACCGTGGACAGGCGGTCGAGCTGGGAACGCAGCGTCTCCCGGGTGCGGGTGGCCTCCGACGGCGGGCCGGTGAGTTGCAGAATGGCGGTGGAAGCGGACAGGGCCAGCACCCTGGTGATGCGCAGGTGGCCGTCGTTCAGCGCATCGATGCGACGGGCCATCATCTCGGCCCTGGCCTGAAGCAGCCGCGCGGTGTCCAGGTAGAGGTCATCGCGGGCATTGCTCACGCTGGTCCACGTCGCGATGCCAAGCGGCACCAGCGAGGCGGCAACCAGCAGTGCCACGATCCTGGCGCGCAGCGGCCAGTCGATGAACCGGAACCAGGCCGACATGCTTCCCTCCCTGGGGGAATCGACCAGGGACATGCCCGCGGGCTGTTGTGGTGTTTCTCGCGATGCAGCCCGTCGGGCCATCGCCCGTGTGGTTCAAAGGTACTTGACGGCGTCGCCCCCGTCCAACGGGGAGGCCTATTCCGTGACGGCGGTTCCCGCGGCAGTGACCCGCCAGATGGCGTTGCCCACGTCATCGGCCACCAGCAGGGCGCCGGTGGGATCAAAGGCCACGCCGACGGGTCGGCCCTGCGCCGCGCCATCTGCGTCGAGGAATCCGCCGAGGACCTCGACGGGTTCGCCCGCAGGCCTGCCGCCGGCAAAGGGAATGAACAGCACGCGGTAGCCGCTGGGAGGGCGCCGGTTCCAGGAGCCGTGCTGTCCCACGAACATGCCCGGGCTGAAGCCGGATGGCAGGGCATTGGCGGCCGAATACGCCAGGCCCAGCGACGCGGTGTGCGCGCCCAGTGCATAGTCCGGCACGATGGCGGTGGCGACCAGGTCCGGCCGGGCCGGCCTGATCCGCTTGTCCACGTGCTGCCCGAAGTAGCTGTAGGGCCAGCCGTAGAAACCGCCATCCTGCACCGCTGTCATGTAGTCGGGCACCAGGTTGTGGCCGATCTCGTCGCGCTCGTTCACGGTGGTCCACAGTCGCGAGGTCAGCGGTTCCCACGCCAGGCCGTTGGGATTGCGCAGGCCGCTGGCGAACACACGGTAGCGGCCGGTCGCCGGATCGATCTCGAGGATGGCCGCACGCTCATGTTCGTTGTCGATGCCCGCCTCGCCCACGTTGCTGTTGGATCCCACCGTCACGTACAGCAGGCGGCCATCGGGACTGGCGATGACGTTCTTGGTCCAGTGGTGGTTGATCGGACCGGCCGGCAGGTCGGTGACCTTCGTGCCGGTGCCGTCGATGCCGGTGGCGTCCTCCATGTAACTGAAGCGCACCAGGGAATCGGTGTTGGCCACGTAGAAGTCATTGCCCACCAGCGCCATGCCGAAGGGCGAGTTCAGTCCCGACAGGAATACCGAGCGCTGCTCCGCCACGCCGTCGCGGTCTGCGTCGCGCAGCAGCGTGATGCGGTTGGCGCTGGGCGTGGCCGCGCCGGCCTTCTCGATGGCGCGTTTCATGAAGAAACCGCGGATGCCCTTGCGGCCGGGTACGGCCTGCGGGCGTTCGGGCGCGTTGGTCTCGGCCACCAGCACGTCGCCATTGGGCAGCACGTGCAGCCAGCGCGGATGCTCAAGCCCGCCCGCGAACAGCGTGACCCGCGTGCCGGGCGCGCCATGTGGCGTGGCGCCTTCCTCCCAGCCCACCACCGGGGCAATCTCCACCACGGGGATGAGGCTGCCATGCGGATCCGGCAGTTCGGGCACCGGACCCATGCCCCTTTCCAGCGAGCCTGGTGGCGCGCTGCCGCACCCGGCGAACAGCGGTGCGGCGAGCAGGCCGGCAATGGCGATGCGCAGCAGCATGCCCCAGCTTGTAAACCCCGCTGCTGCAGATGCCCGTAGCCGCGGGCCGCCGCATCCTGTAAGAAATGTCCGTGGAATATCCGGGGATGCGCCCTTGCGCGGCCCCGGGAAACCAAGGATGGAGGCGGAATGATCACGCGACGCAGCTGGCTGGCCGGAATTCATTCACTGCTGGCATTGGGCTGCATGCCCGCCCTGGCAGCGCAGGACACCCTGGACATGCGCGGCCGCACGGCGCTGGTCACAGGCTCCACCAGCGGCCTGGGCGAGGTGGTGGCGCGACGGCTGGGTGCGATGGGCGCCACGGTGATCGTGCACGGCCTCAACGAGGAGCGCGGTCGCGGGATCGCCGCCGAGATCACCGCGAAGGGGCCCGGGCGTGCCGTGTACGAGGCCGGCGACCTGGCCTCGCTCGAGCAGGTGCGTGCGCTGGCGCGGCGCATCCGTGCCGCACATCCGCGCCTGCACCTGCTGGTCAACAACGCCGGAATCGGCGGCGCCAGCAATGACGCGCGCCGCGAAAGCGCCGACGGCCATGAACTGGTGTTCCAGGTGAACTATCTCTCGCACTTCCTGCTCACGCGCGAGCTGCTGCCCGTGCTGGAGGCCGCGGCACCGGCGCGCATCGTCAACGTGGCCTCCATCGGCCAGCGTCCCATCAACTTCGATGACGTGATGATGCGCAACGGCTACCAGACCACGGCGGCGTACTCGCAGTCGAAGCTGGCCCAGATCATGTTCACGATCACGCTGGCCGGGATGCTCGATCCGGCGAAGGTGACGGTGAATTCCCTGCACCCGGCGACGTTCATGAACACCCCCATGGTGCTGGATGCCGGACGACAGCCGATGTCCTCGGTGGAGGATGGGGCCAACGCGGTGATGCAGCTGGCCGTGGGGACCGCGCTCGCCGGGCGCACGGGCCTCTACTTCAACCAGATGAACGAGGCGCGCGCCAACCAGCAGGCCTATGACGCGGCCGCCCGCCAGCGGCTGTGGGACCTGAGCGTGGAGTTGACCGCCGCCCGTTGAGCGGGCGCATACCGAACGAGTTCCGCCGCAGGCACGGCGCGCTGCCGGCACATGCTCGCGGTGCCTGGTGGGCTGGACTAGTATCGGGCGGATTTCCATCCCGCGGCTGCAGGAGAATGGCAGATGAATCGCTTCCTTCCCGTGGGCACGCGCCTGCTGGCCTTGGCCCTGCTGGCGCTGGCCGGCGCTGGTGCGCAGGCCGCCGATTCTCTGGATGCGCTGGCGCAGGATGTCGAGAGGCTGGAGTCGCTGCGGCAGGTCAAGGACCTGCAACGCACCTACGTACACCTGGCGCAGGCCGGACTGTGGAACGAGATGGGTGCGCTGTTCGCAGGTGATGCGCAGTTCGTCCACGGCGAGGAACGGGTCACAGGCAGCGCCGCGATCGCGCGCTGGCTCACGACCAGGCAGGGCGGCGGCCGCCAGGGACTGCCAGCCGGTGCCATGCACTTCGAGTTCATTGACCAGCCGCTGGCCAACCTGTCGGCCGATGGCCGCTCCGCCAAGGTGCGCTGGATGGCGCTGCTGATGCAGGGTGATGGCCGCGGCGGCACGCGCATCGAGGGCGGCATCTACGAGAACGAATACCGGCGCGACGGCAATACCTGGAAGATCGCCCTCTCCCGTTATTACCCGCAGTACGAGGGCGACCATGCCGGGGGCTGGGCCAATGTCGGCAATGGCGAACTGCCGGTGGTGCCCTATCACTTCACGCTGGAGGAATCGGGCATTCCATTGCCGCCGGCACCAGGGCCCGCGCCACGCACCAGCCAGTCGCTGACGGCGCTTGAGCAGCGCATCGCCCTGCTGAATGACGAGGACATGGTCCGCAACCTGCAGCATGCCTACGGCTACTACGTGGACCGGCGCATGTGGGACGACGTGGTCGACCTGTTCGCGAAGGACGGCGTGATCGAGATCATCGGCGTCGGCACCTTCAAGGGACCGGAGGGCGTGCGGCGGGCGATGGAACGCATGGGTCCGGCGGGGCTCACGCATGGCGTGCTCAACGACCATCCCATCTTCGATGCCATCGTGAAGGTGCAGGCCGGCGGCACCGAGGCCATCAGCCGCGGGCTGGAACTGGGCCAGGTGGGCGAGGCGGACAAGGGCACCCAGCACTGGGAATTCAATGTATTCCGCAACCGTTTCGTGAAGGAGGACGGTGTCTGGAAATTCCGCGAGATGCGCATCCAGCCGGTGGTGAAGGCGGACTATGCCGAAGGTTGGGGCAGGGGCGGCGTGAGTCCCCCGTCCAACCGGACCGTCCTCGCATTCGCGGACGTGCATCCGGTGACCGGCCGCGCGATCAGCACCGCCGGAATGCAGCAGCTCGCAGCAACCCCGCTCACCGGACGTATCGCCCCCGCGGCGCGCGCCGCGACGAACGGCAGCGATGCCGCGCGGCTGGCCCAGGCCCGCAAGGCGTATGCCCGCGCGGCGGCCTGGGAAGGCACCGAGAACGTTTCCTCGGCCTATGGCTTCTACATCGATGACTTCCAGTGGCCGGAGATGGCCGGGCTATTCGCGGAGAAGGGCCACAAGCATTCCCCGTTCGCGGGCTACTATTTCGGCCCGGAGCGCATCATCGGTGCGGTGAATGCCAACTACGGCGTCTCGCAGGGCGCCACCCGCGTGCGCACCAGCATCGCCTACCACTGGCGCATCCAGCCGGTGATCCACGCCGCCGAGGACGGCCGCTCGACCACTTCACGCGTGCGCCTGATACAGACCGCCACGGCGAGGAAGGCCGAGGGGCGGCCCAACAACTCCTCGTTCTCCTCCGGCATGTATCCAAACGACCAGACCGTGATCGAGAACGGCGTGTGGCGGCTGTGGGCGCTGGAGATCGACGAGCACTACATGACCTCGGCCGGCTGGAAAGGCGGCTGGTCCGGCGTGAAACCGGTGGGAGCGGACCGTCCGCCCTCGCGACCGAGCGCGCTGCTGACGCGTTATCCGCCGGACATCCTGATGACCGCGATTCCGCGCCGCACCGCGGGACTGCGCGGCGGCACGGGCGAACCGGTGGAATGGCCCGGCATCCTCCCGATGTGGTTCCACTACCGCAATCCGGTCAGCGGCCGCGAACCCGCCAACTTCTGGCCTGACTGCGTGCCCTGCGAGATTCGCCCCGAATCGAGGATGACGAACCACGGTTACCTGATGCCCTCACCGGGACCGTGACGCCCGCGTGCGTCATCGTTGGCGCCTGCGGCGCGCGCGCCAGGCGCGCCAGTGCCCGCGCATCCACTCGAAGATGCTGATCAGCCACAGGGTCAGGCGCGCCGCAGGCCTCCTGAGGATGGGCACGTCCTGCGCCAGCAGCAGCAGTCCCAGCGGCAGGAACTCCACGCCTACCACGGGCAGGAACCACAGGAGCGCCGCGAGGATGCACAGGATGCCCAGTGGTATCCGCACCGGCCTGGAGCGGCTGCTGCGAAGCCAGTCCAGCGCCGGCTTCATGCGCGGAGGGAGTATCTGCCGCAGCCTGTAGAAAGCCTCGTCCAGCTGGTCGCGTCCGCGGCAGGGACGTTCCCCGGCGTTGCGCGATCTGTAGCGTTGCGGGAGTGTGGAGGCCACGGTCCATTGTGACATGGGGACCGGCCGCCGGCCGCCCGCATGCGGGCGCCGGTCGGCTGTAGGACCGCCCTGACGGAGCGCGTCAGCGGATGGTCTTCGAACCCACCGCCGACATCCCGCTTTCCGTGCCGCCCGTGGTGACGGCGGTCACCGCGAAATAATGCGTACCGGGGGCAAGGTTCTGCACCGCGAACGAGGTGGCGCGCCCGTCCACCTCGGCGATGCGCGTCAGGTTGCCGGCGCTGCTGCCGCGGTAGATGCGGAACGCACCGATGCTGGAGGCAGCCAGCGGGCTGCCATCCGTGTATTGCACCGGCGCCCGCCAGCTCAGCATGGCCGATCCTGACGTCGCGGCCGCGTTCACCGTGATGGCGAAGGAGGGCAGCGAGGCAGCGGCGCCCCGGCTGTCGGTGGCCGTGATCTGTATGCCGCTCCAGGTGCCCGTGGAGCCGGGCGTCCAGCTGAGCTGGCCGCTGGAAGTGCTGAAGCTGGCACCACCGGGCTTGTTGGCAATGGACCAGCTGATGGCATCGCCATCCGGGTCGCTGCCCGTCGGGCGGAAGCTCCAGGGTACGCCCACCGTGGCGGTGGTGGACGGCGTGCCGGAGACAACCGGTGCGCGATTCGTGCTGCTGCCATTGGTGACGGTGATGGAGAAGGCGGGCAGGGCCGCGCTGCGCCTGCCATCGCTGACGCGGATCACGATGCCGGCGGTGGTGCCGGCGTGGCGCGTGCGGGGCGTGCCCGACAGGCGCCCGGTGCGCGTGCTGAACTGTGCCCAGGAAGGCTTGTTCGAGATGGAAAAGGTCAGGCGCCTGCGCTCGGGATCCTGCGCCTGCGGCTGGAAGCTGTAGTTGCTGCCGGCCTGCACCGACGTGGGCGGCGTACCGGAAATCCTGGGGGGCTGGTTGGTTGCCGCATGCGTTGCGGGAAGGGTGAACAGGATGCTGGCCAGTGCGGCCAGCAGCGCAGGGACTTTCCGGATCGTCATGCCGCAGATCTCCCGAGGTTGGCAGGTGGGCCTGGCCATCAGGCCGGCGGGAGCGGGGCACGCGGAGTGGCTGGCAACCGCCTCCCTGCGATCGGCGGCCCTCCAATCTGTGCCGGTCACTGACCGTCAGACCGAAGGCTTGGCTGGTCGAAGCAAACTATTCGGCGCCGCGTGAATGCACAAAATGTCTGGCCGCCAAGACATGTCTCTGGCTGAGGACAGGCTGATCGGATGGCGCTGCGCCGCCCGCGGAAACAGGTCGTGGCCGGGCAGCAGGGAGAGTCCCATCACAGTTCCGCAAGCTGGCCCGTCGTTCTTGTCCTTGCTGCAGTGCATTTAAGGTGAACCCTGAGTCATCCGGGATGGTGCGGTGCCGATACTCCGTGGTGCACATCCAGTGCAGGTCTGCATCCCGTGAGAGACAGAAAGGAAACACGCGTCCTCATCGTCGACGATGATCCGCTGCTGCGCCGGCTGTGCGCGGCCGCCCTGCGCCATGACGGCCTCGAACTGCAGGAGGCCGACTCCGGCGAGCAGGCCGTGGAGCAGTTCGCTGCCGGCGGCGTGGATCTGGTCATCCTTGACGTGCAGATGCGCGGCATCGACGGCTATGAAGCCTGTCGCCGCATCCGCGCGCTGCCGGGCGGCGCCATTGTGCCCGTGATCATGCTTACCGGGCTGGACGATGCGGGTTCCATCGAGCGCGCCTACGAGTCCGGCGCCACCGACTTCATCGCCAAGCCCTTCCAGTGGCCGCTGCTGACGCAGCGCGTGCGTTATGCGCTGCGCGCCGCCGCCATGGCGGAGTCGAGCCGCAAGATGACCGCCAGCCTGGCGCGCGCGCAGCAGATGGCGCAGCTGGGCAGCTGGAACATCGCGCCCGACGGCTCGCTGCAGTGTTCGGAGCAATTCGCGCGGCTGCTGGGCCTGTCCGCCGCGGATCCGGCGGGAATCACTCCGGCGATCCTGCTCGACCTGGTGGTCGAGGAAGACCGCGGGCGGGTGCGGGAGGTGCGCGAGGCGCTGGCCACCGAGGGACGGGGCTACGAGGCCGTGTACGTGATACGCCGCGCCGATGGCGTGCTGCGCACGGTCTATGAACAGGCTTCCGCGCTGCGCGATGCGCGTGGCGAGCTGCTGGGGATGGAGGGCATCACGCAGGACATCACCGACCGCGTGGAGGCGGAGCGACGCATCCAGCAGCTGGTTTCGCACGACGCCCTGACAGGCCTGCCGAACCGCGACTACCTACAGAAGCTCGTGGCCGCGGGACTGGAACAGGCGCGCGCAGCCGGGCAGTCCTGTGCCGTGCTGCACCTGGACATCGACCGCTTCAAGGCGGTGAACAATGCGCTGGGTGCGGCGGCCGGGGACATGGTGCTGAAGACCGTGGCCGACCGCCTGCACGCCATGGTGGCCGTCGCCGGCGGCGGTGGCCGCCGGGGCGACGTGACGGGCCGCGTGGGCAGCAATGCCTTCGTGGTTTTCCTCGCCCGGGTGCGTGACGTGGAGGAGGTGGGCGCCTTCGCGCAGCGCCTGCGCCGCGCCGTTGCCGAACCGCTCATCGTCGCCGGGCGCGAGATGCTGCTCACCGCGCGGCTGGGCATCGCCGTGCATCCACGGGATGCCGCGGACTCACAGGCCCTGCTGCGGAACGCGGAGCAGGCGCTGCACGCCGCCAAGCGCGACGACAACGCCAGCATCCTCTTCTATGACGCCTCGATCAGCGTTGATGCCAGCGCCCAGCTTGCCGCGGAGACCGACCTGCGCCGGGCACTGGCCGGCGAGGAAATGCGGGTGTTCCTGCAGCCCAAGTTCAACGCTGCCACCGGCGCGATCACGGGGGCCGAGGCGCTGGTGCGCTGGGAGCATCCGCGGCGCGGCCTGGTGTCGCCCGCCGAGTTCATTCCGCTGGCGGAGAAGACCGGCCTGATCGGGGAACTCACCGACTGGGTGCTCGAGCAGGTGTGCCGGCTCAGCGCATCCTGGCAGGGCCGGGGCCTGGTGCCGGTGCCCGTGTCGGTGAACATCCCGGCTTCCTCGTTCACCAGCCGCGGCCTGGTGGAGCGCATCGACCAGCTGCTGCGGACCTACCGCCTGCCCCCGCGCAGCCTGGTGCTCGAGGTCACCGAGTCGCTGCTGGTGCGCGACGTGGAGCATTGCATCGCCCGCATGCATGAACTGCGCGGGCGCGGCATTGCGCTGTCGCTGGATGACTTCGGCACCGGCTACTCCTCGCTCAGCTACCTGAAAATGATGCCGCTGGACGAGCTGAAGCTGGACCGCTCCTTCGTGACCGACATCGGCGTGGCCGGACGCAACCAGGCCCTGATCGCGGCGCTGATCGCGCTGGCGCAGACGCTGGACCTTTCCGTGGTGGCCGAAGGCGTTGAGACCACCGCGCAGGCGCAGGTGCTTTCGGCGATGGGCTGCCGCACCCACCAGGGCTACCTGTACGGCAAGCCCATGCCCGCGGCGGGGTTTGCCGCGCTGCTGGATCCGTGCATGCGGAACCGGCAGGCCGAGACCGCGTGAGGTGATGATGCGTCCCCGTAATCTCCTGTCCTGTATTGCCCTGCTGGCCTGGCTGGAGGCCGGGGTGGCCGCCGAGATGGCCGGACCGGAGTCCGAGGCCGGCATCGAGGAACTCGAATCGCTGCTGGCGCTGCCGGTGTACGGCGCCTCCAAGTACCGCCAGACCGTGGCGGAGGCGCCTGCCGCGGTGACCATCATCACCCAGGGGGAAATCCGCGCCTTTGGCTGGCGCACCCTGGCGGACGTGCTCAACGCCATCCGCGGCGTGCACGTGCGCAATGACCGCGCCTACTCCTACGTGGGTGTACGCGGGCTGGGGCGCCCGGGCGACTACAGCTCGCGCCTGCTGATGCTGGTGGATGGCGTGCGCCTCAACGACAACATCTATGACTCGGTGCTGATCGGGCGTGAGTTCCCGCTCGACATCGAGCTGATCGAACGCATCGAGTTCATTCCGGGGCCGGGCTCCGCCGTGCATGGCGCCAATGCCGTGCTGGGCACGATCAACCTGGTCACGCGCAGTGCGGCCAGCCTGCGCGGACCGCAGGCGGCGGCCGCCTTCGATACCCAGCGCGGCTGGAAGCTGGGCGCCAGCACCACCTCCGAGCATGCGCGCGGCGCCTTGCTGCTGGCGGGAAATGTCGAACTGCGGCCCGGCCAGACGCTGGCCTTCCCCGAGTTTGATTCGCCCGGATTCCCGGGCGGCGTCGTGCGCGGCATGGATGGAGAGAAGGCAGGCCGTATTTTCGTGCGCTTTGCGGCCGATGACTGGTCGGTGACTGCACTGGCCGGCCGTCGTGACAAGGAAATCCCCAATGCCCCGTACGGGCTGGTGTTTGGCGATCCGGCGGCGGAATGGGTGGACAGCATCGGCCTGCTGGGCGTGAGCTGGCATCCCCGCGCCGCCGACAGGGAAGGCTGGTACGCACACGCGGGCCTGGGTCGCTATGAATATGGTGACCACGGCCGCTACGAGCCCGATGGCATCCTGATGCGCTACCAGAACCACGGCCTGTGGGCGCATGGCGAGCTGAACCATACGCTGAGCCTGGGGCAGCGGCACCGGCTGCTGCTGGGCACAGCAGCGCAGCAGGACCTGCAGCAGGACGTCAGCAATGTGGTGCTGGAGCCAGTTCCCGGGCCGAAAGCCACGCTGCGCACGCAGGGAACGCGCCTGGGCTTTTACGCCAGCGACGACATCATGCTGTCGGCGCACTGGCAGCTTGGCCTGGGCGGACGGCTCGACCGCAACCGTGACGCACAGTGGACCGCGACGCCGAGACTGTCACTGCTGTGGAAACCTGCACCGGGCCTGGTGCTCAAGGCGCTGGCCGGAGAGGCCTATCGCGAGCCCAATGTCTACGAGCGCGCACCCGCCGACTTCGATGCTGCGTGGAATGACAGCCTGCGGCGCGAACGCACACAGGCCAGGGAGCTTGCCGTCGACTGGCAGCCCTCGCACCGGCTGCGAATCTCCGCCTCTGCCTTCAGCTACGACGTGAAGGACATGATCGAGCAGGTGGTCATGCCGGACAGCGAGGAGCTGCAATTTGCCAACGTGAGCTCGGCGCGCGCCCGTGGCCTGGAGCTGGAAACCGAATTCCGCGCCGACTGGGGGCTGCGCGTGCGCACCAGCCTCAGCCGCCAGAGTGCCCGCAATGCCGCGGACGAGCTCCTCAGCAACTCGCCGCGCTGGCTGGCCAAGCTGCATGCCACCGCGCCCCTGCCGGTGAGTTCGCTGCGGGCCGCCCTGGAACTGCAGGGCATGGGGGAACGGCTCACCGGCGCCGGTGCCAGGTTGCCCGCGCAGCTGCTGGCCAATGCCTCCCTGGCATGGAATCCCGCCGGCACGCCCTGGTCGTTGAGCCTCACCGTGCACAACCTGTTCGACCGCCGGGTGGCTGATCCCGCCAGCGTCGAATACGTCGCCGATCGCGTGGCCCAGGACGGGCGGGAGGCCACCCTGCGCCTCTTCGTGAAGTTCTGAGAAATGCACGTACTGCTGGCAGTCATGGCATGGCTGGCGGGCCTGCTGCTCTGGATGCCGGCGGCATTCGCGCAGGGCGCTGAGGATGCCGGCGTGAAGCTGCGCGTGGCGGTTGCGCTGGTGCGCTTTGCCGAACTGCCCGGTCCGCCGCGCAACGGGCTGCTGCAATGGTGTGTGGCCACCCATGCCGATCCTCCCCCGGCGGTGCTTGCCCTGCAGGGCCGGAAGGTGGGCAGCACCGAACTGCGCCTGCGGCTCACGCAGGAATTCGAGGGCTGCGACGTGCTGTACGTGGATTCCTCCTTCGAGGACTGGCGCGAACTGCTCGCAGGCCTTCCGGCACCGGTGCTTACGGTCAGCGACATCCCCGGATTCCTGGCGGCCGGCGGCATGGTGGAGCTGGTGCTGGAGAGTGACGCCGTGCGCTTCGACGTCAACCTGCGTGCATTGCGCGCGCAGTCCATCCGCCTGCCTCCGCAGGTGCTTTCGCTGGCCCGACAGGTGAGGAACTGATCCATGGATACGCCGTCGTTGCTGCGGGGCCTGCTGCCCAGCCGACTGGCCGCGCGGCTGATGCTGCTGGTGTGCTTCACCGCGGCGCTGTCGGCGGCCATTGCCGCGGCGTCGATGCTGATCATGGGCTGGCAGGCAGCCGAGGCGAAGGCGGTCAGGGACGCGCGCGAGGACGCGCGCTCCATCGCCTTCTCGCTCGCCGCTCCGCTGGCCTTCGAGGACCAGGAAGGCACGCAGGAGGTTCTCAAGCTCATTTCGCATCGCGAGGACGTGCTGGCAATCCGCGTGCTGCATTCCACCGGCAGGCTGCTGCACTGGCAGGGCGCTGCGGTCGCCATCGATTCCCTGCGCGATGGCGGCGGGCTGCGACGCGGGGAAATCGTGGTCACCGAACCGGTGCGCGCCGGGCGTGACAATGATGTGCTGGGCACGGTCACGCTGCGCATTGACCTCGGCGCCGCGCGTGCGGAACTGAGGAAGCAGGCGGTGGCCGCCGGCGTTGCCCTGCTGGTGGCATTGGCGCTCACGCTGCTGCTGTCGCAGAAGATGGCGCGGCGCATCAGCGTGCCGGTGGTGCGGCTGGCCGAGTCGGCGGCGGCACTGACGCGCGACTGGTCGAGCCCGCGGCGCCTGGACGTGACCGGCCCGGGCGAGATCGGCGTGGCCATCGATGCGTACAACCACATGGTGGATGAGCTGGCGCAGCGCGAGGCTGCCCTGCAGAAGCTCAATCACGAGCTGCGCGAGTCCGCCGCCGCCGCGGAGGCGGCGCGCCGGCTGGCCGAATCCGCCTCGGTGGCCAAGACCCGCTTCCTGGCCAACATGAGCCACGAGCTGCGCAGCCCGCTCAACGGTGTCATCGGCGCCGCGCAGCTGCTGCAGAAATCCGGCCATGATCCGGCCTTCCGGCAGGAGCTGGTGCGCATCATCCAGACCAGCGGCACCAACCTGCTGGACCTCATCGACGGGGTGCTGGACGTCTCGCGCATCGAGGCCGGGCGCATGCAGACCGACAACCGTCCGTTCGACCTGCTGGCCTGCGTGGAGGCCGCCCTGGCGCCGGCCGCCGCGGGCGCCGCCGTCAAGGCCCTGGCACTGGAGTGCCAGATCGATCCGGACGTGCCGGCCTGGTGCAAGGGTGATGCTTCGCGCCTGAAGCAGCTGCTGCAGAACCTGCTCGGCAATGCCGTGAAGTTCAGCGATGCCGGCAGCGTGAGCCTCACTGTCAGCCGTGCCAATGGCAACCTGCTCAGCTTCTGTGTCTCCGACACCGGCGTGGGCATTCCCGCCCACATGCTCGAGCGCATCTTCCAGCCGTTCCAGCAGGCCGATGCCTCTGCCACGCGCCGGTTCGGTGGCAGCGGGCTGGGCCTGACCATCTGCCGCGAGATTGCAAGGCTGATGGGTGGCGACGTGAGCGTGGAATCCACGCCCGGTTCCGGTTCGCGCTTTACCCTGCGCCTGCCGTTGCCGGAGGTGGTCCGTGCCGTGGATTCGCCGGTGCCAGTCGCGCGGCGCGTGAGCTGTTACGAGCCGATGCCCCAGCGGCGCCGCGCGCTGGCGGCGCTGCTGCGGCGGCTGGGCGCGGAGGGGCGGTTCCTGGACGACCTGGCGGCCGTTCGTGCCGCGCTGGCGCAGCCTGGAGGCCAGGGCGACGGTGCAGACCTGTGGCTCATCGCCGCGGACGCGCCGGACAGTGGCGCGGTAATGGATGCGGTGCGCGCCGCCGGGGCGGCGCACGCGCTGCTCGGCAAGGTGCCCGCACCGCAACCGGGCGCGATGGTGCTGAGCCGGCCGGTGACCTGCTCGATGCTGCGCGAATGTCTCACAGGCGCCCATGAGACCGCTGATGCAACCTCCGCCGCACGATCGGAAGGCAGCGCGGTGGCGTCGAAGGTCCTGCTTGTCGAGGACGACCCGGTGAACCGCCTGGTGGTGCGGGCGATGGTGGAAGGCCGCGGCATGCAATGCCTTGTCGCCACCAACGGTGCCGAGGCCCTGGACCTGCTCGGCGGACAGCACTTCGACGCCGTGCTGATGGACTGGCAGATGCCCGACATGGACGGCCTGGAGGCCACCCGGCTCTTGCGCAGTGGCGTCTGTGGCGACCTGAATCGCGAGGTGCCGGTGATTGCGGTCACGGCCAATGCCTTCGCCGAGGACCGCAACACCTGCCTGGCGGCGGGCATGAACGACTTCCTCTCCAAGCCGGTGCAGGCCGAGACCCTGCTCGAATGTGTGCAGCGCTGGTGTCGCGGCCGCTCCCAGGGTCCCGCGGCTGCCTCTGCAGCGGCCCCGCACGTGGGTGCCGCAATGGACGTCGCCTATGATCCGGCCATCCTCGCGCCCCTGATGGAAACGGATGGCAACGGGGTGGAGTGCGTGCAGGAACTGCTGGCCCTGTTCTGTGCCAACGTGCGTCGCGCGCTGCCGGAGATGCAGGCGCAACTGGCGGCCGGCGACTGGGAAAACCTGCGCCGCGCGGCGCACACCCTGAAAGGCGGGGCGGGGCAGGTGGGCGCCATGGCATTCTCACGCATGGCTGCTGCCCTGGACGCACGCCTGCGCAGGGGCCAGCACGCCAGTGCCGCCGACATCTCGCGCCTGCACGAGGCGTTTGCGCAGTTCATGGCCGCGGCCGGGCTCCCCGGGGAGGTGATGTCACCGTCATCCGTGGCGGGGCAGAATGCGCTGGGCTGAACCGGGGCATCGGGCGCGCAGGCCACCGGCCATGTCCTGAGGGATCCGTGCTGCGCAGGCAGCCGACTTGCACCACGCGGAAGTCGGCGTGGCAACGGTGGACACGCGTCGCCCGAGCGCCGATTCTTCACGAAAAGCACAGGAGAGTGCCATGACCCGCCTGCTTGCCGCGCTGTGCGCGATGCTCGCCCTGGTCCTCGCGATGCCGGTCCATGCCGACGCCGCGCTGGATCAATTTGCCCGCGAGGTGGATCGCTCCGAAAGCCTGCGCGCGGTCAAGAGGCTGCAGCACAGCTATGCACAGTATGCGCAGTACGGCCTGTGGAACGAGGTCGGCGCGCTGTTCACCCGCGACGGGCGCTTCATTTTCGATGGCCTGGTGAAGCCGGCCGGGACGGCACAGGGTGCCGCCGCCATCGCCGCCTTCCTGCGCACCCGCTACGGCGGTGGAACCGAAGGGCACCGTGCCGGCAGCCTGTCGGCCATGATGATCGATTCGCCCGTGGTGAACCTCTCGGTGGACGGCAACAGCGCGAAGGCGCGCTGGCAGGCCATCATCTTCCACGGCCACGGCGGGCAGGCGCGCATCGAGGGCGGCGTGTTCGTCAACGACTACGTGCGCGAGCAGGGCGTGTGGAAGATCGCCACCGCGCACTACAACCCGCAGTACGACGGCCCCTACGAGGAAGGCTGGACCAACTGGGGCGGGGGCGACCTGCCGGTGGTTCCCTATCATTTTGACGCGGAGAAGGCGGGCATTCCCATTCCGCCCGCCGAAGGCCGCGCACCGGCCACGAAGGCCACGCTGGCGGCGCTGCAGGCGCGCGTGGACGTGATGAACGACGAGGACCGCATCCGCAACCTGCAGGCGGCCTATGGCTATTACGCCGACCGCCGGATGTGGGACGACGTGGCAGACCTGTTTGCCGACGAGGGCGTGGTGGAAATCGGCGGCCAGGGCATCTGGAAGGGCAAGGCCGGCGTACTCCGCTGGCTGGAGGGCATCGGCGCGGCCGGGCTTTCGCATGGACAGTTGAACGACCGGCTGCAGAATGACGTGATCATCACCATCTCCCCGGGCGGCAACGAGGCCTTCGCGCGCGGCATCGAACTGGGCATGCTGGGCGAGGCCGACCGCGAGCAGGGATGGTGGGAAGTGGCCACTTTCCGCAACCGCTTCGTGAAGGAGGACGGCGTCTGGAAGATCCGCGAGATGCGGCGTTTCGTGCAGGTGAAGACCGACATCTTCCTGGGCTGGGGCAGGAGCCGCATCGTCGAGCCGGCGCCCACCGGGACGAATGCGCCGGATGCAGCCGTGCCCCGCGCCGACGAGGCGCCGGCGGGCCTGGCCATGCCCTCCTTCCTCGGCGATCACCCGGTCACCGGGCGCGCGGTGAAGGCCGCGGGCAGCGTGAAGCTGGTGGCGACGCGGAACCTCACCGGCCGCATCGCGCCGGGACGATCCACTCCGGTCTCGCTGGAGGAGGCGCGGCGGCGACTGGCCCGCTCCGCCGCCTATGATGGCGTGGAGAACATCTCCGCCGCCTACGGCTTCTTCGTCGATGACATGAACGCACTGGGCTGGGCCAGCACCATGGCGAAGAACGGCTTCAAGGAGACTCCCTTCCAGGGCTACCACATCGGCCGCGACCGGCTGATCGCCGCGCGCGTGCGCGGCGAGGCACCCAAGGTGCAGCAGGGCATCTCCTACCACTGGCTGATGCAGCCGGTGGTGCTGGTCTCCGATGATGGTCGCTCGGCCACCGGCCGCTTCCGCCTGTTCCAGCCGCGCACCGGCAAGTCCGTGGGCAAGGCGGGTGATTTCTTCGCCGCATCGTTCTGGGGCGGCATGTACCACGACCGCTACGTGCTGGAGGATGGCGCCTGGCGCATCTGGGAGCTGACGCTGGACGAGCCCTATATCACGCCCGTGGCCTGGAAGGATGGCGTGTGGGCGAAGGCGAAGGATCCTGCGCCCCGGCCTGCTGGCGCCGCACCCCGCGCCCCGGCCAACAACGCCAACGTCGACATTCCCGTGACGGCGCTGGGACGACGCGAGGAGCATTTCCAGGGCGGCACGGGCGTGTCCACGCCGTGGCCGGCCATCCTTCCCATGTGGTTCACCTACACCAATCCGGTGAGCGGGCGGGTGCCGGAAAACCACCAGCCCGACTGCGTGCTGTGCGAACTGCGGCCGGACCTGAAACTGGAACGCAACGGCTACCAGGAGCCACCCGACGCACCGGCGGCAAACCGCTCGCCCTGACGGCTGGCGGGGCGCCTGAGGCCACCGGGCGCAGGCATCGTCCTACCCGCTTGGGCGCCTGCGGCGGAATGCCCCGCGCCGTGGCGAAGTGCAGGCTCAAGGGCATGGCATCGCGCGCGGCCGACATCTTCATCGACACACTCGTCGAGTGGGGCGTGGACCGGATCTTCGGGCTCCCCGGGGATGGCATCAACGGACTGATGGAGGCGCTGCGCACGCGGCAGCGGAGCATCCGCTTCATCCAGGCACGGCATGAGCAGGCTGCGGCCTTCATGGCCTGCGCGCACGCGAAGTGGACCGGCCGCCTGGGCGTCTGCCTTGCCACCACCGGGCCCGGCGGCATCAACCTGCTCAATGGACTTTACGACGCGCGCTTCGATCGTGCGCCCGTGCTGGCCATCACGGGGTTGCCCTACCACGACCTCGCGCACACCCATACGCAGCAGGACGTGGACCATCCGCGCCTGTTCCAGGACGTGGCCGAATACAGCGCGGCCATACAGGGCGCACAGCATGTGCGCGCCGGTGTTTCGCTGGCCTGCCGCACGGCGCTCGCCCGACGCGGCGTGGCGCACATCGCCATTCCGGTGGACGTGCAGGAGGAGGAACTGCACCAGGACCAGCCTTCGCCGCGGCACAAGGTGGAGCCATCCATCAACGCCACCGCCACGCGGCTGGTGCCCGGCGCGGCTGACGTGGCGCGCGCCGCGGACCTGCTGCAGCAGGGACGGCGCATCGCCATCCTCGCGGGGCAGGGCGCACGCGGAACCAGTGAGGCATTGCTGCGCACCAGTGAACTGCTGGCAGCGCCCATCGCCAAGGCGCTGCTGGGCAAGGACGTGGTGCCGGACGTGCATCCGCATGTCACCGGTGGCGTGGGTTACCTGGGTTCGCGCGCGTCGCAGCAGGTGCTGGCTGCCTGCGACACGCTGCTGATCGTCGGCTCCGGCTTTCCCTACGTGGAGTACTACCCGCCGCCCGGCCAGGCAAAGGTGGTGCAGATCGATGCGGATGGCGCACGCATCAGCCTGCGTTATCCGGTGGATGCGGCCCTCATCGGCGACGCAGGCGAGAGCCTGGAGTGTCTCAATCGCCAGTTGTCACCGGTGGCGGACCGCAGTTTCCTCGAGCAGGCCGCGCGGTGGAAAGCCGGATGGCTGGGTGCGCTTGCCTCCGGTGCCGCGCTTTCCGGGACGCCGATGAAACCCCAGCGGGTGGTGGCCGAACTGGATGCACGGCTGGCCGACGACGCCATCATTGCCACGGACTGCGGCCACAACACCGGGCTGGCGGCCCAGTACCTGCAGATCCGCGGCACGCAACGCTTCGGCGTTTCAGGAACGCTGGCCTCGATGGGCTGCGGGGTACCCTATGCCATCGCCGCGGCGCTGGCCTTCCCCGGCCGCCAGGTGGTGGCGGTGGTGGGCGACGGCGGCCTCGGCATGAGCCTTGCCGAGCTTTCCACCTGCGTGCGCTACCGCCTGCCCGTGAAGGTCATCGTGGTCAACAACAGCTCGCTGGGACAGATCAAGTGGGAGCAGATGATGTTCCTCGGCAATCCCGAGTTCGCCTGCGACCTGGCGCCTGTCGACTTCGCGCAGGTGGCCCATGCCATGGGCATGCATGCGCGGCGCGTGTCGGCGGCGGACCAGTGTGCCGCGGAGCTGGAGGATGTGCTGGCCCACCCCGGTCCGGCATTGCTCGATGCGGTGGTGGACGCCAGCGAGCCCATGCTGCCGCCAAAGCGGCGCGAGGACTACGTGAAGAAGCTCCAGCAGGCCCTGGCAGCCGGCACGCCGGACCGCGCGGCCATCGAACAGGCGTTGCGACAGGAACCCGCGCGCACCTCGCTGCGCGACTGACCAGGCGGCCGTGGTGGCCTGGTTGTCGTCATGGGCACCCTGCCTGCGGCACGGATTGCACGCCGTGCGCAGCCTGCCTATCCTGCCGGTGGCGGTCAATCAGCAGGGGAAGCGGGCATGAAGACCGGAACGGCCCTCGCGGCAGTGTTGCTCGGCGCACTGGCCGGCCTCGCACAGGCGCACCATGGCATCTCCAACTGGGACCTGAACAAGGACATCACCATCACGGGCCGGCTCACAGAGATCGAGCTGATCAATCCCCACTCCTGGATTCACCTTGAGGTGCGCGGCGCCGATGGCAGGACTGCGGCATGGAAGTGCGAGATGCGCTCGGTGAACGCGCTGCGCCGCTCGGGCTGGACGCGGGAGATGTTCCGCATCGGCACCACCATCACCGTCACCGGCTCGCCGGAGCGGCGCAAGCCCAACCAGTGTTACCTCGCCACCATCCTGTTCGCCGACGGCAGCAGCATGGACCGCTATGGACAGCGCCAGCTCGCGGTTGCGCAGGCCGCACCTGCGCCGGCGCGTCGCGCCATGCGCACCGCGGATGGCCGGCCGAACCTGGCGGGCGAATGGGCTGCCGAGCAGCGCGTGATGTCCGATCCGCGCGGCCAGCTCGGCACGCTGGTGCCGCTGAGCGAAGCGGCCGGGATGAAGCCCGGCGACCTGCCGGGAGGACAGGGTGCATTCCCCGGCGCGCGCGGCACGCCTGCCTCGCTGGCCGCGGATCCCGTCAAGGCAGCGTGGGACCGCCCGATCCCCGTGCAGCTCACCGCACGCGGCCGCCAGGCGGTGCAGGCCTTTGACCCGGCCAGCACCGACAATCCGCGGCTGCGCTGCGAGCCCACCAGCATCCTCTTCGACTGGACCTTCGATTCGGTGGTGAACCGCATCGAGCAGGCGCCGGCGCGCATCACGCTGCGTTATGGACACATGGACCTGGTGCGCGAGATCCACCTGGATCGCCGCGCGCCACCGGCGGGCCACACGCCCTCGCGCGCCGGTTATTCGGTGGGACGCTGGGAGGGTGACGTGCTGGTGGTGGAGACCACGGGGTTCGCGCCGGGCGTGCTCAACGCCGATTCACGCATCCTGCACGGCACGCGGCTGAAGATTGTCGAGCGATTCGCGCTGGATGCCACCGGCACACGATTGACGCGCAGCTTCGTGGCGGAGGATCCGGAGTATTTCGCGGGCACATGGAGTGGCACCGACGTGGTGTTGCCCGCGGATGTTTCCTACGCGCCCTATGCCTGCCGCGATCCTGGCGGGGCGCCGGCCGGCCGCTGAGCTGCCTCAACCCTCGCCGCGCGCCAGCTCGTACTGGCAGGCCGTGACGGCCGCGGCGACGTTGAGCGATTCCATTGCGCCGGTGCCGCGGATGGCGAAGGGCTGTGCACCCAGCGCCGCCACCTGCGTCCGCGGCAGGCCGCGTGCCTCATTGCCGAAGAGGTAGCAGTCGAACTGCCGGAAGGCCGGCGCCGCGATGGATTCGCCCTTCAGGTCGAGGCTGGCCATGCGCGGGAAACGCGCCGGCAACGACTCCAGCGACACGTCGGCCTCCACCGGCACGTGGAAGATGGCGCCCATGCTCGCCCGGACCACCTTGCCGTTGTACCGATCGACGCTGCCCGGACCGAGCAGGCAACGGAACTTCCCGAACCAGGCCAGCGTGCGCAGGATGGTGCCGAGATTGCCCGGGTCCTGGATCTCGTGCAGGTAGATGGCGCGCTCGCCGGGCTGCGGCGCGGGTGGCGGCAGCATGGGTGCAACGGCCACGATGCCCTGCGGCGTGCGGGTCTCGCTGATCTGCTCCATCTGCCGGGTGGTGACGACATGCACGGTGAGCTGGCTGCGCCAGCGCTCATGCCCGCCGGTGACGTAGATCTCGCTGGTGCGCAGCTTCGGCTCGCGCACGGCAGCCTTCTGCAGCTCCTGCACCAGGTGCTCGCCCTCAAGCAGGTACCAGCCGGCTTGCTCGCGGAACTTCCTCTGCTGCAGCTTGCGGATGTCCTCGAACTTCATGCGAGGCTCCGCGCCACCGCCTCGGCCACCCGGATGCCATCCACGCCTGCGGAGAGGATGCCGCCGGCGTAGCCCGCGCCTTCGCCGCAGGGATACAGGCCGCGGACATTCAGGCTCTGCAGCGTTCCAGGGTCGCGCGTGATGCGTACGGGGGAGGAGGTGCGCGTCTCCACGCCGGTGAGCACCGCATCCTCGCGGTCGAAGCCGCGGATCTGGCGCCCGAAGGCCGGCAGTGCCTCGCGGATGGCCTGGATGGCGTAGTCCGGCAGCGCCGGGGCAAGGTCGCAAGGCTGCACGCCCGGCTTGTACGAGGGAATCACATCGCCCAGTCCGGTGGAGGCCCGGCCACGCAGGAAATCGCCCACCAGCTGCGCCGGCGCGTTGTAGTTGCTGCCGCCGAGCACGAAGGCGCCGGATTCCAGCCCTTCCTGCAGCGCCAGGCCGGCCAGCGGTCCGCCCGGGTAGTCCACCTCGGGGCTGATGCCCACCACGATGCCGGCATTGGCATTGCGCTCATTGCGCGAGTACTGGCTCATGCCGTTGGTGACCACGCGCTGTGGTTCGGAAGTCGCCGCCACCACGGTGCCCCCGGGGCACATGCAGAAGCTGTACACGCCGCGCCCGTTGCGGGCGTGGTGCACCAGCTTGTAGTCGGCGGCGCCGATCTCCTTGTGCCCGGCGAAGCGCCCGAGGCGCGCCCGGTCGATCATCGACTGCGGATGCTCGATGCGAAAGCCGACGGAGAACGGCTTGGCCTCCAGGAACACGCCGCGCCGCTCCAGCATGCGCATGGTGTCGCGCGAGCTGTGTCCCGGCGCAAGCACCACGTGGCGGGATTGCACTGCCTCGCCATTGTCGAGCACCACGCCCCCGATGCGGCCATCCTCCAGCAGCAGGTCGGTGACGCGGTTCTCGAAGCGCACCTCGCCGCCGAGCGAGAGGATTTCCTCGCGCATTGCGCTCACCACGCCGGTGAGGCGGAAGGTGCCGATGTGCGGCTTGCTCACGTAGAGGATTTCCGCCGGCGCGCCGGCGCGCACGAATTCGTGCATCACCTTGCGGCCGTAGAACTTCGGGTCGCGGATCTGGCTGTAGAGCTTGCCGTCGGAGAACAGGCCCGCGCCGCCCTCGCCGAACTGCACGTTGGACTCGGGCGTGAGGATGCGCTGCCGCCACAGCGCCCAGGTGTCGCGTGTGCGCCGCCGCACCTCGCGCCCGCGCTCCAGCACGATGGGGCGGAAACCCATCTGCGCCAGCAGCAACGCGGCGAACAGGCCGGCGGGGCCGAAGCCCACCACCAGCGGCCGCTCGCGCAGCGTGGCCGGCGCCCTTGCCACCGGGTGGTAGGCGGTGTCGGGTGCGACCTCGACCTGCCGGTCGTGCGCGAAGCGCCTGAGCACCGAGGCCTCGTCGCGCACCGCAGCGTCGATGATGCAGACGAAGACAACGGCGCTGTTCTTGCGGCGCGCGTCGTGGCTGCGCTTGAACAGCGTGAAGTCCAGCAGGTCGGCCTCGTCGATGGCCAGCCGGCCCACGATGGCGGCGCGCAGGGATTCGGGTGTGTAGTCGAGCGGCAGCTGCAGCCCGGAGATGCGGATCACCGCGGACATCCTGGCCGGTCAATCCGGCAGAGGGTTTACAATCCCCGCATTCTACCGCGTGATTTCCGCACCATGTCCCGATCCAAGAGCAGCGCCAGCTGGATTTCGCGCCACCTCAGCGACCCCTTCGTCAAGCAGGCCCGGAAGGATGGCTACCGGTCCCGGGCCGCCTACAAGTTGCTGGAGCTGAACGAGAAGGACAAGCTGATCCGCCCCGGCATGCGCATCCTCGACCTGGGTTCGGCGCCCGGCGGCTGGTCGCAGGTGGCCAGCCGGCTGGTGGGAGCCAGGGGCCATATCCTGGCCACCGACATCCTGCCCATGGATGCCTTGCGCAACGTGGACTTCATACAGGGCGATTTCACCGACGAGGGCATCGTGCAGCAGCTGCTGGACTGGCTGGGCGGGGAAAAGTTCGACCTGGTCATCTCGGACATCGCGCCCAACATCACCGGCATCGCCTCCGCGGACCAGGCCTCCTCGATCTATTTCCTCGAGCTGGCGCTGGATACCGTGCGCCAGATGCTCAAGCCCGGCGCCACGTTCGTGGCCAAGATGTTCCAGGGCGCAGGGTCCGACCAGTATCTGAAGGAGCTGCGCTCGCACTTCGAGAAGGTGCTGATCAGGAAGCCTGCCGCTTCGCGCAAGGAATCACGCGAGGTCTATCTCGTGGCCAGGGGCTTCAGGAAAGAGTCGGCCACGCGCTGAGGCCGCGCGGCGCAGTGGCACCGCCTCAGAAACGCTCGTCCGGGCGCAGGTAGCGCCATTTTCCCGCCGGCAGCCCGCCCAGCAGCACCTTGCCGCTGCGCACCCGCTTCAGCCCCGTGACTGTCAGCCCCACCAGCTCGCACATGCGGCGGATCTGCCGCTTGCGGCCCTCGCGCAGCACAAAACGCAGCTGCTCGTCGTTCTGCCAGGCGACGACGGCGGGCCTGAGCCTCACGCCGTCCAGCGACAGCCCGTGGCGCAGGCGTTCCAGCCCGCCGGGCGCAAGCCGGCCCTCCACGCGCACCAGGTATTCCTTGTCGATGCTGGAGTCCTGGCCGATGAGCTGTTTCGCCACCCGCCCGTCCTGCGTGAGCACCAGCAGCCCGGTGGAATCGATGTCCAGCCGGCCCGCCGGCGCAAGGCCGCGCAGGTGCGCCGGATCAAAGCGCAGCGGCAGGGTATCGCCGCTCCAGCGGTTCTCAGGCCGGATGAGCACCACGGCCGGTTCGTAGCCATCCTCGGCCTGTCCGGAGACAAACCCTACCGGCTTGTGCAGCAGGATGGTGACCTGCGTTTGCTGGTGCGCGCGCGCGGCAGGATCGATCTCGATGCGTGCCTGCGGCGGGACGCGCACGCCGAGTGTGTCGATGACCTGGCCGTCCACCTTCACCCAGCCATTGGTGATCCAGCGTTCGGCCTCGCGGCGCGAGCACAGGCCCAGCTCGCCCATGCGCTTGGAGAGTCGCGGGTTCTCCATTCAGCCGCGCACGTCCGCCAGCGAGGCGTCGCGCGCCAGCTGCACCACGGCATAGGAACAGGTGGCGCTGATCAGGACGCCTTCCTGGCGGGCCCAGGCCACCGCGGCATCGAGCAGCTGCCGGGCCACGCCGCGCCCCCGCAGGGCCGGGTCCACGAAGGTGTGGTCGATGAGGATGCGGTCGGGCGAGAGGCGCCGGTACGTCATCTCGGCGATGCGTGTACCGTCGCGCGAAAGGAAGAAGGCGCCGCTGCCGGCGCCTTCCTCGTGCGAAATGACGTCCTGGCTCATCCTCTAGTGAATGTAGCCCCGTTCGCCGTGCTCGGCCAGATCCAGGCCCTGGGATTCGGATTCCTCGCCCACGCGCAGGCCCAGCGTGACGTCGATCAGCTTCAGCAGGCCCCAGGTGACCAGTCCGCACCAGGCCATCGTGACCACTACGCCCAGCGCCTGCACGCCGAATTGGGCCCCGATCGACTCCTGCACGGAGAATCCGGTCCCCCCCAGCGAGGCCGCCGCGAACACGCCGGTGAGCAGGCTGCCGACGATGCCGCCCACGCCGTGCACGGGTGAGACGTCCAGCGAGTCATCCAGGTGCAGCACGCGCTTGAGGAACTGCGTGGCCAGGAAACACACCACGCCCGCGGCCAGGCCAATCACCAGCGCGCCGCCCACGCCCACGAAGCCGGATGCCGGCGTAATGGTGCCGAGGCCCGCCACCATGCCGGTGATCACGCCCAGGAGGCTCGGTTTGCCGTACTTGCTCCACTCCATGACCATCCACGCCAGCGCGCCGGCCGAGGCGCCCAGGTGCGTGACCAGCACGGCCATCGAGGCGCCGCTGCCGGCCCCGAGCGCGCTGCCGCCGTTGAAGCCGAACCAGCCCACCCACAGCATGCCCGCGCCGCAGGCCGCCAGCGGCAGGCTGTGCGGCGGCATCGGCACCTGCGGGAAGCCGCGGCGGCGACCGATGACGATGGCGCACACCAGCGCGGCCATGCCCGCGTTCACGTGCACCACCAGGCCGCCGGCGAAGTCCATCACGCCCAGCCCGGCCAGCCAGCCACCGCCCCAGATCCAGTGCGCGATGGGCACGTACACCAGCAGCAGCCACAGGGCCGAGAACCACAGCACCGCGCTGAAGCGGATGCGCTCGGCATAACCGCCGATCACCAGCGCCGGCGTGATGATGGCAAAGGTCATCTGGAACATGGCGAACAGTGGCTCGGGAATGGTGCCGGTGAGGCCTTCGCGCGTCAGGTCACCGAAGAACGCCGCGCCCAGCCCGCCAATCACCGCCTGGGCGCTGCCGCCGTCGCGGAACACCAGGCTGTAGCCCACCGCATACCACAGCACCGTGACCACGCCGGTGATGGCGAAGCACTGCACGAGGATGGAGAGCGAGTTCTTGCTGCGCACCAGGCCGCTGTAGAACAGCGCCAGGCCCGGCAGCGTCATGAAAAGCACGAGTGCGGTGGACGTGAGCATCCAGGCGGTGTCGGCACCGCTCAGTTCAGGTGTAGTCACGGAAGTGGGCCCCCCGGGTTGAGTTCTGGTTCTTGTCGGCGGGGGATTATGCAGCTGGACCAACCATTGGTCGAACCAACTGTATGTGCACCACGGTGGTGCAGAAAAAAGGCCGGCGGGTCGGCCGGCCTTCTGGTCCAGACTGGCGGCCGCAGCTAGCCGCCGCCACTGCGGGCAATGGCAGCTTCCATCAGCGGCACCATGGCCTTGCGGCCTGCCTCCACCCTGAGGCGCGCCTGCTTCTGCTGCTCGGTCTCGTCGCCCACGGGCGGTGCGGCGCGCGCAATGTCCAGCGCCGTCTTGCCGGCGGCATCCTTGACCTGCGGGTTTGCGCCGCGGTCCAGCAGCAGCTTGGCGATGCGGTCGTTGCCGGTCTCGGCGGCGTGCATCAGGGCGGTCTTGCCCTCCTGGTCATTGCGGCCCTGCACATAGGACACCAGCCTGGCGGTGCGCTTCTGGCTGCCGGTCACCTGGGCGTCGATGTTGGCGCCCGCGTCCAGCAGCAGTTCCAGGGTGCGCAGCGTGCGGGCAGGATCACCGCCGGGTCCGCCGCCGCCGGCGCGGCCGGCGGTGCCGGTCATGCCCACGGCGATCATCAGCGGCGTCATCTCGAACACATTGCGCAGGTCGACCTCGGCCCCGTGCGCCAGCAGCGCCTGGATGGCCTCATGGTCGTTGTTCATCACCGCGATCATCAGCGGACCGGTGCCGCCGCGGCGATCGTACTGCTCGAAGCGGCCGCCGCCGGTGCCGTAGGGGCGCTTCTGCGTGAGCTGGTGGTTGGTGTCCACGCCGATGTCGAGCAGGCGGTTGATGACGTCCATCGCGGTGACGGCCGGTGCGCGCGCAGCGCCCGCGCCGGGACCACCCGGGGCGCCGCCGCCGAAACCGCCGGGACCACCGGGACCACCGGGTCCACCGGGGCCACCAGGTCCTCCCGGACCACCGGGTCCGCGGCCACCGCCCGGCCCGCCCCGTCCGCCGCCGAACCCGCCACCGCCACCGGTGACGTTCATCGTCACCGCCGTGTACAGCGGCGTGCGGCCATGCCAGTCCCAGGTATGGGGATTGGCGCCCTTGTCCAGCAGCAGCATGGCGATGTCGAAGCGCCGGTTGTCCAGCGCGTTGATCAAGGGCGTGACGCCGTCGGGGTTCGGCAGGTTCACGTCGGCGCCGGCCTTGATCAGCGACTCGGCGCAGGGCAGGCAGCCGGAACGCGTGGCGTAGAGCAGCGCGGTCAGGCCGCCGGTGTGGCGCGTGCCGAACTGCGCGCGCGGCTCGGAGGTGAGCTGCCGCGCCCAGTCATCATGCTTGCCACGCAGGTTGACCTGCGCGGCGGCGCCGCGCGCCAGCAACATGTCGAGGATTTCCGGCTGGTTGTTGCCGGCCGCCCACATCAGCGCCGTCTGGTCGCGGAAGGTTTCCATGGCCTTCACGTTGGCGCCGCGCTCGATGAGGATCTTCGCCATCTCCGGCTGGTTCTCGCTGATCGCCAGCATCAGCGCCGTCTCGTTGTCCGGATTCGGGGACTCGATGTCCGCGCCGGCATCCAGCAGGGTGCGGAAGATGGCCATGTCGCCAAGCCGGATGGCTTCGGTGAGCGCGGTGGCGCCGTACCTGTTGGCCGCGTTGGCCTTCGCGCCGGCCTTCAGCAGCGCACCGACCATCTCCTGGTCGCCGTGGAAGGCGGCCCACATCAGCGCGGTGGAGCCGTCGCCGGAGCGCACGTTCACATCGACGTCCGGGGAGGTGATCGCGGCCAGCAGCGAATCGCGCTTCGCCTCGCGCGCCCAGTCCACCAGCGTGACCTGGCGGTCGGCCTGCGCGGCCATCACGCCGGTGCCGAAGCACAGCAGGCCGATGGCGGCGATCGCCCGGAAGCCCCGGGCACGGCGGTTGAAGTTAGACAACGTTGGCTCCCACATTGGTGTAGTGCGCCTGATAGCCCTTGGAGAGGTCGTAGAGGAAGCGCGCCGGGTCCTGGAACTTGCGGCCGAATTCATCGAGGGCGCCCGACTCGAGCATGTCCTTGCCGCTCTGGCCCTTGGCCATCAGGCCGGAAGTCTTGTCGTAGATCCGGCGCATCAGGTCGCATTCGGCCACCAGCTCCGCGTGCGTCATCACCGGGCCATAGGCCGGCACGATGCGCGTTGATTCATTGGTGAGCTCGATCAGTGCCTCCAGTGCATCGACGCGGCCGCCCAGCCAGCCACCGGCGAACCAGTCATGCACCGGATCGCGCTCCGGGGAGAGCACGTCGCCCGCTGCCAGCACGTTGGCGTCGCGGAAATACACATAAGCGTCGCCGCGGGTATGCGCCTCGAGCAGGTAGCCGCACTGGATGCGCTCGCCACCGGCCGTCAGTTCATGCTGGTCGCGGAAGGTGACCTTCGGCACGGCCTCCTTCGGAGGCGCCTTGATCCAGCGGTCCTGGGAGGGCGACCAGTAGTCCGCCGCCAGCCACTGCTTCGTGATCGTCTGGGCATGGATCTGTGCGCCGGCCGCGCCGAACAGCGCGTTTCCGCCGGTCTGGTCGGAGTGGTAGTGCGTGTTGACCAGGGTGCGCACTGGCTTGCCGCCCAGCAGCTTCTGCAGGGCGGGAGCCGCCTCGGCCGAGCCGCTGTCCACCAGCAGCACGTCGCTGCCGGCATCGAGCACGAGCACGTTGCCGGGCGCGCCCGTGACGACGCTGAGCCGTTCCCCGAGGGGCTGCGTGCCGAGCTGCACGGGAGTGGCCCGGCGGCCGGGAGCGGTCTGGCAGCCGGCAAGGCCGCCCAGCATCGGCAGGGTGGCCATGCCGGCGAGGGCGCCGGCACCGGTCTTCAGGAAATTCCGTCGGTCACGTTGCTGCATCTTTAGAGTTCCGCGATCCTGCCCGTGCTGATGCCGAACTTCTCCTGCTCGATGCCGAACTTCTCCAGGAAGCTCAGGTGCAGGTTGGCCAGCGGCGTGCGCGGCGGCAGGGTGAGGTTCTTGCCGCCCTTGTGCCGGCCCATGGCACCGCCGATCACGATCTCGGGCAGCGGGTAGTTGTCGTGGGCGTTGCTGTTGCCCATGTTCGAGCCATAGAGGAACAGCGAGTGGTCGAGGATGCTGCCGTCGCCTTCCTTTGTATCCGCCAGCTTCTTCACGAAGTCGGCGAAACGCTCCATGTGGTAGCGCTGGATGCGCAGCAGCTCGTCGATGCGCTCGCGCGTGTTGGTGTGGTGGCTCACCGGGTGGAAGCCGCCGGACACGTTCACGTTCGGATAGGGGCGGTCGGTGCCCTCGGCGGCCATCGCGAAGGTCACCACGCGCGTCATGTCGGTCTGGTAGGCCAGCGCGATCAGGTCGAACATCAGCTTCAGCTGCTGGTCGAAGTCTTCCAGCACGCCGATGGGAGCGGGGGGAACATCGACCGCGCTCATGTCCTTGGCCTGCGCCATGGTCACGCGACGTTCGATCTCGCGCACGGTTTCAAGGTAGTCGTCCAGCGCGCGCTGGTCGGCCGGGCCCAGGGTCTTGCGCAGCGAGGTGGTGCGCGCGGCGATCATGTCGAGGATGCTTGCGTTCTTGCGCAGCAGCTCCTCGCGCTCGGCCAGCGAGTCGAATTCGCCCACCAGCTGGATGAACACCTTGCGCGGGTTGAATTCCATCGGCAGCGGCTTGTTGGGTGCCGCGTAGGTGGTGGTGAAGGAATAGTAGCTGCCGCTGCCCGCGGCGATCTGGATGGTGGTCTCGGAGGCCAGCTCCATCGAGGGCAGGGCGGTCTCGCGGCCGATCTTCTGCGCGATCACCTGGTCGAGTGTGGTGGCCAGGCTCGGGCCGCTGGCCGAAGTGTCGGGAGATACGCAGGCCAGCCAGGTGGCCGGGTTCAGCGTATGCACCGAGTTGTTCGGAGCCTTGTTCTCGATGTTCTCGAAGGTGGTCAGGTACTGCTTGAACGGTTCAAGTGGCGCCACCGTCCTGCCCAGCGTGAAGTCGGCGCCCTTGCCGCTGCTGGTCCAGCCGTCGACTTCCTTGCCGTACGGCGTGTTGTTCATGATGGCGCCGTGCGGCAGGTAGAAGAAGCCCGCGCGCTGCTTCGGCATGGCCGCCGTCTGCGCCAGCGCGGTGCTGGCCGGCACCATGGCATCGAGGAAGGGGAGGCCCAGCGCCACGCCGGTACCCCGCAGGAATGTGCGCCGGGACAGGTGCTTCCTGGTGATGAAATACGCCATCGCTGCTCTCCTTATTGATCCCTGTTCGCGATCGTTCCACCCAGGGTGGACGCCACGGCCTGCGGTTGGTGTTTTTCGGCGCCCTGGCGGCGGAAGGCGTCGCTGTTGACGATGCCCTCGATGATCGCACCCAGGGTGTAGTTCTTCGCCGCCGCCTCACGCACGATGCGCCGGACTTCCGGCATGTCCTCGTGTTCGATCTCACGGTTCAGCGCGAACATCATCAGGCGCCGGGTCACCGTGGTGGGGAACTGGTCGGGCTGCGAGAGCAGGTGGCGGCGCAGGTCGGCCGGGCCCTCCAGCTTCTTGCCGCTGGACAGCACCGTGGTGGCGTCGATGGCCACGCGCGCGGCGGCATCGGTGTCGCGCCAGCGGCCCTGGTTGTCGTAGTTTTCCAGGGCCAGGCCCGGCGGGTCGATCAGGCCGTGGCAGCCCATGCAGGTGGGGTTCTCCCGATGCGCCTCCAGGCGCGCACGGATGGTGGTGGGCGCCTGCCCGTCGCGGATCGACAGGTCGGTCTCAACGCCCGGGGGCGGCGGGGTCGGCGGCGTGCCCATCAGCTTCTCCAGCACCCAGGCGCCGCGCAGCACCGGCGAGGTGCGGTCGGCATAGGAAGTGCGCAGCAGCACCGCGCCCTTGCCCAGCAGGCCGAAGCGGTTCTCGTTGGTGAGCTGCACGCGCTTGAACAGCGGTCCGCGCACGCCGGTGATGCCGTAGTGCTGGGCGAGGGCCTCGTTCACGAAGGTCCAGTCGGCCGTGAGCAGGTCGAGCACGCTGCGGTCTTCCAGCAGCACGCTGGAGAGGAACATGCGGATCTCGGTCTCGAAATTGCCGCGCATGGCGGCGTTCCAGCCCTGCGTGGTGGGCTCCACCTTCTCGAGTTCGTCGAGGTTCAGCCAGCCCAGCGCGAAGTATTCCACCAGCGCATTGGCACGCGGATCCTTCATCATGCGCTTCACCTGCGCGCTCATCACCGACTTGTCGGACAGCCGGTTGGCGGCGGCGAGTTCGAGCAGCTCCTTGTCGGGGCCGGTGTTCCAGACCATGAACGACAGGCGGGTGGCCAGCTCCAGGTCGGTGAGCA
The DNA here is from genome assembly GCA_965652645.1 of uncultured bacterium. Classification (GTDB taxonomy): domain Bacteria; phylum Pseudomonadota; class Gammaproteobacteria; order Steroidobacterales; family Steroidobacteraceae; genus ZC4RG30. Next base: position 47,140 of record CBFGXE010000002.1, on the reverse strand, counting down.
GGCGGGTCTCGCCGGGACTGCGCGGCGCCGGGATGGCCCGGTAGAGGAAGTCGGGACTTGAGAGGATGGCCACCATCATCTCGGTGATGCCGGCGTCGAAGCCGCCCGGCTCGGAGCGCCCCATCTCGTAGAACTTCATCAAAAAGGAGATGTCGTCGCCGGTGACGGGACGGCGGAAGGCCTGCATCGCCATGTGGCGCGCGATGTTCTCGGCGCAGGGCCGCTCCTCGGCCGGCGTGCCGGGCTGGCAGACGAAGATGCGGGCGCGGCTGTCATTCATCGACAGGCCGGTGGGGTTGAACGGACCCTCGATCTCGATGCCGGTCAGCACCGCGGGCATGTTGGTGACCCGTCCGCCGCCGCCGAAGCCGCCGCCGCCGGCGGCATTGTTGCTCAGTGAATTGGCGTGCTGGACGTAGGTGATCGCCACCTCGCGGCGTCCCGCCTTCACCTTTGCCGGCGTGGAGACCATCTCCAGCAGTTTCTTCTTGCCTTCGGCGCCATCGCGGTCGGCGATGTCGAGCCACTCCCCGCCGCCGACTTCCTTGCGGGCCACCTCGACGCCGTCGACCAGAATCACCAGGGTGGCGGGATTTTCCGCGCCGCGCGGGTACAGGCCCATGTCCATGTAGTCTTCTTCGGTGACGTTGAAGCGGTATTCGCCGTCGGCCGGGAAGACGTAGGTGAAGCTCATGCCGGCGCCGCGGCCCGCCCCGACGGCGGCGCGTGTGCCCAGCGGGTAGTTGGTGGGCTTGCCCACCTGGGCCGGCACGAACACCTTGGCCAGCTTGGGCACCGGATCGCCGATGGCCAGCCGCACCGCGCGGCGGCTCGCCGACATGTACTGCTCGAGGAAGGCCGGCGACATGGCCAGCGCCTCGGCGATGTTGCTGAAGCCCTCCACCTCGATTTCGGATGGCAGGGCCTGGCGGGCATTGATGTCGACGCCGATCAGCGCCTTCACCGAGGCGGCGAACTCGTCGCGGTTCAGGCGCTGGATGGGCACGTGGCCCACATGCTTGCGCTCCGCCGCTGCCGCGTCGAGCGAGGTTTCCAGGAATCGCACCACGGCGTCGACCTCGCCCTGCCCCGGCTGCTTCTGCCCGGCCGGCGGCATCAGCCGGCCGCGCAGCTTGGTGACCGCCTCTTCCCACACCGCAGGTTCGTCCCCCACCTGGTTGAGGTCGAGGGTGTCAAGGGCAAGGCTGCCTGCCCAGTCCTCGGCGTTGTGGCAGTCGAGGCAGTAGTTCTTCACGAACTGGTCGAGGGTGCCGGCGTGGGAGGCCGCCTGTGCCTGGGCCAGTCCAGGCAATGCAGCCAGGCCGGCCAGTGTGGCCACCGCGCCCGCCAGCCTGCCGGCCGAGCCCGCCAAAATTCCGCTCTTGCGCATCCCCCAACCCCCGCCTGCGTCCGCAAAAAAAGCTGCTGCGGCCGCTCTGCGCGGCCACACCTAGTGTAATGGAAGCACAGGTGAGAGCAGCCTGAGGAGGACTTGGTTCCACCAGCCGGCGGAATTCGCATAGCGGCCCTGGCAGGTCCCTGCGGCAAACACCGCCGGACCGGCCAGTCAGGCGAGGAGGCGGCGCAGGCGCTGGGTGGGGGTGCTGCCGGCTTCGGCGGCCGCCCGCCGCAGCAGCTGCCGCACCTGGGCGGAGTGCAGCGGCCGGCTGAGCAGGAAACCCTGGCCGAGGTCGCAGTCGCGTTCCTGCAGCAGCAGCAGCTGGCCCATCTCCTCGATGCCCTCGGCCACCACCTCGATGTTCAGGGTGCGCGCCATGGAGATCATGGCCGTGGCGATGGCGTTGTCGGCGCTGCTGGTGTGCGCGCGGCGCACGAACGCGCGGTCGATCTTCAGGCGGTTCACGGGCAGGTTGCTGAGGCGCGCCAGGCTGGAGTGCCCGGTGCCGAAGTCGTCGATGGCGATCTCCACGCCAATGGCCTGCAGCTGCCGGATGGCGTGCACCGCGCGCTCGTCATCCTGCATCAGCACCGACTCGGTGATCTCCAGCTCCAGCAGCCGCGGCGCAAGGCCGGTCTCCTCGAGGATGGCGGCAACGCGCGCCGGGAAGTCCGGCTGCTCCAGCTGCAGGCCGGAGACATTGACGGCCAGCCGAACCGGCGGCAGGCCCTCGCGCTGCCAGGCGCAGGCCTCGGCGCAGGCGGTGCCGAGCACCCAGTCGCCGATGGGCAGGATGAGGCCGGTCTGCTCGGCAATCGCCACGAATTCGGCCGGCGGCACCTGTCCCAGTGAGGGATGTTTCCAGCGCAGCAGCGCCTCGAGCCCCGAGATGCGCGCGGTGTCCAGGCTGTACTGGGGCTGGTACTCCAGCCACAGCTCCTTGCGCTCGACGGCGCCACGCAGTTCGCCCTCGATGGTGAGCCGCTGCAGCGCATCGGCGCTCATCTCGGGCACGAACAGCGCGGCGGTGCCGGGCGCGCGGCGCTTGGCAAAGTACATGGCCAGGTCCGCATTGCGCATCAGCGTCTCATCATCCTCGCCATCCAGCGGGCACAGCGCGATGCCGATGCTGGGGGTGACGAGCACCTCGTGCTCGCCCAGGCGCATGGGCTGGGAGACCGCCGCGATCAGCCGCCCGGCCACGGTCTCGGCGGCCTCGGCGCTGCCGATGTCCTGCAGCAGCACCATGAATTCATCGCCGCCCAGCCGTGCCACGCCATCGTGCTCCTCGCCCTCGGCCTCCAGCGGACAGGCATTGCGGGAGGAACGCAGCGCCGAGCGCAGCCGCGCGGTCACCACGCGCAGCAGCTCGTCGCCGACCCCGTGGCCCAGCGTGTCGTTGATGCGCTTGAAGTTGTCCAGGTCGATGCACAGCAGGGCGAACGGGTGGCCCTGGCTGCGCTGGCGTTGCAGGGCGCCGGCCAGGATCGACTGGAAGAACTCCCGGTTGGGAACGCCGGTGAGGCTGTCGAAATAGGCGAGGCGGCGGATGCTGCGGCGGGCGGCCTCCAGGTCGAGGTTGATCTGGTAGCCGCGCAGCACGTAGCGCACGCGGTGCGCGATCAGCGTCCAGCTGATCGGCTTGGAGATGAAGTCGGTGGCGCCGGCACGGTAGGCCTCCTCCACGGATTCCACGTCGTCCATGCCGGTGACCATCACGATGGGCAGCAGTTCACCGGCCTCCCGCCGCAATTCGCGGCACAGGTCCAGGCCGTTGCGGCCGGGCATGTCGATGTCGAGCATCACCAGGTCGAAGCTGCCGCGGTGGAAGAGCCTGAGGGCCTCCTCGCCGTCGCGCGCCATGGACACGCTGAAGCCGGCCACCCGCAGCGCGGCCTCCATCATCATCAGTGCAGCCGGATCATCGTCGGCGACCAGGATGCGCCGGGTGTCATTGCTCATGCGGCCTCTCCAAGAATCTGCTGCGCGCGCCGGATGACGCCCTGGTGCGCGCGGCGCACCTCCTCCAGCATGTCGCGCGCCTGCTCCAGCCCGCCGCTGCGGCCCAGGGCTTCCAGGCGGCGGTAGAGCGCCGAGAGCTGCTCGGCGCCGAGGTTGGCGGTGCTTGATTTCAGGGCATGCGCACAACGGCTCAGCTGTGCGGCGTCCAGCGCTTCGATGGCCTGCTCCACGCGCGCAAATTGCTCGTCCGCCCCTTGCAGGAAGGTGCGCAGCACGTCGCCGGCCAGGTCGGAGCCGGCGCGTGCGCCGATTTCGCGCAGGGTGTCGATCTGGCGCATGTTGATGGTGCCTTCCAGGGCGGGGCCGGAAGCGGGGAGGCCAGTCCCTTCATTGTCCTGCGGGGCCTGCGGCAGCCAGCGTGACAGCGTGGCCGCGAGCAGTCCGAGCGTGAGCGGCTTGGGCAGGAAACCGTCCATGCCGGCGGCCAGGCACCTGTTCTCGTCACCCTGCATGGCATTGGCGGTAAGGGCGAGGATGGGCACGCGTCCGCGTTCCCCCGGCATCGCGCGGATGGCGGCGGTGGCGGCATAACCGTCCATCACCGGCATCTGGCAGTCCATCAGCACCAGGTCGAACTGCTCCTGGCGCAGCATTTCGATGGCCACCAGTCCGTCACCGGCCACCTGCGGCTGCAGTCCCAGCGCGCGCAGCATGGCGGTGGCCACCTTCTGGTTGGTGGGGTTGTCCTCGACCACCAGCACGCTGCCCCGCATGCGCCACTGCTCGAAGCGGCCGCGCGGCAACACCTGCGTCGGCGCGGGCGGCAGGCGGGCTTCCACGCCCAGCATGCCGCACAGCTGCACCAGCAGCTCCTCGCGTCGCACGGGCTTGTTCACGTGGTGGCGGATGCCCAGGCGCTGCAGCCGGGCCGCATCCACGCGCGCGATCGGCGAGGTGAGCAGCAGCAGCGGCAGCTGCGCGCCCTGCGGTGTCGCGCGCAGCGCCCCGGCGAGCTTCAGGCCGTCCATGCCCGGCATCTGCAGGTCCACCACGGCGAGGTCGACCTGCGCCTGCCTGCCGGCCTGCAGCAGGCCGAGCGCCTCGGCGCCACTGGCCGCCGCATGCACCTGCATGCCGTAGCTGGCGAGCATCTCGCGCAGCATGTTGAGGTTGGCGGGATTGTCGTCGACCACGAGGACGCACTTGCCGGCCAGCGCGGCGGCGTCCACCAGCCGGCGGTGCGGCACCTGCGGTGGCGGCAGCAGCAGGTTCACCGTGAAGCGCGAGCCCATTCCCGGCTCGCTGTGCACGCTGATGCTGCCGCCCATCAGCGTGAGCAGCCGCCGGCAGATCGCAAGGCCCAGCCCGGTACCACCATAACGGCGGGTGGTGGATCCATCCGCCTGCGAGAAGGATTCGAAGATGCCGGCCTGCGCCGCCGCGGGGATGCCGACGCCGGTATCCTCCACCACGATCTCGATCGCGATCTGCCCCAGGGGCAGGATGCGGCGCGATATGCGCAACAGCACCTGGCCGTTCCCGGTGAACTTCACCGCATTGCCCACCAGGTTGGCCAGCACCTGTCGGATGCGCAGCGGATCGCCCTGCACGCGCGCGAGGGCCGCGTCATGCTGCGCGTAGTGGGCCACCAGTTCCACGCCCTTGCTCTCGGCGGCGTGCGCGAACATGGTGAGTACCTCGTGCACCAGCTCGGGAAGGTTCAGGTCCACCGCCTCAAGCTCCAGCTGGCCGGACTCGATCTTCGAGTAGTCGAGGATGTCGTTGATCACGCTGAGCAGGTGCTGGCCGGAGCCCTGCACCGCCTGCGCCCACTCCTGCTGCCTGGCATCCAGCTGGCTGTGCAGCAGCAGCTCGTTCATGCCCAGCACGCCGTTCAGCGGCGTGCGGATCTCGTGGCTCATGGTGGCGAGGAACAGGCTCTTGGCGCGGCTGGCGGCTTCGGCCTGCTCCTTGGCCACGCGCAGTTCCGAGGTGCGGCGGTCCACCACCTGCTCGATCTGCGCGCGCAGGTTGCGTTCGCCCTCCAGCGCATGCGTCGTGGCATCCAGCAGCGTGTTGGTGCTGCGGATCAGCGTGCCGATCTCATCGTCGAGGTGGCGGCGGGGCAGCGCGAGCCGCTCGCTGGTGCCGGGCTCCACGGCTGCCAGCCTGCGCGCCAGCTCGACCACGGGCCGCGAAACCAGGCGCGCCCCCAGGGCATACAGCAGCAGGGCGATGACCAGGACCTGGCCGACCATCAGGCTGGTGAGCGTGATGGCATCCCGGGAGGCGATCTGGTTGATGCGCGAGGCATCGCCCCAGATCACCAGCCGGCCTGCCGCTTCACGATTTCCGGTCGCAGGGGGCAGCCCGAGGTCGACCTTCAGCGCGGGATTGCGCCGGGCGTCCGGGCCGATGGCGCGCGCGGCGAGCTGCTCGCCGTCGGCCGAATACACCCCGATGGCCTCCACCAGCTCATTGCGCATCAGGCCTTCGGTCACTTCGGCCAGCAGCACTGCGTCGCGACCGTGGACGCCGATGGCCACCGTGTTGGCCACCGCGCCGGCCAGTCCCGCCAGCGCGCTGCGGCTGGCATCGGAGGAACGCTGGCGGCTGAGGCTGTATGCGGTGCTGCCAACCAGCCCGCAGAAGGCGAGCGCGCACAACGCCACCACCAGCGCGAAACGCATCTGCAGGCTGCGCAGTCGCGGCACGGCAAACTTCACGGGCGGTCCCTCAGGGTGGGCACTGTGCGCACGCCGGTTGAGGCAGGCGGCCCTGCTTCCCGGCCCGGGCTACATGTGACGGCTTTTTCATTGCACCAGCGGCTTCGGATGTTGCCGCGCAATGAAACGCCCTCCGGGCCCGCGGCTGTACCGGGGTTCCCCTGAGCCGGCCCCGGATGTGGCGGGGGTCACGTTTGCAGCGCAAAATGACAGCCGGTCGCCGGCCGGCGGCCTCACAGGGAGAAGAAGATGAAAAAAACGCTGACCTCGGCTGCCATCCTCGCCCTGCTGGCCGCACCAGCGATGGCGCAGGTGAAGCCCTGCGAAGAGCTCAAGAGCGAGATCGAGGCGAAGATCCGCCAGAACGGCGTCACCGCGTTCACCCTCACCATCGTCGACAAGGACGCCGAGGAAGACGGCAAGGTCGTGGGTACCTGCGGGGGCGGAACGAAGAAGATCATCTACAAGCGCGGCTGACGCGCCCGAGCCGCTGCGCGCTAGACTCGCGGCCTTCCATGCACCGGGGGGTTCGATGTCTGGCGCCACGCTCAATATCCTTCACCGCGACCGGCTTTACATAGGCGGGCAATGGGTGTCCCCGGCACAGCCCGGGAGCATCAGTCTCGTGAATCCCGCCACCGAGGAGTCCCTCGGCGAGGTGGCCGAGGCACGCGAGGCCGACATGGACAGGGCCGTGGCCGCCGCGCGGCAGGCTTTCGATGCAGGCCCCTGGCCGCGCCTGACGCACCTCGAGCGCGCCCGCTACGCCGAGGCGATGGCCGCCGCGCTGGAAAAGCGCCACGGTGAGCTGGCCCGCGCCTGGACGCTGCAGACGGGCGGGCTGGCCAGCTTCGCGCCCAATGTCACCATCGGCGGCACCATGCAGCTGAGGTATTTCGCGGGCCTGGCGGCAAGCCATCCCTTCGAGACGCAGCAGCCTTCCTCCATGGGCCCGGGCAGGACCCTCATCGTGCGCGAGCCCGTGGGCGTGGTCGCCGCCATTGCGCCGTGGAACGCACCCTACGGCATCATGATGCAGAAGGTGGCGCCGGCACTCATCGCCGGCTGCACGGTCATCATGAAACCCTCGCCCGAGACGCCGCTGGAGGCATACATCATCGCCGAGTGCGCCGCCGAGGCCGGCCTGCCGCCCGGGGTGGTCAACCTGGTGCCGGGGCACCGCGAGGCTTCCGACCACCTGGTGCGCAATCCCGGCGTCGACAAGGTGGCCTTCACCGGCAGCACCGCCGCGGGCCGGCGCATCGCCAGCGTGTGCGGGGAGCGCATCGCGCGCGTGACGCTGGAGCTGGGCGGCAAGTCCGCCGCGCTGGTGCTTGATGATTTTCCGGTGGAGCAGGCGGCGGCCATCCTCACCGGCACCATCTGCACCATGACCGGCCAGGTCTGCGCCACGCTGAGCCGCGTGATCGTGCCGCAGTCGCGTTACGCCGCGCTGGCCGAGGCCATCGTGACCGCGATGGCCGGCATCCGCGTGGGACCGCCAGATGACCCGCAGAGCCAGATGGGGCCGCTCGCCATGCGGCGGCAGCTCGAACGCGTCGAGGGCTACATCGCGCGCGGCATTGGGCAGGGCGCGACGCTGGCCTGCGGTGCAAGGCGCCCGCCGCACCTGCCGAAGGGCTTCTACATCGAGCCCACGCTGTTCACCAACGTGGACAACAGCATGGTGATCGCGCAGGAGGAGATCTTCGGCCCGGTGATCAGCCTGATCGCCTGCCGCGACGAGCCCGACGCCATCCGCATCGCCAATGATTCCATCTATGGCCTGAATGGCGCGGTGTTCACGCAGGATCCGGAGCGGGCCCGTCGCGTCGCGCGCCAGCTGCGCACCGGCTGCGTGGGCCAGAATGGCCTGCGCATGGACTTCATGGCGCCCTATGGCGGCTTCAAGCAGTCCGGAATCGGCCGCGAGGGCGGCCCGGAGAATTTCCACGCCTATACAGAGACCAAGACCATCCTCACGGACTGACTGGAGGGCTGCCCATGGACCTCGGCGAACTGTTCGCGGTGAAGATGCCGGTGGCGGAGATCCTGATCCGCGGCAGCGTCATCTACTGGTTCCTGTTCCTGGTGTTCCGCTTCGTGCTCCGCCGCGACATCGGCGCAATGGGCATCGCCGACGTGCTGCTGCTGGTGATCCTGGCCGATGCGGCACAGAACGCGATGGCGGGGGAATACAAGACGATCACCGAGGGCGTGATCCTCCTGTCCACCATCATCGGGTGGAACGCGCTGCTGGACTGGCTGGCCTTCCGCTTCCCCGCCGTGAACCGCTTCACCACGCCGCGCGCGCTGCTGCTGGTGCGCCACGGGCGATTCCTGCCGGCCAACCTGCGGCGCGAGCACCTCACCCGCGACGAGGTGATGTCCAAGCTGCGCGAGCAGGGCATTGCCCACCTGCGCGACGTGCGCCATGCGTACATGGAAAGCGACGGGCAGATCAGCGTGCTGCGCTATGACACGGATCACGCCCAGTCGCCGGCAAAGCCTGCCGGTCCACCCGGCGCCGGCGGCGTTTAGGATATTGCGGGCTTCCTTCCTGGCGGGGATCCGATGGCTTTGACCGGCAATGGCATGGGCCGGCGCGTCACGCGCTGGCTGGCGGCAACTGGTCTGTGTGGTGTCGCGCTGGCAGCCACGGCGCAGATCCGTCCCGCGCCGGCATTCACCGCGGACCAGCTCAACGCGCTGCCCACCACGGGCTGGCTTACCAATGGCGGTAATCTGGCCAACCAGCGTTATTCGCCACTGCGACAGATCAACCGCGGCAATGTCGCGCAGCTGAAGGCCAACTGGCGCACGCACCTGGAGGGCTCCGGCCTCGGCGCCAACCATTCCGGCCAGGGCCAGCCCATCGTGTACGACGGGGTGATCTACATCACCACCGGCGAGAGCGACGTGTTCGCCGTGGCGGTGGATACGGGCCGCATCCTCTGGCGCTACAAGGCCCACATTGATCCCGCGCGCGTGCGCGCCTGCTGCGGCTGGTCCAACCGCGGCGCCGCGCTGGGCGATGGCAAGGTGTTCGTCAGCCGGCTGGACTCACAGGTGGTGGCGCTGGACCAGCGAACCGGCCAGGTGGCGTGGTCGGTGCAGGCGGAGGATCCCGCCGCCGGTTACACCATCACCAGCGCGCCGCTGTATTACGACGGCATGGTGATCACCGGCTTCGCCGGCGGCGAGGTGGGCATCCGCGGCCGCATCAAGGCCTTCGATGCGAAGACCGGCAGGCTGTTGTGGACCTTCCATACCGTTCCCGGTCCCGGTGAGTTCGGGCACGACACCTGGCCGGCGGACAATGATGCGTGGAAGTACGGTGGCGCCCCGATCTGGCAGACGCCGGCCGTCGATCCCACGCTGGGACTGCTGTATTTCAGCACCGGCAACGCGGGACCGGACTACAACGGCGCGCACCGCGCCGGCGACAACCTGTTCACCGTGTCCATCGTGGCGCTGGAAGCGAAGACCGGGAAATACCGCTGGCATTTCCAGCAGGTGCGCCATGACCTCTGGGACTACGACTCGCCCAATCCGGTGATCCTCTTCGATGCGCCCTACGAGGGACGCATGCGCAAGGGCCTTGCCGAGGTGTCCAAGACCGGCTGGGTATACATCCTCGATCGCGAGACGGGCAGGCCGCTGCTGCCCATCGAGGATCGTCCCGTGCCGCAGGAACCGCGGCAGCGCACCGCGGCCACGCAACCCTTCGTGATCGGCGACTCCGTGGTGCCCCAGTTCATCGACATTGCGCCGGAGGGATTCGAGCTGGTGAACAACGGCGCCATCTTCACGCCGTTCTGGGACAAGGTGACCCTGTACAAGCCACAGATGGGCGCGAACTGGCCACCCAGCTCATACGATCCCGGGTCCCGTTACATGTTCATCTGCGGCGCGGACCATGTGGGCGTGGGACAGAGCGATGGCAAGGAATTCGCGCCGCCAGGTCCCACCGGCTTCTGGGCCGGTGGCCGCGGCGCGGCCAACCATGGCGTGGCGCGTCGCGGCACCTTCACCGCCATGAACCTCGCCACCAACCGCATCGCCTGGCAGCAGCAGTGGTCCACCACCTGCTTCAACGGCACCATGGCCACTGGCGGTGGCCTGGTGTTCGTCGGCAGGCAGGACGGGCGGTTCACCGCGCTCGACAGTTCCAACGGCAATCGCCTGTGGTCGTTCCAGACCGACGCGGGCGTCGTGGCCTCCGCCAGTACTTTCGAGCATGGCGGCAGGCAGTTTGTGGCGGTGCTCTCCGCCGGCAGCATGATCAACGGCGGGCGCCGCGGCGACAGCCTGTGGCTGTTCTCGCTGGACGGCACCATCGGGTCCCTGCCTGCCGATGCTGGTGCAGCTGCGGCCGGTGGCGCGGGGCCGCAGGGCGGCCCGGGACCCGCGGGTGCGCTCCAGGCTGCGCCCGCCGGGGGCGCAGCGCAGCCGGTGAGGCTGCCTTCCGGCGCGGCCGACCTGGCCGACGGCGCGCGCATCTACCGCCAGTTCTGCCTGGCCTGCCATGGCGACAGCGGCACCGGTGGCGCGGGCAACGGCGCCTCGCTCGAGACCATCGGCAGCGACACGCAGCTGGTGGCCACCACGGCGTGGAACGGCAAGAACACCATGCCGGCCTTCCGTGGCACGCTGACGCTGGAACAGCTGCGCGACGTCGCGCACTACATCTCGGGCGAGCTGTTCAACAACGGGCACGGCAATTAGCCGCGCCCGGCAGGCAGGCAAGGCAACCCGGGAGCCTCTTCGTGCCCTGTCTTTTCAGAGGATGGCGGCCGCGAAGTCCTGCCACCACTGGCTGGCGCCGATCCTCAGCCGCATGCTGGTGAGGAAGAACAGGCAGGGCACCAGCGCGAAGAAATAGGATGGATGGATGCGGCCGCGCCGCGTCACCAGGTCGTACGCCGGCCCGGCGAAGACCAGCGCCAGGTAGAGATATAGCTGGCGGTCGAGCTCGCCGACGAAGTAGGGCGCGCGACCGATGGCGGCGCCCAGCAGCCCGCCCACCGTGGCCATCAGCATCAGCCGCTTGTGCGCATCGGGCGAGCGGCGGCGATAGTAGAGCGCGGCGAGGAACAGCGGCGCGAACACGAACATGTCAAAGAAGGGCACGGCCATGGCCTGGAGCGTGTCCGGCAGTCCGCCCAGCGGGCCGCCGAAGCCGCTGCGCGCCGCATGCAGCGTGACCTGGAAGGCCATCACGATCATGAAGCAGCCCAGCACGGCGCCGAAGGTGCCCAGCTTCGCGTGCAGTGCGCGCTTGCCGCTCGCGATCAGGATGTTCTGCGCGATGAAGAACAGCATCCACAGCGAGAACACCGCGCCGTGGAAGTGGTAGATGAACTCCAGGGGTCGCGCGCGGGGGTTGGCCACCGCCAGGAAGAAGCTGGGCGCGAAGCCCACGAACACCACCAGGGTGGCCACGAAGGCCATGATGGTGAAGAAGACACGGTCGCGTGCAATCGCAGTCGCAGCGGACATACGGCCCTCCCGTTGCCGGGTCTTGGCCCGGCTTGCGGCCGACTGTAACCCGGGGCCGGCGGGCAATGCCATCGGGCCGGGGATGGGTGATACTGGGCGCCACGGGAGGGCCACGCATGCGCGAGTTCGACGAGCAGAGCATCACGGCGGCCGTGCTGGCGCGCATGGACCAGTGCCAGGACGCGCGCTTCCGGGAGGTGATGTCCTCGCTCGTGACCCACCTGCACCAGTTCGTGCGCGAGGTGAAGCTCACCGAGGCCGAGTGGTTCCAGGCCATCGGGTTCCTCACCGCAGTCGGCCAGACCTGCACCGACCGGCGCCAGGAGTTCATCCTCCTCTCCGACACCCTGGGCGTCTCCATCCTGGTGATAACGCTGAACCATCCGGCCACCGGCGGCGTCACGGACTCCACCGTGCTCGGTCCCTACTACTGGGAGGGCGCGCCGGAGCTGCCCGGCGGCGCGAACCTGGCCGAGGGCGTGAAGGGAGAGCCTGCGTTCTATTCCGGGCGGGTGCTCAGCAGCGATGGCACGCCCATCGCCGGCGCGCTGCTCGACATCTGGTCCGGGGATGGCGAGGGAAACTACGACATGCAGCTGCCTGGGGAGACGGGCATGAAGGCGCGCGGCCGCATCCGCGCCGATGCACAGGGGCGCTACAGCTTCCGATCCATCAAGCCCAACCACTACCCCGTGCCCACCGACGGACCCGTGGGGCGCATGCTGGAGAAAATGGGGCGGCATCCCATGCGACCGGGGCACATCCACATGCTGGTTTCGGCGCCCGGCCACCACAGGGTAACCACGCACCTGTTTGCCGCGGGCAGCCAGTACATCGACTCGGACGCCGTGTTCGGCGTGAAGGAATCCCTGGTCACGCAGTTCCGCCGGCATCCTCCCGGCACGGCCCCGGACGGCTCGCGGCTGGAGGTGCCCTTCTACACGGTGGAATATGACTTCCGGCTGCAGCGGGCCTGAATTTTCCGCCGGACAGTTGCGGTAAGCTGGGCCAACATTCCCTTGTGCCCGTTCGCCATGCGTATCCTCCGGACCCTGTTGCTCCTTGCCACCACGTTGTTGCCCGCATGGGCCGGCGCCAGCCAGCTGGCGGACCTGATCCGCGACGGCGATCGCAAGGGCGCGCTGCAGGCACTGCGCAATGGCGCCGACGTCAACGCCCTGCAGGCCGATGGCAGCTCGCCATTGCTCTGGGCCGTCCACGCCGTCGACCATGAGCTGGTGCAGGAACTGCTGCGCCGCGGAGCCAGGCCGGATGTGCGCAATTCCTTTGGTGCAACGCCGCTGGCCGAGGCCATCGACCTGCTCGACACCGCACTCGTGGACATCCTGCTGAAGGGCGGGGCCGACCCCAACCTCGGCAACGACGACAACCAGACTCCCCTGATGATGGCCGCAAGGGCCGGCTCTTTCCCCATCGCCGAGGCGCTGGTGAAGGCCGGCGCGCGGGTCAATGAGCGCGAGCTGCTGCGCGAGCAGACGGCGCTGATGTGGGCGGTGGCGGCAGGCAGCGCGCAGATCACCGACCTGCTGCTCGCGCACAAGGCCGAGGTGGACATTCGCGCCGCCAGCACCGACTGGGGCAACCAGATCACTTCCGAGCCGCGCGCGCAATACCGCAATACCGGCGGCCTCACGCCGCTGCTCTTCGCCACGCGCTCCGGCTGCGTGGCCTGCGCGACCTCGCTGCTGAAGGCCGGCGCCGACGTGAACCGTCCCACGCCCGAGGGCGTGACGCCGCTGATGAATGCCATCGACAACAACAACTTCGCGGTGGCCAACCTGCTGCTGGACCACGGCGCCGATCCGCACCTGTCGGACTGGTGGGGACGCACCGCGCTGTACCTCACGGCAGACATGCGCACGCGTGGCGGCGGCGCACGCGGCGGCGGGCCGGGCGGCCCAAGGGGGCCTGGCGGTCCTGGCGGTCCTGGCGGACCTGGCGGACCGCGCGGAGCGCAGGCCCCCGGCGCGCCTCCTGCCGGCAGCGCCCTGCAGGTGATGCAGCGCCTGCTGGAGATGGGCGTGGATCCGAACCCGCAGCTGAACATGCACCGGCCCTTCCGCGGCCGCTTCACCGACGACCTGATCACCACCGGCTGCACGCCGCTGCTGCGTGCGGCGCTGTCGGGCGACCGCGAGGCCGTGGCGCTGCTGCTGCAGCATGGCGCGCTGCCCGACCTGCCCAACGTGATGGGCGTGACGCCGCTGATGGCCGCGGCCGGCATCGGCTTCCTGGTTGGCGCCAGCGGCGGCGGGCAGGGACCCATCGCGCGGCTCGACGACGAAGCCAACCAGGACAATGCCATCGCGGTGATCGACCTGCTGATCAAGGCGGGTGCAGACGTGAACGCGCGCATCACCGACACGCGCAGCCGCACGGCCATCATCGCCCGGCCCAGCTCGATGACCGACCGCCAGGGGCAGACCGCGCTGTTCGGTGCGGTTGGCAACGGCGTGAACCCCGAGCGCCCCAACGGGCGCAACTGGACGCGGGTGGCAAGGTTCCTCATCGACAACGGCGCCCGGCTCGACATCAAGGATGATGCCGGCAAGACCATCCTCGACGCGCTCGAGGGCAAGGCCGGCGGGCGCGACAATCCCAGCACTCCGGAAATGGCGCAGATCATCCGGGAAGCGATGGAACGCTGATGGCCGAGAGCTGGCGGTGCCCCGGCTGACCGGGTTCTCGCGCCGCCACGGTGGCGTACTGCTGGTCGTGCTGGCGCTGGTCGCGGTGCTGGCCGGCTGCTGGTTGCTGTACCTGCACGAGTCCCGCCGCATCGGCGACCAGCAGCGCGAGCGCGAGGTGCTGCGCGTGGGATTGCTGGCGCAGCTGATGCGCAGCGAACTCGCCCCGGTGGTCGAGACGCTGCGGCTGCTGGCCGATGGCGACGGCCTGCGCAACTACCTGGACACCGGCAGCCAGTCGGGCATGCAGGCGGCCGCGCGCCGCGCCGCCTACACCATCGAGGGCCGCCCCGACTACGACCAGCTGCGTTTCATCGCCGCGGACGGCCGCGAAGGCCTGCGCGTCACGCGCAATGGCCTCGTGCCGCCGGAGCAGCTGCAGGACAGGTCCGCGCGCAACCATGTCCAGGAGGCGTTGCAGCTCGAGCGTGGCGCGGTCTACCTGTCGGCGCTCGACCTCAGCGAGGAGGAAGGCCGCATCCAGGCGCCATTCAAGCCCGTGCTGCGCCTGGCAATGCCGGTATTCGATTCCGCCGGCAGCCGGCGCGGCATCTATGTGATCGACTATCTGGGGGCCAACCTCATCGAGCACCTGCAGGAGGCCATCCCCGCCTACGGCAACCGGTTGCGGCTGCTGGATGCGGGCGGATTCTGGATCCGGGGGGCGGACCCGGCACAGGAATGGGGTTTTGCCGCGCCAGGCAGGGAGGAGTACACCCTGGCGCGCAGCAACCCCGCGCTCTGGGAGCAGGTCCGGGCACAGTCCACAGGCCAGCGTCACGGCGCCGGCGGCCTGTTCACGTGGCTGCGCGTGCAGCCCGGCGACCTGCTGGATGGCCTGCCCGGCGGGCTGGTGTCCGAGCAACCCTTCTGGGTCATCGGCTCGGAGGTCTCGCCGGCCGAATGGGATGCGCTGTTCGCCGGCCTGCGCAAGGTGCTGCTGTTCGTGGTGCCGGCGCTGCTGCTGCTCACGTTGCTGTCGGCCGGACTCTTCCGCGCCAGGCACCGCGCGCTGCTGGAGCTGCGTGCGGTGAACCAGCAACTGGAACAGAGGGTGCAGGAGCGCACCGCCGAGCTCGCGCGCAGCAACAAGGACCTGCGCGAGCGTGAATCGCTGCTGGAGGAAACCGGCACCCTCGCCAGGGTGGGTGGCTGGGAGTTCGATCCGGCCACGGGGCAGGGCGCGTGGACGCCGCAGATCGCGCGCATCCATGACATCGATGTCGGCGTGATGCCCACCCGCGAGATGGGCCTGCAGTTCTATACGGAGGAATCACGGCAGCTGCTTGAGGCCGCGCTGCGCCAGTCACTCACCGATGGCACGCCCTACGACCTCGAGCTGGAGCTGGTCTCCGCGCTGGGTGCGCGCAAGTGGGTGCGCACCATCAGTCGCCCGGTGGTGGAGGATGGCCGGGTGGTGCGCATGCGTGGCGCCCTGCAGGAGATTACCGAGCGCAAGCAGACGGAACTCAGGCTGCAGGCCCAGTTGCAGCGCCTGCACCTGCTGGAGCGCACCACGCGCGCCATCGCCGAGCGCCAGGACGTGGCCAGCATCCTGCAGGTGGTGATCGGCACCCTTGAGACGCAGATGCCGCTGGAGTTCGGCTGCGTGTGCATGCATGACGCCGCCGACCAGGCCCTGACGGTCACCGCGCTGGGCGCGGCCAGTTCCCGCCTTGCCACCCAGGTGGGGATGGAGGCGGGCGCGCGCATCCCCGTGGAGGAAAACGGCCTGTCGCGCTGCGTGCAGCAGGGGCGGCTGGCCTGCGAGGCCGACCTCACTGCGGTGCAGGCGCCGTTCGCGCAGCGGCTCGCCGCCGCGGGCCTGCGTTCGCTGGTGGCCGCGCCGCTGCTGGTCGAAGGGCGCGTGTTCGGCGTGCTGCTGGCGGCGCGACGCGAACCGTCCGGCTTCAGCAGTTCCGACGCGGAATTCCTGCGCCAGCTCAGCGAGCACGTGGCGCTGGCCGCCCACCAGGCGCAGCTGCACAGCGCCTTGCAGGCGGCATACGAGGACCTGCACGCCACGCAGCAGGCCGTGATGCAGCAGGAGCGGCTGCGGGTGCTGGGCCAGATGTCCAGCGGCATCGCGCACGACATCAACAACGCGATTTCCCCCATCATGCTCTACACCGATTCGCTGCTGGAGACCGAACCCGGTCTCAGCGAGCGCGCGCGACAGAGCCTCAACACCATCCAGCAGGCGGTGAGCGACGTGGCCGAGACCGTGGCCCGCATGCGCGAGTTCTACCGGCAGCGCGAGGCGCAGGTGGAGCTTGAGCCCGTGCAGCTGAACGCGCTGGTGGCGCAGACGCGCGAGCTCACCCGCGCCCGCTGGGAGACCATGCCCCAGCAGCAGGGCATCGTGATCCAGCTGCGGCTGGAGCTGGATGAGGGTGTGCCGCCGGTGCTCGGCATTGCCAACGAGCTGCGCGAGGCGCTGGTCAACCTGGTGTTCAATGCCGTGGATGCCATGCCCGCCGGCGGCACCCTCACGCTGCGCACGCGCCGCGCCGGCAACGACACGGTGGTGGTGGAGGTGGTCGACACCGGCACCGGCATGGACGAGGAAACGCGTCGCCGCTGCCTGGAACCCTTCTTTACCACCAAGGGGGAGCGTGGCACCGGCCTGGGGCTGGCGATGGTCTACGGCACCATGCAGCGCCTCAACGGCTACGTGGAGATCGACAGCGCGCCGGAACAGGGCACCACGGTGCGCCTCGGGCTGGCGGTGGCCACGCGCGACTCAACGGCCGCACCTGCCGCGCTGCTGCCCGTACCCACGGGCCTTCGCCTGTTGCTGGTCGACGACGATCCCATCCTGCTGCGCTCGCTGCGGGAAATACTGGAGATCGACGGCCACGGGATCGAGGCGGCAGACGGCGGGCAGAAGGGCATCGAGGCGTTCCGCGCCTCACTGGCACCGGGTGCCACGCGGTTCTCGGCGGTGATCACCGACCTTGGCATGCCGCATGTGGACGGTCGGGTGGTCGCGTCGAGCGTGAAGGAGATGGCCCCGGAGATGCCGGTGATCCTGCTCACAGGATGGGGCGAGCGGCTGCTGGCCGAGGGTCGCGAGGTGCCGCACGTGGATCGCGTGCTGGGCAAGCCGCCACGCATGCGGGATCTCAGGCAGGCGCTGGCGGAACTGGCCGCGGGAGGCTGACGGCCTGGCCGCCGGCCTCCCGGGCCCGGGGGTTACATCGACGGGCCGAAGGTGAACACTACACCCAGGGAGATCACGTCCAGGTCCCCGATGGTGTCGGTGTCGAACTTCTCGTACTCGGCACGGATACCCAGGCGGCCGATGTTGAACTGGGCGCCGACGCCGTAGGCGAATTCGGTTTCCTTGTCGTCGAACAGCACCGCCCCGACATTGCCTTCGGACTTGATGCGCGCGATGCCCGCCTTGGCGAACAGGTCCACCGGGCCGGCGGGCAGGATGCCCACGCCGAACAGTGACAGCGCCTCGGCCTTGGACTCGAACGGTCCACCTACCGCAACGGACGGGGCCTGTGCCTCGCCGAACTGGGTGAAACCACCCTCGATGGCGAAGTACTGCATCGGCCGCACACCCACGAAGGCCTTCCAGCCGGTGTCCTCGTCATCGACGTCCTCGACATCGAAATTGTCGGAGTCGAAGCGCGATTGCAGCGCGGAACCGCCGAGGTACACGCCTTGCGCGGCCGCCGCCGAGGACATGGCCAGTGCCGCAAGCGCCGCCATCACGGAAGCAGATTTGATTGGACTTTTCATCGGATCTCCTTTCTCTGGTTGCCCTTGCTTCAGGCCCGGTTGCCGGAGAGCGTTTCCAGCATGCTGGCCAGCTCCTCGGCGTGTTCTTCCTCTTTGGCGAGGATTTCCTCCAGCATGCGGCGCGTGGTCGGGTCGCCCTCGCCGATGTAGCGGATCATCCCGGTGTAGGACTCGATGGCGATGCGCTCGGCCACCAGGTCCTCGCGCACCATCTCCGCGAGGCTGCCGCCCTCGACGTATTCGGAATGGCTGCGCTCGTTGATGCCCATGGGGTTGAAGTCCGGCTCGCCGCCAAGTTGCACGATGCGCTCGGCGATCTGGTCGGCGTGCGCCTGCTCTTCGGTGGCGTGTTGCAGCAGCTCGCTCTTGATGGCCTCGCCCATGGCGCCGTTGGCCATGAAGTAGTGGCGGCGGTAGCGCAGCACGCAAACCAGTTCGGTGGCCAAGGCCTCGTTGAGCAGCTTCAGGACCACCTGGCGGTCGGCGCCGTAGCTCGGTGTCACCGCGCCCTGCGACACCTGCTGGCGTGCACGATCACGGATCGCCGCGATGTCCGAGATGATGCCGTTCGGCTGTCCCGCGGCTGGCGGCGATGCAGTCCTGGGTTCCCTCACGTTGATCGGCATGGCGCCTTCTCCTCGCGCACTTCGCGCGTGGCGATGAGGATCGGACAGGTTGCGGGCGCGCCACTGCCGGGAAAGTCGCCAACAGGGTGTAGGAGGATTTCCGCGCCGCGTGCCCGCCTTTGCGGACCAGAAGGGTTCCTACACCGGTGAGCGGCGCGCGCCGCTGCGCTGCCTGCACGCAACAGGCCAGCATGTGGGCACCGTATGTACGGTGAGACAGGACAGCCAAGGAGAAACAAAGATGAGTTCCATCACGAAATACGCGGCCGCCGCGGTGCTGGCGGCGGGACTTGCGATGTCCGGGTGCAACGTGTTTCGCGGCCAGTCGACGCCGGGCGAATACGTGGACGACGTCGCGATCACGGCCCAGGTCAAGGCCAGGCTGCTTGACGCCAAGGAGGTGGAAGGCCTGGACGTGAACGTCGATTCCACCAACGGCCGCGTGAAGCTCACCGGCTGGGCGGACTCGGCCACCGAGGCGAGGGCTGCCGGCGACCTGGCCCGCGAGGTCGAGGGCGTGAAGTCGGTGGACAACCAGCTGCGGGTGAAGCAGTAACCGCTGCCGCCATGGCGCCGCCGCCCTGGCGGAAAAGAAGAAGGCCCTGGCGTCGAGCCAGGGCCTTTTCCGTTGCGCGTGTCGCGCGGCTCAGTTCAGGTTGGAAAGGTCGCGTTCGACCTCCTCGCGCGAGAGGCCGTAGGCCTTCTGTATCTTGCCCAGCAGGATGTCGTAGTTGCCTTCCACCTGGTCAAGCTCGTCGTCGGTGAGCTTGCCCCAGCGGGCCTTGACGCGGCCCTTCATTTCCTTCCAGCTGCCTTCGATCGTGTCGCGGTTCATGTGCTCCTCCTCGCTCAGCGGTTGTCCTGGCTCTGCACCTGGTCGGAACGGCGGCGTTCGGCCTCCAGCACGCTCTGCGCTTCGGCGCGCTTGGCCTGGTAGGTGGCCTCCGCGCTCTGCTTGCATGCGGACTGTGCATCGCCGCGCAGGGATTCGCAGCCCTGCTTCGCCACGTCCAGGTCGCCCTGCGCCGCGGCCATGGTGGTGTTGTACTGCGCCTCGGCGCGATCCTCGAGCGCGTCGCCGCGATCATCCGGGTCACGCGAAGCAGCCGCCTCGGCCGTGTCCGAGATCGTTTCGGCCTGGTCCTGGCGCGCATCGGCAATGGATTCCTGCCGGTCGGCCTGGGCTTCGGCCACGTCCGAGCGCACCTCCGCGGGCGATTCGGCACGCTGGCACGCCGACAGCATCGCCAGCGCGGCGCACGCCGTGATGGCTGTAAGCAATGACTTGTTCATCGGAGACCTCCTGGAGGGTTTTGCAACGAAGACTCAGGGTCGGTGAGATGCTCCGCGCTGGCCGTGGCGCAGGCTGTAGGCGCAGGGCGAGTTCCCGCATAGGGGCTTTCCTAGTCCCTGCAATGCGTGCAGGCGAAGTTGCGCCGTGGGACCGTTCCTACCGGCCGCAGGGTCCGGTGACTATGGCTTGCGGCGGGCTCGCGGCCCAGCATCGGACCAGCCGCAGGCGATGTGTGGCGGTTGGCCACGACGCAGCCGCCGCGGCGTGCCCTTGCACAAGGAGGAGCGCCATGCAGCAATCCGTCACCCTCGTCGCAGCCGGCCTGCTGCTGGCGCCTTGCCTCCTGCTGCCAGCGCAGCCTGGGCCGGCCGGCGAAGCCCTGCCGGCATCCGCCGCGTCACGCGATCCGCTGCTGGCCGCCGAACAGGTCAAGTCGGCATTGCGCGACGCCGCCGGAATCCCGCGCTCCGTGATCGTGTCCACCCACGCCAATACCGTGGTGCTCACCGGCACGGTGGACAGTGAGCTTGATGCGTCACGCGTGCTGGCGGTGGCAGAGCAGGCAGCTGCGGGCGTGCGTGTCGCAAGCCAGGTCGAAGTGCGCGCCCCCGGCGATGCGGCCGATGTCACCAGCCGGGTGCGGGAAGTGGAGCAGGCGCTGCGCGGGGATCCCCGCACCGCGAACCTCGGCGTTTCGGTGAGCATCGATGACGCGCAGGTCATCGGCCTGCACGGCCTGGTGGCATCGCCGGAACTGCGCCGCGCGGCGGAGGAAGTCGCCGGCCGCGTGCCCGGGGTGAAGCGCGTGCGCAGCCACCTGGTGGTGCCCGGGGAGTGATCCGGCGCCGTCGGCTTGCTACCGGCGGCGGGCAGGCAGTAGCCTGCCCCGGACATGCACAAGCGTCTGATCGAGGAAGGTTTCAACCGCCGCTACGTGCTGGTGCCCATGCTGCTGGCCATCGTGCTGGTGGTGCTGGGCTTCTGGGTGGGCGAGGTGCGTCGCGCCCAGGCCGCGGAGCTGGCCAGGGAGCTGCGCGACCGGCAGGCCGTGATGCGCGTGATCGCCGAGACCGTGTACGGTGCGCTGGAGGCCGAAAGCGCCCAGCGCGGTTTTCTCCTTACCGACGACGAGCAGTACCTGCCCCCGCTGGAAACCGGGCTGGCGATGACAGAGAACCGGCTGCGCGACCTGGAAGAGCGGCTGCGCACCCTGGCTCCGGAGGAGTTGCCGGTGGTCCAGGGCGTCGAGGAAGACCTCGAGGCGAAGGCCAGGGAGATGCGCGACTCGGTAAGCCTGCAACTCGAGGGCCGGCCGGAGGAGGCGCGGGCGATGGTGAAGCAGGGGCTGGGGCTCTACCAGATGTTTGCCATCAGCCAGGCGCTGGACAACCTGCGCAGCCGGGAGTACGAGCGCTTCGAGACCCGGCTCGCGGACTGGGAACAGGCCACGCGCGCGAACTTCCTCATCAACCTCGGCAGCATGCTGTTCACGGTGGCGCTGCTGCTGGTGGTGGGCCTGCTGGCCACGCGCGACCTGCGTCGCCGCGAGACCTTTGCCACGCAGCTGGTGGCGCAGATCGACGAGCGCACGGCCGAGCTGCAGGACCTCAGCCGCCACATGAGCAGCGTGGCGGAGGCCGAGAAGCACGCCCTGGCGCGCGAGCTGCACGATGAGCTGGGCGGACTGCTGGTGGCCATGCGCATCGACCTCGCCCAGTTGCGCAAGCGCATCGGACCCTTCACCGATCCGGACGTGCTCACGCGCTGGGACCGGGTGGACCAGGCGCTGGCCCAGGGCCTGGAGCTCAAGCGCCGGGTGATCGAGGACCTGCGTCCCACGCTGCTGGACAACATGGGGCTGTTCACCGCGCTGCGCTGGCTGGCCCAGCAGCGTGCCGAGCAGTCCAAGCTGGCCCTGCGCCTGGAGGGGCTGGACGAGGACGTGGAGCTGGCGCCCGAGGTGGCCATCGCCGTCTTCCGCACGGCACAGGAGGCCATCTCCAACATCGTCAACCATGCAGGCGCCAGTGGCTTCTCGGTGCGCGCCCGCATCGATGGCCAGCGCCTCACGCTGGAGATCATCGATGACGGCAAGGGCATTCCCGAGGGTGCCGAGCGGCGCGTGGGTTCCCATGGCCTCAAGCAGATGCGCTTCCGCATCGAGGCGGTGGGCGGCAACCTGGTGGTGGGTCCGCACCTGCCGCGCGGCACCGTCGTGACCCTGTCGGTCGAGATGGATCCGCCGGCGGCGGAGTCCAGCACGGCCTAGGCCAGGCTGGCGCGGATCTCCGCGACGATCTCGGGCAGGCGCTCGAAATCCATGGCCTTGTTGAGAAAGTGCTCCACGCCCAGCTTGCGGGCGCGCTCGCGGTACTGCGGCAGCGCGTAGTTGGTCATCACGATGGTGGGCGGGCGCTGCGGGCCCAGCGCCTCCAGCACGCCGAACCCGGTGCCGGTGCGCAGCTGCAGGTCGAGGATGAGCACGTCCACGGGCATGTCGCGCAGGGCCCTGATGGCCGACGGCTCGTCATCCACGGTGGCCAGCACCCGCAGCCCTTCCTGCTGCAGCAGTTCGCGCATCCGCTCGGCGATCCGCGGCGAATCCTCGACGAGAAGCACGCCGAGGTCGGCGGAGGCGGATTGGCCCATCAGTTCATCAGGCCGTTGCGCAGTGCGTACGAGGTGATGTCGGCGTTCGACTTGAAGCACATCTTCTCCAGTACCCGTGTGCGATAGGTGCTCACGGTCTTCACGCTCAGCGAGAGTTCATTGGCGATCTCCGACACCGACTGGCCGGAGGCCAGCTTGCAGAAGATCTGGAACTCGCGCTCGGAAAGGTCGGCGTGCAGGGGGCGCTCATGGTCGGTGTCCAGCTCCTGCACCAGCAGCTCGGCGAGGCTGGCGCTCACGTATCGCTTGCCCGAGAGCACCTGGGTCACCGCCTTCAGCAGCTCCTCGGGCGCGCTTTCCTTCGACAGGTAGCCGCTGGCGCCGGCCTTCAGCACGTTCACCGCGTACTGCCGCTCCGGGTAGGCACTGAGCACCAGCACGCGTACTCCCGGGTGTCCGGCCCGCACATGCTTCAGGATGTCCAGGCCGCCGCGGTCGGGCATGTTGATGTCGAGGATCAGCAGGTCGAAGTTGCCCCCGCGCAGCATGTCGAGCACCTGCAGGCCGCTGCCGGCCTCCGCGATGGTGGAGAACCTGCCGCTCTCCTGCAGGTACTGCCGCAGTCCGGCGCGCACCAGGGCATGGTCATCGGCAATGAGAACCTTGGTCATTTCCCTACTCCCTGCAAACCGGACGGCGCCCATCTTCTAGGCCCGCGGCGTCGCCGCGGACAGGCCATGGCCCAGAATCGGTGTAGGAATATTCCTACATAAATCGCCTGTCTGGTGGCTTTCCGTCCTACAGGTCCTACATCGCCTTGGGCGGGCCGCTCACAGACCATGATGCCCTGCACCAGCACTCTGGACCCCAGGACCGGGAAGTCCCGGCCCCATTCCAATTCGAACAGGAGATTGCGATGCGCAACAAGGGATACCTGGTGGTGTTGCTGGCCCCCGTGATGGCACTGGGCCTGGCGGCCTGCGAGAAGAAGGGCCCCGTGGAGCAGGCAGCGGAGGAGATCGACGAGGCCGTCGACACCGCCAGGCGTGGCGAGGAGTCGGCGGCGACGAAGGTGGATGACGCGGTGGACGAACTGCGCGAGTGAGTTGCCGGGATGCCGGTGGAGCCGGGCCTCCTGGCTCCACCGCTCAGCCGCCCGGCGCGCGGGCGGCTGGACGCCGCCGGCTCGTGCGCCGCATCCGCCAGCGGCGCGTCTCTTCCATGTGGCATTCGATCACCGCGCCGCGTCCCAGCACCTGGCCCCAGCGGCGATGGCGTGGATGGGCATCAAGCGCCACCTTCACCGACGTGAGGATGGGCACCGCCAGGAAGGCGCCGCCGATGCCCCAGGCCGTGCCGCCCACCAGCACGCCCGCGATCACGATCAGGGGATTGATCTGCAGGCGCCGGCCAAGCAGGGTGGGCGTGATGAATTGCGATTCGAGCAGGTGCAACAGCAGGAACACGGCCACCGGGGCCAGGATGCCGGCGGTGGCGCCCTGCGCGGCCAGGCCGCTCGCCAGCAGTACCCCCGCGGTGATCAGCGCGCCCACGATGGGAATGAAATTCATCAGCCCGGCGATCACGCCGAAGGCCGCGGCATCCTGCACGCCCATCATCGACAGCGCCAGCCCGGTAATGATGCCGAAGGCCACGTTGATCACGGTGACCAGCTGCAGGTAGTAGGCGGCCTGGGTGCGGATGGCGCCGAACACGCGCAGCCAGGCGCGCCGGTCATGCCGGCCGCGCACGGCGGAAAGCGCTGCTCGCCCCACGCCGGTGCCGCAGGTGAGGATGAAATAGCAGAGGATGAGGCTGGTGCCGACGGCCACGAAGGACTTCATGAACCCCGCAGCGAGCGGTGCCAGCAGGTCTGCCAGCGGCGGATCCTCCCCGGGCGCCGGCCGTGCGGCGGCCGGCTCGCCGGCCAGGTCTGCCAGCATCGTGCGTCCGGCATCCAGCAGGTCGGGGCCGCGCGCGGCGAGCTGTGCCAGCGGGCCGCGCACGGCGTAGATGATGGCGGCGCTGGCCGACACCAGCACCACCAGCACGGCCACCGCCGCAATCGCGCGCGGGATTTCCAGGCGTGCCAGGCGGTTGACGATGGGGAACAGCGCGATGGCCAGCAGCACCGCGGCCAGGGCCGGCACGGCGATGGTGCGGCTGAAGATGATGACGGCGGTGAGCAGCAGGATGACGCAGCCGCGCACGAGGCGGGCCACGCGATCCTGTTCCGGCGAGGCGGGTTCCTGGGATGTCAGTGTCGTATCCGCCCGATGAGGTTGCCCATGGATCGCGTGACCGCCGGCCAGATGCCGGTGGCCTTCGCCGCCTTCTGGCTTGCCACCATGGCGCCCACCGACAGGGCGGTCATCGCCACCTTGCGCGCCATGGGATTGAGGAGCACGCGCATCACCGCGCTGCGCGGAAATGCCTCGCGCCGTCCCATCTGGTGCGCGGGAACGAGCAGTGCGCGGATGCGCGCGCGCGTGAGTTCCAGCTCCTGTGCTACAGACTGCGCTTCCATTCCTGCAGCAGCTCCATGTCCTTGCGCAACTCGGATTGCAGCACGCCGCTGGAAGGGCCCGCCGAACGTGCCGACAGCGCGTAATACAAGGTGGCCCCGGCCACCGTGAGCAGCAGCAGCGCACTGCCGCCGACATAGGCCAGCCGCCAGGGGGTGTCCCACAACGCCACGAGGCCGGTCGCCCATGCGGCGAAAATCCCGGTCAGCGCCGTGACCACGCCCACGGCCAGCAGCACCAGCCGCCGCGCCAGCTGGCTGCGGTACTCCACCGCCGCCGCCGCCGCCAGCTCCGCGTAGGAGCTGGCGTGGCGGACCAGGAGGCCGAGCAGCGCCTTGATGCGCAGCAGGTTCACCGGTCGCCGCGGAGCAGGGCACCCAGTGCCAGGCATGCCACTGCCGTTGCGGCGATGGCGATCCAGGGCTTGCGGTGCACGTATTCGTCGGTGGCCAGGGCCGCCGACTTCGCGCCATCGACGGTGGCGTGCATGCCATCGCGTGCCGCCGAGCGCACGTGCGAGATGGAGGATTCCACGCGGCTGCGCAGCCGCGAGATCTCCGTGTCGTCGAGGCTCGACACGCGTCCCAGGAGGTCCTCGACGTCATCGAAGAACTTCTGCAGTTGCGTGGCGCGCCTGCGCAGTGCCTCCTCGGCGCGCGCGCCAGCCTCGCTGGCGGCGCCGTTCAATTGTTCGGCTGCGGTGGCCATCGTCAGATCCTCCGCTTCTGGCCCATGATGAAGGTGACCAGGGCCACGATCAGGAACACGAAGAACAGGATCTTGGCGATGCCCGCGGCGCCGGCGGCAAGGCCGGTGAACCCGAACAACGCGGCGATCAGGGCAATGACAAAGAACACGACTGCGTAATAGAGCATGGCGATCTCCCGTGTCGGCGTGTTTGCCGCTGGAAGAAGGTTCGCGTGCGGGGCATTGGCGCGCCGTCGGGCGCGCCCGGTCAGTTGGCGTAGGAGTCCCCCGACAGGGGGGTGATGACCGTCTCGTCCTGTTCCCTGCCGGTGGCATGTGCACCCACGCGTGACAGCAGGATCACCGGCACCAGGCCAGCCAGCAGGATCAGCAGGGCAGCGATCGCCCCGTCTTCATAGGTGCCGCGCACCGCCTCGGCATACAGGTGGGTGGCCAGCGTTTCCACGTTCAGTGGTCGGAGCAGCAGTGTCGCCGGCAGCTCCTTCATGCAGTCCACGAACACCAGCAGCGCGGCCGCGGCCAGCGCCGGCCGGAGCAGCGGCAGGTGGATGCGGCCGAGCACGCCGGTGGAGCTGGCGCCCAGCGTGCGGCCGGCCTGGTCGAGCGCCGGCGGGATGCGTCCGAAGCCGGCCTCCAGGTTGCCGGCGGCCACGGCGAGAAAACGCGTGCCGTAGGCATAGACCAGCGCGACGCTGGTCCCCAGCAGCAGCAACCCCGTGGTGCGTCCCGTGGCACTTTCGACGAGAGTGGCCAGCAGGTCATCGGCCGCGCCCATGGGCGCCAGCAGTCCTATGCCCAGGACGGTGCCCGGAATGGCATAACCCAGCGTCGCAATGCGTTCGCAGGTTGCGGTAGCCGCGCCGGGCCGCAGCCTGAGCGCATAGGTCACCGCCATCGCCGCCAGCAGCGTGCAGGCAGTGCCCAGTGCCGCAAGCTTGAGGGTGTCGAGCGTGACCTGCAGCAGCTGCGGCGGAAAGCCGGCGAATTGCAGGCGTTCCACGGCCTTCACGACGAGGTAGCCGGCAGGGGCGATGAACCCCAGCAGCACCGGCAAGGCCAGCAACGCGCAGACACCGGCGGCGCGGCCGCCGCTGATGCGCCGCGGCGCCATGCGCCGGGATTTCTGCGCACCCGCCGCGTATCGCTGGCGACGCCGGGCCAGGCGTTCGATCACCAGCAGCACCACCACCACGGCCAGCATGGCCAGTGCAATCTGCGCCGCCCCGGCGAGGTCCGAGCGGTTGACCCAGGTGGAATAGATCGAGACGGTGAGGGTGCGCACGCCCAGCAGTTCGGAGGCGCCGATGTCGTTGATCGCCTCCATCAGCGCCAGCGCCGTGCCGACGGCGATGGCCGGACGCGCCAGCGGCAACGCCACGCGCAGGAACACGGCGTGCGGTCCCTGGCCCAGCGTGCGTGCCGCCTCGAGCAGGCCGCTGGCCTGCATCAGGAACACCGCGCGCGTGGTCAGGTATACATAGGGATAGAGCACGAACCCCAGCACCAGCACGCAGCCGGGCAGCGAGCGCAGGTCCGGCAACTTCAGGTCCTGGGGGCTGGCCAGCCCCAGCATCGAGCGCAGCCCGGACTGCAGCGGCCCGATGGGATGCAGCAGGTCCATCCAGGCATAGGCCATGATGTAGGTGGGTACGGCCAGTGGAAGCAGCAGTGCCCACTCGAAGATCCGCCGGCCGCGGAAGTCATGGGCCGTGACCAGCCAGGCGCTGCCCGTGCCCAGCGCCACCACCAGCACCCCGGTGCCCAGCAGCAGCAGCAGCGTGTCCTTCAGCGCCGCTGGCAGCACGTTGCGCAACAGGTGCGGCCACAGGCTGCCATCGCCGCCCAGCGCGGCGAAGGCCAGCGCCCCCACCGGCAACAGCGCCAGCAGCGCAACGCAGCAGGCCGCTGCGAGCCAGCCCCCGCCCGATCGCAACCGCCGGATCACGCCTGCTTCAGTTGTCGAAGCCGATGCGCTCGGCCAGCAGGCTTGCCGCCTTGCGGTGCCTGGCGATTTCCTGCAGCGACAGGGTGTCGGGCACCAGCGTGCCGAGTTCCGCGATCAGCGGCGCCGCCTTCACGCCTGGCTTTACCGGGTACTCGAAGTCGACCGCCGCGTATTCCTGCTGGGCGGCATCGGACACCAGGTATTCCAGCAGCTTGACCGCCGAATCCCGGTTCGGTGCATTGCGCGCCAGCGCGGCGCCGGAGATGTTCACGTGCGTGCCGCCATTCTCGAAGGTGGGCAACACCACGTTGATGGCCTTGCCCCACTTCTGCTGTTCCGGTCCGCCGCTGCCGCTGCGCATGCGGCCGACATAGTAGGAGTTGCCCAGGCCCACGTCGCAAAGCTGGCCGAGGATGTCGCGCGCTACCTCGCGGTCGCCCCCGCCCGGACGGCGCGCCAGGTTCTGTTTCACGCCACGCAGCCAGGTTTCGGTGGCGGCCTCGCCATGGTGGGCGATGTAGGCGGCGATCACCGCCGTGTTGTAGGGATGCTGGCCGGAACGGATGCAGATGCGGCCCTTCCACTCCGGCCTGGCCAGGTCCTCGTAGCGGATCTGCGTGATCTTCGTGCGGTCCTTCGAGGCGTAGAGCACCCTGGCGCGCAACGACAGCGCAAACCAGTGTCCGTTGGCGTCGCGAAGCTGAGCGGGGATGGCGGATTCGAGCACGGACGAGCGCACGGGCTGCGTCACGCCGCGATCCACCAGGTCCACCAGGTTGCCGATGTCCACCACCATCAGCACGTCGGCCGGAGAACGGCGTCCCTCGGCGGCCACGCGCTCGGCCAGCCCGTCCCGCACGAACACCGTGTTGACCTTGATGCCGGTGGAGGCGGTGAACTTGTCCAGTAGCGGCTGGATCAGGCCCGGCTCGCGCGTGGTGTACAGGTTCACCTCCGCGGCCGGGGCCCGGGCTGCAAGGCCCAGCAGGACGAGGCCCGCCAGCAGCAGGCGGAACCATTGGTGCAGGCTCTTCATGGATTGCTCCTCGTTGTCAGGCGGCGCTGTAGACCAGCGCCGCAGTGGTATTGGTTGCCAGGTGGACCGTGTCGCCGGGCATCGCAGTACAGCTTGCGGCGACGTTCAGCAGCAATGGTGCCGCCAGTCCCTCCACTCCCAGCCGCAGTTGCAGGGACGGGCCGAGGAAGATGCGTTCCTGCACCCGGGCCACGGTGCCGGCCGGCGCCAGCTGCAGTTCATGCGGACGCAGAGCCACGATGGCCCTCTGGCCATCCGGCAGGTCGCGCACGGGAAATGTTCCCAGCGGAGTGGACACCTGTCCCTGCCGTACATCGGCTTCCAGCTCGACCAGTTCGCTGAAGAAACGCGCCGCATACAGCGAGGCGGGCTGCCGGTACAGCACCTCCGGCAATGCATCCTGCTCCACGCTGCCGGCGCGCATCAGGACGATGCGGTCGGCGATGCGCAGTGCCTCCTCCGGGTCGTGCGTGACGATGATGGCGGTGATGCCTTCCTCGCGCAGGATCGCCAGCGTCTGCGCGCGCACGCTTTCGCGCAGGCCGCGGTCGAGGTTGGAGAAGGGTTCGTCCATCAGCAGCAGCCGTGGCCGCGGTGCCAGCGCGCGCGCCAGCGCCACGCGCTGCTGCTCGCCACCGGACAGCATGTGCGGGAAGCTGGCGGCACGCTGCTCCAGGCGCACGCGGGCGAGCGCCGCGCGGGCCGCCGCCTCGCGCTGCGCCCGCGGCTGGCGCAGGCCGAATGCCACATTGTCGAGCAGGCAGAGGTGGGGGAACAGCGCATAGTCCTGGAACACCAGGCCGATGCCGCGCCGTTCCGGCGGCACGAAATTGTGCGCATCGCTCAGTGCCACGCCATCCATGCGGATGCTGCCGGCATCGGGTGTTTCCAGGCCCGCGATGAGCCTGAGCAGGGTGCTCTTGCCGCAGCCGGAGCTGCCCAGCAGGCACAGGATCTCTCCCGGAGCGGCATCGATGTCGACGCCGCGCAGCGCCGCGAGCGCTCCATAGCGGCGGACCAGGCCCTTCACCTGGAGCGCAGCCGGATTGTCGGGCCGGGCGCGGGCGTTCATGCGCGCCTCATGTGGTTGTCCCAGGACATTTCGCCGGAAGGGGTGATCAGTTGCTGTCGCCGGCCCCGCGGGCCGGCCGCCATCATCGCACCGAAGCCGTCGCTGAGCAGGAATCGTCCCGCACCCAGCGCCGCCACGCCGCAGCCATCCGGCCGCTCAAGGTTTCCCGCGCAGCGGCCGTCAGCCGCATCCCAGAAGGCCACGCTGCCGCCCACGGGGCTGGTCGTTGCGATGAGCCCGGCATCCGCATCAATGGCGATGGAACCCAGGTAATTGCGCAGGCTGCGCTGTATGGCGGGGGGAGCGGCGAACAGCTCGGGCGCCGTGCCGCGCCGGTGGCGTCCGAGCAGTGGCGGCTGCTCGCCGGCCGGGCCCTCATGCTGGCAGGCGAACCACACTGTTCCGTTTCCATCGAGTGCGAGGTGCCGGATGGAGAGCTGGAACAGGCGCGGTCCGAGTGCCACCTGTTCCAGTACCCGGCCGCTGTCCGCATCCAGGTAGACCAGCGAGGGACGCATGGTGGCGCGATTCAGGGGTTCCTTGCCGTAATCCGGATGGGTGAGCAGGCCGCCATTGGCCACGCACAGCGTGCGTGCGTCCGGCAGCAGGACCACCTCGTGCGGGCCGATGCCGGCGGTGCCGAACTCGCCCAGACGCCGCCAGCCGGCGCCCGCGCGCGCATCGTAGATGCCGATCACGCCGCGCCCCGCCTCGAAGTCATTCTCGGTGGCATACAGCCGCGTGCCGTCCGCAGAGAAGGTGCCGTGGCCGAAGAAGTGCCGGTCCGCCGGCAGCGGCAATGCGCCCAGGCCGCGACCATCCGCGAGGTCCATCACCAGTGCAAAGAAACCGGGCTGGCGACCGAACACCACCGCGCGCGCACCGGCGGCATCAATGGCGAAGCTGTGGCCGCGATCCGGCAGTGCAAGCACGGCAAGATCGCGCGCGGCAGCATCGATGAGCGCTGCCTCGTGGCGGCCGCCGTGGCGCCGCGCGGAGAGGAAGCGCGGCCCGCTGTTCCCGGGCACGACCGCGGAGGCAGGCGCGGCCTGTGCGGCCACCACCATGGCTGCGATGCCGGCGAGCACCCCGCGGCGCGAGGTGCTGGCCTCGGCATGCGGATCGTCGAAGTGCCCGTCCATCTAGTCGCCATCCAGGGCGTTGAAGCCCAGGTTCACGCCCAGCGCGGGGGCCAGGTATTCATCCACGATGGCGCGGACGTTCGCGAGCAGCAGACCGGCGTGCACAAGCAGGTCGCGTTGCCCGGCGTCGACCAGGGCCTCGGCCGCGGGCATCTCAAGTTCAGCCAGGTCCTCCTGCACGCGCCGCAGTTCGTCGCGAATCGCTGTCTCGATCCACCGGTCGTCGCTGCCGAGCGCCTCGCCGAAGCGGGCTGCGTCCTGGAAGCTGGCCAGCGCCGCCACGCCGGCGGAGAGGAAGCGCGTGGTCAGCGCACTCCGGTGCAGCGGCAGCAGCGAGGCGCGCGCGGCCGCCGCATCTTCGCCCAGCGCGGGTTGCAGCTTCTGGTCGCGCGCCACGTGCAGCGCGGTGGACAGCGCCTTGAGCGCCTCGGTGGCCACCTCGCGGCCGCTGCGATACACCGCGTGCGTGGGCGCGGGCTGCGCGAACTCCCGCGCCAGGGGTGCATTGCTGTCCCATCCCGCCGCGATCTCCCCCGCGAGGCGGTCCAGGTTCCCTGCCACGGTGGCGGCATAGGCGCAGCGGTAGCGGCCCGCGGGTTCGCCTGCGGCAATGAGCCGCGCGCCATCGTCGGCATGGAGCGCGTACTCGAGCGCGGGAATGCCCTGCACGGCCGCGCTCTGCTGCCTGAGCTGCGCCACCTGCAGCAGGCTGGCATCCGCGCCGGCGAGCACGCTGCGCATCTGCCGCTGCACCACGCCGCGCGGGTCCGGCCAGAAGAAGAAATGATCCAGGCGGTTCTCTTCCACCAATGGCCCGAAGCGCAGGAACTCCACGTGCGCCCACGCGGCCACCACCTGGCCGAACTGTGCATCGACGCGGGCGCGCCCTGGGGCATCGGCCGGCTGCGCGCAGTACTGCACCATCGCCGCTTGCAGCGCCGCCGTGTGCTGGCGCAGTTCACGCACATGCGGCTGGATGTAGGCGGTGAGCAGTTGCCGGCCCAGTCCCGGCAGCACGTCCGGCTGCGGGGCAGGCGGACTAGCGGCACAGGCGCCAAGCAGCAATGCCGCGCAGCAGGCCAGCGGTCGCAGCACCAGGACATTGCGCAGGCGTTTGCCGTTCACAGCGACTCGATGAAGCGCAGCAGTCCGGCGCGTTGCGCGGGTGTCATGGCCACCACGCGGTCGCGTGCCGCGCGCGCTTCCCCGTCATGCCAGAGGATGGCCTCCAGCACGGTGCGGGCACGGCCGTCGTGCAGGAAGCTGCTGCGCTCGTTCACCGTGCCCGCAAGGCCAATGCCCCACAGCGGCGGCGTGCGCCATTCCCTTCCCGTGGCGTTGCCCTCGGGCCGGTGGTCCGCCAGTCCCTCGCCCATGTCGTGCAGCAGCAGGTCGGTGTAGGGCCAGATGAGCTGGAAGGCCAGCTCCGGCTGCGCGGCATCGCGCCGCGTGACGAACTTGGGTACGTGGCAGGCCGTGCAGCGTGCCTCGTGGAAGAGGCGCTTGCCTGCGAGCACCTGCGGGTCATCCACGTCGCGGCGCGCCGGCACGGCGAGGTTGGCTGCATAGAAGGCCACGAAGTCCAGCAGCTCGCGCGGCACTTCCCCGGTGCCCAGGTGCGCCTGCGCGCCATGCGGCAGGCTGAGGCAGGCGGCCTGGCGCGGCGTGCATTCACCGGCGTGGTGTGGATGCAGCGGTGAAGAGAGGCCCATGTCGTCGAGGAAGGCGCGCGCGCTCTGCTGTTCCACGGTGGGCTGTCCGCCCTTCCAGCCGAAGCGCCCCAGCACCACTTCGCCGCTCAAGGCGTCGCGCACCAGCCGCGCCTTGCCGCGCACGCCATCCGGGTCGCCGCGCCGGTTGGCATTGGCGAGGATGTCCTCTTCGGCAATGGCCTCCAGGAGTCCCAGGCCGATCATCCGTGGCGCGATGCGCGGGGATATCATCGCATCCTGCCGCAGCGGTCCCCAGGCCGGCTCCTCGATGTGGTAGTGCGGCTGGCGCAGCTTCACCTGCTCGCCGCCCTGCAGGTCAACGCTGATCTCTTCCCATTCAATGCGCAGCCGGGCTTCCGCGGGCAGGCCCGTCACCGCGAACGTCTGCAGCTGGCCGCCGTACACCGGCTCGGGCAGCACGGAGAGCGAGCGCGCAAGCTCGGCCTGCTCGGCCGCGTTCGAGGGCGGCACCGAAAGGCGCAGGAACAGCGACACCGGCGTCTCGCCTTCCTCCGGCACCACGCCGCCGCCATCCTTGATGTGGCAGCCCTGGCAGGAGCGCGCATTGAACAGGGGGCCGAGCCCGTCAGAGGCCAGCGTGGAGGAGGGCGAAGCAACCCAGTCCTTGCGGAACAGGCCGTTGCCGATCTGGAAACGCTGCCTGCCGTCCAGCGTGAGGTTGGCCGAGGGCTGCGAATAGATGTCGCGGTTCACCAGTTTGGTGCGCACCGTGGCCGCGCCACCGCTGAGCGACTCGAACTGCTCGGCGGCATCGAACTGCGCCGCCAGCCGCGTGATCGCCCGCACCCGCGCCAGGTCGGCGGCATCCAGGTCGGTGCGTGTTGCAGGAGCAGCCGGCGCGGGATCGCCCTGCTGTGCAGCGCAGGCAGCCAGCAGGGGCAGCAGCAGTGCAGCGAGGCGGCTACTGGAATACGGCATCGGGATCGTCGAGGCTGTCCGAACCTTCGATGGTGATGCTGCCCAGTCCCAGGACTTCCACCACGCGTTCGGTGGAGCGGGTCTGGGCCACCAGCGCGTCGATGGCCGCCTGGACAAGTGCATTGCCGGCGGCATTGCCCGCGGCGATCAACTGGTCATAGGCCTCCCCGGCGGCGGCACGCTGGCGGATGCGGTCCAGGGCCTGCAGCGTGGCGTCCAGGCGACCGCGCATCTCCGCGTCCAGGGCGGGATCGACGCGCAACACCAGGTCGGACAGCGACGGCCCCGTCACCCATGAGCCGTCCGTGCGCTGGTAGCGGCCGAGGTATGCGTTCCGGATGCCCACCTGGTCGTAGTAGTGCGACTGGTGCGTGTTGTCGGAGAAGCAGTCGTGCTCCTCTTCCGGATCGTGCAGGATCAGGCCCAGCTTCATGCGCTCGCCTGCAAGCTCGCCATAGGACAGCGAGCCGATGCCGGTGAGCATGGCGGAGAGGGCGCCGGATTCGCCGCTGGCCACCAGCGCCTGGCGCGCGGCGCCACCGCGGCGCCAGCCGGCAACCATTTCCTCCAGGTCGGTCACCAGCAGGGCGGCTGCTGCCTGCAGGTAGTCCACGCGCCGCTGGCAATTGCCGCCGGTGCAGCGCGCCGTGTCGAAATCCGTGGCCGGCCGGCTGCCGGCGCCCGGACCGGTGCCGTTCAGGTCCTGGCCCCACAGCAGGAACTCGATGGCGTGGTAGCCGGTGCCGACATTGGCCTCGATGCCACCGATCTCGTGCAGGGTGCCGGACAGCAGCTCAGGGGTGATGCGCCGCGCGTCGATCTCGCGGCCGCCCACGTGCAGGCGCTCGCTGCCGATCACATTGGCCGTGTACCAGGCGTTGGCGTCGGAGTCGTTGCCGTAGGAGGCATCCACGTAGTCGATGAGGCCCTCGTCCAGAGGCCAGGCATTGACGCGGCCTTCCCAGGCATCCACCACGGGATTGCCGAAGCGCAGCACCTCGCTCTGCATGTAGGGCACGCGCGCCTCGATCCAGGCCTGCCGGGCGGCAGCGAGCGTGGCCTCGCCGGGGCTTGAGGCCAGCGCGTCAACGGCATCCTTCAGGCGCCGTGCGGCCGCCAGCGAGTCCTCATAGACGGCCAGCGCCATGGCCGCATGGTGTTCGACCACGGCGGCGCGTTGCACGGCACCGGCTGGCGCCGCGGCGTGCCCACCGAACGGGAGCGCAAGACAGACGCCAGCAACAAGGGTGCGGCGCAGGAAATTCCTCAACATGGAAGCCGGGTTGCATCTGTAGATGAGATTCATTCTCAACTAGACCGGGGGGCTTGTCCAGTGTCCGGCCGGGGCGTGTAGTCGGCTTCCTACCCCAATAACGGCGTCGCTGCCTGCTTCCGGCGCGCCGGGACCCTTAATATGAGTCCCCGCCATGCCAGCGGCAGGGAGAAAGGGCCATCAGCAACCAGGACAGAAAGCCCGTGGTGCGAGTTGTCATCGCCGAGGACAATGACGACCTGCGCGCCGTCATGCCGCCGCTGATCGAGGAGACCAGTGACCTGTGCTGCGTGGCGACCACCGCCTCGCTGGGTGAGGTGGGTCCGCTGATCGAAAGGCACCAGGCGCACGTGGCCGTGCTCGACATCGAGTTGCACGGCGGGTCGGTACTCAAGCACCTGGCCGCCATGTGCAAGCAGTTTCCCGCCACCCGCTTCGTGATCCACAGCGGCCACTCCAATGCCGAGGTGATCCGCCGCGTGCATGAGGCGGGCGCGTCGGCCTACGTGCTGAAGTCGGGCGACTTCGACGACCTGATCGCGGCGATCCGCGGCGTGGTCGCCGCCTGAGGCACGGGCGCGGAACCCGCGCGCCTGCTGCCTTATACTGGCCGGATGCGTTTCTACTCATGGAATGTCAACGGCATCCGTGCCGTCGTGAAGAAGGGCACCTTCCAGAAATTCATCGCCGAGCACCAGCCGGACATCCTCTGCCTGCAGGAGACCAAGGCAGAGAAGGGCCAGGCCGCGATCGACCTGCCGGAGTACCGCGAATACTGGAATTCGGCCGAGAAGAAGGGGTATTCGGGCACCGCCATCTTCACGCGGCGCGAGCCGCTCGACGTCACCTGCGGGTTCCCGGAGAGTTTCGCCAACCGTTTCACCTTCGCCGACGAGCTCAAGCGCGACGCGTGGAACGAGGGTCGCGTGGTCACGGCGGAATTCCCGAAGTTCTTCGCGGTGACGGTGTACACGCCCAACGCCAAGGATGACCTTTCGCGCCTGAACCTGCGCCACAAACACTGGGATCCGGCCTTCCTCGCCTATGTGAAGGAGCTGGATGCGCGCAAGCCGGTGATCTTCTGCGGCGACCTGAACGTGGCCCACACCGAGCTGGACCTTGCCAACCCGAAGCCCAACCGCGGCAAGAAGGGTTTCACCGAGGAGGAGCGCGAAGGTTTCCAGAACTTCATCGACGCGGGGTTCGTCGACACCTTCCGCATCTTCACGCAGGGCAACGGGTATTACTCCTGGTGGTCGCATTTCGCCAATTCCCGCGCCCGCAACGTGGGATGGAGGATCGACTACGTGCTGGTGTCCGCCTCGTTGCGCAACAAGGTGAAGGCCGCGAAGATCCACGCCGACGTGATGGGCTCGGACCATTGCCCGGTGAGCATCGACATCGACCTCTGACGCCGGCTAGCGCTGCATCAGCTCGGTGGCGAACAGCAGCGCCATCGCGCCCCCGCGCGGGTCATTGCCGAGGATGGCGGTGCGGTCCAGGTACTGCTGCAGCGTGGTGAGGTTGGCGGTGGACTCGCAGACATCCACCAGGCTGCCGGTCGCCGAGGTGCGCGCATTCACGGCCTGCCAGGCGCGTTCCACGGCCTGCCGCCAGGCGCGGCCGCGGATCCAGCCGCGGTCGAGGCCCCGGCGCAGGGCAAAGCCGATCATCGCCGTGCCGGAATACTCGGCAAAGGCGCCGGGGTGGTCCACCACGTTGCGCCACAGGCCGTCGTGGTTCTGCAGCGGGAGCAGTGCCGCCATCAGTTCCCGGTAGCTCTTCAATACGTGCGCGCGGTCCGGGGCATCACGCGGCATCTCCGACAGCGTCAGCGCCAGGCCCAGCGCAGCGAAGCCGTTGCCGCGGCCCCAGGCCACGTCGGCGTCGGAGCGGTGGCGGTAGAGCCCGTCAGGACGCAGCACCAGCTGCTGCATGAAACGCAGGTGGCGGCCGGCCATGGCGAAATAGCGTGGTTCGCCGGTGAGTGCGCCGGCCTGCGCCAGGATGGTCGTGCCCATGAATACCGAGTCGCTGTAGCGGTCGTGGTAGGGCATGGCCTCGAGCATCTGCCCGTCGGCGTCGAATCCCAGGTCGGCCACCCTGCGCACCAGCGCGGTGTATCGCGGATCGCCGGTGTGGCGCGCGAGTTCCGTGAACACCACGTGGCCGGCCATGGAAAGTGCGTTCGGGCGCGCCATGGAATCCCTGGTACCGTCCACCCAGGGCTCGGCGAGGCGGCGTACGTCCTCGAGGTCGCCGAGCCGCAGGCGTGCCGACAGCGCCACGGCCGCGATGTACCAGGGTTGTTCGAAGTCCTGCCCGTAGTGGCGCGCGAGCTGCGTGGCGAATTCGCGCGGCGTGCGCGCCAGGCGGCGTTCGAGTTCCATGCGCGCCTCCGAGCGGCCGGGCGCTGCGGGTTGGGTCCAGCTTTCGCGCCTGAGCCAGGTGGCCAGGCTGTCTGCACCACTCCATGTGCGCGCCGGAATGCGCCCCATGCCGGCCACCGGCTGCGAGGCCAGTGCCGCGGCCAGGCCGGCATCCTGCTGCGAGGCCACCACCACCAGGTCGGGTGCCTGCGTGCCCAGCCAGCGCCACAGCACATGGGATTCCCGCTGCTCGCGGTAGGCCGTGCCGGCGGGTGGAAACCGCAGCGCGGCGCCATCGGGATTGGCCAGCGGCACCGCCAGCAACCGCACCGGGCGGCGCCCCTGCCTGCTGTAGCCGGCCACCGCGGCACGGATGGCGTCCGAGCCCGCGTCATCGCCGGCCAGGCCGCCCACCAGCGCCAGCACCGGTGCATCGCGCACGCTGGCCTCGACGATCAGCGCATCGATGCGCGTGCCGCGCGATCCCAGCCCGATGTCGGCGACGGCCGGTTCTCCCGCGACGGCTTCGCCCGGCAGCAGCGCGCAGGCCAGCAGCAGCCGCAGCCAGTGGCGGGCGCGGCTCATTGCCGCAGGATCTTTTCCATGGCCTTGCCCCTGGCCAGCTCGTCGATGAGCTTGTCCAGGTAGCGGATCTTCTGCATCAGCGGATCCTCGATCTCCTCCACGCGATGGCCACAGATCACGCCGGTGATCTTCGAGGCCGCGGGATTGAGCTTCGCCTTCGCGAAGAAGGCCTGGAAATCCGTGCCCTGGTCCAGGTGCCGCTGCAATGCAGCGGCGTCAAAGCCGGTGAGCCACCGGATGATGGCGTCCACTTCGGCCTTCGTGCGTCCCTTGCGCTCGGCCTTCTGCACATAGAGCGGATAGACCCTGGCAAAGGCCATCCTGAAGACCCTGTCGTTGTTCATGCACCTCTCCACTGGCAGGCCGACCGGACCCGGTCATGTCCGGGCCAACTATATTCGGCTAGGATCGGGGCAACAGCATTGCAGCATTCGGGGGGCGAAGGATGACCAGCCATGCGCGCCGCGGCACTTGGATGACCTGCGGCATTCTCGCCTGTGCGGCATTGCTGGCCGGCGGCCGGGCGGCCACCGCGGGTGGCGAGGCCGGTTCGATCAGCCTGCGTGACCAGGGATTCTTCTGGGTCGGTGCACGCGCCAGGGCTACCGAGGTTCCCGGCCGTGGCGGTGGCCCGGCCCGCACCGGCACCACCATCGAAGGCCAGATGTACGTGGGCTTCCAGCTCGTGGCGCGCAAGCGCCATCCCTATCCGCTGGTGCTGGTGCATGGCGGCGGCGGCCAGGCCACCGACTACATGGGTACGCCCGACGGGCGCGATGGCTGGCTGGACTATTTCCTGGCCGCCGGCTTCGACGTGTATTTCGTCGACCGTCCCGCGCATGGCCGCTCGCCCAACTCGCGCGCCTATGGCGAGCTGGGCGCGCCCACGACCACCGAGACCATTGCCGGCTTCACCGCCGAGAGCCGGCAATATCCGGGCGGCGGCGGCCCCGCCACGAAGGAGCTGGCACAACACACGGCCAGCTCCGAATCAGGCCCCACGGTGTCCAATGCCATCCTGAAGGAAAACCTGGCCGAACTGCTGGACCGCATCGGTCCGGCCATCCTCGTCACCCATTCCGCGGGCGGGCCTTCCGGCTGGCTGGCGATGCAGGCGCGTCCGGAGCTGGTAAAGGGCGTGCTGGCCATCGAGCCGGCCATGGGCATTACCGACAACCTTGCACCGCTGATCACCTTCCAGCCCGCGCTGGCGCAGGGTGAGCGCATCGAGACCGTGCAGCTGCCGGCGGAAGGGGAGGGGCTGCAGCCCTGCCGCCTGCAGCCGGAAGGCAGGGTGCACACCGTGCCCGCCTACAAGGGCAAGAAGGTGCTGTTCGTGGTGGCGCCGCTGTCATCGCGCTTCACGCCCAGCGTGCACTGCTCGGTGCACCAGCTGAACCAGCTGGGGGCCGAGGCGAAGCTGGCACGCCTGCGCGAGGACTACCGCATCGACGGCAACGGGCACTTCATGAACGAGGAGCTCAACAACGGCGAGATCGCGAAGAAGGTGTTCATTCCCTGGCTGTCGTCGATCAAGTAGCGGCGGCGGTGCGCCTCAGTCGGCCGGCTCGATGCGCAGGATGGCGCCATCCTCCTCGTCGGTGGCCACGTAGATGAACCCGTCCGGCCCCGCCTTCACGTCGCGAATGCGCTGGTGCAGGTCGGTGAGCAGCGACTCGCGCCGCTGCTCCTCCATCCTTTCATTGAACACGATGCGCTCCACCCGGCCGGTGCCGGGAATCTCCCCGTAACGCACGCCGCCCACGAACAGGTTGCCCTTCCACTTCGGCAGGGCATCACCGAAGTAGAAAGCCAGGCCCGTCACCGAGATCGAGGGTGTCCAGTACACCAGCGGCAGCTCGTAGCCGGTGTGGACAGGTTCGTTGGATTCCGCCTGCCAGGGGCCGGGATACGCGCGGCCGAGGCTCACGATGGGCCAGCCATAGTTGCGGCCGGGACGGATCAGGTTGATCTCGTCGCCGCCGTTGGGTCCCATCTCCGCCTCGAACAGCTGCCCGGTTCCCGGGTGCACGGACAGCCCCATCGCCGTCCGGTGGCCCAGCGAGTAGATCTCCGGCAGGTATCCGGCACGTCCCACGAAGGGATTGTCCTTCGGCACGCTGCCGTCATCGTTGAGTCGCAGCACCTTGCCACCGGCAAAGCCGGTGTCCTGCGCGCGGCCACCCTCGGTGGTGCCGATCCACAGCTTCGCATCCGGCGTGAAGGCCACGGTGGTGGGGCCACCCACGCCTTCGCCCACCCACACATCCTGCACGTCATGCAGCGCTCCGTTCGCGTAACGCGCGCGCGCCACGGCCACGGTGCGGGTGCGTTGTGCAGACAGGCCCTGTGGCTGTGTCGCCGGCTGCGCGCCCGGTGCCGGTGGCGGCTGCGGCCGCGTGTAGGCGATGTACACCAGCCCGTTCTGCGCAAAGCGCGGATGCAACGCGATCGCCATGTAGCTGTGCACGCCAGCGGCGGCCACGGGCCCTAGTGACGCGGGGCCGCCAGGCACCGGCGACACCTCACCCGTGCGATGCGCGATGCGCTGCATCTCTCCGGAGCGCTGCGACACCAGCAGGTCGCCATCGGGCAGGAAGGCGATGGAGTAGGGCCATGGCAGGCGCGCCAGCACGGAGACGCGGATGTCCTGGCCTTCGCCGGTGCGGTATGTGAAGGGACCCGGGCGCAGCGGTTCGCTGATGCCGGGCGCGGACTGCGCGGCGCCGGCCACCGCGGAAGCCGGCAGGGCAACCATCAGGCACAGGGCAGTCCGCGACCAGTTCATCAGGCATCCCCCCGGATCGTCTGGGTCGTCGTTCTTTGCCGCCACTATAAACGGCCAGGCCCGGCCATGCGGTATTGCCCGCGCAAGCCGCCCCCGCGGCGGTTTGCGTTGACAGGGGAAGCGGCGCAGACAGAGGATAGTTGTTTGCGCCGCATGGCCTTGCGAAAAAACCGGGGGGGCAGGCAGTCCATGAAGATTGGTCGCCAGGAGCACCGCAGTTCGGCGCTGTCCACCTCCAATGCCGACACCATCGTGGTGCGCGGCAAGGACCTGTGCCGCGAGCTCATCGGCGAAGTCGGCTTCAGCGAATACTTCTGGTTCCTGCTCACCGGCGTGCTGCCGCGGCCGGCGCAGCGGCGCGTGCTCGATGCCACCCTGGTGGCGATCGCCGAGCATGGCCTGGTGCCCAGCGTGCAGGCCGCGCGCATGACGCATGCCGCCGCACCCGAGGCATTGCAGGGCGCGGTGGCAGCCGGCCTGCTCGGCTGCGGTTCGGTGATCCTGGGTGCGGCACAGGATGCGGGCAGGCTCCTGGCCGAGGTGGTGGCTGGCGGAGCCGGTGGCAACTTCACCGCCGCCGCCACCACGGCCATCCAGCAGCGTCGCGCGGCGAAACAACCCATTCCCGGTTTTGGCCACCCGCTGCACAAGGGCGAGGATCCCCGCGCCACGCGACTGTTCGCCGTGGCCGCCGATGCCGGATTGCCCGATGCACATCGCCGGGCCGCGCAGCAGATCGAGGTGTTGCTGCCGGGCCTCACGGGCAAGCCGCTGGTGATGAATGTCTCCGCGGCCATTCCTGCCGTGCTGCTGGACGCCGGCTTTCCGGTCGGCGCGCTGCGTGGCGTGCCGCTGCTGGCGCGCACCGCAAGCCTGGTGGCGCACCTGCTCGAGGAGCAGGAGAAGCCCATCGGCTTCGTGCTGTCGCATGCCGCCTCCAAGGCCATCGACTATGACGGGCCGGTGCCGCCCGGATTCCGGCGGGGGGACAGCTGAGGTGATGGCAGGCGGGTTTGTGCAACGGCGGGCCGGCACATGAGGGGACTGGACGTCCTCAAGGGCGTGAAGATCGTCGAGCAGGGGACCTTCATCACTGGTCCCTGCGCCGGCATGATGCTGGCCGATCTCGGCGCCGACGTGATCAAGGTGGAGAGCCCGGACGGCGATCCCTACCGCGCCTACCAGGGCGGCAACTATTCGCCGCACTTCCAGGCCTACAACCGCAACAAACGCAGCCTCACGCTCGACCTGAAGCAGCCGCCGGACCTCGGCATCTTCGATGCACTGGTGCGCGAGGCCGACGTGTTCATCCAGAATTTCCGCCCGGGCACGGCCGGGCGGCTGGGCGCCGGCGCGCAGCGGCTGCAGGAGCTCAATCCCCGGCTGGTGTACTGCTCCATCAGCGGCTTCGGTGCGGATGGCCCCTATGTGGATCGCCCGAGCTACGACTCGGTGGCGCAGGCGCTGTCCGGTTTCCTGAGCGTGGTGGTCGACGAGGACCGGCCGCGCTTCCTGGGCCCGGCGCTGGCCGATGCCATCACCGGCATCTATGCCTCCTATGGCGTGCTCGGCGCGCTGTTCGACCGCGGCCGCACCGGTCGCGGCCGCATTGTGGAAGTGTCGATGCTGGAGGCGATGGCGCATTTCGCCGTGGAGCCCTACGCCGCCTACTTCGCGCTGGGAGCCGTGCCGCGCTCGGGCGACCGTCCACGCCTGGCACAAGCCCACATCCTGCGCACCGGCGACGGCGGCTTCATTGCCATACACCTCTCCTCGCTCGAGAAGTTCTGGACCGGGCTGGTAGCGGCGCTGGAGGCGCCGCAGCTGGCCAGCGACCCGCGTTTCGCCACGCGCCTGGCGCGCATCGACAACTACGACGCACTCGGTGCCGAGCTTGACCGGCTGTTCTCCGGGCACCCGACGCAGCACTGGGTAGAGCGCCTGGGCGCGGCCGACGTGCCGCATGCGCCAATCAACCGCGTGGACGCCGCCGTGCAGGATCCGCAGGTGCAGCACCTGGGGCTGATGGTCCCCGTGCAGCAGCCGCACGCGGCAAGGCATGCCGTGCGCCCGGCCGTGCAATTCGATGGCCGGCGCGCCACCGGCGTGCGGCCGGCGCCACTACTGGGTGAACACAGCGACGCCATCCGCGCCAGCCTCGCCACATCCCCCGACTGGCCCGCACTGGACTGAGTCCCACATCGCGGAGGTAACCGATGCTGTTTCCCACCACGCTCGTCGGCAGTTACCCGCAACCGGAATGGCTCATAGATCGCAAGCGGCTTGCCGGCCGCTTTCCACCACGGGTGCGGGCGAAGGAGCTGTGGCGCATACCTGGGGAATTCATCGAGGAGGCCTGGCAGGACGCCACGCTGCTGGCCATCCGCGCGCAGGAGCGCGCCGGCATCGACATCATCACCGACGGGGAGATGCGGCGCGAGAGCTACTCCAACCGCTTCGCCACCGCGCTGGATGGCGTCGACCTCGACAACCCCGGCGAGGCGCTGGACCGCAGCGGACACCCCAATCCCGTGCCGCGCGTCACCGGTCCGGTCCGCCGCCGCCATCCGGTGATGGTGGATGACGTGAAGTTCCTCACCGCCAGCACGCAGCGGCGCGTGAAGATCACCGTGCCCGGGCCCTTCACCATGTCGCAGCAGGCGCAGATCGACCACTACGGCGGCAGCCGCGAGCTGGCTGCGATGGACTACGCCCGGGCCGTCAACGAGGAGATCCGCGATCTCTTTGCCGCCGGCGCCGACATCGTGCAGGTGGATGAGCCCTACATGCAGGCGCGGCCCGAAGAGGCGCGCAAATATGGCCTTGCGGCCTTGAACAAGGCACTGGAGGGCATCACCGGCCGCACGGCGGTGCACATCTGTTTCGGCTACGCGGCCATCATCCATGCGCGGCCGGAAGGTTATTCCTTCCTGTCGGAGCTGGCGCAATGCCATTGCCAGCAGGTGTCCATCGAGACCGCGCAGTCCGGCCTCGACTGCAGCGTGCTGAAGACCCTCCCCGGCAAGACCATCATCCTCGGCGTCATCGACCTGTCGGACATGAACATCGAGTCGCCCGAGACCGTCGCGGCGCGCATCCGCCGCGCGCTGGAGCATGTGCCGCCGGAGAACATCGTGGTGGCGCCGGACTGCGGCATGAAATACCTGCCGCGCGACGTTGCCGATGCCAAGCTGGGCGCCATGGTGGCCGGGGCCGCCATCGTGCGCCGCGAATACGCGGGCCGGTGAGCCGGCCGCAGGGACCAAACCAGCCTTCAGACCACGGGGAACGATCGGGAGACTTCCATGGCCATCTCAGCAACGCTGCCGTCGCGACTGCACCACACTGCCTACACCTCCAGGGACCTGGAGGCCACGCGGCATTTCTACGAGGACATCATCGGCCTGCCGCTGGTGGCCACCTGGTGCGAGAAGGACGAGCTCTTCGGCAAGGAACGCACCTACTGCCACTGCTTCTTCGGCCTGGGAGACGGCGGCGCGCTGGCCTTCTTCCAGTTCGCCGACAAGGAGGATGAGCAGCTGTTCGCGCCGCCGATTCCCTCCACGCCCTTCCACCACATCGCCCTCAACGTGGATGCAGCGACCCAGGCGGGCATCGAGTCGCGCCTGAAGGCAGCGGGCTTCACCGAGCCGCAGATGTACATCCTGGAGCATGGCTACTGCCGCTCGGTCTACGCGCAGGATCCCAACGGCATGATCTGCGAGTTCACCTGCGACCACCCGGATGCCGAGCGGATCAACGCGGAGAACCGGCGCAATGCGCATGCGGAGCTGAAGCGCTGGCTGGCCGGCGACCACCACAACAACAATCCCTTCCGCTCGGAAGCGAACTGACGTGCTGCGCAGCGCCGACCGCATCCTCACCACGCACGTGGGCAGCCTGCCGCGATCACAGGCCGTCACCGACGTGCTGTTCGCGCGGGAGAACGGCGGCGCGCTGCCGCCGGACCCGGGCCGCGTGATCGGCGATGCGGTGGCCGAGGTGGTGCG
The DNA here is from genome assembly GCA_965652645.1 of uncultured bacterium. GTDB lineage: Bacteria > Pseudomonadota > Gammaproteobacteria > Steroidobacterales > Steroidobacteraceae > ZC4RG30. The sequence goes on along the minus strand of CBFGXE010000002.1, from coordinate 2,456 downwards.
CAGGCAGGTTGAGGTGGGCATCGACGTCGTCAGCGACGGCGAGATGGGCAAGATCAGCTACGCCACCTACATCAAGGACCGGCTTTCAGGCTTCGACGGCGACACGCCGCGCGAACCCGGCCAGGACCTGGTGGAACATCCGCGCCTGCTGCAGAAACTGGCCAGGCTGGGGTCGACGGCCAGCTATCGCCGGCCGCGCTGCGTCGCCGGAATCCGCGTGAAGGACCTCGCGCCCATGCAGGAGGACATCGCGCACATGAAGGCCGCGGTGGCTGCGGCGGGGCCCGCCGAAGCCTTCATCAACACGGCCTCGCCCGGCACCATCGCGCTGTTCCAGCCCAATGACTTCTACCCCACCCAGGATGCCTACCTGGAAGCCGTGGCCGAGGGCATGCGTGCGGAGTACGAGGGGCTGGCGCAGGCGGGCCTGCTGATCCAGGTGGATGCGCCGGACATGGCCATGGGCCGGCACACCATGTACCGCGACCGCACCGAGGATGACTTCCTGCGCCTCGCGGCGCGGCACATCGAGGTGCTGAACCACGCGCTGCGCAACGTGCCGGCCGACCGCATCCGCATGCACGTGTGCTGGGGCAACTACGAGGGCCCGCACACGCACGACGTGCCGATGGAAAGGCTGCTGCCGGTGGTGATGAAGGCCAGGCCGCAGGCCATCCTCTTCGAGGCGGCCAATCCCCGCCATGCGCACGAGTGGCAGGTGTTCCGCGACCTTGCCTCGCTGGTGCCGGAGGACAAGCTGCTCGTGCCCGGCGTGCTCGGCACCACCACCAACTACGTCGAGCATCCGGAACTGGTGGCAGAGCGGCTGGAAAGGTTCGCCGGCGTGGTGGGGCGGGAGCGGGTGCTGGCCGGCACCGACTGCGGCTTCGGCACCTTCGCCGGCTTCGGGCCGGTGGATCCGGACATCGTGTGGCTGAAGCTCGCCTCGCTGGTCAGGGGCGCGGAGCTGGCTTCGAAACGACTGTGGGGAAGGCGTTAGGCGGACTGTCCGGCAAGACAAACAACAACAAGACGGGGGATTCCAGATGGCTGACGTGAAGGGTCACGATACTTCCTACGAGTGGAAGATCATCCTGCTGCTGAGCCTCACCTTCGGGCTGGTGGGCCTCGATCGTTTCGTGCTGCCCATCATCCTGCAGTCGCCCAACTCCACCATGGCGGCGGACCTCGGGCTCACGCCGGCAGACGGTGGCAGGCTGGCCGGCTACCTCGGCATGGCCTGGGGCATCTCGGCCCTGGTGATGGGTTACCTCGCCGACCGCATCGGCCGTCGCGCGGTGCTGGTGCCGGCCATCATCGTGTTCTCGCTGATGTCGGTGTTCAGCGGCCTGGCCGGGTCGGTGATGGCGCTGGTCATCGTGCGCATCATCATGGGCGTGGCCGAGGGCCCGGTGGCTTCCACCGGCGTGGCGGTGGCCGTGGAGGCCTCCAAGCCCGCGCGACGCGGCATGAACAACGGCATCTTCCAGTGCATGATCTCGCTGTTCGGCCTCGCGCTGGCACCCATCATCGCCACGCGCCTGCTGGAGAGCTACAGCTGGCGGGCGGTGTTCATGATCGTCGGCGTGCCCGGCCTGGTGCTGGCGGTGCTGATGTGGCTCGTGGTGCGGGAGCCCCTGCGGCGCGCCGCCACCGGCCATGGCGGCGGCGGTTCGTTCGTTGGCATGTTCGGCCATCGCAATGCCAGGGTGGCGCCGCTTACGCTGATCTGCGCCATGGGCGGCATTTTCGTGATCGCGGCCATGCTCACCGCCTATCTCACCGCGCCGGAGGGGGCGGGGCTGGGCCTTGATCCGCTCACGGCGGGCAATGTGTTCTCGGCGGTGGGCATCGGCGGCTGCATCGGGCAGTTCGCGATGCCGGCGCTTTCCGACCTCATCGGCCGCAAGCCCGCCACGCTGGCCTCCTACATCCTGGCGGCCGCGTTCCTGTATTTCTTCACCCAGGCTGGGCCCGGCAACACCACCTTGTTGTGGACGCTGCTGTTCTTCGCCTCGCTGTTCAACTTCGCGGCACTGGCCATCCTCGCAGGTCCCGTTGCGGCAGAGGCCGCGCCACCGGGCATGCTGGCCTCGATGGCCGGGTTCGTGATCTTCGCCGGCGAATTCGTCGGCGGCGGCATCAGTCCCATCATCGCCAGCGACCTGGCGGCGAAGTACGGGCTGAAGGCGGCGTTGTATTTCGCGGCCGCGGGCCTGGTCGCCGGCTTCGTCATCGCGCTGTTCCTGAAGGAAACCGCGCCACGGCACGCCAGGACCGCCACATGAGCGGGCGGCCCCCGGGTCTTGCGGAGGGCGCCACCGGCGCGCTGCCGGTGAGCGTTGACGACCGCATCATCTGGGACACCTGGCTGTCATTGTTCCGCTTCCCGGTGGTGTCGGTGGCCGATGAAGTGGGCACCTTCGCGGCGCTCTCTGCGCGCGCGAAGACCACCG
>CBFGXE010000001.1:0-197972 GCA_965652645.1 uncultured bacterium | reverse complement strand
GCTCCGCCGCGCCGAAGCCGGCGAGGTCGCGCGTGCCGAACTGCGTGGTCAGCAGGCGGCGGCCGGTCTCCAGCTCGAAGTGCCAGGGCGGACGCAGCCGGGTGTTGGGCAGGTTGTCGCGGCGCTGGTCCTCCGGCAGCAGCAGCTCGGCCGGGCGCAGGCGCTCCAGCTCGGCGGCCACTTCCACCGCATCGCCCAGCTCGCTGACGCAGAAGCGGCCGCTGGCGAGGTCCAGCCAGGCCAGGCCATGGCGCTCGCCGTCGAAAACCAGCGCGGCCAGCAGGCTCTCGCGCTGCCGGTCGAGCAGGGCATCTTCCACCAGCGTGCCCGGCGTGACGATGCGCACCACGCGGCGTTCCACCGGTCCCTTGGACCTGGCCGGGTCGCCGACCTGCTCGCAGATGGCCACCGATTCGCCGCGGCGGACCAGCCGCGCGAGGTAGTTTTCCACGCTCACCGCCGGCACGCCGGCCATGGGAATGGGCTCGCCCGCCGATTGCCCGCGCGTGGTCAGGGCGATGTCGATCAGGGCGGCGGCCCGACGGGCGTCGTCGTAGAACATTTCGTAGAAGTCGCCCATCCGGTAGAACAGCAGCACGTCGGGGTGCTCGGCCTTCAGACGCAGGTATTGCTGCATCATCGGGGTGTGGTTCTGGAATGGATCGGTCACAGGCAGCTTCCACGCGGCACGTGTGCCGCGCCGGCGCTTGTTGGTATGGAAGGGCGATTCTACGCGGCCGGCGCCGCCTTGTGACCGGAGGACTTTACGGCGCCGCGTCCCAGGACCGGCTCAGCCGCAGCGCGCAGCTGATGATGCCCACCATGCTGTAGGTCTGGGGATAGTTGCCCCAGAGCTGCCCGTCGCCCGGGTCCACATCCTCCGACAGCAGTCCCAGGTGGTTGCGCCTCTTCAGCAGCGCCTCGAATTGCTCGCGCGCCTCCGCGGTGCGCCCCGCCGAAGCCAGCGCGTTCACGTACCAGAACGCACACACCGTGAAGGCTGTTTCCGGCCGTCCGAAGTCATCGGCATGCCGGTAGCGGAACACCAGGTCGCCCTCGCGCAGCTCGCGGCTGATGGTGTCCACCGTGGCAACGAATCGCGGGTCGCTGCCGTCGATCAGCCCCAGTTCCGGCAGCAGCAGCAGCGAGGCATCAAGGTCGGTGGTGCCATCCAGGCTGGCCACCAGCGCGCCGCGGTCGGGGTTCCAGGCGCGCTCGAGCAGGCTGGCGCGCATGCCGTCGGCGCGCTTGCGCCACTCGGCTGCTTCCTGTTCCAGCCCCAGCCGCAGGGCAATGCGGGCGAGGCGGTCGCATCCAGCCCACGACATCGCGGCGGAATAGGTGTGCGCGCGTGCCATGCCGCGGAACTCCCACGGCCCGGCATCCGGCTGGTCGAACATGCGGATGGCCCGCACGCCGAGCTTCTCCAGTTCGCGGAACAGCGGCACGTCGCCCGGCGTGACCAGGCGCCGGTCGAAGAAGAGCTGCGCCAGCGCGAGGATCACCGCGCCATACACGTCGTGCTGGATCTGTTCGGCGGCCTGGTTTCCGGCGCGCACCGGCCCCATGCCAAGGAAACCTTCCAGCGACCTGACGATGCGCTCCTCCATCGCCGCGTCACCGGCAATGCGGTACACGGGCTGCAATGCACCTTCACCTGCGCAGGCCACCACACGATCGATGTAGTGCAGGTAACCCTCCATGGTGCGCGTGGTGCCCAGGCGGTTCAGCGCCTGCACCACGAAGTAGGCGTCGCGCAGCCAGCAGTAGCGGTAATCCCAGTTGCGGCCGCTGTGGGCGCTCTCTGGGATGGAAGTGGTGAGGGCGGCAAGCACCGCGCCGGAATCCTCCACCGTGCACAGTTTCAGTGTGATGGCGGCGCGGATCACCTCGTCCTGCCATTCGAATGGAATGGCCAGGCCACGCGACCAGCTCTGCCAGTAGTGCAGGGTTTCATCCAGCCATGCGCGCGCCACCACGTCAGGGGCTTCCTGCAGCGTCTCGTCGCGGCTCAGCACGAAGGTGAGTGGACCGTCCAGCACGGTGAGCGTGGACTCGGTGAGTTGCCGCAGCGAGCCATTGGTGGTGATGCGGTAGCGGCAGTTCTGCGCCTCGAAGCGCAGGTGGTGGCTGCCGCCGTCGACCACGCCCGGCGCCATGCCGTAGGACTGCTCGGGCGTGAGATGCAGGCGGATTCTCGGACGTCCCGCCAGCGGCTCGATGATGCGCACCAGCGACATGGGCCGGAAGACGCGGCCGCGCGATTCGAAGCGCGGGCAGAAGTCGGTGATGCGCAGCAGGCTGCCATCGGAAGACTCGAGCACGGTTTCCGCGATGGGCGTGTTGTGCACATACCGCTGGCGCGTCTGCGTGAGGTCGGCCATTTCCACGGAAAACACGCCGCGGGGCGACTCTCCCAGCGTGGGGCGCAGCAGGGCATTGAACACCGGATCACCATCCGGATGCGGCAGGCACATCCACACCACGGTGCCACGGGGATCGATGAGTGCGGCCACCTCGCAATTGCCGACGACGGCCAGGTCCAGGGGTCGGGCGGTGGACATCCTGCCCTCCAGCTTGTTCGCGTTGATTCCGTGATACCGGAAAAGCGCCGGCGATCCAAGCTTGCACGGGCCGGACGCGGAATTGTCCTACACGGCGCGACGGCGGGATCGGCCGGCCACCGCGATGCCGACGCCGGTGGCCATCCACAACAGGCCGATGGCCAGCAGCACCGTGCGCAGCGAGACGGTGAAGGCCTCGCGCGCCGCGCTGCGCAGTGCCTCGCCATCGCCTGCGCTGATCGAATCAGCCACGCGCAGTGCCTCGTCGAGCGAGTCGCGCACGATGGAAGACAGCGCGGCGCCCTCCGGCGGCAGCAGCGCCGCGGCGTAGGCAATCGTCATCAGGCTGCCGAACAGCGCCACGCCCAGCGAGCCGCCCAGCTCGAAGCCCACTTCCTCGATGGAGGCCGCCATGCCGCCGCGCTCGGGTGGCGCGGCGTTCATGATGGTGGAGGAAGCAAAGGTCACCGTGGCGCCGATGCCGAGGCCGATGCCAGTCAGCACCATGAGGCGCAGCGGTGCGACGCCCATCTGCACCGGCGGCATCCAGGCCAGCAGCCAGATGCAGGTGGCAGCCAGGGCGAATGAACCGAAGGCCAGGGTTGCCGGGTGCAGGCGATGCATCAGTCGTCCGGCCAGCGGGCCGCCGACGAAGCCACCCAGCGCCAGTGGCGTGAGCACCAGCGCGGCCGCCAGTGGCGTTCGCTGTTCCACCAGCTGCATGTGCTGGCTCAATACCAGCTCCATGCCCACGGCGCCGGTGGTGCCCAGGCAGGCGGCGGCGAAGGCACCACCGAAGTCCGGCAGCCTGAACAAGGTCAGGTCGAGCAGGGGGTGTGCCAGGCCGCGCTGGCTCCTGAAGTAGAGGAAGAAACACACCACCGCCAGCAGCAGCGCCACGGCAAGGGACAGCAGTGAAAGATCCTGCCTGGCCACTTCCTTGATGCCGTAGACCACCGAGGTGAGCCCGCCCAGCAGCAGCAGCGAGCCGGTGATATCCCAGCGCGGGCCACCGGGCGCGGCGATGCGCGGCACCAGCCACAGCGTGAGCACCAGGGCCACGGCCACCACGGGCACGTTGATGAGGAACACCGAGCCCCACCAGAACTTCTCCAGCAGCAGGCCGGCCACCAGCGGGCCAAGCGCCATGCCGCCCGAGGCGCTGCCCGCCCACAGGCCCAGTGCGAACGCGCGCTCGCGTTGCACGGTGAAGGTGGCACGGATGATGGCCAGCGTGGCCGGCATCATCAGGCCCGCGCCCACGCCGAGGCCGGCGCGGCCCGCGATCAGTGCGGCGGCGCTGGGGGCGTAGGCAGCCGCCAGCGACGCGAGGCCGAAGACGATGAGGCCCGCGATGAACAGGCGGCGGTGCCCATGGCGATCGCCCAGCGTGCCCAGTCCTGGCAGCAGGCCGGCCACGACGATGGGGTAGGCGTTCAGGATCCACAGCCGCTCCGCGTTGCTCGCCCCCAGGTCGCGCGTCAGCGCCGGCAGCGCGACATAGAGCACCGTGAGGTCCACGCAGATGAGGAACAGGCCGCTGGCGGTGATGGCCAGCACCAGCCAGCGGCGGGCATGCGCCGCGCCCGGGGACGGGTTCACTTGTCGAAACAAGGCACGTCACCCCCGCGAGAACCCAAAAAGTGGCACGCGGCGAGGCTTGGCGGATATGCTGGCTGGATGGAAACGCTCATCAAGAAAGTCGTCAATGTGAAGTCGGGGGAAGGCAAGGCGCTGCTGTGGTCCTTCGCCTACTTCTTCTTCCTCATGTGTGCGTACTATATGCTGGTCCCGATCCGTGATGCGTTCGGCATCCGCGGCGGCCCGCAGGATATTCCCTGGCTTTTCCTGGGCACCTTCATTGTTTCGCTGCTCACCGCGCCACTGCAGGCGTGGCTGGCGGCGCGGTTGCCGCGCGAGCGCTTCGTGCCGGTCATCTATCTCTTCCTGGTCGTGAACATCCTGGTGTTCTGGCTCCTGTTGACGGCGGACATCGCACCGTCAGTGGTGTCGAAGGCGTTCTTCATCTGGATCGCCGTGTTCTCGGTGTTCGCCGTGTCCATCTTCTGGACCGTGATGTCCGACCTGTACTCCTCGGAGCAGGGGGTGCGCCTGTTCGGCTTCATCGCCGCCGGCGCTTCGCTGGGCAACATCCTGGGCCCGAAGCTCAACACCTTCCTCATAGGTCCCATCGGCGTGGCCAACCTGCTGCTGGTGGCCGGGGGCCTGCTGGTGCTGGCCGTGGTTGCCGCCACCCGGCTCGAGGTCGCCGCCGCAGTGATGCGCGCTGCCAACCCGGACTTCGTCTCGGCCAGCGCCAGCCGCGAGAAGAAGCCCGTCGGGGGAGGCTCGTTTGACGGGTTCGGCCTGCTGTTCCGCTCGCCCTACCTGGGCGGCATCGGGATGTGGGTGTTCATGCTGTCGCTGCTGGGTACCTTCCTCTACCTCACGCAGGCCCACATCGTGGCCAACTACACCGAGGACCTGCGCCAGCGCACCAGCATCTTCTCGGAGATCTACTTCTGGGTGGGCATCGGGTCGCTGCTGGTGCAGATCCTGGGCACCGGCCGCATCATCAAGGCCATCGGCACCGGTCCCGCGCTGGCCATCCTGCCCATCGTGTTCGTGGCGGGCTTCGCGGGACTGATGTTCACCTCGGCGCTGTTTGCCATCGCTGCCTTCCAGGCCCTGCAGCGCGCCTCGAATTTCGGCATCTCCAACGTGGCGCGCGAGTCGCTGTGGCCGGTGGTGAGCCGCGACGAGAAGTTCAAGGCCAAGAACATCGTCGACGGTGCCGTATTCCGCGGCGCGGACTTCGTGAACGCATTCATCTACACCGGGCTGGCGAAGATATTCAGCGTGCAGCCCGTGATTGCCGGCATCGGCGTGGCGCTGGCCGGTGGCTGGGCGGCGCTGTCGTTCTGGCTGGGCAGGGCGCGTGAACAGCGCGCCCGCCAGCAGGGCGGCGGATAGCGGCCGGCGGGAGGCGGGAGGCGTGTGAACAGGGAGGTTCCCACCGACGCGGACCTGCAGGTGCTGGCCATCCGCGCCGGTGAATCGCTGCTGGCGCGCGGGGAAACCACCGCCGTGGCCGAGTCGTGCACTGGCGGATACGTGGCCAAGCTGCTCACCGACGTGGCGGGGAGCTCGCGCTGGTTCGGCTACGGATTCGTGACCTACTCCGATGAGGCCAAGCAGCGCCAGCTTGGCGTGGCGGCTGCCACGCTGCAGAATCCCGGCGCGGTGAGTGAACGCACGGCGTTGGAGATGGCCGTGGGCGCGCTGGCGGTGAGCGGTGCCACGCGCGCGCTGGCCATCACCGGCATCGCCGGACCCGATGGCGGCACCGAGGCGAAGCCGGTGGGACTGGTCTGGTTCTCGCGCGCCGCGCGCATGGGCGATGGATCGGTGGGGGCGATGGCCCTGCAGCGGCGTTTTGCCGGCGACCGTGACGCCATCCGGCGCCAGGCGGCAGCCTTCGGACTGCAGCTGCTGCTCGATCCCTGACGCCGGAATTGTCGCCGGCGAATTGCCCCGATCCGGACCAAAACTACTGTATACACATACAGTAACCTGTGGCATGATCTGCCTCACCTCCCCACGGCACCAATCGAGGCAAGAACAATGGAAGAAAACCGCAAGAAGGCGTTGTCCGCAGCGCTGGGCCAGATCGAAAAGCAGTTCGGCAAGGGCTCGGTCATGCGGCTGGGCGATGGCTCGGCCTCCTACGACGTCGAGGCGGTCTCTACCGGTTCCCTGGGGCTGGATGTGGCGCTCGGCATCGGCGGACTGCCGCGGGGCCGCGTTGTCGAAATCTACGGTCCGGAGTCCTCGGGCAAGACCACGCTCACGTTACAGGTTGTGGCTGAAGTCCAGAAGGCAGGTGGCACCGCGGCTTTCGTCGATGCCGAGCACGCCCTCGATCCCTCCTACGCCAAGAAGCTGGGCGTCAACATCGACGACCTGCTGGTTTCCCAGCCCGACACGGGCGAGCAGGCCTTGGAGATCACCGACATGCTGGTGCGTTCCGGCGCGGTCGACGTGGTCATTGTCGACTCGGTGGCGGCGCTCACCCCCCGGGCCGAGATCGAGGGCGAGATGGGCGAGCTGCAGGTGGGCCTGCACGCCCGCCTCATGTCGCAGGCCCTGCGCAAGCTCACCGGCAACATCAAGCGCTCCAACACCATCGTCATCTTCATCAACCAGATCCGCATGAAGATCGGCGTGATGTTCGGCAACCCTGAGACCACCACCGGCGGCAACGCGCTCAAGTTCTACGCCTCCGTGCGCCTGGACATCCGCCGCATCGGTGCCATCAAGAACGGCGAAGAGGTGGTGGGCAACCAGACCCGCGTCAAGGTGGTGAAGAACAAGGTCTCCCCGCCGTTCCGCGAGGCCGAATTCGAGATCATGTACGGCCAGGGCATCTCGCGCGAGGGCGAGATCATCGACATGGGTGCGAACCTCGGCATCATCGAGAAAGCCGGCGCCTGGTACAGCTACAAGGGCGAGCGCATCGGCCAGGGCAAGGAGAACGCCCGCAACTTCCTCAAGGAGCATGCCGAGATCGCCCGTGACATCGAGTCCCAGGTACGGGCGAAGCTGCTGCCGGAGCGCAAGCCCGGCGCGGGTGCCGAACCGGCCGAGAAGCTCAACTAGGCACGGCCTTCGGCACCGGCAGGGGCTGGGCATGGCATTCGGGCGGCGGCGTGCACGGGTCGACGAACACCGCGCCGCCGACCCGCAGGCGGTGCGCGCCGGAGCGCTGGCGCTGCTCGGGCGCCGCGAATACGCCAGCGGCGAACTCACTGCGGCCCTGACCCGCAAGGGTTACGCCGCGGAGGTGGTGGCCGGGGTGGTGGCCGAGCTGGCCGCCGACCGCCTGCTCGACGACACCCGCTACGCCGAGTCCCTGGTCCGCCAGCTGGCCGGCCGCGGCCAGGGGCCCGCCCGCATCCGGCAGGAGCTGCAGGAGGCAGGCATTTCCGTGGCGCTCATCTCCCAGGTGCTCGATTCCGGGCACGACTGGCATGCGCTGGCCCGGGAAGTGCGGAGGCGCAAGTTCGGCGCCACCCCGCCGGCCGACTGGCCGGAGCGCGCCCGCCAGATGCGATTTTTGCAATACCGGGGCTTTTCCAACGATCATATCGGCAGTTGCCTGGACGGTGGTCCGGGCGTTCCCGATAGCGATGCATGACCAGCCCCAAGAAGCCTTTTTCAGCCGCCGAAATCCGTAGCGCCTTCCTCGACTACTTCGCCCGTCAGGGGCATAGCGTGATTGCGTCCAGCAGCCTGGTGCCGGGCAACGACCCGACGCTGCTGTTCACCAACGCCGGCATGGTGCAGTTCAAGGACGTGTTCCTGGGCAAGGATCCCAGGCCCTATGTGCGCGCGACCTCCAGCCAGCGCTGCGTGCGCGCGGGCGGCAAGCACAATGACCTGGAGAACGTGGGCTACACGGCCCGGCACCACACCTTCTTCGAGATGCTGGGCAACTTCAGCTTCGGCGACTATTTCAAGCGCGACGCCATCCGCTTCGCCTGGGAGTTCCTCACCGGCACCCTGGGGCTGGACCCGAAGCGCCTCTGGGTCACCGTCTACAAGGATGACGACGAGGCGGCCAGCATCTGGATCGACGAGGTCGGCGTTCCGCGCGACCGCCTGACCCGCCTGGGCGAGAAGTCCAACTTCTGGTCCATGGGGGATACCGGTCCCTGCGGCCCCTGCACCGAGATTTTCTTCGACCACGGCCCGGACGTTCCCGGCGGACCCCCGGGCTCGCCTGACGAGGACGGCGACCGTTACGTGGAGATCTGGAACCTGGTGTTCATGCAGTTCGACCGCTCGGCCGATGGCAGCAGGGTGCCGCTGCCCAAGCCCTCGGTGGATACGGGCATGGGCCTGGAGCGCATCTGTGCCGTGCTGCAGGGCGTTCATTCCAACTACGAGATCGACCTGTTCCAGGCGCTGGTGAAGGCGGCCGCGAAGCTGCTCAACACCACCGACCTTGAGAGCCCCTCGCTGCGCGTGATCGCCGACCATATCCGCGCCTGTTCCTTCCTCGTCGCCGATGGCGTGACACCCTCGAACGAGGGACGCGGCTACGTGCTCCGCCGCATCATGCGCCGTGCGATGCGCCACGGGCACAAGTTCGGCGCTCCGCCCACCTTCTTCGCCGGACTGCTGCCCGCGCTGGTGGCCGAGATGGGCGCTGCCTATCCGGAGCTGAAGCAGAAGCAGTCCTTCATCCGCGACGTGCTGCTGAAGGAGGGCGAGCAGTTCGCCCGCACTCTGGCCACCGGCATGGCGCTGCTCGACGAGGCCATCGCCGGGCTGGGCGCCGGCAAGACAGTCAGCGGCGAGGTGGTGTTCAAGCTGCACGACACCTATGGCTTCCCGCCCGACCTCACCGCAGACGTGCTGCGCGAGCGCAACCTGTCCGCCGACATGGCCGGCTACGAGCGCGAGATGGAGGCGCAGCGCGAGCGCGCCCGCGCCGCCAGCCGTTTCGGCGTCGACCTGCGCGGCGGCCCCGACCTCGGCACTACCACCGAGTTCTCCGGCTACGAACACATCGATGGTGAGGCCCGCATCGTGGCGCTGCTGAAGCAGGGTGCCCGGGTCGACACCCTTGCCGACGGCGACGAGGGGGAAGTGGTGCTCGAGCGCACCCCTTTCTACGCCGAGTCCGGCGGCCAGGTGGGCGATACCGGCGAGCTCGCCGCCGGCTCCGCGCGCTTCGCCGTCTCCGATACCCGCAAGCGTGGCGCGGCCTTCGCCCACATCGGCCGCCTGGCCGGCGGCCCGCTGCGCGTGGGCGACGTTGTCGCCGCACGCATCGACCACGCCCGCCGCGAACACATCAAACGCAACCACACCGCCACCCACCTCCTGCACGCCGCCCTGCGCGAGGTGCTGGGCACCCATGTGCAGCAGAAGGGATCCCTGGTGGCGCCCGACCGGCTGCGTTTCGACTTCGCGCACTTCCAGCCGGTCACGGCCGAGGAGCTGCGGCGCATCGAGCGGCGGGTGAACGAGGAGATCCGCGCCAACCACGATGGCGAGATCCGCTCCATGTCCTATGACGACGCGGTGGCCTCCGGCGCCATGGCGCTGTTCGGCGAGAAGTACGGCGACACCGTCCGCGTGCTGCGCCTCGGCGATTTCTCCGTGGAGCTGTGCGGCGGCACGCATGTGCGCCGCACCGGCGACATCGGCCTGTTCAAGATCCTCTCCGAGGGCGGCGTGGCCGCCGGCGTGCGCCGCATCGAGGCGGTGACCGGGGAGGGCGCGCTGGAATACGTCTCGCAGTCCGAAGACCTGCTGCGCAACGTGGCTGGCCTGGTGCGCGCCTCCCGCGAAGACCTTGTGCAGCGTGTGCAGGAAGGCCAGGAGCAGATCCGCGCGCTGGAGAAGCAGGTACGCTCGCTGAAGGACAAGCTGGCCAGTGGCCAGGGCACCGACCTCGCAGCCAATGCCGCCGACGTGGGTGGCGTGAAGGTCGTGGCCACGACGGTGGATGGCGCCGACACCGCCGCTCTGCGAAATGCGGTGGACCAGCTCAAGGATCGCCTGAAGTCGGCAGTCATCGTGCTGGCTTCCATTGATGGCAACGGCCGCATCGCGCTGGTTGCCGGCGTCACCTCCGACCTGGTTGCGCGGCTGCGCGCCGGCGAAATTGTCGGCTCGGTGGCGGCCCAGGTGGGCGGCAAGGGCGGCGGCCGCGCGGACTTCGCGCAGGCCGGTGGCAGCAAGCCGGAATCACTGCCCGCGGCATTGGCTTCGGTGCGTGACCTGGTGCAGGCAAAGCTGCAGAATTGACCAGTTGATCAACGGGTTGGGACGGGCGAATAGGGGTTTCTCCGATTATGCGCAGACGGCCACATCCGGAGAATGTGCCTCACTGATTACGAAGGAGCGTACCCGTCATGTTGATTCTGACCCGTCGAGTTGGTGAGGCCGTGGTGATTGGCGAGGAAGTGACGGTGACCGTCCTCGGCGTCAAGGGAAACCAGGTGCGCATCGGCGTGAATGCCCCCAAGACCGTATCCGTGCACCGGGACGAGATCTTCGAGCGCATCAAGAACGAACGCGCTACTGCCGACGAATCCACCGAGTTGCTGTCGGTCGCGGGCTGATCCGCTTCCGGCCACCCGTTTCGATCCAGTTCGACCAAACCCCCGAACCTGAGCCCGCGCCTGCCCCTGGCAGTCGCGGGTTTTTTTTTTGCCTGCCGCACCGGCGCACTCCGGCTGGTGTCGCCGGTCCGGGCATGTCCCGTCCCCGGCATTCATGGGTCGAATGGACCACGCTCCCACGCCTTCCCGTCGATGGATGCCTTGTTCCCGGTGGGTAGATTGGCACAGACGTTCTTGTCGCAACGGGAAGCCTGGAGAATCCATGGAGACCAAGACGGCGGCGCTCTTGCGCAGGGAGCCCATCGAACACCTGGGCATGTCGTTCTTTGACCTGCCGGCCGCAATCTATCCGGAACTTGCGGCGGCAATGGCCGACGAGCACAAGTGGCACTTCGAGCACAACGACACCGAAAGCCACATGGAATTCCTCGGCGCAAGCGCTCCCCACCTGGTCGAGTGGAGCCGCACGCTCGGATGTCCGAAAGGCAGCGTGCACCTGGATATCGGCGCCGGGGAGGGCATCCTGTCCTATCTCGTGGCACGCCGCGGCTACCATTCGATCGCTGTCGAGCTGTGCGCGACAATCCTCCACAACGCCACGTTGTTCCAGGCGGAGATCCGTGGTCCTGCCGCGAATGGGCACTCGTCGATGGATCTTTGGGTGGCAGACATCTACGAGCTGCCCCTTGAGGATGCCAGCGTCGACTTTGTCACCATCAAGGAGGTGTTGCATCACCTGGATGACCTTGATGGACTGATGAGGGAAGTGTCACGGGTGCTGAAGCCTGGCGGCATGGTCTACATATGGGAGCCATTCGACATGAGCATCCCATTGTTGCGGTCGTATCGGCTGAGCCGTGTAAGGCCCGCCGAACTGGCCCTTGGCATCCACCATCGCTATCACACCTACTGGACGTACCAGCGCCTCTTCCGCCGCTGGTTCACCGAGGTACGCGTGGAGCGGAGGTTCGAGGCCACCAAGCTGCAGCACCAGCTCACGCGCAACCGCTTCACCATCGGTTCCATTCACGCCAGCGGACGCATCGGGCCGCATCAGCCAGTGGCCGCACCACCTGCCGAACGCCGGCAGATCCGGCCCGCAGACTTCCTGCGCGAGGAATTCATGTCCGCGGGCCTCGAGACGACCAGGTGCCGCAAGCAGCTGCTGGACAGGCTGCTTGAAGAGGAGCAGGGATCGGCAGTGGGCCTGGGTGGCAGCAGGTCCTGACCTGCAATCCGGCTCCGTGAGCCGAATGGACCATGGCTGGCGGGTCCGGGCAATGCCGCAACGGCGCCCTGGGCATCCGACCATGGCCCTGTCGGCAACTACCGGAGGCAGGGCGCATGCGAGCCCGTGATGTGTACGAGCAGCATTCACGCAACGGTTCGATGCTGCTGCTGGCCGCGGCCGTGGCCGTGGCACTGGTGGCCGGTTCCGTGACGGCAGTGGCGGGGTCGATGGCCGGGACCCGCGCTCTTTACCTGGTGGCCGTGCCCGGCATTCTGGCCCTGGGTGCGGGGTTTGCCCTCACGCGGCCCCAGCCGCTGCGCGTCGCATTCCTGGTCCTGGTGGCGGTGCTGCCGTTCGTGAGCATGCTGGTGCCGCCCGGACGCTTCGGCCTGACGGTGTTCGACGTGGCAACGCTGCTGCTGACCGTCGGACTGCTGCTGCACAAGGCATTCGTCCAGGACGCCACTTCACCGCTGTTCCCGGCGCGCTCGCTGGCCTGGATATGGCTGCTGCTGATTCCCTGTGTCGTGTTCGCCCGCCATCCCCTGGATGCCGCGCGCGGCCTGCTGCTGGTCTTCGCCGCCTATGTGTTCTTCTGGTTCGCGCTGCAGGAACTGCGGCGGCCGGGCGGGCCGGAACGCCTGGTCGGCCTGCTGTGCATGACGGCATTCATAGTGTCCGTTGGCCTGTTCATCGACCACCTCCTGCATGTCAACCTGAGCCTGCGTGGCAACAATCCCAACCAGCTGACATTCACTGCGGGCCGGTACATCTGGCGCGCCGGAGGGTTCTTCCAGGACCCGCAAAGGGCAGGGGCTTTCCTGGCGTCAGTGCTGATGTTCCTGCTGGTGCTGGGCATCCGTGGACGCTTCCAGGGGCCACGGATGCGGCTGCTGCTGTGGGCGACCATCGCCATTGCCCTCACGGCGCTGTTCCTGACGGTATCCCGCGCCGCCATCCTCACCTTCCTGCTGGTCGGCGTGGTGTCGCTGGTGGCCATGAATCGCTGGCCGCTGTTCCTGAAGATCGGCGGAATCGCCGGCCTGCTGCTGATGGTAGTGGGAGTCATCGTTGCGCCGGAATTCTGGCTGGGGCTGCTGCCCGCCTCGCTGGCCGACCGCGTGGTGGCCTCGCAGGATGAAATGCAGGCGCGTATCGCGATCTGGATCAACACCTGGGAAATGTTCGCCGGGCAGCCGGTGACCGGCATCGGCATGGAAGGTTTCGCGCAATACCTGATCGATACGCGGCCGGGTACTACTGACTACTTCGGCCTGTATGAGTCCACCGGCATGAGCTACATACCCGACCAGCCAGAAAGCGGCTACCTGAAGATCCTGTATGAATCCGGCATCCTGGGGTCGCTCGCAACGCTCATGCTGATGGGAGCCACCCTGCGGCGTGCCACGCGCACGCTGGTGGGCGCCGCAGACCCTGGTGCGCGGTCGGAGGTCATTGCCGCACTGGCGAGCCTGGCAGTCTTCGCCGGTACCTTCGTGACGCTGTTCACCGTCAGTGACCCCCGGCTCCTCGCACTGTTCGCAATCCTCCTGGCGTTCATATGGCGACCGTCGTTACCGCCAATCCAGCCCGCCCGCTCCTGAAGGGTACGGATCACGCCGGAGACGCCGCGCCCCGCACGCTGCTGGGCCGGGCGTTCATCGCCGGTTCCGGAACGATCTACCAGCAATGCGCGACGTTCCTGACTGGCGTGATCGTGGCCCGCGTGCTCGGTGCCGCCGACTACGGCGTCTTCAACCTGGCCCGCAACCTGGTCGACACCACGTCCATCCTCACGCGCGCCGGGCTGGACAGCGGACTGCAGCGGTACTTCGGCGAAAGCCGCGCCGCGGCAGACCAGGCTGCGCGTGTACTGGTGCTGCGGCAGCTGCGCCTGGTGGTGTCCGTCCTTGCGTTGCTGCCGGTGATCGCCGTGGCGCTGGGGCTGGGTCGGGTGCTGGAGGAAAATGTCTACCCTCATGCCGGGTTCGCGCAACTGCTGCTGGTGCTGGCGCTCGGACTGCCGTTTTTCTCCGACCTGACTGCGCTCGGCGGCGCCTACCGGGGCAGCCTGAAGCTGGCACCCACCGTGCTGGCCGAATGCGTGCTGATGCCCACCGCGCGGCTGCTGATCATCGTGGTGCTGTTCCTCGCCGGATGGCGCCTTTGGGCCGTGGCCCTCGGCACGACGCTGGGTGCGGTCCTGGCCTCGGCATGGCTGGCGCTGCGCGCGCGGCGCGACTTCGTGGCGCCGCCGCAGCCGGCGCCATCCTGGACGCAGGCGCGCCACGTGCTGGGTTACTCCGGCGTGATGGCGGGCGCAATACTGGTGACGACGCTGACCTCCGCCATGGACATCCTGACGCTGGGGCGCTACGTGTCCGCGGAGCAGCTTGGGCAGTACTCGCTGGCCAAGACGTTGTTCCTGCTGACGGGATTTTTCGCGACGGCGTTCAGCCAGGGGCTGGGAGGCATGGTGGCGGATCGCCACATGCGCGGTGACAGTGCGGGGCTGCTGCACGTGACGAGGCAGACCTTCCAGTGGATTGCGCTGGGAACGCTGCCCGTGTTTGCCGTCTTCCTGCTATGGGGCGCACAGCTTGCACAGCTGTTCGGGCCATCGTTCGCCATTTCCACTGCCGTGGTGGCCTGGCTGGCAGGCGGGCAGTTCGTGCTGGCGCTGTTCGGGCCCATGGGGTGGGTGCTCTCGATGACCGGCAGGCATGTGCTGGAATTCCGCATCCTTGCCAGTGGACTGGTGGTGGCGGTGGTGCTGTGTGCCATCGCGGTGCCGTCGCACGGCCAGCTCGGCGCTGCAATTGCCAGCTTCTGTGCAATTGCGTTCGTGAATGGAGCGCGGATGCTGTATGTGCGGCGGGCCCTCGGCGCGTTTCCGTTCGATGTGCGGCTGTTGCTGTTCGCTGCTGCAGGGATGGGGCTGGCTTGCCTGGCCAAGTTGCTCGCGGTGCGACTGCCGCTGGGGCCGTTCTGGAGCTCCTGTGCCGGCGTGGGTGCCTTCGTGGCGTGTTACGCCGGTGCGGGCTGGTTGTACATCCGCAAGTCAGGGGCAAGGCGTCCTGCCTGATGGGATACCGGCGCCACCGGCCGGCGCCGGCCGGCTGATCAATCGTTCCCGGTTCGCCGCCTGTGCAGGGCCAGGTCGGCTGTGGCATCTGACCGGCGTTCAGAGGAGGGCAGGAAAGTCGGCGCTGCCACCGGCCGGCTGGCCGTGGCTGACGGAGCGCCCGCGCGCACATAGGTTTCGACCGTCAGGTCCGCCACGCGCGACCAGCTCAATCTGTCCCGCGCCTGTCTGCCGGCGCCTGCCGCGAGCGAGTCGCGCAGGGGACGGTCTACCAGGAGCTGCTCCATGGCATCGGCCAGCCCCTGTGCATTGCAGGGGGGGACGATCAGGCCGCTGCGGCCGTGGACAACGATCTCCGTGAGATCGCCGGTTGCCGTGGCGATCACCGGGCGTGAATTGGCCAGTGCGATGGCCGCGACGCCGCTCTGGGTGGCGTCGGTGTAGGGCAGGACCACCGTCGACGCACGACGGAACAGCGCGCCGACTTCGCCGGCCGGGATGTACTTGTTGACCAGTTCGATGTGCGGGGACGTCGCGATGCGGCCGGCGTGCACCTGGAGGTCCGGTCCCGTGCCGGCGATGACCAGCCTGAAATGGCGACCGCGGGAGCGCAGGATGTCGCAGGCATCCAGCAGGTACCGCAGGCCCTTGTAGGGTTCCATGCGGCCGAAGAAAAGGAAGGTCTCCGGCTCGCAGGGGTGGGGTGCCTCGGGATCCGCCGGCTCGGCCAGGATGCCGTGGGGAACGACGTCCACGCGTCCCGTCAGCCCGCTGTCCAGCTTCTCCATTTCATTGCGCATCTGCGGTCCGTGGACCAGCAACCGGTTGGCGCGTCGCCGTACCCACATCAGGCTCTTCCACAGCAACGCATCCTTGGGTGGACCTCCCGAGTGGCTCACCGGGTCATGCACTGTGATCACCACCGGGAGGGCCTTGCGGAAGGAGACCACCGTATAGCCAACCAGCAGCGGATGGACTTCCTGCACGTGCACCACGTCGGGCCTGAACCGGCGGACCATGCGGTTGAGCAGCAAGCTGGCCCCGAGCACGCGCGGGTCCCGCCAGCGGCGACCCTCCAGGTATCGCACCTTGACGGACGCCTCAAGCCGCTTGCGCAGGTCGGGCGTCAGTTCGCTGCGGGCATTGTCGGCCCGCAGGATGAGCAGGACGTCATGCCTGGCAGCCAATGCCATTGCAAGCCGGCTCGCGTACTCGGCGAAGTGCAATCCCAGCAGCGCGATCTTCACTGCCGTTGCGGCTCCAGTCGGCCTTCATGCTTCATTGATGCCTCGCCATGTGGCACATGTGTGTCCTGCGGCAAATCTAATTGCCCGGGATGCGGGTGGTCGTCATCGCCGGCGCCCGCGCCATGGTCCGCATGGATCATTGCCGCTGCTGGCGACGGATGCCGGGCCATCAGGAGAAGACAAGGCGGTAGGCACCATCCACGCCCCGCGACCTGGAACGCAGCCATTCGAGCAGCCTGCAGGCTGTGGCCACGGTGACCAGGGTGGCAATGCCAACTGCCGCCAGTTCGGCACCGATGGGAAGCCGCTCGCCCCCCAGGGCCCGCAGCAACAGCTGGATCAGCACGATCTGCGTGATGTAGCCCACCAGCGAGTAGCGGCCAAGCAGTGCCAGCCAGCCGGCTGCCTGGCTGGCCGGATCCATGGCGCGCGCGGCCCAGTAGAGGGCCAGCAGCACCAGCCCGACGCCGACGGCATAGGCAGTGATGTCCACCCCCATGGGACCTGCGATCCAGATGCCGGCCGCCAGCACGGCCAGAGTCAGCAGCCAGCGCGCCGCCGCCCCAGACCGCAGCTGCACCGGCGCTGCCAGCTGGCCCAGGGGTACCGCCACAAGGCCGGTGAGCATGAACTTCACCACCAGGGAGTCCTGCGGGACCCACGGCAGGATCCCGGCCACAAGGCAGGCCAGGAGCACCGTCATTGCCGCCCACCGTCGTCCGCCGGCAGCGATCTTCAGCAGCAAAGGCGCCAGCAGCAGCACATATCCGATGGGCAGCAGGATCAGGAAGGACACGAGCTGCGGATCGCCGGTGAAGAAGTCCCCGAGCTGCAGCACCAGGGCTTCGATGCCTGGCCGCTGCTTGCCGGCATTGCCGAACCCGCTTGCCTGGATAAGGACGTTCAGGGCCAGGTAGATCAGCAGGATCTTTACGCCCCTGGAGGCGAGGCGCCACGAGGATGCCACCGGATCTGCCTCGAACTTGCGCTGGGCAAAGCGCCCGACCATGTAGCCCATCACGAAGATGAAGGATCCACTGAGGAAGTTGATGTAGCGCACGAAGTAGCTGGCCTCGGCGGTGGAGGCGATGATCACGGTGTGACGGACGATCATCCACAGCACCAGCGCGCCCTTGATCAGGTCGAAAGTCGAATCCCACTGTTTCCGCCCTTCCGCCATGGCCGGCGCCCCTGCCGTTTCGATCCGCGTTCCCGATGGTCGCGCGGTCGGGTTGCACCCGGGTACGGCGGTGGATGGTCCGATCGGCACCCTTGGTGCAATAGTCCCCTTGGCGCACGGCCATGTCGCATGCGACAGACGAAAACCGCTGCCACGCTCGCCGCATGCTTGTGTCGCGACTTGAATCGGTGTCTCCGCGCGGGAGCCCAGTGTCCCGCCGGGATCCGGAGCTGGCGCAGGGAGGATTGCAGCAGGAACTGATCAGGTTGGGCGTGGTGCTCGACGAAGGAGTCCAGGAGGGCTGGGTCCTGGAGGCGATCCGCCAGGCGCTGCAAGTCCCCTGGGTGCAACCCGTCAGCGTGGCGATCGTGGGGATGGAGCTTCGCACGGGAATCGCTGCCCGGTTGCACCGCATGGTGGACCGCCTGGACAAGGGGCTCAGGTGCGAGAACGACCAGCTGTTTGCGCCCGTCGATGCAGTCTCCGCACTGGGGGCGCTGCCACTGCTGCATGTGAGGGTGGACCGCGACGGTGACCGCTGGCACTTGAACGGCAGCAGTGTGGAGGCCTTGCGCGAGGCGGGCGCCGACGTGTGGCTGTGGCTGTGCGCAAGCGCACCTGATTCGCCGCTGCCCTACATCAGTCGCCTGGGAGTATGGGGCCTGGAGATCGGTGCACGCGTGCCGGCCGGCAGCACCTGGGCCGGGGCGTCGGAAGTGAGTTCACGCGCGGACCTCACGTTCACCCAGGTGGTGGACTATACGCAGCCGGGTTGCAATGTGGTGTACCAGGCCTGCGGCGCCACCATCAAGAATTCCGCCCGGCGCAACCGGCTGGTGGCATTGCGCAAGGGTGTGGCCTTCTTTGGCCGGCTGCTGCGTTCGATGACTCCGGGCGCCGCGGAGGGCATGCCGCCGCAGGCGGCGGAACCCGTGCTTTCGACGCTGGCCACGGCCCGGCCGACGCTTTCCTCGGTGACCCGACTGTCCTGGCGCCTTACGGCGGAGGTGCTGTTCAACCGCTGGATTGCGCTGGCCTGGCGTGAGCAATGGCGCATCGGCTACTACTTTGCCGACGAAGAAGCGGACGCCGTGTGCACCTCGCCCAGGCTGCAGGTGCTGGTGCCGCCCAGGGACCGCGACTGGGCCGATCCCTTCATCGTGCGCCACGCAGGCCGGAAATTCATCTTCTTCGAGGAACTGCCCTACAGGACGGGCAGGGCGCACATTTCTGCAATCGAGATATTCACCGATGGCCGCAGTGGCCCGCCGGTCGTGGTGCTGCAGAGGCCCTACCACCTGTCATATCCCTTCGTCTTCTCCTGGAAGGGCGACCTCTACATGCTGCCCGAGACCGCCGACAACCACACGGTGGAGCTGTATCGCTGCGAGCAGTTTCCGCACCGCTGGACGCTCGACCGGGTGCTGCTGGAAGGCATCCGCGCCTTCGATGCCACCCTGCACCGGGAAGGCCTGGACTGGTGGATGTTCGTGAGCGTCGCGGAACCTGGCGCGGACCCCAGCGAGGAAATGCACGTCTTCTGGAGCGATTCGCCGCTTGGCCCGTGGCAGCCACATGCCGCCAATCCCGTCGTGTCCGATGCCCGCCATGCGCGCGGCGCGGGCCCCTTGTTCCGGCGCGATGGCGTTCTCTATCGCCCGAGCCAGGACTGCTCGACCTCGTACGGCAGCGCCGTTTCCATCAACCGCGTTGACGTGCTCGACCGCGGGAACTACCAGGAAACGCCGGTGGGCAGGATCGAGCCGGACGGCAAGGCGGGCATGCGCTGCCTGCACACCATTGGAGCGGTTGAAAAGCTGCGCGTGCTTGATTTCAGGGTGAGGCGGCCTGCATGGAGCCCCAACTGATGTCCGCGGTCCGGCGGCTGATTCTCGGCGCACTGCATGCGGTGGACCAGAGGGACGGCGAGGCCGCCCCACTGGGCCCGGAGCTGTGGGGCATGTCCGTGAACGCCGCGGGGCAGCTCGCCTGGGATGGTTTTCCCCTGCAGGATCTCGCCCGCGACTACGGCACGCCACTGCATGTGGCAAGCCGGGCGCAGCTTGAGAAGACCTACCGTCGCTTCCACGCGGCGTTCGCCAGACGGTATCCGCACGTCTCGGTCGCCTACTCCTACAAGACCAATCCGCTGCCCGGTGTGCTGCGCGCGCTGCACGAATTCGGCGCCGACGCGGAGGTGATCTCCCACTACGAGCTCTGGCTGGCGCTGGAGCTGGGGGTGCCGCCGGGCCGTATCGTGTTCAACGGACCTGCCAAGACTCCGGCGGCCATTGAACTGGCCGTCGAGCGCGGCATCAAGCTCATCAACATCGATGGCGCCCACGAGATCGCGCTCATCGAGGCCTGTGCGGCACGGCTTTCGCGCCGGCAGGCGGTCGGCGTGCGCATCGTGACTTCGGTGGGCTGGTCCGGGCAGTTCGGCTTCAGCCTCGTCAATGGCGCCGCGCTGGAGGCTTTCCGCAGCATCCGCCGGTCTTCCCACCTGGACCCCTGCGGTCTCCACCTGCACCTGGGGACCGACGTGAAGGATGCAGGGCTGTATTTCCAGGCCGCCCGGGAAGCCTTCGCATTCGCCGCACTGCTGCGCAGCGAACGGCTTGCCGATATCCGCCACTTCGACCTGGGTGGCGGCTTCGGAGTGCCCACCGTGAGGCCGTTGTCATCCATGGAGCTGCGCTTCCTGGACCAGGGCATGCCCGTGCGCCCACCCCAACCGCAGGGCGTGCCCCAGGTGGAGGATTATGCGGCCGGCATCATTCCACTGGCCGAGGAGTACGCGGCTTCGGGAATGTCCGCACCACCGGAGATCATCCTTGAGCCCGGGCGGGCACTGAGCAGCAGTGCGCAATGCCTCCTGCTGGGCGTGCTGTCGGTGAAAACCGGGCAGGACGGGGCCCGCTTCGTCATTGCCGACGGCGGCCGCAATCTCACCATGCCGCTGGCCTATGAATACCACCAGCTGTTTGCCACGTCCCGCCTCGATGCCGGAAGGCGGTTGCGCCAGACCGTGTGCGGGCCGCTATGCCATCCTTCCGACATCGTGGCGGCCCATCGCGACCTGCCACCGATCGAGCCGGGCGACGTCCTGGCGGTCATGGACGCGGGCGCCTATTTCATTCCGAACCAGACCAGCTTCTCCAACCCGCGCCCGGCTGCCGCCATGATCGCGAACGGGGCGGTGAGCCTGATCCGCCAGCGGGAGTCGTTCCAGGACCTGCTGCGTTTCGACGCCGCCTGCTTCTGAGCATATCGAGGATCTCGTGCCAGAAGGGCCCCTGGTCGGATACTGACCAGCGGGCAAACACGTCCACAGATGCAATGGATCGCAGCCACTGCCACAGCCCCAGCCTGCGCGTGGGGAAGAGTCCTTGCGGGCGACGAAAGCAGGTCCTGAGGTCGGCACGCAGGTCAAGCCAGCGCGCGCGGGTCCGGGTGGAAGCACAATGCGGCCGGTCGCGGGTCACCAGGCCCAGCAGGTCGCGCCCGGTGGCGGCCCCGAGGCCGAACTGCAGCCATGGCCGGGGATTCACCTCGATCAGGAAAAGCTCGCCGGAACGCGTGTCCTCGAGGATCTCGACTTCGCCGATTCCCTGGTAGTCCAGCAGCAGGGCGACCCGGCAGGCCAGGGCGTCAACTGCCGCGTTTTCGGCCGTTTCCACCAGGGTGCCCGGCCCGCAGGCCTCCGGCAGTGGCCGCAGCTTGCGGGCCACCACCGTGAGGATGTGGCTGCCATGACGGGCGAAGCCCACCGAGTGCTGGACCAGGGGGCGCCCGAGCAACGACTCGCACAGCACCGCCTGCCGGTTGGCCCGCGTCAGCTGCTTCAGTTGCCGGTCCAGTTCCCCGCGGGTACGGACTTCCACTGCCTTGATGGCCCCTGAATCGGCCGTCGAGTGCAGCGTTTCTGCCGGCCGCACCATCAGCGGGAAGGGCAGCCCGGCGGCCCCGGCCTGCGCCGGATCATCCGGGTGGAACCGGCGCGGTGCCGGCAGTCCGTTCTGCATGCACCAGTCGGCGAACCTGCCCTTGTCCAGGCACAGCGAGAGCACCTCGCTCGGTGGGTGCAGCGCCCGTGCATAGGCGGATTCGAGCTGCGGGCGATGAAGGATGAGGAACTGCAGCCAGGCATCGGCCGTGCAGACCAGCAGGCTGCGGCCCTTTTCACCCAGTTGAAGCAGCCTGGACAGGATGCTGTCACGCCATGGTTCCGGATGGATCTCGGCTTCCACGATGCACGAATGCGCGGCAAGTTCCGCTGTGGTGTCGAATATGACTGGCCGCATTCCCAGGCGGTGCGCGCAGCGCGCCACCGCCAGCGCGGTGATGCCGCTGCCGAGGATGACCAGCTTGTCGCCGGGCGCGGTGCTCATGGCCGCCCGCTCCAGACCTCAATGTCATCCACCCATTGGTAGATTGGCATGCTGCTGCCCGAATAGAGCAGCGGCGCCATGATGCGGTTCACCGGCATTTCCCGGGCGCCAAGGTTCGGCCCCTGGTGGCGCGCGATGGTCTGTCCGTCAATCGCCACCCACACCAGCCCGTCGTCCCCGGCGCTGCGCCGCCAGAAGATCTCGAACTTGAACCATTCACCTGCGGGAACCGGCACACTGCGGTTCTCCACGCTGAAGCCATTCCTGCGCGGCGCATTGCCACCGGCATTGTTGTCACCGAGCACACCCCAATACGGCTTGCCGCCGCCATAGGTAAAGACGTACACCTCGATGCGGTAGTCTCCGTTGTCCGCGGGTTCGCCGTCGGGCCGGCGCCCGCCGGTCTTGAATGCGAATATGCCGCGCCAGGTGCCGCCGCCGCGTACGCCCGGCCCGTTCTTCAGGCCGTTCATGCGCTCGACAAGGTCCGGCTGCAGCTTCATCCAGTAACTCACATACAGCTCGCGAAAGTCATCGCGCGGCAGGAACTGGAACTGGTTCTGGGCGGGCGACTCACCCATGGGGTCGGTGCCGTTGTGGTTGCGGGAAATCATCTGGAACAGCGCCTTGGTGCGCGTGCCGGCCGGACCCGTCACTTCCTCCACGCGGTTGAACATGTAGCTGCCAATCGAGTCCGGGGTGATGCGCGCCGGGGAGGTGATCATCAGGAAGCGCCCGCCGCCACCGAGCAGCCGCGGGGGCCAGTCGAAGCGGGCGGCATCGTCGCGGCCGTCGATGTCCTGCCAGCACCCCGTGCCCCAGCAGGCCCTGGGCGGCTTGATGCGCAGCTCTCCCTCGAAGCCGGAGCGGAACAGCAGGCGTGCGCCGCCGGACTCTCCCGCCGAGGCCTGCGGGCCGGAGACCAGTGCATGCCCGCCCACCGCCAGCGCTGCGGCGATGGCGGTGGCGGCCAGGGTCAGGCGGGCACCAGTGGAATTCACCGCCACAGCGTAGGGCCGCTGCCATGCGCGGATGCACGGCGGGAGCATGCGTTGCGAGGTCCGATCGGCGCATGCGCAACCCGTCCACCGTCGCCGTGCGGCGGCTGGTCCTTCCGGACTACCAGCATTGGCTCCCGCGAGTGCATGGCCCGCGAATGACCACGACAGCATCGAGGCAGGTCCAACGTGGCAGGAGCATCCGTCGATGAAAGTCAGCGTCATTGGTCTCGGGTATGTGGGAACCGTCGTAGCGGGGTGTCTGGCGAAGAACGGACACGATGTCGTCGGCATCGACATCGAGTCGACCAAGGTGGAACTCGTGCGCCAGGGACGCTCGCCCATCGTCGAGCCGGACATCGGCGGGATCCTCGAGGAGCAGGTGCAGGCCGGGCGGCTCACGGCGACCACCGACCTCGCCACTGGCGTGCGCCAGTCGGACATCGTGCTCATCTGCGTGGGCACGCCCGCCGCCAATACCGGGGCGGTTGACCTTGGCTACCTGCGCCGGGTCTGCGAGGAAATCGGCACGGCCTTGCGCCAGCATCCCGGTGCTCCCATCATCGCCGTGCGCAGCACGGTGCCTCCCGGCACTACGCGCGAACACGTGATTCCCGTACTGGAGCGCGCTTCCGGCCTGCAGGCAGGCGCGGACTTCGGCGTCTGCGTGAACCCGGAATTCCTGCGCGAGGGCAGCGCGGTGCGCGACTTCTACGATCCTCCGAAGACCGTGATCGGGGAGATCAACCGGGCCAGCGGCGATGCGCTGGCGGTGCTGTACGCGGGCCTGCCTGGCCCGCTGGTGCGCACCGATCCGGAGACCGCGGAGCTGGTCAAGTACGCCGCCAACAGCTGGCACGCCCTGAAGATCGGCTTCGCCAACGAGATGGGCAATGTCTGCAAGGCTTTCGGCGTGGATGCCCACCAGCTGATGGACATCTTCTGCAAGGATCGCAAGCTCAACATCTCCACCGCCTACCTCAAGCCCGGCTTTGCATTCGGCGGCTACTGCCTGCCGAAGGACCTGAAGGCGCTGGTGTATGCGGCCCGCAGGGCCGACGTGAGCACACCCATCCTGGCTGCGGTGCTGCCGAGCAACGAGGAGCAGATCGAGCGCGCCGTGCAGGCGGTGATGGCCGCTGGCAAACGCAAGGTCGGCATCCTGGGCATCAGCTTCAAGGCAGGCACGGACGACCTGCGCGGCAGTCCCCAGGTCGAGATGGCGGAGCGCCTGCTGGGCAAGGGCTTCGACCTCAGGGTGTACGACCGCAACGTGAACCTGGCGAAGGTTACCGGCGCCAACCGCGCCTACATCCTGGAACGCATCCCGCACCTCTCCTGCCTGATGGTCGACTCGATGGACGAGCTGGTCGAACATGCCGGCACCATCGTGGTGGGCAATGCCGCAGAGGAATTCATCGACCTGCCGCGCATGGTCTCGGCCAACCAGACGGTAATCGACCTGGTGCGCATCAGCCCGCAGCGTTCCGTGGTCGGCGTGTATGAAGGGCTGTGCTGGTGAGACGTGCGCCGCTTGCCAGCTTCGACGGTGAGCCGATGAAGGGCGTGCTCATACTGGTCGAGAACCTGCCGGTGCCTTTCGACCGGCGGGTCTGGCAGGAGGCCTGCGCGCTGCGCGATGCCGGCTATCAGGTATCGGTGATCTGCCCCAAGGGCGTGGGATACGACCAGTCGTACGAGGTCATCGACGACGTGCACATCCACCGCTACCACCTGCCGGTGGAAGGGGCCAGCGCCTTCGGCTACCTGCGCGAGTACGGCACGGCGCTGATGATGAGCTTCCTGCTGTCCCTGCGTGTGTGGTGGAAACGCGGATTCGACGTCATCCATGCCTGCAATCCGCCGGACCTGTTCTTCCTTCTCGGGGCGTTCTATCGCCTGTTCGGCAAGAAGTTCCTCTTCGACCACCATGACCTGAACCCGGAGCTGTACCTGGCCAAGTTCGGGCGCAAGGGCTTCCTCTACCGGGTGCTGGTGCTGCTGGAGAGGCTGAGTTTCCGCACCGCCCAGGTTTCCATTGCCACCAACGAGTCCTACCGGAAGATCGCCATCGAACGGGGTGGCATGCCGCAGGACAAGGTGTTTGTCGTGCGCAGCGGCCCGAGCCTGGAGCGCATGCGGCAGGTGCCGCGCGACGACACCCTGAAGCAGGGGCGGACGTTCCTGGTCTGCTACCTGGGCGTGATGGGCAGGCAGGAGGGGGTGGATGACCTGCTGCGCGCCGTGCACCACATCGTGCGCGACCAGGGCCGCACCGACATCCACTTCGGCATCATCGGCGGCGGTACATCGCTGCCTGAGCTGCGCCGTATGGCCGTCGACCTTGACATCGCGGATTTCGTCACCTTCACGGGCCGGGTGCCCGACGACATCATGCTGGCGTACCTGAACACCGCCGACGTGTGCGTGAACCCGGACAAGCCCAGCGTGATGAACGACCTGTCGACCATGAACAAGATCATGGAATACATGGCGCTGGGCAAGCCCATCGTGCAGTTCGACCTGCGAGAGGGCCGCCACTCCGCCCAGCGGGCTTCACTCTATGCACGGTGCGGGGATGTGCAGGACTTCGCGGCCAACATCCTCACCCTGCTGGCCGACCCGCAACTGCGCACCGAGATGGGCGAATTCGGCCGCCGCAGGGTGCTGGGTCACCTGCAGTGGCGTCACCAGGTGCCACACCTGCTGGAGGCCTATGCGACCTTGTGGCCCGGTCATGCCGCCGAGCCGCGCGTACGCCATACCCCGGAACACCCGGCCCATGCGGCTGCCGCCATTGCGGGCGCCATCGGCCAGTCAGATCAGGATGATCGTTCGCAGGATGGCGGCGCCGGCCAGGCGGGCTGACCACACCACTGCGGGCGCCGGCTGACGATCGTCGAACCGGCGGGAGATCCAGCCCAGGGGAGGGAATTCCTGGCCGCGGCAGATGCGGGTTTCCCCACCAGCGGGAAGCTGCATCCGCAGGCCTTCCTGCTGCCTCTCCGCACGGACCTCGCCCCCGTGCTGTTGCACGAGGCAGTCCCCGGGAAAATGGAAGAACAGTTCCACCAGGTGCGTGCCCTTCATTTGAAGGTGATCTTCCACCAGGATGCGGCGGCGGGACTTCTCCAGCAGCAGGCGACGACGGTGCATCACGGGGTCGGCCAGCCGCATGTAGCCGTCCTGCCAACCGTCGAAGCCATCGAGTGCGCCGCCGGTGAACCAGCGCGTACATCCTGCATCCGCCCTGGTGAGCCAGAGGAAGCTGCCACCGGGCTCGGACTGGTCCAGTGCATCGATGCGCAGCGTGTTGTGGGCGGAGGTGCCGCGGAAATAGGCCCGCCACGGGCTGTCCGCGCGATAGGTGCAGGTGCCCGGATCCACCAGCATTTCCACGCCACCCAGCGACAACGTGAATGAAAGCGCGTCGGCGTGGCCATGGGCGGCCAGTGGCCCGTAACCCAGCGGACCGGCGTCCACTACCAGCTTCACTTCCTGCGGCGTGTCGAAATCGCAGCCCAGGATGTAGTAGCCACCTTCATTGAAGGCCCGTCGCGCGGGAATCGATCCGCCGCGGCTGGCCTGGTTGAAGCGGGATTCGGCGTCGCTCCCACACAGCCAGCGGGTCTTGTCATCCAGTTGCACGACGGAGGTGCGGAAGTCGGCGCGCCCGAACAGCACCGTGCCGGTGGCCAGCAGCGAACGGTAGGGGCAGAAATCCGCCTCCTGTGACAGCTGCACGGCCCGCCCGTCATCCGAGTCACCGAACATCGGCACGTTTCCTCCGACATCCACCAGTGAGGCCAGGTATTCGAACATCGACTCCAGCCGCGCGGTGTATTCGGGCGGGAACGGGAGGCTGGCAGCGCGTCCGGCCAGCCACGGCAGCAGCAGCAGGTCCAGTTCGAACTGCTGGTAGGACACGGCCTGTTCGCGGTTCACGCCGTCCCGCCCGTTCTGCAGCAGGGCCTCGCGCACCAGCAGATCCTGCGCATCACGTGCCCAGTCGCCGGCCTCCGGCCAGTGCGGCCACGTGACTCCGGCGACGAACACGCCAGCCAGCTCGCCGATCAGGTGGTTGTTCGCGGAGGAGTGGAAGGAATGGAAACCGCGGACGAAGGTCGCATGCTGGTGCACGGCAGTGAGCCAGGCGTCGCGCATTGCGGCTCCCTCTGCCGTGGCGAATGCCTGCGAGTGCAGCCCGCCGAGCAGCTGCCAGGCCACGGACCAGTTCAGCAGCCTGATCGCCGGTTCCAGGGCGCTGGACCAGTTGGGGCCGATGCCGAACGGGCAGGCCTTGATCCAGCTTCCAAGCTGCGAGAACAATGCCTGCAGGTGTCGCCCATCCTGGGTCAGCGCCCAGGCCTGGGCCAGAGTGACCAGCTGCAGGTGACGATTGGGTTCCCAGAGGTACTTGATGTCGCCCACCAGGGCGGGGTTGCGGTAGTCCAGCAGCTTGCCGAAAACCATGGGCGCCTGCGTGCCGGTACGCGGATCGGTATTCCAGCGGGGCGGGTCGCCCATGTCCACATCGCGCAGGCTGAAGATGTCCAGGCGGCCCCGCGCGATTCTTTCGGCGGCGGCAACGTAGGGCGCCGGATCCACGCGCGGTGCCGCGTTGATCCATGCCGGTCCATGCCGGCTGAGGTCGGGAGCCGGCACGGCGTGGGTAGGCGCAAGCAGGCTTTCCAGGCGTGCGGCCAGTGCGCGACGCACCCGGAAGGGGATTTCCGCGGGCGGCATGCAGCGCAGGCGGTTCAGGTACCAGCGCAGGTTGCTGGCAGGCAGCAGCCTGGCCGTGGCGCCATCAGCCACTGTCAATGCATCGCCGTCGCTGGTGCGTAGCGCCGATGCCAGATCTCGAGGTTCAGCAGCGTCCATAGCAGCTTCTCATGGTTTTGCGCACCGTCCAGGTGCTCTTTCACCAGGCGCTGCAGGCAGGCCCGGTCAAAATAATCCCTCGTCATCGACCCGGCGCCGAGCAGGTGTTCCTGCACGTACTCGCGCATGGGTCCCCTGAACCATTCGTTCACCGGGACGCGGAAGCCGACCTTGGGGCGCGTGAGGATGCGTTCGGGCAGAAGCTTGCGCGCAGCGGCGCGCAGGATCCATTTGCCGCAGCGGCCACGAACCCGGTAGTGGTCGGGCAGCCGGGATACAAAGGCGATGAGCTCATGGTCCAGGAAGGGCACGCGGCTCTCCAGCGAGGCGCCCATGGTCATGCGGTCGGCACGTTCCAGCAGGTTGTCGGGCAGCCAGCTGGTCTGGTCGAAGTAGAGGATCCGGCGCAGCGGGCTGGCGTCTGGATCGGCATCGAACGGCGGACCCTGCCGGGACGGCACGGGCATGGGCCGCCAGGCGGCGAGGGCGGCGCGCTCGGTGTTGGACATGGCCCCGAACCAGCGCACCTGCCGCTCGGCCCAGTCCTCGATGTTGAAGTTGGTCATCGCGGTCTTCACGCGGCGGAAACGGTAAGGCAGGGCGTGCGCCAGCGGCGCCAGCAGGCGATTGCGGATTACCGCCGGAATCCTCTGGAAGGTGTGGCTGAAGCCTTCCGCGGCATGCTTGGGGTAACCGCCGAGCACCTCGTCGCTGCCCTCGCCGGTGAGTACCATCTTCACGCTGCGCGCCGCCTCCCGTGCCAGCAGGTGCATGGCGATGTCCGAGGGTTCGGACACCGGCGCGTCCCGCTGCCCGACCAGGCCCGCGAGGCGGTCAATGACCTCGGCATGGGTGATGACGAGCTCATGGTGCCGCGTTTCGTACTGCCGGGCGACTTCCGCCGCATAGGGCAACTCGTTGTAGGCGGTTTCGCGGAAACCCACCGAGAAGGTCATCACGCTGGGGTTGTGGCGGCTCATCAGTGCCACGATGGTGGAGGAGTCCAGCCCGCCGGACAGGAACGCGCCGAAGGGCACGTCGCTGACCATCTGCAGTGCCACGGCCTCCTCGAGGTGGCGCGTGAACCCCTCCACGGGATCGCCCGATTCCTCCGCGGCCGGCAGGTGCATGCGATCGGGTGAACTCCAGTAGCGTTCCTGCCTCAGACCATGCCCGTCCCAGACGGCCAGCGTGCCCGGCATCAGCTTGAAGATGCCCTTGAACAGGGTTGCGGGTGCCGGCACGTAGCGATAGGCCAGGTAGTCCCACACCGACTGCTGGTCCACGGAGGCGGCAATGCCCGGAACCTGCAGCAGCGCCTTGATCTCTGAAGCGAAGTACAGGTTGCGTCCCCGCTGGCAGAGGAACAGCGGCTTCTCTCCGAACCGGTCGCGGGCAAACAGCACCTTGCGTCGTCGCGGATCGCTGATGGCAAAGGCGAACATGCCGCGCAGGTGATGCACCACCTCCTCGCCCCAGTGCTGGTAGGCGCGCAACAACACCTCGGTGTCCGAGTCCCGTGTGAACCGGTAGCCGTGGCCAAGCAGCCGGGCGCGCAGCGTGCGGAAGTTGTAGATCTCGCCATTGAAGACCATGCTGATGCCCGTCTCGGCGTCGTGCATGGGCTGGCGCGCGCCGTCCGGGTCGATGATTGCCAGTCGCCGGTGGCCGAGCATCACCTCGTGGGGAACCTGCCGCGACTGGAAGTAATAGGTTCCCTGGTCATCCGGCCCGCGATGTGCAATGGCCTCCAGCATGGCGTGGATCGTCGCTGCCGGTGGCGGCGGATCCTGGGCAATCCACCCGGCTATTCCGCACATTTGGCAGCCTGCTGTACTGCGCCCGCGCCTTGCGCATCCGCTTGCTGGTGCATGGCCGGTTGCCGGTCCGCGAGCAGCGAGCTGTAGAGTTCGGCGAAGCTGGCGCAGAACCGCTCCAGCGAATAGCTCGCAGCGATGTGGCTGGCGCAGGCAATCTGCATGCGCGCGACCGCGGGCCGGTCGGCAGCCAGCGCTGCGATGGCGTTGGCCAGGGCGGGCACGTCGCGGGGAGTAACCAGGATGCCGTGCAGTCCCGGAATTACTACGTCGGGAATCGCGCCCACGCGGGAGGCGATGACGGCATTGCCGGCGGCCATGGCTTCCAGCAATGCGCAGGGCAGGCCTTCCGCATGGCTGGGAAGCACGAATACATCCGAGTCGCCCAGGTGCGCGGCCTTGGCCCGGCCGAATGCGGCGCCCGCGAAGTGCACGTGGGTTTCCAGCCCGAGGCGTTCCACCGCGGCCCTCAACCCGGGTTCCTCCGCGCCAGCGCCTACGAAGCTGAGGCGGGTGTCGATACCCGCGGCCAGCACTGTGGCCAGTGCTTCGAGCAGTTCGTACAGTCCCTTCTCGCGCGCCAGCCTGCCCAGGTACACCAGCCTCAGCGCGCCCTGCGCGCCATGGCGGCGACGCCGCTCCGAGGCCAGGGCCAGGCTGTCCACGGCATTGGGGATGAGGAGGATGCGCCTGTCGGGCACGAACTGGCGCCACGCGCGCAGTTCCAGTTCCGCGAGCAGGACGATGACATCGGGGAGGCGCAGCAGGCGGCGCAGCAGCGAATGCAGGACGCGGCTGGCGCCCAGGAATTCCTGCGGCAGCTTGCCCCCGTGCACCTGGCAGACCACCTTCACCCCGTGCAGCCGGGCAAGCAGCATGTACGCCAGGTCGCGCCAGAATGCGCCCGCATTGAGGGAAGTATTCACGTGCATCAGCTCCGGCCTGCGCCGGCGCAGCACGGAATGCAGTGAGAAGAGGCTTCCCGCCAGCCGGATCCAGCGACCGATGCGACCCTCGTTTCGTCCCTCGCTGCCCACGGGAAAATGGTCCAGAACGAACTCCTCCCCGAGGCGCGAGCGCAGGAGAGCCTTCAGGTGCGCGCTGACACCGCTGATCGCACCCAGGTGCGGACCCAGCAGCAGCACCACCGGTCCATGCAGCGAGCCGTTCGACATCCCTCTCTCCGCGCAGCAAACCCGGCGGAAGTATCGTCTGCGTGTTGCGGGCGCCAGCCCAGCTGGCGATAGTCCTTCCGGACCAGCGGTGACGCGCAAGCTCAGGGTGCCCGCGCGGCGCGCATGGCGGTGGCATCGGCCGCCTTGCCGCAGAGCTCGCCAAGCAGCGCTTCATAGCGATCCGTCATCAACCCGGCGGCGAATCGCTGCTCGACCATCGAGCGCGCATGTTTGCCCATGCGCCGTGAACTGGCGCTGTCACTGAGGCGCAGCAGGCAGTTGAGGTAGTCAAGGGAATTCCCGACGGGATAAAGCAGTCCGTTCCAGCCGGGCACGACCATTTCCGATGCGCCACCGACATCCGAGAGCACAACGGGCCTGCCCATCGACATGGCCTCCAGCGCGGCCAGCGAGAATGTCTCGCTGAGGCTGCACAGGGTGATGACATCGCAGGCGGCGATGCAGGGACGCACATCGGGTTGCAGGCCGGTGATGGTCACGTGATCTTCAATGCCCAGTCGCCTGGCCAGCGCCTCGATGGCCGGTCGCATCTCGCCATCCCCGATCACCAGCGCGCGCGCGGGCACTTCAAGCCGCCGCAAATCAGCCACGGCCCGCAACAGTTGCTGGTGGTTCTTTTCCCTGCGCAGCAGGGCCGGCAGGCCGATGACGAAATCCGTGCTGGCGAATCCCAGCGAACGGCGCAGCGCTCCTTCCGTCCAGGCGCCTGGCTGCTGCCGGAAGTGACCGGCATCGATGCCATTGTGGATCACCACATTGCGGGGGGAAAGCAATGCGCGCCGGCGCCAGTAGCGGCGCTGCCTGTCGCACAGGAACACCGTGCAGTCGGCTCCCCAGAACAGCGGCCGGTAGGCCAGCATCTGCATCCATTCCTTGGTATTCAGGGTGCGTGCGCTGTGAAAGGTGACGATGAGCCGTGCAGGAGAGCGTGCCAACCTGCGGGCCAGCGAGGCGTACAGGAGGGCATAGGGGTTGGCCGCCACGATGGCCTGCGGCTTCACTGCCTGCAGCAAGGCGGCAAACCGCCTGGCCGCCGCAAGGTCCAGGTATCGCGCCGCCTCCAGGCTGGTCAGCCTGGACGGCGCCAGGTGCAGGGCCGCGGTGGACGAGGCTGTCGGCTTGATGCATACGATGTGGCAATCATGTCCACGCGTCGCAAGTGCCTTCAGCAGCGAGATCGTGTGCCGTTCCGCGCCTCCATCCGGAAGGGTTCCGGTGACGAACACCGTCCTTGTCATCAGCCCGCTTCAGAAGCTGTTGCAGACGGTACCCAGCAACTGGGCGCCGGCGTGGTCCAGCTGCCGCACCAGGCGCGTGGCATCGGCGAGGCGGGTGTGGTCCTTGCGGGCCAGCATCATCGCGCTGCCGGCGCGGAAGGCCACGGTCTGCGCATCCGAGCACGTGCTGGCCGATGGCGTGTCGAAGAGGATGACGTCATAGTCTTCCTCCAGTTCGCTGACCAGGTTGTGGAAGGCTTCCCCGGACAGCAACTCCGCCGGATTCGGCGGGGGCGCGCCGGCCGGCAACAGCGCCAGGTGTCCGAACTCGCGGATGGGTACCACTGCCTCGCGACCCGCACGCTGGGACAGCACCGTGGAAAGCCCCACGCTGTCAGGCACGCTGAAGATGCGGTGTTGCCTGGGGCGGCGCAGGTCTGCATCCACCAGCAGCGTGCGGCTGCCAAGCTGCGCGAAGGCCACGGCAAGGTTGGCTGCCGCATAGCTGCGACCGTCCTGGCGCTCGGGGCTCACGACCGCGAGAGTGCGGCATCCGGGCCGCTCGGTGGACCAGCGGATCATCAGCTGGGTGCGCACGGCGCGCACCTGCTCCGCGCAGCGGTTGAACGGGTCGGAGGCCACCACCAGTTCGCCGTCACTGCGTTCGTTTTCCGGCAGCAGGTGGGGAAGGTCGTACTGCTGCGCCAGGGCGCGCCGCAGGTCGCTGACAGTGATCAGGCCGAGGCGCACGGCTGCCTCGCCGAAGCGCAGGCCCTTGGCGTCCTGCAGCTTGATGACGCGATCAATGTCCTCGCCGTCCATTGCCTTGTGCGCGACCAGGATGGTGCCGATCCGCATGTCGGCGCGGGGCACGATGTGCAGCGAAGCCGCATCCCCGGGGGCTGCACGCGTGGCGGTCATCGGGGGAAGCTTCAAAGCCGGATCGCGGGCGGTGGCGCGTTCGCTCATGGATTGTCCTGCCTTCGATGGGTGAGGGTACGCGGAGGGTTGCGGGGAGCGGCAAGGGCAAGGCGGCCGGTCGGCGTCCAGGCCAGCAGCTCGCCCAGCACGGGCGCGCCGGTTGCCTCCGCCAGCTCGATCGGGGAGTGCACGCGGCGATCGGTCATCTCGCGGGCCATTACCAGGCCGAGCGCCAGGACCAGTCCGACGATGGTGGCCAGCGCCAGGTTCAGTGCGATGTTCGGGCTGTGCGGCTTGCGCGGCACGACCGCGGCATTCAGCAGCGTGGCGTTGCCCTGGTTGGCCCGGCTTTCCACCTGGGTGCCGATGAAACGCTGCATGGCGGCGTCATATGCAGTCTGGGCCGTCTGCACATTGCGCACCAGCACGGCCAGCCCGTCGCGGTTCTGTTTCTGCTCCAGCAGGCGGGCACGCTGGGCGGCCAGCGCCGCGCTGGCCTGTGCGGCACGCTGCTCGCCCTCGGCGCGCCTTCCGCTGGCCAGGTTTGCCACCTTCTGCATCTCCACCGAGAGCTGGGAGCGCAGGTAATTGTTCTCCGCGCGTTGCTTGCGGTACTCGGGATGGTTTTCACCGAACCGCACCGACAGTGCCTGCAGCTTCGCTTCCCCCTCGCGCAGTTCGGCGCGCAGCTGCTGCAGTCCGGAGTCATCCCGCATCACCGGCAGGGATTCCAGCGGTTCGCCGGATTCCATCGCGCGGCGGGCCAGCTGTTCGCGCGCCGCCAGCTCCACGTTCTCCTCCATGGTCCTGCCCAGTGCGTCGGAGAGATTGGCCAGGCGCAGGAATTCCTCGTCGGCACCTTCGCTGGTGGTGACAATGCCGTGTTCGCGCTGGTAGGCGGTGAGCTCATCCTGCGCGCTTTCGAGGTCCTCCCGCAGCGTCTTCAGCTGCACGTCGAACCATTCGGCAGCCTGCCGGGTGGGCGCTACCCGCAGCTCCAATGTGGTGTCCATGTAGGCTCTGGTGAAGCCATTGGCCAGTTCGGCGGCAGCCTCTGGCGTGGGGGCGTTTGCGCTGACATGCATCACGCTGCTCTGGGAAGTCTCCACGTCCAGGGAACCGCCGACCAGGTCGGCCAGCCACTCCTCGATCGGCATCCGCTGGTCCGTGGCCGCATAGGCATCCTTCAGCTCCTGGCGGTCTGCCAGCCGGAGCGTTTCCACCACCCTGCGCGCCACCGCCGGACTCTCGAGGATTTCCACCTGGGTCTGCAGGTAAGCCGTGCGCTCCGCGGTGGACATGTAGGCCGTGGCACCATCCCGCAACGACTGAACGTCGTGCTGCTCGATCACCATCGAGGCGGTGGCGCGGTAGGTCTTGGGCATCAGCAGCGTGACGGCCGCCGCAGCGGCCAGCGTCGCGCACAGCGTCAGCGCGAACAGCCCGAAGCGGGCCCGGAGCACCAGGAAGAACAGTGACGGGTTCATCAGAAGAGGCTCTCTTTCACGTAGATGACGTCGTTCGGCTGGATCGGGTCCTGCAGGTCGGCCTTGAATTCACGCACGGTGCCATCGGGAAGCCGGCGGTGGATCTCGATGCGGCGCTGGGAAGCACGCTGCGTCAGCCCGCCGCCCACGGAAAGTGCCGCGCGAACCGAGGTCGCCGGCTCCAGGCGATAGACGCCCGCGCGCTGCACGGCGCCGTATACATAGAAAACCGGTGCCTCCGGAACATAGATGACGTCACCGCCTTCCAGCCTCAGGTCCGAGCTCAGGTCGCCCTTGCGGTACATCTCGGCGATGTTGATCTCGAAAGTCTGTGGTTCACCTGCGCGACGGGTGACCACCACGGTGTCCGCCCCGGTCTCGGATCGGCCACCTGCGAGCGCGAGGATGTCGATGAGGCGCTCATTGGTGCCGTCGAGTGCGTACTGGCCCGGTTTTGCCACATGGCCCATCACCATCACGCGCCGGCTGCGCACCTCCACCAGCGCCACGCTCACGCGTGGATCCTGCAGGAACCGCCCCTGCTTCAGCCGGTCAGTGATGATCTTGGCCGCATCCGAGGGAGTGCGGTCGCCGATTGCCACCTCGCCCAGCAGTGGGAAGGCGAGTGTTCCCTGCAGGGAAAGACGGGCTTCGGTGGTCAGGCTCGGGTCATCGAACACCGTGACGCGCACGGTATCGCCGGGTCCGAGCACGGGCTCCGCCGCAACGGCCTGGTCCGCCGGAACCCGGGCAAGTGTGGCGAGCGCGACAAGTGAGATGAACCGGACGATGGCACTGGGTTTGGGTTTCATGGTTCTCCTCCGCTGCGGCAAACCCTAACGGGCACACTCGCGATCGGATTGCACGCGCAATTGGTCCGTTCGGCTCAGGGTTGATGGAGAGTTGGGTTGTAGGTTGTGACCTACTTTCGGCCTATATCAGGTCTTTCCCCGCGCCTTCCTGCGCAGTTCACCCGGGTGGCACTCGATTGTTGTACCGATGGCAACGCATGCACGTCGGTCACTAGCATTTGTCCACGGTTCACAAGCTTGTCGTCCGGAACACACATGGACGGCGCAGGCCCGGATTGCAGGGAGATGCAACATGCAGTGCTCGATTCTCATAGTTGAACGCGATACAGCCACCTGCGAGCTGATGGCGGAGAACCTGCGCAACGCGGGCTACAAGGTCACCCGCGCCCGGGGCTTCGGCGAGGCGGAGGCCCTGGTCCGCAAACTGCGCCCGGATGCGACGTTGCTGGACTGGGCGCCCGGTACGCCGGGGCTGATGTTCGCCCGGCAGTTGCGCGCCGACCCGCGCACGGCCGGCATCTCCATCATCGTGCTCAGCACCCGCCCGGAGGAGGAGCACACGGTGGCGGCCCTGGAGTGCGGTGCGGATGACTGCCTGCCCCGGGCCGTGTCGATGCGCGAACTGCTGGCCCGGGTGAGGGCGGTGTTGCGGCGACGCTCGCCTGAACGCGGCGATGAGGCCATCGAAGTGCAGGGGCTGCGCGTGGATCCGGCCGCGCGAAGGGTGACCTGCGCCGAGCGGGAGATCGAGCTGTCCCGCATGGAATTCGGGCTGCTGCTGTATTTCATCACGCACTCCGGCTGGACGCTCACGCGCCGCAAGCTGCTTGATGAGGTCTGGGGCGATGACGTGTACGTCGAGGAGCGCACCGTCGACGTGCATGTGCGTCGCCTGCGCCGTGCATTGCCCGCGCGACACGGCGAGCTGATCGAGACGGTGCGCGGCCTGGGCTACCGCTGGCGAACCTGCCCGGAGCCGGTGCCGGTGCCGGCACTGAGCTCGGCCGTGGCCAAGCTGGTTGCCAGGGTGCACGAGCTGTCCGACCTGCCCATGGGAGCGCGGGCCGATGTCGCCTGAGTCGGCTTCCACGGCCGCGGCGTACCTCGGCACGACGCAGCGGCCCGCGCGTCGCAAGGGGCTGCCGCAAATCGGCGTGATGCCTCCCGGGCGGGCTGCGCTGCTGCGGCTGCTGATTGATGCCGCCGCGGCCCCCGTGGCCCTCGTGTTGAGTGCGCGCTGGATCGGCGTGCCGCTGACGTCCGCCGGTGCCATCCTGGCGCTGCTGGCTGCGGCACTCACGCTGGCGCTGCGGACACCGGTTGCCACCAGTTCAACGGCGACCGCGGCAGGCGCGGTTACCCTGCGCTGGATGATGGTGGTCGCGATCCTCTATGCGCTCGGGGCGGCCACGGGAACGCTCGCGGAATTCCACGCCGCGCTGCTGTTTTCATGGGCCCTGGCCACGCCGGTGCTGCAGGTTGCGGCACACCGCGCCATCCCGCGCCTGCTGGCGCGCTGGGCTGATGCCGGCCGGCGCACCGCGGTGATCGCCGGGGTCAATCCCACCGGCTGCATGCTCGCCCGCCACGTCAACGGTGATCCGCTGCTGGCAACCCGGGTGTCCGGCTATTTCGACGATCGCGACTGTAACCGCCTGGAGGCCACCGGCGAACATCGCATCCTGGGGTCGCTGAACGAGCTGGCTGACTATGTGAAGCAGAACCACGTGGACGTGGTGTACTGCGCGCTGCCATGCTGGCATCCGCGCATCCGGCGCCTGGTCGAGGACCTGCACGACACCACGGCGTCGGTGTACTTCGTGCCCGATGTGCTTTCCTTCGACCTGATCCAGGCACGCGTGGAGAGCATCGCCGGGCTGCCGGCCATTGCGCTGTGCGAGTCACCTTTCTGCGGCCTGGCCGGCATCGCCAAGCGGGCCAGCGACCTGCTGCTGGCGTCGGTGGCCGTGGTGCTGCTCTCGCCGCTGGCGCTGGCGATCGCAGGGGCCATCAAGATGACCTCGCCGGGTCCGGTCCTGTTCCGGCAGCGGCGCTACGGCGTGGACGGGCGCGAGATCGTGGTCTACAAGTTCCGCACCATGACCTGCCTGGAGGATGGCGGCGTGGTGAGGCAGGCCACGCGGGATGATCCGCGCACGACGCCGATCGGCCGGATCCTGCGTCAGTATTCCCTCGACGAAATCCCCCAGTTCCTGAATGTATTGCAGGGTCGCATGAGCGTCATCGGCCCGCGACCGCACGCGGTGGCCCACAACGAGCTGTATCGCAAGCTCATCCCCGGCTACATGATCCGCCACAAGGTGCGGCCCGGCATCACCGGCCTGGCGCAAGTCAGGGGCCTGCGCGGGGAAACCGACACCGCCCAGATGCGCGCGCGTGTCGAATGCGACCTGGAATACCTGCGCGAATGGTCCCTGCTGCTGGACCTTTCGATCCTGTTGCGGACCTTGGGCGTGGTACTGGAGCGGAAAAATGCATACTGAGACAGCCGGACTTCGCGTGGTGAGATCGCGTGCCAGGAACGAGGGCCCGCATGCCGAGCCGGAACTGCGGCTGGTAACCCCGCTGCCCGCGCGCGGTGCGCCGACCCCGGAGGAGGCGGAGTCCGGGTCGGCGGGTCCTGCCCTGCTCGATGCCCAGAGCATCGAGGGGCTGCTGCTCAACCTGGATGCCTCGCTCCGGGTTACGACCCGGGCGCATTTCTTCACCTGGACCCAGGGGCTGCTGCTGAACCTCATCCGGCACCGGGTGCTGGTCTGCGCACTGCGCAAGGCGCGGGATCCTTCCTTCAGCGTGGATGCCTTTTCCACCGTGGTCGCATCGGGCAGCGCCCTGGCGGACCTGCTGGCGCGCGAGGGCACGCTGCTTTCAGGACTCGCCGACAAATGGGCGGAACGCAAGTTCAAGCCCTGCATCTGCAGCGCCGAGGAGCTGGCGGCGTCCGGCGGTGGCAACGGGTTGCGCGAGCTGGTGCGTAGCGGTGCCACCGACCTGCTGGTGCATGGCTGGCACGACGCGGATGGCGAGGTGGAGGGCCTGACGATCTTTGCGAGTCCCCCGGGCACGATCGGATCGCGGGAGACCTATCTGGTGCAGATGGTCAATCCGGCCCTGCATGCAGCCTGGGTGCGCACGCAGACCCGCGGTCAGGGCGTCGATGCACGCGCCGCGGCCAGTGCCGCCTGCATCCTCACCGAACGTGAACGCGGCATCCTGCGCTGGGTGTACCTGGGCAAGAGCAATGGCGAGATCGGGGCCATCCTCGGCATCAGCGCCCTGACGGTGAAAAACCATGTGCAGAAGATCCTGCGCAAGCTGAATGTCGTGAATCGGGCGCAGGCGGTGGGGAGGGCACTGGATGCCCGCATCATCCGCCCCTGAGCGCTGCAGGCGCTTTCCTCCCCGGCGGGACGTGGCCACCCGTGTCCTTGCGGCCGCGCTTTGCTGGCAGGCCGGCATGGCGGCGGGCGCAGAGGGCGGCGATGACAAGTTCAGCGCCTCGGCGGCCGTGGGCATGACCAGCGAGGACAATGTCTTCCGCCAACCGGATGGCACGGGTGCCGAGAGCGACTCCTACCGCACCATCACGGCGGGCCTGCGCTTCGACGTGCCGGTCAGTGGCCAGCGTTTCCGGGGCGAGGCCGCCGGCAGTGACCTGGCCTTCAGCAAGTTCAGCGAACTGGACCACCAGGCCTGGCGTCTGCGAACTGCCTGGCTGTGGCAGGCCGGGTCCAGGCTTGACGGGCGCGTGGGCTACAGCGCGGAGTCAGTGCTGTCGTCACTGGCGAACCTGCGCAGCGGCACGCAGAGCGCGGAACCCAACCAGCTGCGTATCCAGCGCTTTGACGCCGAGGGCGCGCTCAATGTCGGCACCCGATGGCGCCTGGGCGTCGGCGTGGAGCGCGTCGAGCACCACAACAGCCCAGGTCCGTTCCAGACGAGCAACATGCAGCGCGATGGCGGCAGCGCCACGCTGACCTACCAGAGCCCCTCCGGCAACAGCATCGGCATGTACGCCAACTATGCGGATGCCATCCTTCCGAACCTCCAGACCGTGGGCCTGCTGAGGGTGGACAACTCCTACCGGCAGCACCGCATGGGCGGGCTCATCGAGTGGGCGCCGGCCGCGAAGTCCCGACTCAGCGTACGGGGTGGCTACGTGGCGCGCGACTATCGCCAGTTCCCGCAACGGGATCTTTCCACCTGGACCGGCGTGGTCAGCTATGAGTGGCGGCCTTCCTCCAGGGTTTCGATCACGGCCATCGCGCAACGCGATGTGAGCGAGTGGGAGCAGGTCAACGTGGGATACGTGCTGGTCCGCGGCATTGCGCTGCGGCCGGCACTGGAAATCGGTCCGCGACTGCAGGTATCCCTGAACCTGGAGTCCAGCCGCCGCATCTATTCCGGTGACGTGGCGCTGGGACCGGTTGCCAGCCCGGGCCGCTTCCGGGAGAACATGCTCATCGCAGGGCTCACCGTGGATTTCAGCCTGACACCCGCATTCGGGTTGCGGCTCTCGGGCCGGCACGAAGGCCGCAGCGCGTCCCAGAACGTGCCCGAGTATGGCGCGGGTGTCTACGGCCTGGAGCTGCGGGCCAACTTCTGAGAAGGCCCGCGGCGGCGCTCAATGCGCCGCGTAGGGCGGGTTGCTGCCCGGGGAGGGGAATCCATCCCACACCTCGACCTCGTCGACCCACTGGTACACGGGCATCGCGCTGCCTGAATACAGCAGCGGGGCCATCACGCGGTTGATGGGCATGTTCCACGCGCCCATGTTCGCGCCGCGACGGTCGGCGACCACCTGGCCATCGATGGCCATCCATACGCGACCGTCGGCACCGGCACTGCGATGCCAGAAGATCTCGAACTTGAACCATTCGCCCACCGGCACGCGCACGTTGCGGTTCTCGACCCGCCACTCGTTCACGACCGGCGCGCCGCCGCCCGCGTTGGCGTCGCCCAGCAATACCCAGTACGGCTGGCCTCCACCATAGGTCATCACGTAGGCCTCGATGCGGTAGTCGCCGTTGTCGGCCGCCTCACCCCAGGTGGTCTGCCCACCGGTCTTCAGTGCGAAGATGGCGCGCCAGGTGCCGCCACCGGCGATGCCGGGACCGGCAGGGAGGTTGTTCATCTTCTCGACCAGGTCCGGCTGCAGCTTCATCCAGTAGCTCACGTACATGTCGCCGCTCTCGCGCTTCGGCATGAACACGAACTCGTTCTGCATGGGCGAGGTGCCCATGGAAGCGGTGCCATTGGCGTTTTTGGTGATCTGCTGGAACAGGGCGGTGGAATCGCGGCCGTCGTGGGCGGTGACTCGTTCCAGGCGGTTGAACATGTAGTCGCCCATGGTGGCTGCGTTGGTGCTCACCGGTGAGCTCAGCATCAGGAGCTTGCCGCCGCCACCCCACACGTCGCCGGGCCAGGAGAAGTTGGTCAGGCTGTCGAGGCCGACCAGGTCCTGCCAGCAACCAGTGCCCCAGCAGTTCGCGGGGGGCAGCAGGCTCAGGGAGCCGCCGTCAAAGCCGGAACGGAACAGCAGCTTCGCGCCGGAAGGCGCCGGTGAAGCCCCAGGGGCAGG
The DNA here is from genome assembly GCA_965652645.1 of uncultured bacterium. Taxonomy (GTDB): domain Bacteria; phylum Pseudomonadota; class Gammaproteobacteria; order Steroidobacterales; family Steroidobacteraceae; genus ZC4RG30. The sequence continues at coordinate 157,202 of CBFGXE010000001.1, read as the reverse complement.
TTCCGCCGGCGTCGGCGCCGGTTGAGGCTGCGGTGAAGCAGGCGGTGCCTGGCCGCTGTCACCCGATCCGGTTTCAGCCGACGGGGACTGCGGGGAAGTCCCTGGCGATGCGGGCGGAGACTGCGTGCGCGGCGACCCGGAATCCGCCGTGGCCTCGCTGGAAGATCCCTTGCAGGCAGTGAGAAAGATCGAGCACGCGCAGACCGACAAAAACGCGCGGGACAGCGCGCGAATTCCAGTCAGATTCATCCTGAAGACCCCGGCCCCTCATGGGGCTGTTGGCACGCCTTCCTTCAGCGACCGGTCACCCGGCCCCGAAGGGCAAAGTGAAAGGTCTGGATAGGCGTGCCCGCCGGAATGGGCCGGGCGCGCTTAAACATGACTCACGACTGGAACCTCATGTGCATGTGGCACTGGTGGGGGTTCCCGCCGGCAGCTCCGCTTTCTTCAGGCCCGCTGGGGCCGGAAGACCGGTGGCTTTGCGTCCCTGCCTCTCGACAGGTTTGCCTTTCGCTCAGGGCAAAACTTTAAGTGAAGGATGGAGACGGAACCACTTGTAGGAGATCACCGACATTTTCTCCGCGAGGCCGCGTAGTGCGGATCAAAGGCGTAATTCCTGCCGCAGGCATCCGGTGAACACCTGAGCGACTCAGGGAATCCCCGGTTCGCACCGGCATAATCGCGCGATGCACGCGACATTGCACAGGGAGACGACGATGCACGAGCTGGATCACTCGAAGATCTCGCCGCACCCGCTGCGGGACCAGGCAGCCAGCACCCTTCTGAGCGAACTCGTCGCGCACCTGCGTGAACACCGGACCGACCTGCGCCAGGAATGGGCCCAGCGCATCACCAAGGCGCGGCTGCTCACGGCGATGAGCGAGGAGGAAGTCTTCAGCGAGGCCACCGCGGTGTACGACCAGTACGTGGAAGCCCTGGAGACCGGCACCTTCGAGGCACTGCAGGCCTACGCCAGGAACCTCTCCGAACGCATCATTCCGCGGGGCGTGGAGACCGACGAGGTGGTCGGCATCGTGCTGCTGCTGCGCGACGTGCTGGCCCGCTCGCTGTTCGCGAAGTACCAGCACGACTTCGCCAAGCTCAACCGCATCCTCGATGCCTACGAACCTGCAGCCAACCGCATCGCCAACACCGTCGCCGTGGGTTTCGTGCAGGAGCGCGAGCGCATCATCCGCGAACAGCAGGAGGCCATCCGCGAGCTCTCCACGCCGGTGCTTCAGGTGCGCGAGCGCCTGCTGATCCTGCCCATCGTCGGCGCCATCGATCCCCAGCGCGCCCGCCAGCTCACCGAGCAGCTGCTGCACGGCATCCGCGCCACGCGCGGCAAGGTGGTGGTGATGGACCTCACCGGCGTGCCCGCGGTGGATTCCAGCATCGCCAACCACCTCGTGCAGACGGTGGAAGCGACGCGCCTGCTCGGCGCAACGGTGATCGTCACCGGCCTTTCTCCCTCCATTGCACAAACGCTGGTCAACATCGGCGTCGACCTGGGCAAGATGAACACCGTCGGCGATCTGCAGGGCGGCATCGAGCAGGCGGAGCGCCTGCTTGGCTACAAGGTGGTGCCGTTCTCCCTGCAAGATGAAGCCAGAGCCAGTGGATAGCCGCAGGGGTAACCAGCAAACCTGGTCATCGGTCCCCATCCTGAAGGAAGGGGATGTGCTCATTGCCAGCATCCAGTCCGCGTTGACCGACGTCGACCTCGTGGGGCTGCGCGATGCGCTGGTGAAACAGGTGTCCATCCATCGCACGCGTGGCGTGATCGTCGATGTCACCGCGCTGGACGTGGTGGATTCCTTCGCCTCGCGGACGCTGCGTGACCTCGCGCACATGATCCGGCTGCGTGGCGCGAGGACCGTGATCGTGGGCATCCAGCCCGAAGTCGCCTTCGCCATGGTGCAGCTCGGCCTCACTCTCGAGGACATTCCCACCGCGCTGGACCTGGAGGAGGGCCTGTCCTTCCTGGGTGCGCGATGAGCATGACCTCCAGGAGCGTCGAATCCGGGTCCTTCGACGCGCGGGTGGTCGTCGCCACCTCCGAGGACGTGGTCGAGGCGCGCCAGCACGGCCGCAGCATTGCAACCAGCCTGGGATTCTCCGCCAGCGAGGCCACGCTGATCGCGGCGGCGATCTCCGAGCTCGCGCGCAACATCGTGCGCTACGCCCAGCGGGGCGAAATCATCATGCGGTCCACGCATGACGGCATGCTGTTCGTGATCGCGCGCGACCAGGGGCCCGGCATTGCCGACATGCAGTCGGCCATGCGCTCCGGCTACTCCACTTCCGGTGGCCTCGGGCTCGGCCTTGCCGGCGTGCGCCGCATCGCCGACCACTTCGAGATCGTTTCCAATTCCAGCGGCACCACGGTGACTCTTGGAAAGAGAAGACGATGACGCGCGGCATGCTGGACGTGGGAATCGCGCAGTCGACGCTGCCGGGAGAGCTGCAGTCGGGCGACCGATGCCATGTCCGGCAGGGGGAGGACAGGGCGCTGATCGGCGTCATCGATGGGCTGGGACATGGTGCCATGGCGGCCGTTGCCGCGGAGGCTGCCTGTGAGGTGCTGGATGCGCCGGGAGGAGATTCGGTGACCGGATTGATGGTTCGCTGCCACGAGCGCCTGCGCGAAACGCGCGGCGCCGCGATCACGTTGCTGGAACTGGACCTCGCGCAGCAGCGACTTGCGTGGCTCGGCGTGGGCAACATCGCCGCGGTGCTGCTGCACCCCTCGCCGGCCGGCAAGCTTGATCGCACCGAACTGCTGGTGCGTGGCGGGGTGGTAGGGGTGGCCATGCCGCCGCCGGCGCCGTCCAGCACCCGCATCGTGCCGGGCGACATGCTGGTGGTTGCCACCGACGGCATCGGTGCCGGCTTTGCCGACAGCATCGACCGGCTGGAGCCGCCGCGCCGGCTCGCCGATCGCCTGCTGGCACAGCATCGCAATGTGCATGACGATGCCCTGGTGCTCGTGGCCCGCGTGCAGTGGGGTGCGCCATGACGCAGGCGGACCGCTACTCGGAGGACTATCGCGCAGCGCTGGAGCGCTTCATGAACGGCGCCGGCGAAGCGGCGCTCAGCAACGCCTATGAAATCGGTCGGCGGGCCCTGGCCGGCGGCCTGGGCATCCTCGACCTGGTGTCCATGCACGAGAAGGCCGTGGCCTCGCTCCTGCCCCGCAAGTCCGGGGACGACATGGCCGGCAGCTTCCTGCTGGAGAGTCTTTCGCCATTCGAGATCAGCCTCAGGTCCGTGGACGAGGCCAATGCGGCGTTGCGCCGGCTCAACGAGCTCCTGGAAGGCGAGGTGGGCCGCATCGCGCATGCGCTGCATGACCAGGCTGGCAGCATCCTGGCTACCGCCACGCTGGAGCTGGACATGGCCGTGCGCGAACTGCTGCCCAGTGGCCACCGGCGCCTGGCCAGCGTGCGGCGGCTGCTGGACGAGACCGGCGAGCAGCTGCGCCACCTTTCGCACGAGCTGCGCCCCACCATCCTCGATGACCTGGGCCTGAGGCCAGCACTCGAGTTCCTTGCCCAGGGCATCGAGCAGCGCACGGGCCTGAAGATCAAGGTGACCGGCCAGTTGCGCACGCGGTTGCCGGTGGGCGCGGAGATCGCCGTCTATCGCATCGCGCACGAGGCCCTGAACAATGCCGTGCGCCATGGTGGTGGATCGCCCAATGTGACCATCTCGCTGGAGCAGACCGGCGGCGGCCCGCAGGGCGCCGAGCAGGTGCGCTGCGTGATCAGCGATGACGGCGCGGGATTCGACGTGGATGCAGTGCTGGCGCCCGGGGGCAAGCGTGGCCTGGGGCTGCTGGGCATGAGGGAGCGCGCAAGCGCCGTTGGAGGCACCTGCCAGATCATCTCGGCGCCGGGCGAGGGCACCCGCGTCGAAGTGGTGGTGCCGCTGGAGCCCGTTGTACCGGTGATTTAGGAGCGTCATGGTCCGAGTCGTCATCGTCGATGATCACCTGATCCTGCTGCAGGGGATCAGGAAGCTGCTGGAGGGAGAGCCGGGATTCCAGGTGGTGGGAGAAGCCTGTGACGGCCGCGAGGGCGTGGAGCTGATCCGGCGCATGAAGCCGGACATCGCCATAGTCGACATCACGCTGCCAGGCCTGAACGGGCTGGACGTCGCGCGCACGGTGGCCGCCGACGGGCTGCGCACCAAGGTGATCCTGCTCACCATGCACAAGGAGAGCCCGTACGTGATCGAGGCACTGGACACGGGCGTGCACGGCTACGTGATCAAGACCGAGGCCAGCGCGGACCTGCTGCGTGCCATCAAGGAGGCATCCAAGGACCGCATGTATTTCAGTCCCGGCATCTCCCAGATCGTCATCGATGCCTACCGCAACCGGGACGCGCTGGAGATCGACCCTCTCACGGCGCGCGAGCGCGAGGTGCTGCAGCTCATCGCCGAGGGGCAGAAGACCAAGCAGGTGGCCGCAAGCCTCGGCATCAGCCTGAAGACGGCCGAATCCCACCGGACGCACCTGATGAAGAAGCTCGATATCCACGATACCGCCGGCCTGGTGCGCTATGCGGTGAGGAGGGGGCTGATTCACCCGTGATGCGCTGGGGTGTTCACCCGATTGCCTGAAAACGCCCGCAATCTAAGGTATGGCCAGCGCAGCAGCGGCGGTGGCGGGCATGGAAATCACGGCGCTCTGGAACCAGACCCTGGACGCGGGCCGCTCGCCAGCCGTGCTGCGAGACTGCCTGATGGCACTGATCGACGCCACCCCCGGCATGGTGATGGTCTCCAGCAGCCAGGGCCGCCTGCTTTACATGAACGGTGTGGGGCGCCAGATGCTGGGCATCGGCGCTGACACCAGCATCGCGGCGCGCACCGTGTTCGACATCTACTCGCCCGAGTCCTGCGATACCCTGCTGGATGAGGCCATCCCGACCTGCCTGCGCTCCGGCATGTGGCGCGGGGAGATGACGCTGCTCGACAGCACGGGGGCCGAAGTGCCCGTGTCGCAGGTGCTGATGGCCCATCGGGTGCGCGAACAGCAGGGTCGGGAAACCACCACGCTTTCCAGCATCGCCTGGGATATCCGGGAGATGAAGGACATCGAGCGCCAGCTACGCCACCAGGCCACGCACGATGCACTCACCGGCCTGCCCAACCGGATGTTGCTGCTGGACCGCCTGGAGCACGCAATCGTCGTGGCCGAGCGCAATGGCGGGGCGGTGGGCGTGCTGTTCCTGGACCTCGACGGATTCAAGCAGGTGAACGACACGCTGGGGCACGAAAGGGCCGACCAGCTGCTCTGCGCGCTGGGCCGCCGTCTGGCGAAGCGCCTGCGGGCCGAGGACACCATCGCGCGTTACGGCGGCGATGAGTTCGTGGTGGTGATTCCGGAGCTGGTGACGGCCGAGGACACATCGCGCGTGGCGCGCCAGGTGTGCCAGGCCGTGGAAGAAACCTGTGCGTCGGGGCGCGAGTCGGTAAGGCTGCAGGCCAGCATCGGCGTCGCTGTCTATCCGCATGACGGCCGCGATGCCGGAGCGCTGCTGCGGCGGGCCGACAGCCGCATGTACGAGCAGAAAACCCGCGAACGCGGAACCGGTTCTGGTTCCGGTCCGGGTCCTGAAGCAGGACCTCCGCCGGCCGGGGATCCGCTGGCGGCCGCCTGACGCAAGCCACGGATTCGCCGAACCTTTACCCCTCCCGGCCAGCCCAGTATCATCCCGCGTCTGCCCACGGCAGCCCGGCCTGCCTGGCTGGCGGCGGTGCCGCGTAGTGGAGAGTTGGCCGAGTGGTCGAAGGCGCACCCCTGCTAAGGGTGTAAGGGTCAAAAGCCCTTCGAGGGTTCGAATCCCTCACTCTCCGCCATTACTCCCCTGTCGATGTCAGTTATCGAGGCTCCGGTGGATCCGGAATGAGCCCCCACACCAGCATTGCGCCTTTGACCCTCTCGTCGAGAAAGTCCTCGAATTCGGCCAACTGTTTCTCGCTCAACACACCGGAGGCGACCTCGATCTGTCTTCTGGTTAGCCCCGGTCGTTGAACGCTGCGATACGCGACACACGGAACACGCTTGCCAGCGACTGCAGCTCATCCTTGTGCAGCCTGGCAAGCCGGGTCAGCCGGTTCTCCCCGACATCCGTGAGGTGCACGCGCACCTGGCGCTTGTCATGCGGGTCGGTTTCCCGGCGCACCAGCCCGGCGAGCTCGCAGCGCGACACCAGCGCGACCGTGCCGTGATGCTTCGCCTGCAGCCGCTCCGCGAGCTCTCCCACATAGGCCCAGTTGCGACCGGGAAAACCCTTGATCTGGAGCAGCAGCTGGTACTGCTGCGGGGTGAGCCCCTCGGCCTTGATGGCTTCCTCGCTGAAACGCAGGAAGCGCCGCAGCTGGTAGCGGAAGTCGGCCAGCAGTTCAAAGTCGGACTTGTTCATTTTCGCTGGCAAGCGTACAGGCCGGCCGGGGGAATCCCAAACATCCGGTTGCCTAGCCGACCAGGGCGAGTACGGCGAGCACAGCAAGAAAGAAGGCGCCCAGCCCCACCGTCATCATCATCAGCGGGTCAACCCGGCGGGGCGGTCCGGGCGCCTGTGCACGTTGCCGGTTTCCAGCCTGCTCATCCATGGTCAGGCCTGCAGTGCCCCGCTCTGCGCGTCCAATGCACCCGGTGGCGTCACGATTCCCGCCCGGGCCACGAAGTCTCCGAAGGCTTCGCCCTCGTGGCGCTCCCGGGCAAAGCGACCCAGCACCGCGCGCAACTCCTCGAGGATCCGCGCCTCATCCAGGGTCTGCCGGTGCAGCACGTTGAGCCGCTGGCCAGAGGGACTGGCCCCCAGGTAGAGGTCGTATCGCCCGGGCGCCTTGCCGACAAGGGCAATCTCGGCGAGGAAGGGTCGCGAGCAGCCATTGGGACAGCCGCTCATGCGTACCGAGATGGGCTGCGATGAAAGGCCGAATTCGGCGAGGATCGAGGCAATCCGGTCCAGCAGCGAGGGCAGGTATCGCTCGCTTTCGGCCATGGCCAGCCCGCAGGTGGGCAGCGCCACACATGCCATGGCCCGGGCGCGCAGCGGATCCCGGGGCTGTGCCTGGGAGAGTCCGTGCGCATTGAGCAACGCCTCGATCCTCGGGCGTTGCATTCCAGATACGCCGGCGATGATGACGTTCTGGTTCGTGGTGAGCGCGAATACACCCTGGTGGATGGCGGCAATTTCGCGCAGACCCGTCAGCCAGGTCGTCCCCGGGCGATCCACCAGCCTGCCGTTGGGCACATGCAGCGCGAAATGCCACAGGCCATCGGCGGACCTTTCCCAGCCGTAGGGATCGGCGGAGGTCGTGAACCGCACCAGCCGCGCCTCGTCCAGCGTATGCCCCAGGCGCCGCTCCAGCTCCGCCCGGAACCAGGGAATGCCCCGGTCCTCGATGGTGTACTTGAAGCGGGCGTGCGCCCGGTCACGGCGATCGCCGAAATCGCGCTGGATGCACATCGCTTGCTCGGCGACCGCAAGCACATCTTCCGGCCTGCACAGGCCAACCGGCTCGGCCAGCCGCGGAAAGGTCTGCGGCTGGTTGTGCGTCCTGCCCATGCCGCCACCAGCGAGCACGTTGTAGCCGATGATGCGGCCGTCCTCGACCACGGCAATGAAACCCAGGTCATGGGCGAAGACGTCCACGTCATTGCGCGGTGGCACGGCCAGCGCGATCTTGAACTTGCGCGGCAGGTAGGTGGTGCCATAGAGCGGCTCCTCCGGCCCGCCATCCTGTGTTGCTGCCGCCTCGCCCAGGAATACCTCGCGATAGGCGCCGGTACGCGGCAGCAGGTGCGCGCCGATGCGGTGCGCCAGCTCGCTCACCGCCGCGTGCGCGGGCGAGAGCAGGGGGTTGGCCGTGCAGATCACGTTGCGGTTGTCATCGCCGCAGGCGGCGATGGTGTCCAGTCCCACGGCATGCAAGCCCTGGAGGTGCGCCCGCAGCTGATGCTTGCGGATGCCGTGGAACTGGAACGTCTGGCGTGTGGTGAGGCGCAGCGTGTCGCCCGCATGGGCGCGGGCGAGGGCGTCGAGTGCCAGCCACTGGCGGGGCCGGCACACCCCGCCCGGCAGGCGCACGCGCACCATGAACTGGTAGCGCGGCTCCAGCTTCGCGCGGCGCCGTTCCTCGCGCAGGTCGCGGTCATCCTGCTGGTAGATGCCGAAGAACTTGGTCAGCAGGGTATCGGTCTCGTCGACGGCGCCCGTGGCGGCATCGGCGAGGCTGGCCTGCAGCGTGCCGCGCAGCTGGCGGCTTTCATGCTTCACGCGCTCGTTGGAGTGCAATTGGTCCAGTGGCGCGGAGAGGTCATTGCGTGGCAGCACGTCGCTCATCAGTACACATCCTTCTGGAAACGCCGCTCGCGACGCAGCTGGCGCAGGTGTTCGGCCGCAGCCTCCCCGTCGAGTCCGCCATGCACGCGGAAGACATCAAGCAGGGCACGCTCCACGTCTGGCGCCATGTGCTGCGCGTCGCCGCACAGGTACAGGTGCGCGCCTTCATTGAGCCAGGCCCAGAGCCGGGCGCCCTCCTCGCGCAGGCGGTGTTGCACGTAGCACTTCTGCGCCTGGTCGCGCGAGAAGGCCACGTCGAGCCGCGTCAACAGGCCGTGCCGGCGCCAGGCCAGCAATTCGCTCTGGTAGAGGAAGTCATGCTCGAAGGAGCGGTTGCCGAACACCAGCCAGTTGCGTCCGGTGGAGCCGCCGGCCTCGCGCTCGGCGAGGAAACCTCGATACGGCGCCACGCCGGTGCCGGCACCCACCATCACGACGGGCGTGTGCGGGTCGGTCGGCAGGCGGAAGCCTTCATTGCGGTGCAGATAGACCGGCAGGGCCTGTCCTTCGGCCAGGTCCGCGAACATGCCCGAGACCACGCCACGCCGTGCACGATCGCGGACCTGGTAGGCAACCAGGCCGACGGTGAGATGCACCTCCCCCGGCGTGGCGAGAGCGCTGGAAGAAATGGAATACAGGCGGGGCGCCAGCGGCGGCAGCAGTTGCACCAGGGTGGTCGCATCAAGCCCCCGGGGCGGGTATGCCTGCACGAGGTCAAGCAGGTCGCGTCCGTGCAGGAAGTCCTGCAGTTCTGCTGTTGCCTTTACCAGGCGCAACAGGTCGGCGTCCCCCGTCGCTTCGGCATAGCGTTGGAGGAAGGGTGCCGTCAGCGTGGCGAGCTCGCGGTGTTCCAGCAGGGCTGCGCGCAACGGCATGTCGTGTCCGGCTGCCTGCACCGGGACGTCCTGGTCGAAGCCGAGCCGGGCCAGCAGCGCGGCGACCAGATTTGCGTCGTTGCGCGGCACGACGCCCAGCGCATCGCCTGGCGCGTAGCGCATTTCGGTGTCGGGCACCGAGAGTTCAACATGGCGCACCTCCCGGAAAGCCTGCGGCATGGTGAGCTTCTGGTTGGCCAGTGTTGTCGCGTGCAGCGGGTTCTTCCGGCTCCAGCTGCGCGCCGGCGGCCGTGCGCCGGCCGCGCCAGCCGCAGCGGGCGCCGAAACGGCCGGCGCCTCGGCCAGGCTCGCCGCAATCGCGTCAAGCCACGCCTCCGCCGCGGCCTCGAAGTCCACGTCGCAATCCACCCTCGACAGCAGGCGCCGGGCTCCCAATTGCTCCAGGCGTGCATCGAGTTTCCTGCCCGCGGCGCAGAAATGCTCGTAACTGCTGTCTCCCAGGGCCAGCACGGCAAATTGCTTGCCGGCCAGGGCGGGCGCCCGGCTGCCGGCAAGCAGCTCGAAGAGGCCATGCGCGGTTTCAGGCGGATCGCCATCGCCGTGGGTGCTGACGATGGCCACGACGCGCTGCGCCTGCTCCAGGTCCGCCTTGCGACAGTCCATCATGTCGATCACCCGGTGCGAGGCCCCGAGGTCCGCGAGGCGCCTCGCCAGCTGCTGTGCAAGGCGCTGCGAATTGCCGCTTTCCGAGCCGAAGAGAATGGTGACCGGCGCGGTCGCAGGGCTGGCGCCAGTCCCCGCAACGGGCACGGAAACGGGCGCGAGGCTGCCTGCCAGGTAGCCGCTGAGCCAGAGTCGCTGCGCCGGGCCGAGCCGGTCCACCAGCTGGCGCACCGCCCCGGCAAGGGCGGAGTCCAGTGGCGCGTGGCGCCAGGGATCATCCGCCATCGTCGGGGCGGTTGCTTCGAGTCCCGTCTCCGGCTCGCGCAGGACCGTGATGGCGCCCATGCGTGCCATCAGGCGGGCTGCTTCACCAGCCGCAGGTAGGGCCGCTGTTCGTTCCAGCCCCCCGGGAAGAGGTTACGTGCCTCGTCGTTGGAAACCGACGGCACGATGATCACCTCATCACCCGGGTTCCAGTTCACTGGCGTGGCCACCTTGTGCTTGTCGGTGAGCTGCAGCGAATCGATCACCCGCAGCACCTCGTTGAAGTTGCGCCCGGTGGAAGCCGGGTAGGTGATGGAGGCGCGGATCTTCTTCGCCGGATCGATGATGAATACAGAGCGCACGGTGTGGGTGGAATCGGCCTTGGGATGCAGCATCCCGTAGGCGGTGGCCACCGTGCGGTCCGGGTCCGCGATGATGGGGAAGCGTGGCCGCGCGCCCTGGGTCTGCTCGATGTCGTCGGCCCAGCGCTCATGGTCATTGATGCCGTCAACCGAAAGGCCGATCACCTTCACGCCGCGTTTTTCGAATTCGGGGCGGACCTTCTCAGTGAAGCCCAGTTCGGTGGTGCATACGGGCGTGAAGTCCTTCGGATGGGAGAACAGCACCGCCCAGGAACTGCCCAGCCAGTCGTGGAAATTGATGGTGCCCTGCGTCGTGACAGCCGTGAAATCCGGGGCGACATCTCCAAGTTGCAATGCCATGGGTGACTCCATGAATCAGGTGATCGGGACGCAAATATATCACAATGTGATGTAAATACCTGATCCGGTTCCCGGCGGTTGACTTGGGGCGGGCAGGGGCTATGCTCGTTGCATGTCCCGCTACGTCCATTCCACCTGCCTGCCTGCCTTTCCGGCGGCCGGTCATTCCATCCAGGGTCCCCCGCCCCGGGCGTAGCCGCTTGTGTGCTTCGCCCGGGGTAGTCCCACGGGCGGAGCAAGTCCCCTCCGCCCTGTCTTCACTGCAACAGGAGCGCGAAAACCATGGAACTCAACCAGCATTCCCGGGCGGCTGCGCTGCCCGAAATCATCATTCCCGCCAGCGAATACGACCGCCTGCAGGGCCTCGCCCAGGCGGCCGCGCGCACCTCGCCGCTGGTGGCCGAATACCTGGACCGCGAGCTCGGCCGGGCCAGGGTGTTGCCCGACGAGGCCATCGGCAGCGACTTTGCGCGCGTGGGCTCGCAGGTCACCTTCCGCGACGACCAGACCGGCCGCCTGCGCGAAGTGGGCCTGGCGTGGCCGCACGAGGCCGACGTGACCCAGGACCGCATCTCGGTGCTCACCTCGATTGGTGCAGCGCTCCTGGGCATGCGCCCGGGACAGTCCATCGACTGGCCCTCGCCGGTGGGCGGGCCGCGCACCCTCACGGTGATCGCGGTGCGCAATACCGCGGATCCGGTCCCGCCGGCCGCGGCCTGACGGGACAGGGGCAGGCGCGGCCCCTACAATGCCGCGCTGCCTGATGCGACGAACACAACGGAGATCGTGATGCCCGGCTTGCTTCCCAACGTGGACCCCGACGGATTGCTTGAATTCTCGGTGGTCTACACCGACCGCGCGCTCAACCACATGTCAAAGCGCTTCGTCGGCGTGATGCAGGACATCATCGGTGCCCTGAAGGAAGTCTATGCCGCCGGGACCGTGGTGCTGGTGCCCGGCAGCGGCACCTTCGGCATGGAGGCCGTGGTGCGCCAGTTCGCCAACCGCGAGAAGGTGCTGGTGGTCCGCAATGGCTTCTTCAGCTACCGCTGGAGCCAGATCCTGCAGATGGGCGGGCTGGGCGCCGGCGAGGTGGTCTGCAAGGCCACGCAGCAGGGCAGCGGCCCGCAGGCCCCCTGGGCGCCGTGCCCGGCGGAAGAGGTGGCGGCCACCATCCGCGCCGAGAAGCCGAAGCTGGTGTTCGCGCCGCATGTGGAAACCGCCAGCGGCATCATCCTGCCCGATGACTACCTGAAGGTGGTCGGCGCCGCCGCGCGCGAAGTGGGCGCGCTGTTCGTGCTCGACTGCATCGCCTCGGGCGCCATGTGGGTGGACATGAAGGCCACCGGCGTCGACATCCTGCTGTCGGCCCCGCAGAAGGGCTGGAGCAGCTCACCCTGCTGCGCGATGGTGATGCTGGGCGAGCGCGCCCGCGCCGCCATCGACGCCACGCAGAGCTCCAGTTTCGCCTGCGACCTGAAGAAGTGGATGCAGATCGCCGAAGGCTACGAGAAGGGCCAGCATTCCTACCACGCCACCATGCCCACCGATGCGCTGGTGCGCCTGCGCGATGCCATCCTGGAGACGCGCGCCGATGGCTTCGGGAAGTTGCGCACGCAGCAGGTGGAGCTGGGCAGCAAGGTGCGCGCGCTGCTGGAATCGCGTGGATTCCCGAGCGTGGCCGCCGAGGGCTGGAAGGCTCCCGGCGTGGTGGTCAGCTACACCACAGACCCGGATATCCAGAGCGGCAGGAAGTTCCTCGGTGTCGGCCTGCAGGCGGCCTCGGGCGTGCCCCTGCAGTGTGGCGAAGGGCCCCGGTTCAGTACCTTCCGCATGGGCCTTTTCGGCCTGGAGAAGCTGCGCAACGTGGACCGCACCGTGGCCCACCTTGCCGCCGCGCTGGATCAGCTCGGATCGCGTCCGTAATACAGCACGCCGATCTCGATCGGCTTGCGGCCCTGCGCGGCACGATGGGCGTTCGTGTCGCGGAGTGAATACACGCAGCCGCAATATTCCTGCTGGTAGAACTGCTCGCGTTTGCTGATCTCGATCATGCGCTGGGCGCCGCCGCCCTTGCGCCAGTTGTAGTCCCAGTACACCAGGTCCGGGTAGCGCGCCGCGGCGCGGATGCCGCAGCCGTTGATCTGGTTCATGTCCTTCCAGCGCGAGATGCCCAGCACGCTTGCGATCATCGGGAAGCCGTGCTCGTGCGCGTACAGCGCGGTGCGCTCGAAGCGCATGTCGAAGCAGGCGGTGCAGCGCGCGCCGCGCTCCGGCTCGTGCTCCAGCCCCTTCACCCGCTGGAACCACTTGCTGGTGTCGTAGTCGGCGTCGATGAACCCGATGCCGTGCTTCTCCGCGAAGCGGATGTTCTCTTCCTTGCGCAGCAGGTATTCCTGCTTCGGGTGGATGTTCGGGTTGTAGAAGAAGATGGTGTACTGGATCCCCGACGCCAGCAGTGCCTCCATCACCTCGCCGGAGCAGGGCGCGCAGCAGGAATGCAGCAGCAGCGGGCCCTCCCTGGGTGGCTGGAGGCGGGGGCGTTCGGTGTCGGTGACGGCAGTCATGGCAGGCAGGGAAATACGGACCACGGGCGGGAATTCTAGCCTCCGGGGGCCGCAGTGTGCGCCGGATGCCGGGTTGTCAACGGGAACCGCCCTCCTATACTCGCCAGAGGCCCCCAAGGACTCCCTGATGCAGACCTTGCGTAGCTTCTTCCTGGCCGCGGTGCTGGCGGCAGCGCCCCTGGCGGCGGTCGCGGCGGAGACCGCCGCCGCCCCGCAGCGCGTTGAATCACGCTACACCTTCAGCTGGCCCGTGGGTCCGGCCGCGCCCGCGCCGCGCGGTGGCAGCACCCGCGGCGCGGAGGTGAAGCTGGAGACCGCGCCCTCGCCGCAGTGGGTGGCCCTGCGGGAGCCGGGCATCCCCGACCTGGAGCGCGACCGGCGCGCCATCCTCGCCATGACCGGTGGTTTCCGGGTGAACTTCGATTTCCTCGAGGTGGCGGCCTTCACCGGCGATGGTTCGCGCGCCCGGCCGTACCAGTCCTGGGGTACCGAGAAGGTGTTCATCGATCGCGACGAACCGCGCCACATCAGCCTGGTGCACATCCTCGAGATGCATGTGGTGGGACCGGATGGCAAGCCCATGGCGCCCATGGTCACCAAGCACTGGCGGCAGGACTGGATATATGAACCCACGCACCTGGTGGAATACCAGGGCGAAAACCGCTGGACGCGCCGCGTGCTCGGCGAGGCGGAGCGCCGCGGCAAGTGGGCGCAGGTGGTGTACCAGGTCGATGAATCCCCGCGTTATGGATCGCTCGGCCGCTGGGAGCACGGCGCCGCCTTCTCCACCTGGATCAGCGGCGAGACCGCGCGCCCGCTGCCGCGCCGCGAATGGTCGGTGCGGCAGGACTACCAGCTGCTGCGGGGCACGAACCGCCATACCGTTCTGCCAGCCGGCTGGCTGCAGGAAGAGAACAACCTGAAGGAGGCCAGTGGCGCGGCGCTGCCTTACGTGGGACGCGAGTATGGCGTGGCGCGCTACGAACGCATCGGTGGCGACTACTTTGCCGAGGCCGGCAAATACTACGATGCAACACGCGCCTACTGGCGCGAGGTGCTGGTCGCGTGGGACCAGATGCTCGCCCCGGGTGGTTCGGTCCGGCTCAACGCCAACAGCGACCAGTCCGGGGCGTATGCCGAATTGTTCGAACAGGCCGAGCAATTCGCCGCCGGCAAGCTGGACCTTGCGGCGGCCCGGGGGGCGATCCGCGCCGCGCTCGCGAAGCAGCGGGCGGACTAGGCTCGGCGCCTCCACCACAGCCACACGCCGGTGAGGCAGATTCCCGCGGTGCCCAGGCCGGCGGCGCAGATGATCCACTTGCCCACCGTGCCGAAGGCGCGGCCGGAATGCAGGGGATACTGCCAGGCAAAGAAGGTATCGCCGGCGCTGCTTCCGTTGTCGTGCCGCTGCCCGGCGATGCTGCCATCCACCATGGACACATAGGTCCAGAGCCGGCCGAGATCATCGATGTCGCGCGGATCGAAGCTGCGCACACCCCACACCGCCTGTGCGGGCAGCGCCAGCATGCTGTCGATGTCGCCGCTGACCCGCGCACGCACGATGCGCATGGCCTCATCCGGACCCACTGCCGGAGCCTCCGGTGCCTCGCCCCGGGGGAAGTCCAGGTGCAGCCGCCCGGAAACTGTCGTCACGAGGCGGGCGATGCCGCGGGTCTCTTCGTACCAGGTCAGGCACAAGCCGGTCACCGCCAGCATCAGCGTGAGCGGCAGCAGCCAGAGTGATGGCGCACGATGCAGGTCGTAGAGGCGGCGCAGGTTCAGGCCGCGACCGGCGATGCGCCAGGCCGACAGCGCCCCGGCGATGCGGGGTATGGCCAGCACGGCACCCGCGACGTGGTCGAGCATCCAGAGCAGCGCCAGCAGGCCGAGCAGCCAGACGCCGGTGTCGTGCAGGAGCAGTTCGGTATGCAGCCTGTAGATGGTGGGCATCAGGTGGTGGCGATCCAGCGCGATGCGTTCGTCCCGCCAGCCGAGCAGGCGGCCATCACGCGGGTCGCTGAAGGCCTGCACCGGCATGGGCTGGCCGTCCGCGCCCGTTGCACTGCCGAGGATGGCCAGCGCGGCGTCTGCCCGACCAGGCAGGTCGATGAAGCGGGGCGCAAAGCCCGGCAAGGCTTCGCCGGCATGGCGCAGGGCGGCACCAATGGCCGGAGTGTCCGGCGTTTCACCGGCAATGGTCCACAGGTCGGGATTCAGTGCCCGGTCGATCTCGTCATAAAACGCGATGACCGAGCCTGTGACCCCGAGCAGCAGCAGCCAGAAGGCGGCAAACAGGCCGAAGGCCCGGTGCCAGGACCTGATGGCCCGCCGCGCGCGTCCGGCGCGCGGCGACCCCGCCGGAGCGGTGTCCATCCTAGAAGGATGTCGAAAGGGTCAGGCGCACATTGCGACCCGGTTCCATCACCCCGGCCACACCTTCCCAGTCCGGCACATGGGAATAGTCGGCCACACTGGCGTGCGCCCGATAACGCCGGTCAAGCAGGTTGTAGATCGCGGCGCCGATCACCACGTCCTGGTTGCGGAATGGCCGCCACTGGCCGAAGAGGTCCACGACGGTGTAGCCGGGTTTGTCGACAAACTGTGTCTGGTCGATCCAGCCGACTTCCACCGCGCGATGCAGCACCTCGATGTCGTCGAGGGCATTGAAGCGCGTCACGGCAGCCTCGAGCGTCCAGCGGCTCGAGGGCCTGAAGCCCGCGGTGAGGTTCCAGTTGTCGCCGACCGAGTTGCCGAGGCCGATGTGTTCGTAGCCCTCCACGAGATGGCCGTTGAGGCGCGTGCGCGAGTGGTTGTAGTGGGCATCCACCGACCACGGCCCGGTGGCGAAGCCGGCGCGCAGTTCCACGCCGCGGGCCTTCAGCCGGCCCACGTTCTCGTAGTAGTTGGCGTTCTCGGGGGCGGGGCCGCCGCCGAGCTGGTCGTGGATGACGTCATCGATGCGCATGTCGTAGTACACGGCCGAGCCATGCCATCCGCCCTGCGCGAATGAAAGCCCGGCCTCGTAGTTGTCCACTTTCTCCGGCTTGAGGGTGGGGGAGAGCGAGACGCGACCCGGAGCCGTCGACAACGTGAAGGCGTCGCCAATCTCCTTGCCGCGGAAGGCCTCCGCGAAGCTGGCATGCACCGTGACCGCATCGGTGAGGCGGTAGCGCAGGCCCGCATTGCCGCTGAAGCCATCGCTGCCGGTGTCGTTGTCGTAGGTGACCTGGCGCAGGTCGTAGCGGTCGTAGCGTCCGCCAAGGCTCAGCAGCAGGCGCGGGGTGACCTGCCAGTGGTCCTGGGCGTATATGCCGAAGACATCTCCCTTCTCCACATAATGGTCGGCGGGGTCGCGCGGCACGGCGCCGCTCTGTACCACGTCGTCGCGGTATTCGACGCCCGCCACGACCTCATGGGTGCCTTGCGCCGCCCGCAGGCGCAGGTCCGCGCCGCGCGTGAGGATGGCGGCGCCATACAGGCCCCAGCGGTCGAAGATGTCCTGGGTGAATTTCGACTGCGTCCAGTAGAGGGTGGACTCGAGGTCCAGCCGGGAGGCCAGCGCGATTCCGTGATTGAGCACGCCGGTACGGCGCTTGCCCGTGGCCGGGTACAGCGTGTCGCCCTCAAGTGCCGGCCAGTTCGGCCGCTGGCCGAAGGAGGCCTTCTCCTCGCGCTGCTCGAAACTGATGGAGATGCGCTGCTCCGGCGTGAGCTGGCCGCCGAACTTCACGAATCCCAGCTTCTGCTCCCCGCCCGTGCCATGCAGCCGGTTGCCGCCGCCGTCCTCCATGTCGTCACGGTCGGAGTGGACGAAGGAAGCCAGCAGGCCCAGCTCGCCGGCCACGCGGCCATACAGCGAACCGCTCAGGCGATATCCGTCATTGCTGAACCAGCTGGCGCGGGCCATGCCACCGAAATGCCGTCCCGGCGCGAGCATTTCCACCGCATCGCGCGTGCGGAAGCGGATGGCGCCGCCAATGGCGCCGAAGCCTGCGGTGGCTTCGCCCGCGCCGCTCTGCACGTCCACGGTCTTCAGCAGTTCCGGCTCGATGCTGACGCGGCCGATGTGGTGGAACAGCGTGCCGTGCTGGGGCGCGCCATCCACGGTGACGTTCAGCTGCGTGTCCTCCAGTCCGCGCACGTAGATCTTCTGTGCGATGCCCACGGAGCCGCCGACGGTGACCGAGGAGATGTTGCGGAAGACGTCCGCGAGGTCGGCGGCCTGGTGCAATTCCAGTGTGGCGGCATCCACTTCGGCCCGGGTGAGGGCGCCCACCACCACCACTTCTTCCAGCGTGGCAAGGTCGGCATCCTCGTCGCCGGAGAGGGCGGACTGGCTGCGCGGGGTGTCGGCGATCGCCAGGATGCGGTAGCCACCGCGTCCATCAGGCTGCGCCGCGAGCCCGGTGCCCGCCAGCAGCGCGTCCAGCGCGGCCGCTGGCGAGTAGCTGCCGCGCAGGCCATTGCTGCGCGTGCCGCGTACCAGTGCCGGGTCCACCGTGAGGATGACGCCCAGTTCGCGACCGAGGCGGGCAACCGTGGCGCCCAGCGGGCCGGCCGGGATGTCCAGCTGGCGTGCATCCGCGGCCTGCGCCTGCACGGGCGCGGCAATCACCAGGGAAGAAGAGGCAAGCAGGCCCATCACGGCGGCCCTGACCAGCGTTGATTTCATGTCACCCTGTCTGTCTGTATTGGCTGTCGATACAGACAGGACGGACGGGGCGGGAAAAAGGGACAGGTCGCGTTCGCCTCAGCGGGCGGGCCTGAGTTGCAGGGCACCTGCCTCTTCTTCGACCTCCAGCCCGGCGCCCAGCGCCATGGCCCGCAGGGATTCTTCCGCACGATGCAGTGGATAGCTTCCGGTGATGCGAAGTTGTCCCAGCGCGGCGGCATCGAATCGCAGGGGCCGCTGCAGGTGGCGCGCCAGCTCTTCCAGCGCCATGTCCAGTCGCAGGTCATCGGCTTCGAGCCAGCCCTGCGTCCAGGCCTGCGCGGCCTGGACGTCCACGCGGCCGGATGCCCCGGCACGGCCGGCCCTGACCTGCACGGTTTCGCCGGCAGACAGCACGATGCACTGCCTGTCATCCCGGCCGCACACCTGCACGGTTGATTCCACCACCGTCACCCGCGTTCCCCGCGGACTGGCATCAACTATATAGGCCGTGCCCAGTGCGGTCGCCGTGGCATCCGCGGTCGCGACTTCAAAGGGTCGGTCGGGATCCGCTGCGACAGTCGCCAGGATGCGCCCCTGGCGCAACCGGATCCGGCGCTGCCTGCCATCGATGCGCATGTCCAGTGCACTGTCCGCATCGACGAGCAGGGTGGACTGGTCGGCAAGCTGCAGGGTGCGTTGCTCCCCGCGCGCCGTGGCAAGCTGCTGTACCGGCCCCTCGCCGGATCGGGGCATCCAGAACAGCGTCGCGGCGCCCGCCACCAGCAGCACGGACAGCGCGACGCGGCGCCGGTTGCGCCTGGCTGCCGTGGCCGGGGCGGCATTGCGCAACACCTTCCGTTGGGCGGCATCCAGTCCGGCCAGCGAGGCGTCCAGTGCCCGCATGCGCGAGAGCACGAGGCGATGGCGTGGATCTTCGCGACACCAGGCCTCGCAGGCGGCCTGCTCGGCAGCGCCGGCGCCGCCATCAAGAATGGCCGCCCACTCGGCGGCACGCCGCAGCACTTCAAGGGGAATCGCCGCGCCGGCTTCCATCAGCCAGAGAATGCCAGGGAATAGAAGTGCAGGTAGGCACGCGCCACGTGCCGCTTCACCGTGCGCGCGGAAATGCCCAGCTCCGAGGCAATCTCTTCGTGCGCCAGCCCGTCGATCCGGCGCAGCACGAACGCGCGCCGCACGTCGACCGGCAAGGTGCCGAGCAGTTCGAGTATCCCGCGCAGCAGCTCGGAGGCTTCGGCGATGCGTTCGGGGGTCAGCGGATCGGTATCCCCGTGCAGCGTGGCATGGCAGGCCGCATATTCCCGTTCCACGTCGCGGTGGCGCAGGTCATCGACGAGCAGGCGTCGCGCCACCGTGGCCAGGAAGCTGCGCGGGGACCGGGGCAGGGGCGTGGAGCCATTTTCCAGCAGGCGGCAGAAGGTGGCCTGCGCAAGGTCCGCCGCCTGGTGGCGGCAGCCAAGCCGGCGATGGATCCAGCCCCGCAGCCACAGCGAGTGGTCGCGGTACAGCAGGGCCAGTGCATCGCGGGGTGCGAGGCTGTCCAGCACGGGGCTCCCTTGGATGGAAATGCGAATGATTCGCATTATAGCGGCCCCGGCCCCGGATCCGCTACCGCCGCTGCCTCAGTTCATCGGCGTGCCGCGTCTGTCCCGCACCAGCAGCGCGCCCAGCACCAGCGTGATCGAGGCCACGATCACCGGATACCACAGCCCGCTGTAGATGTTGCCGGTCTGCGCCACGATGGCGAAGGCCGTGGTGGGCAGCAGGCCGCCGAACCAGCCATTGCCGATGTGGTAGGGCAGTGACATCGAGCTGTAGCGGATGCGGGTGGGGAACATCTCCACCAGCGCCGCGGCGATGGGCCCATACACCATGGTCACGTAGATCACCAGCAACGTGAGGATGGCAATCACCAGTGGCTTGTTGATGCGATCCGGATCGGCCGCGGCGGGATATCCGGCCTCGTTGAGCGCCGCCGTCAGCTCGGCCTTGAAGGCGCCCTCGCGCGCCGTGAGGTCCGCCCCTGAAAGGGTGCGCGCATCAAAGGACATGATGTCGCGGTCACCCACCTGGATGCGCGCGATGCCCTGGGCATCCACGCTGTCGTAGTTCACCGAGGCATTGGCCAGCACCTGCTTGGCCACGTCGCAGGAACTGGTGAACTTCGCCGTGCCGGTGGGATTGAACTGGAAAGAGCATTCGGATGGATTGGCATGCAGCGTCACCGGCGCCGATTGCAGCGCCGCCGCCAGCTGGGGATTGCCCGCAGCGGTGAGCCCCTTGAACAGCGGGAAGTACGTCAGCGCCGCGAGCAGGCAGCCCGCCAGGATGATGGGCTTGCGGCCGATGCGGTCGGAGAGGGCGCCGAACACGATGAAGAATGGCGTGCCGATGATCAGCGCCAGTCCGATGAGCAGGTTGGCCTGCGCGCCATCGATCTTCAGCGCCTGGGTGAGGAAGAACAGCGCGTAGAACTGTCCCGTGTACCACACCACCGCCTGGCCGGCGGTGAGGCCGAACAGCGCGATCAGCACGATCTTGAGGTTGGACCACTGGCCGAAGGATTCGCGCAGCGGCGCCTTGGAGGTCTTGCCCTCGGCCTTCATCTGCTTGAAGACGGGCGACTCCTCCATCGACATGCGGATCCACACCGACAGGCCCAGCAGCACCGCAGACAGCAGGAATGGCACGCGCCAGCCCCAGGCCTGGAAGGCCTCCTCGCCCAGCACGGTGCGGGTTCCCAGGATCACCATCAGCGACAGCAGCAGGCCCAGCGTGGCTGTGGTCTGGATCCAGGCCGTGTGCGCGCCGCGCTTCTCCGGCGGGGCGTGCTCGGCGACGAAGGTGGCCGCGCCGCCATATTCACCGCCCAGCGCCAGGCCCTGCAGCAGGCGCAGCAGGATCAGCAGCGCCGGGGCGAGTACGCCCAGCGTGTCATAGCCCGGCAGCACGCCGACCAGGAAGGTGGAGGCGCCCATGATCACGATGGTCACCAGGAAGGTGTGCTTGCGGCCGACCATGTCGCCCAGCCGGCCGAACACCAGTGCGCCGAAGGGGCGCACGATGAAGCCGGCGGCGAAGGCCAGCAGTGCGAAGATGAAGGCAGAGGTGGGGTCCAGCGCCGTGAAGAACTGCTTGGCGATGATGGCCGCCAGCGATCCGTACAGGTAGAAGTCGTACCACTCGAACACCGTGCCCAGAGAGGAAGCGAGCACGACCTTGCGTTGCGAACCGGACAGCCTCATGCGGGATATCCCCCCGATTGTTCTTGTGGCGCAAGGGTACAGCACTGGCCGGGCACGGCGGGCGGCAATGCACCAGCGGAGTGCGGCCGCGTGGGCGCATTCCTCCGGGCAGTGGAGGAAGCCCCCGGGCTTGTGGTAGTGCAGAGAGCGGCGGCTTTCGCTCCTTCGTGCGACCATGTCGCGCAACCAATGGCGGGGAGGGCGGAAAAATGCTCCGGATCATCACCAGCATGGCCGCGGTGGCATTGCTCAGTGGCTGCGGATTGGCGGAAACCGGCGCCGCGGCGGCTGCGGGCGGCGCCAGCGCCGTGGAGCAGGCCAGGGAAGCCGAAAAGATCACCAGCCGGGTCGAAGCCGATCTTGAAGCAGCCCGGCAGCAGGCCGCCGAAGCCCGCCGCACTGCGGAGGCCGCCAGCGAGTGATGAACCCGAACAGGGCAGTCTGATCCTCAAGGCACGCTTCTTGCTCCTCTGCTGTGCATAACCCGGGAGGCAGTGGGGCAATGCGATTTGGAACCGAGGACTACCGGCCCGAGGGAGTCTTCGACGAACTGGTGGACGGCAATGGCGAAGCGCGTCCGGCCGCCCGTGCGGTGTGCGACTACCTGGCTGGCCTGGATGCCGGGGAGATGCGGCTGCGCCGTCAGGCCGTCGATGCGGCCATCGTC
Organism: uncultured bacterium; assembly: GCA_965652645.1. Classification (GTDB taxonomy): domain Bacteria; phylum Pseudomonadota; class Gammaproteobacteria; order Steroidobacterales; family Steroidobacteraceae; genus ZC4RG30. The sequence continues at coordinate 135,203 of CBFGXE010000001.1, read as the reverse complement.
ACGATGGGAATCTCCTTCACGACCTATGACGACGGGCAGAACATAGACCGGGCCTGGCCCTTCGACCCCATCCCGCGGGTCATGCCGGCCAGCGAGTGGCAGCGCATCGACGCCGGGCTGCGCCAGCGGCTCACAGCACTGAACCTGTTCATCGACGACCTCTACAATGCCCAGCGCATCGTGCGCGACGGCATCTTCCCGGCGGAACTGCTGGCCGGCTCGCGCAATTTCCGGCGCGCCTGCCGGGGTGTGTCGCCCCGTTTTGGCGTGTGGGCCCACATATGTGGCACCGATCTGGTGCGTGACCGGGACGGCACGGTGTACGTGCTGGAGGACAACCTGCGTGTCCCCTCCGGGGTGTCCTACATGCTGGAGAACCGGATGCTGATGAAGTCAGCTTTCCCGGAGCTGTTCTCCGCCAGCAGCATCCTGCCGGTGGATGGCTATACGGCAGCGCTGTACGACATGCTGGCGGCGCTGTCCCCGCGCCCGGCCGATCGTCCGGTGATCGTGCTGCTCACTCCCGGCGTCTTCAACTCCGCGTACTTCGAGCACAGCTACCTCGCGCAGCAGACCGGTGCGCAACTCGTGCAGGGCGGGGACCTCATCGTCGACAGCGATGACGTGGTGTACATGAAGACCATCGCGGGGCTGAGGCGCGTGGACGTGATCTACCGCCGCATCGACGATGACTTCCTCGACCCGGACGTGTTCCGCACAGATTCGCTGCTGGGCGTGCCGGGCCTGATGCGCGCCTGGGCCGCGGGCAACGTGGCCATTGCCAATGCGCCGGGCGCGGGCGTGGCCGACGACAAGGTGGTCTACACCTACGTGCCGCAGATCATCCGCTACTACCTGGACCAGGACCCCATCCTGCCCAATGTGCCGAGCTGGCAGTGCCATGACGAGAAGGAACGTGAGTTCGTGCTCGCCAACCTGGACAAGCTGGTGGTGAAGCCGGCCAACGAGTCCGGCGGATATGGCCTGCTGATCGGGCCGCAGGCCACGCCTGAGCAGCGCGCCGTGTGCGCTGCGCGTGTGCGCGCCGATCCCCGCGGCTGGATGGCACAGCCCACGCTGATGTTGTCCACCGCGCCCACCTGGGCGGGGGAGGAGATCGCGCCGCGCCACCTGGACATGCGGCCCTTCGTGCTGCAGTCGCAGGGCATGTATGTGACCACTGGCGGACTGACGCGCGTGGCCATGCGCGCCGGGTCGCTGGTCGTGAACTCCTCGCAGGGAGGAGGAAGCAAGGACACCTGGATCGTGGCGGAGGCTTCCTGATGCTGTCACGTGCCGCCGAAAGCCTGTACTGGATGGCGCGCTACCTTGAGCGCGCCGAGAACACAGCCCGCCTCATCAACGCCACGCAGCAGTTGCTGCTCGACCTGCCGCAGGGTGCTTCGGTGGGCTGGCAGGCACTTACCCACATCGTGGGACTGGGCCGGTTGTTCGAGCAGAGTTATGCGCGGCCCGACGAGGCCAGCGTGGTGGATTTTCTCGTCTCCTCGCCGCGCAATCCCGGTTCCATCCAGTCCTGCATCCGCTTCGCGCGCGAGAACTGCCGCACCATGCGCGACGTGCTGCCGCGCGACCTGTGGCAGCGCGTGAACACGCTGTACCTGGCGTCCAGGCGCTACTCGCAGCCGGGCATCCCGCGGCAGGAGCGGCGGCGCATGCTGGAGGAGCTGATCAGCGACCGGCAGGCGATCACCGGAGTGCTCGCCACCTGCATGAGCCATGATGTGGCGTGGGAATTCATCGGCCTGGGTGAGCACCTGGAACGCGCCGACATGACCACGCGCATCCTCGACATCCAGGCCGCCATCCTGATGCCGCGGCAGGGCGTCCCGGATCCGGCGCTGGGCCTGCTGTGGGTAGGCGTGCTCAATTCGCTGTCGGCGCTGCAGATGTTCCGCCGCCATGCCGCTGGCGGCGGGGCGGGCAGCAACGGCATCAACGCGGAAAGCGTACTGCAGTACCTGCTGCACGACATGCACTTTCCGCGTTCGGTGGCCTTCTGCCTTGATGCCATCGAGACGCACCTGGCCGAGTTGCCGCACAACGCCGAGCCCCTGCGTGCGCTGCGCACGGCGCGCCGGCGCGCCGACGGCGGAGTCGAGGTCAGCCTCGACCCGGCGCGTCGCCACGAATTTCTCGATGACATCCAGACCGACCTGGCGCGGATCCACGACGCCATCGCCCGTGAATACTTCCACCTGCACGAGCGCGACGCGGTGCCGCCGTCAGGATCGCAAGGGGAGCCGCTGAAGCATGTCGATCCAGGTCGCACTGAACCACGTCACCCACTACCGGTACGACCGGCCGGTCAGGCTGGGGCCACAGCTGGTCCGGCTGCGGCCGGCGCCGCACAGTCGTTCGCGAATACTCTCGTATTCGCTGCGGGTTGAGCCAGCCGGACAGTTCCTCAACTGGCAGCAGGATCCGCAGTCCAACTGGCTGGCACGCCTGGTGTTCCCGCAGCCCGCGCGCGAGCTGCGGGTGGAGGTGGACCTCGTTGCCGAAATGGCGGTGCTGAACCCCTTCGACTTCTTCATCGATGCGGCCGCCGTGGATTATCCCTTCCGCTATGCGCCGCCGGAGGAGAAGGAGCTGGCGCCGTTCCTTGAGGCGCTTCCTGGCGGGGTGCACTTCGATACCTACCTGGCGGGCGTCGACCGTGGGCCGTGCCGCACCATCGATCTGCTGGTACGCATCAACCAGCAGCTGCAGCAGGACATCCAGTACCTGATCCGCATGGAGCCGGGCGTGCAGTCGCCGGAGCAGACACTGGCGCTGGGTCGTGGTTCCTGTCGCGATAGCGGCTGGCTGCTGGTGCAGCTGCTGCGCCACCTCGGACTTGCGGCGCGCTTCGTTTCGGGCTACCTCATCCAGCTGAAGGCCGACGTGAAACCGCTGGATGGTCCCTACGGCACCGAGGAGGATTTCACCGACCTGCATGCCTGGTGCGAGGTGTACCTGCCCGGCGCCGGCTGGATCGGGCTGGATCCCACCTCGGGCCTGCTCGCCGGCGAGGGGCACATTCCGCTGGCCTGCTCGCCGGATCCGGGCTCTGCAGCGCCGATCACCGGCACGCTGGATGAGTGCGAGGTGGAGTTCGGGCACCACATGAGCGTGCGCCGCGTGTACGAGACGCCGCGCGTCACGCTGCCCTATACCGAGGAGCAGTGGCAGGCCATCGACGCACTGGGCGCGCGCATCGACCAGATGCTGGCCGAAGGCGACGTGCGACTCACCCAGGGCGGCGAGCCGACGTTCGTGTCGCTGGATGACCGCGATGGCGCCGAATGGAACACCGAGGCAATGGGCCCGAACAAGCGCCGCCTTGCCGTGCGGCTGCTGGGCAGGCTCAAGGCGCGCTACGCACCGCAGGGCCTGCTCCATTGCGGGCAGGGCAAGTGGTACCCCGGGGAACAACTGCCGCGCTGGTCGCTGAACGCCTTCTGGCGGCGCGACGGCGATCCCCTGTGGAGCGAGCCGTCGCTGTTTGCCAGCGAGGAGCAGGACTATGGCGCCACGCTCACGCGCGCCGAGGACTTCCTGGTGGAGGTGGCCGAGCGGCTGGGCGTGGGGGCAAGGCACCTTTTCCCCGCCTTCGAGGACGTGTGGTACTACCTGTGGCGGGAGCGGCGGCTGCCAGTGAACGTGGATCCCTTCGATTCGCGGCTCACCGACCCGCTGGAACGCGAGCGGCTGCGGCGCGTGTTCACGCAGGGCCTGGATACACGCATCGGCTTCGTGCTGCCGATACAGAAGCCCTTTGCGGGCGCGCGGTGGCAGAGCGGACCGTGGTTCCTGCGGGATGAGCGCTGCTACCTCACGCCGGGTGATTCGCCGCTGGGATACCGCCTGCCGCTGGATTCGCAGCCCTGGGTGGCGCCGGGTGACTACCCGTGGATCCACCCGCCCGACCCGACGGAGGTGAAACCACCGCTGCCGGCCTGCCGGGTGCTGCGGCAGTTCACGCCGGGGCAGGGCGGGGACGTGAATGGCAGCGGTTCCTGGATGGCGCCGGGTGCGCAGGGCCGTGGCGGCGCCTCCGAGCGCCTGCGCCGCATGATGAGCGCCGCGACGAAGGCGCCGGCGATGTTCCAGTCCGCCACGCGCATTGCGCGCACCGCGCTGTGCGTGGAGCCGCGCGAGGGCCGCATGCATGTCTTCATGCCGCCCGTGTCCGCGCTGGAGGACTACCTGGAGCTGGTGGCTGCCGTCGAGGCCACCGCGAAGTCCCAGGCCATGCCGGTGGTGATCGAGGGCTACGAACCGCCGCGCGACGAGCGGTTGAACGTGCTGCGCGTGACTCCCGATCCGGGCGTGATCGAGGTGAACATCCACCCGGTAACAAGCTGGCCGGAACTTTCGGACCAGACCCGGCACCTCTACGAGGTGGCGCACGAGACGCGCCTCAGCAGCGAGAAGTTCAACCTCGACGGCCGCCACACCGGCACCGGTGGCGGCAACCACTTCGTGCTGGGTGGCGCCACGCCCGCGGATTCCCCCTTCCTGCGCCGGCCGGACCTGCTGGCCAGCATGATTGCCTACTGGCACAACCATCCCTCGCTGTCCTATCTCTTCTCCGGCCAGTTCATCGGCCCTACCAGCCAGGCGCCGCGCGTGGACGAGGCGCGAAATGATGCGGTGTACGAGCTGGAGATCGCGCTCCGGGAGCTCAGGCGCCTGCAGGAGCAGGGCGTGATCGAGGGTGCGCCCTGGCAGGTGGACCGCGTGCTGCGCAACCTGCTGGTGGACGTGACCGGCAATACACACCGTGCCGAGTTCTGCATCGACAAGCTCTACGCCCCCGATGGCGTGGCCGGCCGCCTGGGCCTGCTGGAGCTGCGCGCCTTCGAGATGCCGCCCCACGCGCGCATGAGCCTGGTGCAGCAGCTGCTGCTGCGCGGGTTGATCGCGCACTTCTGGCAGCGGCCCTACCGGCCGCGCAAGCTGGTGCGCTGGGGCACCGGACTGCACGACCGTTTCCTGCTGCCGCATTTCGTGCAGGAGGATTTCGCCGACGTGCTGGCGGACCTGGCATCAGGCGGCATCGACATTCCTGCCGGGTGGTTCGCTCCCCATTGCGAGTTCCGCTTTCCCAGGTTCGGTGACTTCACTGCGCGCAGCGGGGAGGTGGAGCTGCGTGCCGCGCTGGAACCCTGGCATGTGCTGGGAGAGCAGGGGGCCGCCGGCGGCACGGTGCGCTACGTGGACTCCTCGCTGGAGCGCCTGCAGGTACGCGTGCGGGGCATGACTGACAGCCGCCACATGGTGGCAGTGAACGGGGTGGCACTGCCGCTGCATCCCACCGGCCGGGCCGGCGAGTTCGTGGCCGGCCTGCGCTATCGCGCCTGGTGGCTGCCCTCGAACCTGCATCCCTCCATCGGTGTGCACGCGCCGCTCACCTTCGACCTGGTGGACACCTGGAACGACCGCTCCCTGGGCGGTGCGCGCTACCACGTGGCGCATCCGGGCGGGCGCAATTATTCGACCTTCCCGGTGAATGCCTACGAGGCCGAGGCGCGGCGACTGACACGCTTCTTCCGCATCGGCCACACGCCGGGCGGGCTGGTGCCCGTGGTGCCGGAGCGCAGCGCCGAGCACCCCTTCACCCTGGACCTGCGGAAAACGGGCGCATAGTAGACTGCGTGATCCATGGTGCCCAACTACCCCAATCCGGAGGGCCGCTTCGACGAGCTGTTCGCGGCGCCAGGCCAGCCGCGCCCGCGCTGGTCGAAACTCTATGCGGCCATCCGCGGCGCCAGCGGCGGTGCCATCGGCGAGATGCGTGCCGCTGCCGAGCGGCAGATCCGCGACAGCGGCGTCACCTACAACGTCTACGCCGATCCCAAGGGACATGACCGCCCCTGGGAACTGGACGTGCTGCCGCTGATCATCGACGCGCAGGAATGGGCGCACATCGAGGCCGGCATCGCGCAGCGCGCGAAGCTGCTCAACGCCATCCTGGCCGACATCTACGGCCCGCAGGAGCTGATGAGGGATGGGCTGGTCCCGCCGGCGCTGGTACATGCGCACCGCGGTTTCCTGCGTCCCGCGCATCGCGCGGCCGTGCCGGGTGGCGTGCACCTGCATGTGTATGGCGCGGACCTCGCGCGCTCACCCGACGGGCGCTGGTGGGTGCTGGCCGATCGCACGCAGGCCGTGTCGGGCGCGGGTTATGCGCTGGAGAACCGCCTCATCGTCTCGCGCACCTTCCCGCAGCTCTACCGCGACCTGCGCATCCAGCACCTGGCGCGTTTCTTCGCCACCATGCGCGACTCGCTGCTGCACTTCGCGCCCAAGGGTGATGGCGCCCCGCTGGTGGTGCTGCTGACGCCCGGGCCGTGGAACGAAACCTATTTCGAGCACACCCTGCTGTCGCGCTACCTGGGTTTCCCGCTGGTGGAGGGAGGAGACCTCACCGTGCGCGAGGGCCGGGTGTGGCTGAAGACCATCGGCGGCCTCAAGCGCGTGCACGCCATCCTCCGGCGGCAGGACGACACTTATTGCGACCCGCTGGAACTGCGCGGCGACTCCGCGCTGGGCATTGCCGGCCTCACCGATTGCGCGCGGCGCGGCACGGTGCTGGTGGCCAACGCCCTGGGTTCCGGCGTGCTGGAATCCGGCGCGCTGCTGGGCTTCCTGCCCGGCATCGTGCAACACCTGCTGGGCGAGGACCTGCTGCTGCCCTCGGTGGGCACCTGGTGGTGCGGCGAGCCGGCGGCACTGGAGGATGCGCTGGAGCGCATCGACCGGCTGGTGTTCAAGCCCGCCGACCCGGCCGCGCCCTTCGACGTGATCTTTGGCGAGGGACTGGACGAGCGGGGCGTGGCCTCGCTGCGTGCGCGGCTCGAGGCAGACCCCGGCGCCTTCGTGGCGCAGGAACTGGTGCATGTGTCGCAGGCACCGGTGCTGTCGCGCGATGACGAGCGTCGCATGGAGCCCCGTTGCGTGGGCCTGCGCGTCTTCGCCACCGCCACCCCGGCCGGCTATTCCGTGATGCCCGGCGGACTCACGCGCGTGGCCAGCAGCGCCAGCGCCCGGGTGGTCTCCATGCAGCGCGGCGGCGGTTCCAAGGACACCTGGGTGATGTCCCCCGGGCAGGTGGACACCAGCTTCACGCTGCTCAGGACCACCGTCTCCGCCGCCGACCTGGTGCGCGCGCCGGCGGGCCTGCCCTCGCGCCTGGCCGAGAACCTTTTCTGGCTGGGCCGCTACCAGGAGCGCTGCGACGACATGGCGCGCCTGCTGCGCCTGGCGCTGAGCCTGAAAGTGCACGACGGCGAGGATGAGGAGAACGCACAGGCGCCGTTGCAGGAACTGGCGCTGGAGACCGGCCTGGTGCAGCCCGGCGACAACACGGACACGGCGCTGCTGGAAGCCGCGCTGTCGTTCGAACACACCGGCGGCCTGCCGGCCAACCTGCGCGCGCTGCAGAACGTGGCCTTCAACCTGCGCGAGCGCATGTCGCATGACAACTGGCGCATCCTCAACAACATCCTGCAGGACCTGCCGCGGCATCCGCAGCCGCGGATCCCCGAGGCGCTGGAATGGCTGGACGTGCTGATCACGCGCCTGATGACGCTGTCGGGTTTCGCGCTGGACGGCATGACGCGCGACAACGCCTGGCGTTTCATGTCCATCGGCCGGCGCATCGAGCGCCTGTCCTTCCTCGGCGCCGGCGTGCACTGCGCCTTCCTGCACGATGGTTCGGCGGGCCTTTCCTGGCTGCTGCGCCTGGCCGATTCCATCGTCACCTACCGCGCGCGCTACATGACCAGCCCCGAGTGGCTGCCGGTGCTCGACCTGGTGCTGCTCGACGCCAGCAATCCGCGCTCGGTGCTCTTCCAGGCGCGCGGCGTGAAGAAATACCTGGAGGTGCTGGAGTCCTCCTACGGCGTGCCCTGTGGCGCGGACCTCTTCACGCCGCACATCCGTTTCCTCGAGACCATGGACCGCGACCGCCACCTCCGGCCGGAGAGCGTGGAACTGCGCAGCGCCGTGAGCGGCCTGCGCGCCGCCGCGATGAACCTGAACGACGAGCTCACGCAGCGATTCTTCAATGTCGGCCACGCCCCCGCCTGGGCACCGCTGGGGATGTGATGGACCGCGACCATCCCGAGCCCATGCGCTATCGCGTGCTGCACGAGACCGTGTACACCTATTCGGCGCAGGTGAGCAGCAGCCGGCAGGTGACGCACCTGCAGCCGCGCGAGACCGCCTGGCAGCGTGTGCTTGCCCATCGGTTGCAGATCGAGCCACGCTGCACCGAGCGCACCGCGGGCCTGGATTATTTCGGCAACCGCTGCGAGAGTTTTTTCGTCGACGAACCCCACCAGACACTGAGCGTGCGCGCGGAGTCCGAAGTGCAGGTCTCGGCCCATGCGCCGGCGCCGGGCACGGCATCGCCCCCCTGGGAGGAGGCGGTGGGAGAGCGGGGCGTTTGGAAGCCCGGCGCGGACCTGTCCGTGGAGCAGTACCGCGCCCCGTCGCCCGCGGCCCCGGTGCTCGCCCGCACCCGCAACTGGGCCGGGCCGAGCTTTGCCCCGGGGCGTCCCTGGCTGGAGGCGGTGTTCGAGCTCACCCGGCGCATCCAGGAGGAGTTCGAGTACGACCCGGAGGCCACCAATGTGTTCACCAGCGTGTCCGAGGTGCTGGAACTGCGCCGTGGCGTCTGCCAGGACTACGCACACCTGATGATCTCGGCGCTGCGCAGCCTCGGCATGGCGGCGCGCTACGTGAGTGGCTACGTGCTCAACCGGGCCACCGCCGACGGCTCCCGGCTCACCGGGGCCGACGCGTCGCACGCCTGGGTGGCCGCCTGGTGCCCGGGGCTGGACTGGGTGGCCTTCGACCCCACCAACGGCAAGCTGGCGGACCAGGAATTCGTCACCCTGGGGTGGGGCAGGGAGTACCTGGACGTGACCCCCCTGCGCGGGGTGGTCCTGGGCGCCGCCAGCCAGCAGCTGGCGGTGGCAGTGAAGGTGGTCCCGGTGCCGAGCCTTGCCCTGACAGCCACCGGCCCCTAGAATGCGCCTCCCTCAGCGCGCCCGTAGCTCAGCTGGATAGAGTACCTGGCTACGAACCAGGTGGTCGGGAGTTCGAATCTCTCCGGGCGCGCCATCTTCCTTCTGTTTTCCACACTCCGGATCGATCCACCTTCCGGTTTCCGTCCAATAATCAGGCCGCATGGGCAGGCCAACTGACATCGACCGCCTCTACGGACTCGAGCCGGTCTTCGAGCCTGGCGAAGAAGCCGGCAGTGATGCGCTCGAATCCTTCGCGGACATCACCTGCCCATATTGCGGCGAGGTGATCCAGATACGCCTCGACCTTTCCGCCGGCGCACAGTGCTATGTGGAGGACTGCCAGGTGTGCTGCCAGCCCATCCAGGTCGGGGTGCAGGTGGACGAGGGCGGTGCGCTGGAGGGCGTCACCGCCGATCGTGTCGATCGCTGAAGCCGGGGCTGCCGCGATGCCGGATCAGCCCCGAAGCTTCTCCAGCATGGCTTTCACGCTCTCCTGCCATGGCGTGGTGGGGCGGCCGATGAGACGGCTGAGCTGCCGGCTGTCATCGAACAGCGCACCCTGCGCAATCGCTGCCTGCGATGCCCAGCTGCTGGCGATGGCCGCCTCTGGCATGCCGCGGGCGGCCATGCCGGCACGGAACCCGGCTTCAGACTGATTGTGGAACTTCACCTGGCGGCCGGACTGGCGCGCGACCTCTGCCGCCAGCTCTTCCATGGTGAAAGAGGTGTCACCGCCCAGTTCATGGAGTTGCCCGGAGGGCCTTCGCGTATCCACCAGCACCGCCGCCGCGGCGGCGCCGTAGTCCGCGCGCGTGGCGGGCGAGATGCGCCCGGCACCGCTGGCAGCACTGAGCTCGCCCGTGCGGAAGGCGGTGGCGACGTCGCCCTCGTAGTTCTCGGTGTACCAGCCATTGCGCAGCGCTGCCCAGGCCAGGCCCGAGCTGGCGAGGACCTGCTCCGTCGCATGGTGGTCCGCGCGCACGGACATCTGCGATGTGGCCGCCCGCAGGAAGCTGGTGTAGGCCAGAAACTTCACGCCGCGCTCCTTCGCTGCGTTGATCACCGCCGTGTGCTGCGCCACGCGCTTGCCGCCGCTGGAGGAGATCAAGAGCAGGCGATCCACGCCACGGAACGCCTCCAGCAACTGGTCGGGATAGTCATAGTCGGCGTACCGCAAGGAGACACCCTTGGCGGCGAGGCCCGCAGTCTGCTCCTCGCGGTTGCGCGCGATGGCGACGATCCGCTGCGCCGGCACCAGCTGGACCAGGGCTTCCACCACCTGCGTGCCCAATCTGCCGGCTGCGCCGGTGAGACCGATCACCCCGGCATCAGCGGCCGCCTGCGCCGCCTTGCCGAGGGAGAATGGCAGGCTGCCCGCCGCCAGCGCCATGCCGGCGCCGGAGGCGAACCTGCGTCGCGTGACCCGCATCGTTTCAGTCCTTGAACAGCAGCTGCGCGAAACCGTGCAGGCTCTTGCGCCAGGTCTGGAACTCATGGCCGGTGCCCGGCGTTTCCAGGTACACGTGCTTCACGCCGGCCTTCTCCAGCTCCTCGTGGATGGCGCGGCCGGTGCTCGGTGCTTCCTTCGATCCCATGCTGATATAGAAGACCTTCACCTGCCTGGCGAACTCCGCGGGCTTCTTCAGCAGGCCGTTGTAGCCGGTCTCCACGCCCGGGAATCCAAAAGGCGCGCTGAAAATGCCGATGTGGGAGAACTTGTCGAGGTTGGCCTGCGTGATCTGGTAGGTCTGCGTGCCGCCCAGCGACAGCCCCGCCATGGCGCGATGCTCGCGGTCGGCAATGGTGCGGTAGTTGGCATCCACCATCGGGATCACGTCGGAGATGATCTGCCGCGTGAAGGGCATGTCGAGCGCGGGGCCCGCGCCACCCATGCCACCGCGCGGCGGGCCGCCCGCGCGCGCAGCGCCACCGGGAGGCATGCCACCCGGAGGACCACCGGCAGGAGGACCGCCGGCACGCGCGCCGCCCGGGGGACCACCAGCGCCGGGGGGACCACCGGCGCCCGGCGGGCCGCCCCGTCCGGGTCCCGGACCGCCACCACCACCGCCGACACCCGGCGTGATGCCGCCATCCTCCATCACCACGATCATCGGCACCGCACGCCCTTCGGCAATGAGGTTGTCGAGGATGAAGTTGGTGCGGCCCTGGTGTGGCCACGCACGACGGTCCTCGCCCATGCCGTGCTGCAGGTACAGCACCGGATAGCGTTTGGAAGGATTCGCATCGTAACCGGGCGGCGTGTAGACGTAGGCCTGACGCACCTCGCCACTTGAGGTGTGGTACCAGTGCGAGCGGATCTGCCCGTGCGGCACGTTGCGGATCTCGTAGAAATTCACGCCCGCCTCGGGGATTTCGATGCCGCTGCGCACGTTGCCCGAGCCGAAGAAGGACTCACTGTTCGGATCTGCCACGGCCACGCCGTCCACAGTGAGCTGGTAGTAGTGGAAGCCGGGATCCTGCGGCGCGGAAACGCCGGTGAAGAAGCCATCCTCGCCCTTGGTGAGGTTGGTTCCCAGCACGCGGATGCTCTGCGCCTCAGGTGCACGGATGCGGAAGTGCACGCGCCGCTCCGCGTCGACGCGCGGCCACTCCTGGCCGACCACATTGGTGGAGGCACGCGTGGTGCCGGGCGGGAAGGACTGGGCGGGCGCCTGGGCCAGCGCGGTGGCGGCCATCAGGGGCGAAAGGGCAGTCAGCAGGACGCGGGACAGGCGGTTCATGCCAGGAATCTCCGATCTTGTTGCGGGTCGCTTGTGCGGGACCCCCGGGCGGTCCCGGCTGCGATGTTAGCCCCAGGCCGGCGGCCTGTGGGAGGTCAATCGTGGCCGCGCCTCCGAATAGTGCGATTTTTCGGCCCGCGGCGTCTCCAATTCCCGGAGCTCGCGGCCGGGCGGATGTCCGCACCCAGCACCAGTTCGAAGTACTGCAGGGCCAGTCGCGTCTGCGGCGGGGACGGCGCGGTGATGCAGTCACGCGGGATTTTCAGGTCATATTCGCGCACGTACGCGTCGTTGGCGGTGAACAGCACGCACTGGTGGCTGGAGATGCCGGCGAGGATCAGCCGTTGCACGCCCATGTGTTCCAGCAGTGTCTCCAGCGAGGAAGCATAGAAGCCGGAGTGGCGGGGCTTGAGGATGAAATAGTCGTCCTTTCCCGGTGCAAGCTCCCGCACGAACTCGGCCCCGGGCTGGCCGGGGCGGGTGCAATATTCCACCAGGCCGGCGAAGTCGGACTGCCAGCGGCCGAAGTTGTCATTCACGTAGATGGCAGGGATGCCCCTGGCGCCGGCGCTGGCCTTCAGCGCAGCGATGCGGCTGACCACAGGGCGCAGCCGGGGCAGCAGCTGCGGCGCCTCGTCGAACCGGAAGTCGCTGATCATGTCGATGATCAGCAGGGCGGTGTGCGACTTGTCCGGAGCGATGCCGCCTGCCAGCCGTCGTCCCTCCGCTGGCACGGCGGCCGGCTCCGGTCAGTGCAGGTGGCGCGACGGCTTGCGGCGCGCAGGGCGCGCATCCGTCCCGCGATCCGGGTCTTCCGGGTTGCCGCGCCTCTTGCTCACGTTGCCCGCCTCGGCACGGCGTTCCGCTTCATTGACGGCGGGTGTGCCCCGGCCATTCTCCGGCGAGCGGGGGCTGAACGGGGCCTCGCGCCCGCCCTCGTACTGGCTGGCCACGGGATCCACGCCGTCGGCCCGGGCGGGGCGCTTGCGGTGCCGGCGGTAAATCGACCTGGTGTTCGGCATGGTTCCTCCTGGATCTGGTCCACACCCCTCTTGCAACCGCCATCCGCCGCAACCCGGAAGGGCATCCTCGCCAGATGCTGCATTGCATTTGGAGGGGGTGGGAGGCGCAGTGTCGCCGGATGGCGCCATGCGACTTAATCATCCCCCCGCGCGAGGAGGCGTAGGAATTCACCGGCTTGCAGCGGTCCGGGAGACTTGATCCAGTTCACACACCCGCTTCGAAAGGCGGCTTCTGCCGCGGACAACCGCAACCAGGTCACATACATAATTCCCCCCGGCCGGTACACATGGCGCGCTGATCACGGGTCGCGCGCCCCGTCCTGCGCGGATTGTCAGGGAAACAACCAGGAATGCCGGCCAGACGCAGCACAGCCAGGGAAAAGAAGGGCGCGCCGTTCGACCCGGACAGCACCGGTTCGCTGAACGCCTCGGACACCCTGAAGCTGCTGGCATTGCCCGACACGGAGCTGCCGCAGACACCCGAAGAGCTGGGCCTGGAGGCCCTGCATCGCGCCACCTTCGTGCAGCTGCCGCTGGGCGTGGGTTATGCCACGCGCGAGGGCCGCTTCATCTGGTGCAACGAGGCTTTCGAGATGATGCTGGGCCTGTTGCCCGGCGAGTATCGCGAGAAGACCATCGCGGAACTCACCCATTCCACCGACTCCGGGCCGAACGAGGAACTGCTGCGCGACCTGTGGGCCGGGCGCATCAAGTCCTATTCCATCGAGAAGCGCTACATCAAGCGCGACGGATCAGAGCTGTGGGTGCGCGTGTCGGCGGCCATCGTGCGCACGGCCGAGGGCAACCCGGTGTGTTCGGTGGGGTTCCTGGAGGACATCTCCGCGCGCAAGAAGATGGAGGCGGAGATCGAGCGCGTGCAGAAGGCGCTGGTGGATGCTTCCCGCCACGCCGGCATGGCCGAGGTGGCCACCAACGTGCTGCACAACGTGGGCAACGTGCTCAACAGCGTGAACGTTTCCGCCAGCGTGCTGGGCGACCGTCTCAAGAACAGCAAGGGCGCGCGGCTTGGAGAAGTGGCGGCGCTGCTCACGCGCCACAAGGACGACCTGGCCGGTTTCGTGACCAACGATCCCCGTGCCCGCAAGATCCCCGAGTACCTGGCCGCGCTGGCCGTGCAGCTCGCTGGCGAGCGCGACGCCATGCAGAAGGAGCTGGAGGAACTGCGCGCCAACCTCGACCACATCAAGGAAACCGTGTCGATGCAGCAGACCTATGCGCGTCGCTGCGGCGTGGTCGAGGAGGTTGCGGTGGTGGATATGGTGGAGGATGCCATCCGCATGAACTCCAGCGCGATGACGCGCCACCGGGTCGCCCTGCAGCGGGAATTCTCCGACCACCCGAGCATCGTCACCGACAAGCACAAGGTGTTGCAGATCCTGGTGAACCTGCTGCGTAATGCCAAGTACGCCTGCGATGAATCCGGCCGCACCGACAAGCTGGTCACGGTGCGCATCGAGTCCATCCTCGACGAGGTGCACATCACCGTTCGCGACAATGGCGTGGGCATTCCCGCGGAGGTGTTGCCGCGCCTGTTCAGCCACGGCTTCACCACCCGCAAGTCCGGCCACGGCTTCGGGCTGCACGGGGCGGCGCTGGCTGCCGCCGAGCTGGGCGGCAGCCTCAGCGCCGACAGCGCCGGCGCCGGTCGCGGCGCCACCTTCATCCTCACCTTGCCGTTCAAGGCCAGGGAGAGCGCGTGAACGAGAACACGGGACGCTTTGCCTCGGGGATCCGCGAGGCGCTGTCCATCTCCAACCGGCGCATCCTCGTCATCGACGACAACGAGGCCATCCATCGCGACTTCAGGAAGGTGCTTGGCGAGGATGATTCCGTCGCGGGCCAGGACGCACTGGACCTGCTCGAGTCCGAGCTGCTGGGCAGCACGGCACGCCATCCCATGCCGGTATTCGAGGTCGAATCGGCCTTCCAGGGAGAGGAGGGCGTGCGGATGGCCGAGGCCGCGCTGCGCGACGGCCGGCCTTATGCCGTGGCCTTCGTGGACATGCGCATGCCCCCGGGCTGGGACGGCCTGAAGACCATCGAGCACCTGTGGAAGGCCGATCCCGGCGTGCAGGTGGTGATCTGCTCAGCGCATACCGACTATGAGTGGAGCGAGGTGATGGAGCGCCTCAACCACTCCGACAAGCTGCTGGTGCTGCGCAAGCCCTTCGAGCCCATCGAGGTGCAGCAATGCGCCAGCGCGCTGTGCCAGAAATGGCACAACGAGCGGCTGATCCGCAACCAGATCAACCAGCTCGAGCGCGTGGTTGCCGCGCGCACGCGGGGCCTGGAGATCGCAAACAAGCAGCTGCGGCACATGGCCACGCACGATGCGCTCACCGGGCTGCCCAACCGCACGCTGCTGGAAGACCGCCTGCAGCAGGCCATGGCCCAGGCCCAGCGCACGGCCCAGAGTTTTGCGGTGCTGGTGTGCGACCTCGACCGTTTCAAGCTGGTCAACGACTCCATGGGCCACCACGCCGGCGACCAGTTCCTGCAGGAGGTGGCGCGGCGCCTGGATGGCGTGCGGCGCGAGGGCGATACCCTGGCCCGCCAGGGCGGTGATGAATTCGTATTCGTGCTGAGCCCGCCTTCGGCCGAGGTCGATGCCGAGGCGCTCACCCGCCGCGCCCTGGCGGCACTCTCGGTGCCGCTGCACATTGCCGGCATGGACATCCACGTGGCCGCCAGCTTCGGCCTGGCCGTCTATCCCCGGGATGGCTCGCGCGCGGAGGCGCTGCTGGCCAACGCGGACGCCGCCATGTACAGCGCCAAGCAGCGCGGCAACTGCATGCAGCGCTTCTCGGCTGCGCTGGGTGGCACCGCGCACCGCCGCCTGCAGCTGGAGAACGACCTGCACGCGGCGCTGAAGGAAGGGCAGTTCGAGCTGCACTACCAGCCAAAGGTCGAAACCGGATCCGGCGCCATCCGCAGCGCCGAGGCACTGCTGCGCTGGAAGCATCCCGAGCGCGGGTACATCCCGCCGGTGGAATTCATTCCCGTGGCCGAGGAGACCGGGCAGATCGGCGCCATCGGCACCTGGGTGCTGCGCGAGGCCTGCCAGCAGGTGCGCCGCTGGATCGATGCGGGTTACGCACCGCTCAGGGTGGGCGTGAACATCTCCGCCGCGCAGTTCCACGAGGCCGGCCTGGTGGACACCGTGCGCGCGGCGCTGGAGGAGGCCCGCCTGGATCCGCAGTGGCTGGAGATCGAGCTCACCGAGAGCTGCGTGATGAGCAATCCGGAGGAGTCCATCCGCCTGCTGGAGGAGCTCAGCCGCATGGGCATCGTGGTGTCGGTGGATGACTTCGGCACCGGCTACTCCAGCATGAGCTACCTGCGCCGCTTTCCCATCGACATGCTGAAGATCGACCGCACTTTCGTGGCGGAGATGGACACGCGCGAGGAAGATACCAATATCGTCCAGGCCATCGTGTCACTGGCGCATGGCCTGCGCCTGAAGGTGGTGGCCGAGGGCGTGGAGACCCGCGCGCAGCTGGATACGCTGCGCGACCTCGGCTGTGACCAGTACCAGGGATTCCACTTCAGTCCGGCGCTGCCTGCCGGACAGTTCGAGCAGCTGCTGCGCGGCGAGGGCCTGGACGCGCCGCCCGCGGACCCGCACCTGCAGCAGCCGCCACTTCGCAAGGTCGACGGCGGGCGCCGCTAGCCCCTTCCGCCGTCGGCGAATTCGGCGAACCTCGCGACGAAATCACCCAGTTTCTTCCTGACGCCTTCGTCGGTGAGCGCGCCCCCGGCATCGAAGGCATTGCCGGCGTGGGACACCATCAGCCGGGCGCCGGCCCACTGCCGGGCGCCCAGGTGACGCAACACTCCCAGCCAGGCGTCCTGCGCAAGGATGGTGCCGAACCCGCTGGCGCTGGCGCCAGTCACCGCGAACGGCCGGTCGCCGAAGACCCTGCCGATGTCCCCCGGAGGGCGGGACAGCCAGTCGATGGCGTTCTTCAATACGCCTGGCAGGCTGCTGTTGTACTCCGGCGTCGCCAGGAGTACGCCCTGGCTGGCCACGACCTTCTCCTTGAGCGCGGCAACGGCGGCCGGGATTCCCTCGCGCTGTTCCAGGTCGCCGTCATACAGCGGAATGCCGTGCAGCGTGACAACTTCCAGCTCCACGCCCTCCAGCTGCAGGGCCTGGGCAGCACGCAGCAGTGCCGTGTTGAACGAGCCCGCGCGCAGGCTTCCGGAAATGCCGAGGATTCGTGTCATGGGGGTTCCTTTCCCGTGAGGGTGAGGGGGATCTGGAGCATGAAGCGTGAGCCGTGGCCTGGCGCGGTATCGACGCGGAAGGTGCCGCCCACGTCGGCCACGCGGTCGGAGATGCTCCACAGGCCGAAGGTTCCCGGCCGCGGGCCGAACATCTCCATCTGCCATTCGAAACCGCGGCCGGTGTCCTCCACCTCCACGTGGATGGCCGTGCGGTCGCCGCGCACCAGCGCGCTGGCGGAATCCACGCCGGAGTGTTTCACGACATTGCGCAGCAGCTCGCGCACCAGCTTGAACACGAGCACGCGCACTTCCATGTTGATGGCCTCCTCGACCACCTTGCACTCCAGGTGCACGCGCAGTTTCTCCTGGCTGCGGAAGTGCACCACCAGCCACTGCAACGCCGGCTGCAGCCCCAGCTCGTAGAGTCCCGGCGGGCTGAGGTCCGCGATCATGCTGCGCGTGCGGTCCTGCACCTTGCGCAGGTTGGCACGCACGTCATCGAGCAGGGTGGATACCTGCGGCGCCTGCATGCGCGCCACCTCCAGCGACATGGCCATGCCGGTGAGTGTCTGGCCGATGCCGTCGTGCAGGTCCTTGGCGGTGGAACGGCGTGCGCGCTCCTCGGCATTGATCACCTGGTGGGCATAGGCCTTCAGCCGCTCGCGCTCGCGCATCAGCCGCGTGTTCAGGTCGACGATCTCCGACACGTCACGCGCCACGCACCAGATGCGCTGCAGCCTGCCGTCGACCACCACGCCGCTGAAGCTGGTGGAGAACGTGCGCGGCTTGCCGGCGACCTGGGCCACCAGGCGCAGGTCATCCAGGCGGAAGTCCTCGCGGGCAGCCTGCTCCAGGTGTTTTTCGAAGAGGGCGCACCAGGAACGGGCCGGCACCCATTGCGGACCATGGTCGACGCCGGTTTCGGTGCAACTGGCCGCCAGCCTGTCAAAAAGTGCATTGCCCTCGGCAACGCGCGCATGCTCCTCCAGCCACTGCCTCTGCTGCTCCGGGGGCAGCGACACGGGCAGGGGCGGATCGATCTCCACGCGCCACACCGCCTCGGAGCTCATCGCGATGAAGTTCCGGTAGCGGGCCTCGCTGCTGGATACCTCCTGCAGGCTGATCTTCATCGCCGCCACCAGGATGGCCACGATGAGGGTGACGGAGGCCATCAGCGCAAGGTAGGACTGCAGCGTCAACAGCTGCGCATAGTTATTGACGCCGGGGAAGGGATTGCTGCCCGACACGCCCAGCACTGCTGCCAGCAGCACCGCGGCCAGCGCCAGCAGGCAGGCCCAGCGCGGCGGCAGCCGGAACCCCACGGCCAGCAGCAGTGCCAGTGGCACCGTCGGTGTCTGCAGCAGGGAGCGGCTTTCTGAAATGGGCGTGGAGAACAGCCAGAACACGCTGGCGCCCAGCGCGACAAGGAAGGCGCCAATCTCCCACGGACGGGCCACCTGCAGTGCAGGCGGAGGACGGCGCGCTGCCAGCGACCAGTAGATGACCGTGGGAGCCACCGCAATGGAACCCAGCCAGTTGCCCACCCACCAGAGTTGCCATTGCAGCACATAGCTGTCGCCGTCATAGAATTGCACAGCCACTGCTGCGCCCAGGGCGGCACTGACGGATGCGCCTGCCGCGGTGGCCAGCAGCAGCTGCACCGCCTGGGTGATGCGCACATGGCTGACCCGCCAGAAGCGCGAGCGGGCGATCAGCGCACCGACCACCGCATCGGCGGTGTTGGCCAGCATGAACAGCACGATGCCGCCGGGCAGGGTGGGCTCGCGCACGAGCAGGCCCACCGCGTATTCACAGGCCAGCTGCAGTCCGATGAACACCGGCCAGCGCCGGAAGGGAGCCATGTACAGCGCGGCCATCAGCAGGCCCGCGGAGGGCCAGATCACCGTCAGGTGCAGGGAGTCGATCTTGCACTGGTAGCCGAGCCACACCAGCGCCAGGTAGGCGACGGTGAAAACGGCGAATGTCCCGCTTTCCCCGCCGAGGCGCCGCGTCAGGCCGGGCCATACCTCGGCGGTTTCCTGCAGGCTTCGCTCCATCTGGTCGGCCACCACCCCTCCCATGCCAGGCGCCCGGATGGGGTTCAGTATAGGGCCGAACACACCTCGTTATCTTTGCCCCCTGCCTGCGATGCCACCTGCTCCGACGTGTCGGCGATGGCTGCGCGCAGGCCGGCGTCCAGCGCGGTGGCGTCAATCCGGTCCAGCTCCCGCCGGGCCGCGGTGGCACAGCCCAGTTTCAGCAGCGCCATGGCCAGGTTGTTGCGTGCCGCCGGCAGCGAGGGGGAGAGCTTCAGGGCATGGGCGTAGTCCGCCGCTGCCGCAGGCCAGTCGCCGCTGCGATAGCGGGCCGTTCCCCGGCCCACCCACGCCACCGGCTCGTCCGGCCAGAGATGAGCGGCTGCATCGTAGGTGCGCTCGGCGGCAGCGGGCGTGGCGGCGCGCTCGAATGCCGTGGCGGCTTCCAGGTAGCGCTGCAGCTCGGGCCGCGCAGGCAGCTCGCCGGGACGCAGCAGCACCATGGCCCAGCGATCGGCATTGTCCCAGGCGCGCATGAAACTGGCGGCCGACATTTCCTGGCGCCTGATGGTGCCTGAACGCAGCAGCATCCGCTGGCGCGTTGCGTCGTAACCGATGACCACGGCGTAGTGCCACCGCGGCCAGAAGGGCAGGCCGTAGTTGTGCAGCACCAGCACCGGGCGTCCTGCCTCCAGCTCGGCCACGATGGCGTCGAGGCGCGGTGCCAGCGGATAGCTGAGCACGCCGTGCCCGCGCGGCGCGGCCTGCATTTCAATGGTGAGGCTGCCCTTGCGGGTCGGCAGGTATACCTGCGGCACGAGCTCTTCCGGGCTCACCGATACGCCGGCCACCGCCAGCACGGTGGCCAGCGAGGCCGGCCCGCACTGGTACTTTTCCTGGGGGAAGAATGGCGTGTCCACCAGCTCGACGCCACGCGCATCGGGCGCAAGCAGCGGAGTGCGCGCGGCACAGCCGACCAGGAGGCAACAGGCAGCGGCGAGGATCGCCGCCACCTGTCGCAGCGGCATCATGCGCGGTTGAAGATGTTGATCACGCCCACCAGCTCGAGAATGAGCAGCACGACGAAGGTGAGGCCGATCACTGCCAGCAGGCCGTCACCGCCGGCCGGCGTCTCCTGCATGCGTTTGGCCAGCGACGCCAGCTCGCTGTCGCTCATCACGGCCAGGCGCGACTCGATGTCATCTGCCGCCACGCCGAACTTGCCCAGCTGCGCGCGCACGTCGTCGCGTGCGAGCTGCGACTGGATGGAGGCCAGGTCCGCATCACGTGCGGTCTGCACCATCGCAGCGGTGTCGATGACGTCCGCCTGCGCGGACGAGATGAATCCGGCATTGAGAAGGGCCAGGGAAAGCAGGGCCGCCAGGGTGGAACGCCAGTTGCTGTTCTTCATTTCTCGGGCCTCCGTTGTTGTGCCGCCGCGCAGGGCGTATGGCCATGTTGCCTGATGTCGGGGTACCGCGGCAGGCCTCAGTGAAGTCGGCCGGCGCCTACAAGCTGGCTGCGGTACCAGGGTTCGTCCAGCGAGCGTACCTCCACCGGGCGGCTGCTTTGCGGTGCATGCACGAAGCGGCCGTTGCCGGCGTAGATCGCTACGTGCGATACCTTGGGCCCGTCGAAGCGGAAGAACAGCAGGTCTCCTGCGGCGATGCGGTCGATGGGCACGGGGCGGGCCGCGCGGTACTGCTCCGCCGTGGTGCGCGGCACGAGGATGCCCTGGGCGCCATGAGCGAAGCGGACCAGCCCGCTGCAGTCATAGGCATCCGGCCCGTTGCCGCCGTACCGGTACGGCTTGCCCACCTCCGCCATCGCGCTGGCGACGATACGCTGCCCCAAGGTAGGCAGGCTTGCGGCGGCGCGATCCGCATCGCCGCGCGGCGGTGCGCCGGCGCAGGCGATGAGCAGCAGTGCACAGAGCATTCCCGCTGCCAGGCGGAGTGGAACAGGTCGGGCATATGCGGCCATGGGCGGATCCTGTGGCTGCCGACGTCGGCTCGTCGCCGGCATTGTGCCACCGGGTCCCTGCGAGGTGGAATCACAGGGAGCTGAAGAAGGACCACATCACATCATTGGCCTTGATCGCGCCGGAGGGTGCTTCACCCCGCTGCTTGCCGCCGCCCGGCCAGCTGTGGCCGCCCGTGTCGGTGACGCAGAGCTGCACGGGTGCGCCGCCCGGCAACGCCTCATGCAGGTCGCAGGTTGCGCCGGCCACGGTGAGTACCCGGCGCGCATCGGGATCGGCACGATTGCGCTGCACCCATCGGGTGATGGTGTCGGGCACCGAGGTGAAATTGCTGACCAGTGCCTCATTGCGGAATACCTCGCCGGCGCCGCCATTGAAAAGCACCCGGTCGTCATTGCGCGCGTGGACGTGCAGCACGGGCACGGGACGGGACGGACGGCAGTTGCGCGTGTTGTCGGTGCCGGCCACGGCCATGATGCCGCGGAACACATCGCCGGCCTCGCAGGCCAGGCGATAGGCCATCATGCCGCCGTTGGACATGCCGATGGCATAGACGCGGTCGGCGTCGACGCCGGTGCGGCGCCGCAGGTCGGCGACCACCGCGCGCAGGAAGCCGACGTCGTCCACGTTCTCGTCACGGGCCTTCGCGCAGCAATCGCCGGCATTCCACGTGGCCAGCATGCCGGAGCGGGCGGGACTGATGCCGTTGGGGAACACGGCGATGAAGCCTGCCTCCTCGGACTTGGTGACAAGCCCGTAGTTGGCGTCGTCGGCCTGGTAGATGGCGCCGCCACCGGCGCCGTGCAGGGCCATTACCAGTGGCAGCGAGCCCGTGGCCGTCCAGCTGCGCGGCACATGCACCAGCGCCATGCGCTCCTGTCCGCCATGCCGCAGGCGGATTTCATAGCGACCCGGTGCAGTGATGCGCGTGGCACTTTTCAGCAGCGTGGCCGGCGGTGCTTCGGCGGCCATCCGTTCCCCCGCCCGCTCGGCCACGCGTTCGCGGACCCGCTGGCGCAGCGGGCCGGATTCACCGGCCAGGGAGCAGGCGGTGGCCAGCAGGGAAAAGCTGGTGAGTACAAGCAGGGCGGTCCGATGGGACATCGACGGGCTCCGGTGTTTGTCCAGGGCATTCCAACGCGCGACAGGCCGGAGCGTTGACCCGTCGCCGGCCCCGCCAACCCGGTTGTGGAGTAAATTGCCGCGCATGACTCATGCCGCTGTCACGGGCTGGGGCAAATGCCTGCCGCCAGCGACCCTCACCAATGCCGACCTTGCCACCTTCCTCGATACGAGCGATGAGTGGATCCTCACGCGCACCGGCATCCGCGAGCGGCGCATCTCCCACGTGGGTCTCACTGACCTGGCTGAAGTGGCGGCAGGCAGGGCGCTTGCCGCGGCAGGGCTCGCAGCAGCAGAAGTGGACCTGATCGTGTTCGGGACGACCAGCTTCGAGGAGCAGGCGCCGAACCAGGCTTCCGCCCTCCAGCAGCGACTCGCGGCGAAGGGTGCGGCGGCGATGGACGTGAATACCGCCTGCACCAGCTTCCTCTACGCGTGGAGCACGGCCAATGCCATGATCCGCACCGGCGTGGTCCGCAACGCGCTGGTGGTGGGCGGGGAGGTGATCAGTCGCTTCATGGACTGGCGCAACCGCAACGTGGCGGTGCTGTTCGGTGACGGCTGCGCGGCCATCGTTCTGCAGGCCACCGACAGGGAAGAGGGGCTGCTGGTCGAGAAGCTGGGCTGCGACGTGGATGGGCGCGATGCGCTGGTGATCCACGGCATGGGCGGGCGCTACGCGGACTTCACGCGGCGCATGGGCGTCACGGAGTGGACCTTCGATGGCCAGGAGATCTTCCGCCGTGCGGTGGCCGGCATGGTCGAGGCCTCTGGCGCCGTGCTCGCCTCGCGTGGCCTGCGCGCAGCCGATGTGGACCTGCTGGTTCCGCACCAGGCCAACCTGCGCATCATCCAGGCCGTGGCGAGCCGCCTGGAGATTCCACCCGGGCGCGCCTTCGTCAATGTCCAGCGCTACGGCAACATGTCGGCCGCCACGGTGGCGGTGGCGCTGGTGGAGGCGCTGGAGGAAGGCCGCGTGCAGCCCGGCTCATTGCTGCTGCTGCCGGCCTTCGGCGCCGGCCTCACCTGGTGCGCGCACCTGGTGCGCTGGGGCAGCCGGGTTCAACCCGTGGCCACAATTGAAACGGGCCTGCCACCAGCCAGCCACAGCGGGCTGGAACTGGTGCAGGCCCTGAAGCTTCAGCGCGAACGCGTCAGCGGGTGATTTCCACCGGCGCCGACAGCGTCAGCGCCATGGGCGCGCCTTCGGCCAGCTTCACCTCGGTGCCGGTTTCCTTCGCCGCCACAGCGCCAGCGGCGGCGCCGAGGATGCCGCCGATCACCTTGCCGCGATCCTTCTTGCTCACCTGGTCACCCAGCAGCGCACCGGCAGCGGCGCCGCCGACGATCTTCACGGCATCGCGGGTGTTGTCGCTCTTGCCCGTGCTGGTGAATTCGCCGGTGATGGGCACGTCCTTGCCGCCGGGCAGTTCCAGGCGGTCGAAGCCCATCATCACCTGCGGGGTGCCGCCGATCTTGTCGCTGCCGGAGACCACCTTGATCACCGTGCCGGCCACCGTGGTGCCGGCGGCGATGGCAGTCCTGCCGTCCACCACCACGTTCTCGGTGACCACGGCGCGGACCGTGTCACCGACCTTGGAGGTCTTGGACGACAGCGCGGTGGAAAGGGATAGCGACAGCTCGGTGCCCGCAGGAACCGTGATCGTGCTGGCTACCGCTGCGGGCTTGGGCGTGGAGGTGGCCGGCTTCGCAGTGCTGGTGGCAGGCTTGGGTGCCGGCGTTGCAGGACGCGGCGCAGCCGGCGCCGGAACTTCGGCCTGCTGCTGTTCGGCCAGTTCGGCCTCGAGCCGGGCCAGCTCCGCCTGCTTCTCGGCAAGCTCGGCCTCCTTCTCGGCTACCTGGGCGTCCAGGTCGGCCTGTGAGTTGTTGCCGCAGGCAGCCAGCAAGGCCAGCGAACCGGCAGCAGTAAGGGCAAGCAGTGTCTGGTGTCGCATGTTCTGATTCTCCTCGCGCATCCCGCGATGCGGGTAGCCGATATTGTCATGGAAAGTTGTCGGCGCCATCCGACTGTCTGCAATCGCGGACGCCGGTCCCGTAAGGGTAGCTGCCATGGCTGCCATCTGCAGATAATGTCGCGAAACGAAGGGAGGAAAGATGGTGGAGATAGGGCAATCGCTGCGCGCGATCGGTGAGGAGTTCACCCCTGCGTCGATCCAGGCCACGCAGAAGCTGTTCATCCCCCTGGCGCTCACTCCGGCGACAGCCGGCGCTCTCGTGCAGCGCAACCTGGCCTATGGGCCTGATCCGCGCCACCGCCTCGATGTGTTCCACGCGCCGCAGTCCGTTTCCCGTCCCGTCGTGATGTTCGTCCACGGCGGCGGGTTCGCCGCCGGTGACAAGGGTGGGCCCGACGCACCCTTCTATAACAATGTGGGTGCCTGGGCGGTGCGCAGCGGGTTCGTCGGCGTGACGATGACCTATCGGCTGGCGCCCGGCGCAACCTGGCCGGCCGGAGCCCAGGATGTGACAGCGGCCGTCGGCTGGTTGCGGGACAACATCGCCCGCTACGGCGGAGACGCGGATCGCATCGTGGCCATCGGGCAGTCGGCCGGCGGGACGCATGTGGCGGGCTTGCTCGCCGGGCAGGGCGGGGCGGATGCGGCAGGACCGGGGGTGCGGGGCGCCGTGCTGCTTTCCGGTGTCTACGAGCCGGACGCCTTTCATGCGGATCCCATGCAGGAGACCTACTTCGGTCGTGACCGGGGCCGCTACGCCGCGCAGTCCTCGGTGCTGGGGCTCGCCGCCACCGACGTGCCCTGCCTGTTCACCATCAGCGAGTTCGACCTGCCGCTGTTCCATGCGCAACTCGCGGCAGTGTTCGCCGCGCGCGTGGCGATGCGTGGACGCAGCCCGCAGGTGCTCCACCTGCGCGGGCACAACCACTTCTCCTCCTCCCTGCAGCTGGGCAGCAGCATCGACACACTCGGTCCCGCACTGGTCGACTGGATCAACTCCCTCGACTGATCCGTCAGGCGGATGGTGAAGCTGCACGCCGGGTGTGCAGCGGCCGTGCGTTTCGCACCGCCTTGAACAGACGGTTGGTCATTCGAACCAACGGCCAGCGGGCACGGATCTCCTTGCACCCCGCAGGGCGGCCCGCAACGCATGGGCGCTGCCAGGTCGCCTGATGGCACGCCGCTTGCTTTGACCTGCACAAGCCTTCATCGACGGAAGGCCATACGGCAACGCCGCCGGTTGCAGTCGGGATTTCCTCCCCCGGCTGCCACCGGCGGCGTTTTTGTTTGCACGGACGAAAGGCGGGAGCAGAACCCATGAAAGGCAGGCTGTATACGTCGCGACGCAGGGTACTGGCTGGACTGGCGGCGGGCGCGCTTGCGGCGCATGCCGGCAGGGCCGCGGCAAAGCCGCTGAAGCTGGAGAAGGAACAGCTGAAGATCGGCTTCATCAAGCTGACCGACATGGTGCCCCTGGCCATTGCCTACGAGAAGGGCTTCTTCGAGGACGAGGGCCTCTACGTCACGCTGGAGCCGCAGGCCAACTGGAAGGTGATCCTGGACCGCGTGATCACCGGCGAGCTGGACGCCGCGCACATGCTGGCCGGACAGCCGCTGGGCGCCACGGTAGGCATCGGTACGAAGGCCGACATCATCACCGCCTTCAGCATGGACCTGAATGGCAATGCCATCACCGTCTCCAACGCGGTGTGGCAGCAGATGCTGCCGGCGATCCCGAAGGATGCGCAGGGCAAGCCGGTGCGGCCGGTGAAGGCCGAGGCACTGAAGCCGGTGATCGAGCAGTTCCGCGCCGGCGGCAAGCCCTTCCGCATGGGCGTGGTGTTCCCGGTGTCCACGCACAACTACGAGCTGCGCTACTGGCTGGCTTCCGGCGGCGTGCATCCCGGGTTCTATTCCGCCTCCGACGTCACCGGCCAGGTCAAGGCCGACGTGCTGATCTCAGTGACGCCGCCGCCGCAGATGCCGGCCACGCTGGAGGCCGGCACCATCCACGGATACTGCGTGGGCGAGCCCTGGAACGAGCAGGCACTGTTCAAGAAGGTGGGCCTGCCGGTGGTCACCGACTACGAGATCTGGAAGAACAACCCGGAGAAGGTGATCGGCGTCACCCGCGCCTGGGCGGAGAAATATCCCAACACCCACCTGGCGATGATCAAGGCGCTGATGCGCGCCAACCAGTGGCTGGACGCCAGTCCCGCCAACCGCAAGGAGGCCGCGGCGCTGATCTCGAAGTCCCAGTACGTGGGCGCGGACGTGCGCGTGATCTCTGCCAGCATGACGGGCACCTTCGAATATGCCCCCGGCGAGAAGCGCCCCGTGCCGGACTTCAACGTGTTCTGGCGCTACCACGCCACCTATCCCTTCTACAGCGACGCCATCTGGTACCTGACGCAGATGCGGCGCTGGGGCCAGATCCCCGAGGGCAGGCCGGACAGCTGGTACTTCGACATCGCCAGGCAGGTGTATCGCCCCGACATATACCTGAAGGCCGCGCAGCTGCTGCTCGAGGAGGGCAGGCTGAAGAAGGAAGACGTGCCCTGGGAAAGCGACGGCTTCCGTGCGCCGACGAAGGACTTCATCGACGGCATGACCTACGACGGCCGCAAGCCCAATGCCTACATCGACGGATTTGCCATCGGGCTGAAGGGCCAGCAGAAGGTGGAGGGTGCCAATGTCGTCGGCAGGTAGCGCCATCCGCCGGCTGGAGCTGGTAGGCCTGGGGTTCCTCACGCCGCTGCTGCGGCTGGCCACCGGAGAGGACCCGCGCGCGCAGCTGAAGGAGCTGTGGCGCACGGCGGGAATGCCGCTGCTTTCCATCGCGGCCTTCGTGCTGCTGTGGTCGTTCTTCGCGGCGCGCATCCACACCAGCCTGGGGCAGATCCCGGGCCCCGCTTCGGTGCTGCAGCAGGCGGGCTCGCTGTGGGCAGACCACGAGGCCGAGCGGCAGCGCGAGGCGGAGTTCTACGAGCGGCAGGCCGGCCGCAATGCCGAGCGGCTGGCCGCCGACCCGACGGCTGAACCCTCCACGGTGCGCTACACCGGACGGCCGACCTACATCGACCAGATCCTCACCAGCCTGAAGACCGTGTTCGCGGGTTTCCTGATGGCCACGCTGCTGGCAGTTCCCATCGGCATCCTCTGCGGCATGAGCCGCAACCTGGAGGCGGCCTTCAATCCATTCGTGCAGGTGTTCAAGCCCATCTCGCCACTGGCCTGGCTGCCCATCGTGACGCTGGTGGTCAGCGCGCTTTATGTGAGCGAGGAGCCGCTGTTCGAGAAATCCTTCGTGGTGTCCGCGATCACGGTGGCTCTGTGCTCGCTGTGGCCCACCGTGATCAATACGGCGCTGGGCGTGTCCTCCATCGACCGCGACCTGCTGAACGTGGCGCGGGTGCTGAAGCTGGACTGGAAGACGCGGCTGGTGAAGCTGGTGCTGCCCTCGTCGCTGCCGTTGATCTTCACCGGCATGCGCCTGTCGCTGGGCGTGGGCTGGATGGTGCTGATCGCGGCCGAGATGCTGGCGCAGAACCCGGGGCTCGGCAAGTTCGTGTGGGACGAATTCCAGAACGGCAGCGAGGAGTCGATGAGCCGCATGCTCGTGGCGGTGCTCACCATCGGCCTGATCGGCTTCCTGCTCGACAGGCTGATGCACGCGCTGCAGTCGCTGGCCAATTTCAGCGCGAGGCGGTGATCCAAATGGCATTCCTCGAATTGAAGAACGTCAGCAAGTCATACGCCCAGGGTGGCACGCGATTGCCGGTGTTGCGCGACGTCAGCCTGGCCATCGAGGAAGGCGAGTTCGTGGCGCTGGTGGGTTACTCCGGCAGCGGCAAGACCACGCTCATCGCCACCCTTGCGGGACTTGCCGCGCCCGATTCGGGCGAGGTGCTGTTCAAGGGCAGGCCGGTGAGCGGCGCATCCCCGGAGCGGGCGGTGGTGTTCCAGAACTACTCGCTGATGCCCTGGCTCAGCGTCACCGGCAATGTGCGACTGGCGGTGGACGCGGTGCATCGCGGCAAGTCAAGGGCCGAACGCGCGGCGCTGGTGCAGCGTTACGTGAAGATGGTGGGCCTGGCCCATGCCGCCGACCGCCGTCCTTCCGAGCTCTCCGGCGGCATGCGGCAGCGCGTGGCCGTGGCGCGGGCCCTGGCAATGGAGCCGGAGCTGCTGTTGCTGGATGAGCCGCTTTCCGCGCTGGACGCGCTGACGCGCGCGCGACTGCAGGACGAGATCGAAAGCATCTGGGAGCAGCAACGCCGCACGGTGGTGCTGGTGACCAATGACGTGGACGAGGCGCTGCTGCTGGCTGATCACGTGATCGCGATGCTGCCGGCTGGCGGAGGAGATGGCCTCGGCCGGGAGTTCCGCGTGGATCTGCCCAGGCCCCGCGATCGCCACAGCGTGAATGCCCATCCCCGCTACAAGTCGCTGCGCGCCGGGATTACCGCCTACCTGCTCGGGCTGGGCAATGATCGCGCCTCCAGCCGGGAGCCGGTGGTGAGCCTGCCCGCAGTGACGCCGCTGACGGCCGTGCGGCCGCGCGCCTTGCGCGCCGCGAACAGGCCGAGGCCGGCCGAGGATCCCGCGAAGTTCGTCGAGTTCGATGACGTGAACAAGAACTTTGCCACGCCGCGGGGCCCGCTGGCCGTGGTGGAAGGTTTCTCGCTGGACATCGCGCGCGGCGAGTTCATCTCGCTGATAGGCCATTCCGGCTGCGGCAAGTCAACCGTACTGTCGATGGTGGCCGGCCTCACCGACAGCAGTGGCGGGGCCATCGTGCTTGACGGGCGCGAAGTGCATTCCGCCGGTCCCGACCGCGGCGTGGTGTTCCAGGCGCCGAACCTGCTGCCCTGGCTGAGCGCGCGCGAGAACGTGGCGCTGGGCGTGGCGCGCGTGTTCCCGCATGCCACGCCAGGCGAGCGGCGCGACATCGTCGAATATTACCTGGCGCGCGTGGGACTCGCTGATTGCATGGACCGCGGCGCGAGCGAACTGTCCAACGGCATGAAACAGCGCGTGGGCCTGGCCCGCGCATTCGCGCTGTCGCCCAAGCTGCTGCTGCTGGATGAACCCTTCGGCATGCTCGATGCGCTCACGCGCTGGGAGCTGCAGGAAGTGCTGATGGACGTGTGGAAGAGGAGCCGCGTCACAGCCATCTGTGTCACCCATGACGTGGACGAGGCCATCCTGCTGGCCGACCGCGTGGTGATGATGACCAACGGGCCGCGGGCCCGCATCGGCAAGGTGATGCCGGTAGACCTGCCTCGACCGCGCAGCCGCCAGGCGCTGCTGGCCCATCCCCGCTACTACGAATACCGGGCGGAACTGCTCGGATTCCTCGAAGAGCATGAACACGCGCCGTCGGAGGCCGCGTGAGGCAGACAGCAGGGAGATTGGCATGAAACGCGCAAGCAGGACTTCGATGGTGGCGGGCCGTGCGCTCGCTGGTGTGTTGGCGTGCGTGCTGGCAGGCGGTGCGCAGGCCGCTGATGACTCGCCGCTCAGCGCGGCGATCAGCGGCAGCAGGATCATGGCTGACGTGAGGTTGAGGTTCGAATCGGTGGACCAGGAGCCGCTCGCCGAAGAAGCCGGCGCGCTGACCCTGCGCGGGCGCCTGGGGTTCGAGACGGGCAAGGCCTGGAAGACCTTCCTGCTGGCCGAGGGGGATTTTCTCTGGCCGCTGGTCACCGACTACAACAGCACCATCAATGGCAAGACCACCTACCCGGTGGTCGCGGATCCGGAGGCCTATGAACTGAACCGCCTGCAGCTCACCAATACCGCCATTCCCGGAACCACCATCACGCTGGGGCGGCAGCGCATCACGCTGGACGACCATCGATTCGTCGGCAACGTGGGCTGGCGCCAGAACGAGCAGACCTTCGATGGGCTGCGTGTGGTGAACAAGTCGCTGCCCGACGTCACGTTCGACCTGAGCTACGTGAACCAGGTCAACCGCATCTTCGGGCCGGATGGCCTGCCTGGCGCCAATGACGGCCGCTTCACCGGCGACATCTTCCTCGCGAACGCGGCATGGCAGCTGCCCATCGGCAAGCTCACGGGATTCGGCTACTTCATCGAGTTCGAGCAGGAGCCGCTGCCGTTGCGAGACAGCACGCGGACGCTTGGGCTGCGCCTGCAGGGCGAACGTCCGGTGTCGAAGGCCAGGCTCGGCTATGTCGTTTCCTGGGCCACGCAGGAGGACTACGGCGACAATCCGCTGGAGTTCAGCAACGACTACCTGCTGGCGGAGCTGACCGGGAGTTTCCTGCAGTACAGCCTCGGTGCCGGCTATGAACTGCTGGGAGGGGACGGCACGAAGGGATTTGCCACGCCGCTTGCCACGCTGCATCGCTACCAGGGGTGGGCCGACAAGTTCCTCGCCACGCCGGTCAACGGCCTGGCTGACACCTACGTGACTGCCGGGTACACCCGAAAGGGCGCGGGGCCCCTGGAAACGGTGAGCCTGTCCGTTGTCTGGCACGACTACGAAAGTGATACGGCCTCGATTGACTATGGCAACGAGTGGGACCTGCAACTATCCGGCAAGTATCGTCGCTTCACGGGCACGCTGAAGTACGCGGACTATTCCGCAGCCGCGACGACACCGCTGGCCGTGCGCGATACTCGGAAGCTGTGGGCACAGCTGGACTTCGTCTGGTAGGCCATGAACGCCGCGTCCACCACACATGATCGATTCCCAGCCACGCGTACTCATCGTCGACCAGAACCTCGCCAGGGCCACCATCCTGGAGGAGGGGCTGCGCGAGGCGGGTTACCGCGACCTGGTGGTGGTGCGCGATATGCAGAACCTGATGCGTCGCATCCTCGACGAGCAGCCGGACGTCATCCTCATCGACCTGGAAAATCCCAACCGCGATGTGCTGGAGCAGATGTTCCAGGTGTCGCGGGTGGTGCAGAAACCGGTGGCCATGTTCGTGGACACGGCCGACCGCGGCACCATCGAGGCGGCCATCGACGCCGGTGTCAGCGCCTACGTGGTGGACGGACTGCGCAAGGAACGCGTGCGCGCCATCGTGGAGATGTCTGTGAGCCGCTTCCGTGCCTTCGAGAAGCTGCGCACCGAGCTGGACGAGACAAGAAGGCAGCTTGCAGACCGCAAGCTGGTCGACCGCGCGAGGGGGATCCTGATGAAGCAGCGTGCCTTGAGCGAGGAACAGGCCTATGAAGCCCTGCGCAAGGCGGCAATGGACAACAACCTGCGCCTGGGCGAAGTCGCGCAGAGTGTCATCACGGCAGCCGGGTTGCTGAAGCCATGATCGAGCGCAGCAATCCTCCCCTGGTGCTGAGCGTGGGATTCATGCCGCTGCTGGACTGCGCGCTGCTGGTGGCCGCGCATGAGAAAGGATTCGCGGCCATGCAGGGCCTCAGGCTGAGGCTGGTGCGCGAGGTGTCCTGGGCCAATGTGCGCGACCGTGTCACCGTCGGGCATTTCGACGCCGCGCAGATGCTCGGTCCGATGGTGCTGGCCTCGAACCTCGGCCTCACGCCCGGCCACGCGCCCTGTGTTGCGCCGGCGGCGCTTGGCGTGGGCGGCAATGCCATCACGGTGTCGATCCAGCTCTGGATGCGGATGCGCGAGCACGGCGCAAGCGTCGGGGCGCGTCCGGACGCACAGGCGCGCGCCCTGGCCGCCGTGGTGAAGGCGCGCAGCGGGGAGCCACTTACGCTGGCCATGGTGTTCCCGTTCTCCTGCCACAACTACCAGCTGCGCGACTGGCTGGCGATGGGTGGCCTCGAGGCCGATCGCGACGTGCGGCTGGTGGTGGTGCCGCCGCCGTTGCTGGTGGAGGCCATCCGCACCGGCCAGGTGGATGGCTTCTGCGTGGGAGAACCCTGGAGCAGCCTTGCAGTGGATGCGGGGCTGGGCGCCATCGTGGCGGTGGGCAGCGAGATCTGGCCGCGTCCGCCGGAGAAGGTGCTCGGCATGCGGGCGGAGTTCCTCGCGGAGCACCCCGAGGCCGTTGCTGCACTGGTGCGCGCCATCACCGCCGCAGCGGAGTGGGCCGACGTGCCGTCGAACCGGCCGGAACTTGCGCGACTGCTGTCCCAGCCGCGCTATGTGGGTGCACCTGCCCCGTTGCTGTTGCGTGCGCTCAATTCTGAGCTGGTGCTGGAACCGGGCACCGGTCCGCTGCGGCGCGAGGGATTCCTGGTGCTCAACCGCGAAGCCACGCAGCCGCGCCGGGAGGACGCCGGGATGTTGGTGGAACGCATGCAGCGCTGCGGCCAGGTGCCGCGGGTGGAGGAAGCCGTGCGCAAGGCGGCCGAGAGTTTCACGTCGGACGTCTACGCCCGGGCGACGACGCAGGCATTCAGCGATGCGCGTGCAGGCCAAGGCTGACCAGCAGCAGGATCGCCAGCAGCGCGCTGACGGCCTGCCAGAAGCGCAGGGGGTTTCGCTCGTACAGCGACAGCTGCCGCAGCACCACGGGAACACCGCGGTCCAGGCTGCTTTCCAGTTCCATCGACAGTTCCACCACGTCACCGAAGCGCGCCTGGCGGTCGGTGGACAACATGCGCATCACGACATGGTCGAGCCAGGCGGGCAGGTCCGGCCGGTGGCGGGCGAGCGGGGTGGGTTTGCCGAAGCGCGGCCGGGAGAAGGCTTCCACTTCGCCGTGGGGGAAGCGGCCGGAAAACATGCGATACAGCGTCACTCCCAGCGCGTACTGGTCGGAGAATTCATTGCCGGGCTCGCCGTCGAACAGTTCCGGCGCCATGTAGCTGGGCGTGCCCGGGATATCGGTGGCGGGAAAGTCCTCCAGCCGCGGCAGGCGCACCACGCCCAAATCGATCAGCCGCAGCCCTCCGTCGCGTTCCAGCAGCACATTCTCGGGCTTGATGTCGCGGTGGATGACGCCGGCGCGATGCAGGGTGGCGATGGCACGCGTGAGCTTCAGCGCGATACCCATGCCCTCGTCGAACCCTACCCCTGGCCGGCGCTTGAGCCGCTGCTCCAGCGTCTCGCCCTCGTAGAAGGGCATCACCGAATACAGCCTGGTCTGGCGACCCGGAGGCAACTCGATGGTTTCGCCCAGCCAGGGGCTGTGCAGCCGCGCGGTCACCCAGGCTTCGCGCACAAAGGCATGGTGGAAGGTGCTGGTGGCGGCCACGCTCGCCTGCGGAAACTTGAGCACCACTTCGCTGCCGTCCCCGTCAGTGGCGCGCAGCAGCCGGCTGTAGCGTCCGCTGGACAACGGCCCGTGGATGCGGAAGCCGTCCACCGTTTCGCCAGCCACGGGTGGCGGCAGGATCGGCAGGGCGGAAACCTGCTCGAAGAGCTCGCTCGTGCCGGCCTCCGGCACTTCGAGCACGTCGATGATGGCGCAGCTCGCATTGTCCTGGCTGCCTGCTTCCAGCGCCGCGTCCACGATTGCCGCCGCGTCCTCCGCCGGTGCGCGGCGCCGCAGGAGCAGCGTGCGCAACTGCTCCGTGTCGAGGGTGGCATGCACGCCGTCGGTGGTGAGCAGCAGCCGGTCATGGGGCTTGAGGCCGTGGCGATGGTGCTCGAGTCGCAGCGCGGCCTCCATGCCGACCGCACGCAGCAGCACATGGTCACGCTCCGGCTGCTGCAGGGTGTGGTCGGTGGTGAGCTGCCAGAGTTCCCCGTCGTGCAGCAGCCAGGCCCGCGAGTCGCCCACATGGATGACATGCGCCTCGCGCCCGGCCATCACAAGCGCCGTGAAGGTGGTGGCTGCATGTCGCAGGCTGGCGTCAGTGGCGGCGCTGGCGTGCAGCCAGGCATTGAAGGAGGCCATGGCGTGCGCGGCATTGCGCGCCACGCCGTGGATGGGATTGGCCGCGTAGTGCGCCTCGATGAAATGGCGCACCGCCAGTTCCGCCGCGATGCGTCCGGCTCCGCCGAAACTGACGCCGTCAGCAATCGCGGCCACATGGCCGGCCCTGGAATCCTGGCCATCGCAGCACAGGCCCACGAAGTCCTGGTTTGCGGTGCGTCTCCCCCTCCTGCTGCAGAAGTCGGCATTCACACGCAGCATCCGCACTTCAGTCATCCGCGCTTGCTCCACTTTGAACAGGCCTTGCCCCATTTGGTGGCAGGGAAGGGCCGTTGCCTGCCAGGGAAGGGCCGCAGGGCCCTGTACGGCCAATGACATGATGGCACAACAGTTGCACCCGCCATTACTAGCATTCCCCATGCATGGTGGTTCATTGATGGATGCGGGTTTCTGGAAGGCCGGCCATCGGCCGACGTTGTTCGCGGCATTCTTTTACTTCGACCTGAGCTTCATGGTGTGGGTAATGCTCGGGCCGCTGGGCGTTGCCATCGCAAGTGACCTCGGCCTCACGCCGGCGCAGAAGGGCCTGATGGTGGCGACTCCGGTGCTGGCGGGCGCGCTGCTGCGCATTCCCGTCGGCATCCTGGTCGATCACCTGAAGCCGCGGCTCACGGGGCTGCTCTGCCAGCTGCTGGTGATTGGTGGACTGCTGCTTGCCTGGTTCACCAGGATCGAATCCTTTGGCGGCCTGCTCGCACTGGCGCTGGTGCTGGGCATCGCCGGTGCGGCCTTCGCGGTGGCGCTGCCACTGGCCTCCCGCTGGTATCCACCACACTACCAGGGCACGGCGCTGGGCATTGCCGGCGCCGGCAATTCGGGCACGGCACTGGCCGCGCTGTTCGCGCCTGCGCTGGCCATCGCCTTCGGCTGGCAGAACGTGATCGGCATGGCGGCGCTGCCGCTGCTGCTGGCGCTGGCGGTCTATGTGATGCTGGCGAAGGACAGTCCCGGCAATCCGCCCCCCAAGCCGGTCGCCGCGTATTTCGCTCCACTCAAGAGTGCCGATGCGTGGTGGTTCATGTTTTTCTACGCCGTGAGCTTCGGCGGCTTCTCGGGACTCTCCTCCTCGCTCACCATCTACTTCAACGACCAGTACGCCATGTCGCCGGTGACGGCCGGTTACCTCACGGCGGCCTGCGTCTTTGCCGGCTCCCTGGTGCGGCCCTTTGGTGGCGCGCTCGCCGACCGGGTGGGCGGCATCCGTTCGCTGATGCTGATGTACTGCATTGCCGCCGCGGCGCTGTTCGTGGTGGGCACCAACATGCCCACGGTGCTGTCCGCCCTGTCGGTACTGGTGGTGGCCATGCTGGCCATGGGCATGGCCAATGGCGCCGTGTTCCAGCTGGTGCCGCAGCGCTTCCGCGAAGAGATCGGCGTGATGACGGGCCTGGTGGGAATGGCCGGCGGCGTGGGCGGGTTCTTCCTCGCATCGAGCCTGGGCTTCGCCCGCGGGCTCACTGGCGAGTATTCCGGCGGCTTCTTCATCTTCGGCGGCATCGCGGTGCTGGCGCTGGCGGGCCTGGC
Source organism: uncultured bacterium (assembly GCA_965652645.1). Lineage (GTDB taxonomy): Bacteria > Pseudomonadota > Gammaproteobacteria > Steroidobacterales > Steroidobacteraceae > ZC4RG30. Next base: position 99,667 of record CBFGXE010000001.1, on the reverse strand, counting down.
CAGCGTGAAGCGTCGCTGGCGCACCACCTGGGGCGCCGTGGTGCAGGCGCGCATCTGAGGCAGGAACATGACACAGTCACAGAAACGATTGCTGGTGATCGGCAATGGCATGGTGGGGCAGAGGCTGCTGGAGACGCTCTGCTCTGTGCCCCACGAATTCGCCATCACCGTGCTGTGCGAGGAGCCGCGGCCGGCCTATGACCGCGTGGGCCTTACCAGCTTCTTCAGTGGCAGGACCGCCGAAGATCTTTCGCTGGTGCCGGAGGGATTCTTCGAGAAGGCGGGCATCGGCCTCTACCTGAACGAGCGCGCGGAGTCGGTCGACCGTGCGGAGAAGCTTGTCACCACCAGCAGCGGACGCAAGCTGGAATATGACAAGCTGGTGCTGGCTACCGGCTCCTATCCCTTCGTCCCGCCCATCCCGGGACGCGAGCGCGAACATTGCTTCGTCTATCGCACCATCGAGGACCTGGTGGCCATCCGCGAAGCGGCGCGCCGCGCCCGCAGCGGCACGGTGATCGGTGGAGGACTGCTGGGACTCGAAGCCGCCAAGGCGCTGGTGGACCTGGGCCTCGAGACGCATGTGGTGGAGTTCGCGCCGCGCCTCATGGCGGTGCAGGTGGATGACGGCGGCGGCCGCGTGCTGCGCCGGCATATCGAGGCGCTGGGCGTGCGGGTGCACACCGGCAAGTCCACCACGGCCATCGAGCAGGGCAGCGAGCGCCTGCACTTGCTGCGCTTCGCGGACGGCGAATCGGTGGAGACCGACCTGGTGGTGTTCTCCGCCGGCATCCGCCCGCAGGATGCGCTGGGCCGGGCGGCGGGGCTTGAGGTTGGTCCGCGCGGCGGCATCGTGATCGACAACAGCTGTCGCACCAGCGATCCGGACATCTTCGCCATCGGCGAATGCGCGCTGTGGAGCGGCAAGCTGTTCGGCCTGGTGGCGCCGGGATACCAGATGGCCGAGGCAGCGGCCTCGGCGCTGCTGGGTGCTGGTGACAAGCAATTCACCGGCGCCGACATGAGCACCAAGCTGAAGCTGATGGGCGTGGACGTGGCCTCGCTCGGTGATGCGCAGGCCGCCACTCCGGATGCCCAGTGTTGCACGCTCGTGGACGAGCGCGCCGGCGTCTACAAGAAACTGGTGATCAGCGCCGACGGCAAGCGCCTGCTCGGCGGCATCATGGTGGGTGACGCCGGCGACTATGGCACCTGGCTGCAGCTGATGCTCAATGCCATGCCGCTGCCATCGCGTCCCGAGTCGATGCTGGTGCCGGCCGGCGAGGGCGGCGAGAGCCCGGGCACGGGCATCGCTGCGCTTCCGGCCAGCGCCCAGATCTGCTCCTGCAACAACGTGAGCAAGGGTGACATCTGCGCCGCGGTGGAGCAGGGCGTGGTGACCCTGGGAGGCATGAAGAAGGCTACCCGGGCCGCCAGCACCTGCGGTGGCTGCGCGACGCTGGTCACGCAGATCATCAGGGTCGAGCTCGCCGCGCGCGGCGTGGCGGTCAACAACCACATCTGCGAGCACTTCGCGCATTCCCGCCAGGAACTCTTCCACCTGGTGAAGGTAGGGCGCATCACCACCTTCGCCGAGCTCATCAGCCGGCACGGCAAGGGACTGGGCTGCGACATCTGCAAGCCGGCCGTGGCGTCCATCCTTGCCTCCCAGTACAACGAGTTCGTGCTCAAGCCCGACAAGGCGGTCCTGCAGGACACCAACGACTACTACCTGGCCAACATGCAGAAGGACGGCAGCTACTCGGTGGTGCCGCGCATCCCGGGCGGGGAGATCACGCCCGACAAGCTGCTGGTGATTGCACAGGTGGCGAAGAAGTTCGGCCTCTACACCAAGATCACCGGCGGGCAGCGCATCGACCTGTTCGGTGCGCAGGTGAACCAGTTGCCGGCCATCTGGGGTGAGCTGATCGCCGCCGGCTTCGAATCCGGCCATGCCTATGGCAAGTCGCTGCGCACCGTGAAGAGTTGCGTGGGTTCCACCTGGTGCCGCTATGGCGTCCAGGACTCGGTGGGTTTCGCCATCGAGCTGGAGAACCGCTACAAGGGCCTGCGCTCGCCGCACAAGATCAAGTTCGCCGTTTCCGGCTGCACCCGTGAGTGCGCAGAGGCGCAGAGCAAGGACGTGGGCGTCATCGCCACCGAGAAGGGGTGGAACCTGTACGTCTGCGGCAACGGCGGCATGAAGCCGCGGCATGCGGACCTGCTGGCCTCCGACATCGACCGCGAGACGTTGATCCGCTACGTGGACCGCTTCCTGATGTTCTACGTGCGCACGGCCGACCGCCTGCAGCGCACATCGGTGTGGCTGGAGAACCTGGAGGGTGGCCTCGACTACCTGAAGTCGGTGGTGTGCGAGGACAGCCTGGGCATCGCCGGGGAACTCGAGGCGGCGATGCAGAAGGTGACAGGTACCTACGAGTGTGAATGGAAGAAGGCCGTGGAGACCCCGGAAATCCGCAAGCGATTCCGCCATTTCGTCAACAGCGAGCGGCTGGACAGCAACATCGTGCTGGTGGAGGAGCGCGGCCAGCGCCGTCCCGCCACCGGACCGGAGCGGGATCGCCTGAAGGTGAGCGCATGAGCCCGGGCAAGCGGCATTTCGTGTGCAGCCTCGAGGACGTCCTTGATGGCGCCGGCGTGTGCGCCCTGGTGGACGGCGAGCAGGTGGCCCTGTTCCGCGTCGGCGAGGAGGTGTTCGCGCTGGAGAACCTGGATCCCTTCAGTGGCGCCAACGTGATCGCGCGCGGGCTGGTCGGCGACCTGGCCGGACAGCTGGTGGTTGCCTCGCCGGTATACAAGCAGCATTTCAACCTGCGCTCGGGGCGCTGCCTCGAGGATGAGTCGGTGACACTGCGCACCTGGCCCTGTGGCGTGCTCGACGGCCGCGTATGGGTGGAGTCGGCCGGGCAGGCCGCCACCAGTGCGCGCGGCAAGCGCCGCCTGGTCGTGGTGGGCAACGGCATGGCGGCCATGCGCACTGTGGAGGAGCTGCTGCAGCTGGCCGGCGACGAATACCAGATCACCGTGTTCGGCGCCGAGCCGCGCGGCAACTACAACCGCATCCTGCTCTCGCCACTGCTGGCCGGTGAGACCAGCCGCGAGCAGATCATGCTGCATTCCCTGGAGTGGTACCGGGAGAAGGGCATCACGCTGCACAGCGGTGACCCGGTGGTGGGCATTGATCGGCGCAACCGGCGCGTGATCTCCGCTGCCGGCGTGGTGGCCGGCTACGACCGCCTCCTGCTGGCCACCGGTTCTGATCCGGTACGCCTCAAGGTCAGCGGGCACGACCTGCCCGGGGTGTTCTACTTCCGCAGCATCGATGACGTGGACGGCATGCTGGCCCAGGCCGCGCAGGCGAAGCGCGCCGTGGTGATCGGCGGCGGTCTGCTGGGCCTTGAGGCCGCCAGTGGCCTGGCCAAGCACGGGCTGAAGGTCACCGTGGTGCACATCCGCGACCGCGTGATGGACAAGCAGCTCGACGAGGAGGCCGCGGACCTGCTGCGGCAGGCCATGGAGGCACGGGGCATTTCCTTCTGCATGCCGGCCCGCACCTCGGCTTTCGAAGGCGAGGGCCGCGTGCAGCAGCTGCGCACCGAAGACGGCAGGGTGCTGGCCGCCGACCTGGTGGTGGTGGCGGCGGGCATCACGCCGCGCACCGAGCTGGCCCGAAGCTGCGGGTTGACCTGCGATCGTGGCATCCTCGTCGATGACACACTGCAGACCTTTGACCCGGCGGTATACGCGGTGGGCGAGTGCGTGCAGCACAGGGGTGCCACATATGGACTGGTGGCACCCCTGTGGGAGCAGGCCCGGGTCTGCGCCGCGCACCTGGCCGAGCGGGGTGTCACCCGCTATCGCGGCTCGAAGCCGGCCTCGCAGTTGAAGGTCAGCGGCATCGACGTGTTCTCCGCCGGTGACCTTGCCGATCTGCGCGGCGCGGAGTCCATCCGCTATGCCGATCGTGCCGCCGGCGTCTACAAGCGGTTGTGGCTGAAGGACAACCGCGTGCTGGCGGCAGTGCTGTACGGCGACACCAGCGCGGCAACCCGGCTGGCAGACCTGATCGAGACCCAGCGCGACGTTTCCGCGCAGCGCGAGGCGCTGCTCTTGGGCGACCTGGCAGACGGTACGGCGGCATGAGTACCTTGCCTGGCACGGAAACACGCACCACCTGCCCCTACTGCGGAGTCGGCTGCGGCGTGATCGCCACACGCGGGGCGGATGGCGCAGTCAGCGTGCGCGGTGATCCCGATCATCCCGCCAATCTTGGTCGGCTGTGCTCCAAGGGCACGGCGCTGGCGGCCACCCTCGGCACGGAAGGGAGACTGCTCACGGCATCGGTGGATGGAACCGAAACCACCCTCGATGCCGCGCTGGATGCCGTTGCCGGCCGCCTGAAGGACTGCATCGCCACCCATGGCGCCGATTCGGTGGCCTTCTATGTTTCAGGCCAGCTCCTCACCGAGGACTACTACGTCGCCAACAAGCTGGTGAAGGGCTACCTGGGCACCGCCAACATCGACACCAACTCGCGCCTGTGCATGGCCTCGGCGGTGGCCGGCCATGTGCGCGCATTCGGCGAAGACGTGGTGCCCGTGGACTATACGGACCTCGAAGCGGCGGACCTGGTAGTGCTGGTGGGCTCTAACCTTGCCTGGTGCCATCCGGTGCTGATGCAGCGCATCCTCGCCGCGCGCGAGCAGCGGCCGTCGATGAAGCTGGTGGTCATCGACCCGCGCCGCACGGCGAGTTGTGATGGCGCCGACCTGCACCTGCCGCTGAGGAGCGGCACGGACGTGATGTTGTTCAACGGCCTGCTGGCCTGGCTGGCGGACAACGGCCACGTGGATGCCCCCTTTGTGGCCGAACATACCAACGGGGTGGAGCAGGCGCTGGACGCGGCGCGCGCGGGCAGCAGCGACATCGCGGCCACGGCCCAGATCTGCGGCCTTGATGCGGCCGCGGTGGAGCGTTTCTTCACGCTGTTCGCCGGCACGCGCAAGGTGGTGACGCTGTTCTCGCAGGGGGTCAACCAGTCCTCCGCGGGCACCGACAAGGTCAACAGCATCATCAACTGCCACCTGTTCACCGGCCGCATCGGCCAGCCCGGCATGGGGCCGTTCTCCATTACCGGCCAGCCCAACGCCATGGGGGGCCGCGAAGTGGGCGGCCTGGCCACGCAGCTGGCGGCGCACCTGGCGCTGACCAATCCCGAGCACCGCTCTGCGGTGCAGGAATTCTGGGGTTCACCGCGCGTTGCCGACCGCCCGGGCCTGAGGGCCGTGGAGCTGTTCGAGGCCATCGATGCAGGCCGCATCAAGGCCGTGTGGATCATGGCCACCAACCCGGTGGTCAGCCTGCCCGACGCGGACCTGGTACGGCGGGCGCTGGCGCGGTGTCCCCTGGTCATCGTTTCTGATTGCGTGGCAGCGAATGACACGCTTGCCCATGCCCATATCCGCCTTCCCGCGGCCGGCTGGGCCGAGAAGGATGGCACGGTCACGAACTCCGATCGCCACATCTCGCGCCAGCGGTCCTTCCTGCCACTGCCGGGCGATGCCAGGCCCGACTGGTGGCTGGTGAAGGAAGTCGCCCGGCGCATGGGTTTCGGCAGCGGTTTCCCATACGAAAGCCCCGCGGCCATCTTCGACGAATTCGCGCGCCTCACTCAGGTCGCGCGGGATTTCGGCATGCAGCTCGACCTCGCGGACCTCGCGGGCCGGGATCGCGCGGCATATGACGCCCTGCCGGTGACACAGTGGCCCGCGACGCCCGGTGCCACCCGGCCCTTTGCCGACGGCCGCTTTCCCACGGCCGATGGTCGCGCACGCTTCGTGGCCACGCCGGCCCGCATGCCGCGCCATGCCCCCGGGGCGGAATTTCCGCTCATCCTCAACACCGGCCGCATCCGCGACCAGTGGCACACGATGACGCGCACCGCCCGTGCACCGCAGCTCAACGCGCACGAGCCGGAACCTTTCATCGACGCGCATGCGCAGGACCTGGCCACGTCGGGCATCGTGCCTGGCGAGCTGGTGCGCGTGGTCTCCCGCTGGGGCAGCGCGCTGGCCCGCGTGCGCGCCAGCGGCGACATTCCGCCGGGAATGGTCTTCATGCCCATCCACTGGAACGAGCAGTTTGCACGGGATGGCCGCATCGGCGCGGTGGTCAATCCCGTGGTGGATGCCTTGTCCGGCGAGCCGGAGTTCAAGCACACGCCGGTAAGGCTGGAGAAGATCGCGGTCGAGTGGCGCGGGTTCCTGCTGTCGCGCGAGGCCGTGGCGCCTCCCGTCGCGCAGTGGTGGGCGCTTTCTCCCGGCGATGGTGTTGTCCGGCTGGAGTTTGCCGGTCGCGGTGAGACGCGACCGGATGCCGACTGGCTGCGCGCCGTGGTGCCGGGCGCGGTGCAGGCCCAGTGGATCGAGTTCGCCGATGCGGCGGCGGGGCATTACCGCGCGGCACTGGTGCAACAGGGTCGACTGCTGGCCTGCCTCATGGTGGTCACGCGCGGACCGCTGCCGGGCCGCGCGTGGCTGGCCTCGCTGTTCTCGCGCGACAGCCTGGATGCCACGGACCGCCGCTGCCTGTTGCTCGGCCGGCGCCAGGACACGCCCGACCCCGGTCCCACGGTGTGTGCCTGTCATGCAGTGGGCGCCGCCACCATTGCCGAGGCCATCCGCGCCGGATGCGACAGCATCGATGCGGTAGGCCGCAAGTTGCGGGCGGGCACCAACTGCGGTTCCTGCCGCCCCGAGATCGGCAAGCTGGTGGCTGCAGCGCAGGCTTCGTCCACGCCGGAATTGACGCTGGCGATTTCCGCGCCTTAGTCTGGAGACTCCGGCAACAATATCAGGGAGGACGCCATGCCCCGTGCCCGCGCACTGCTGTCGGCGCTGTTCCTGTTCCTGCCGCTTCCGGCACTGTGCGCCCCGGACGAAATGTCCATGCAACGTTTCTGGGCCGGTGTCGGCATCGGCGGTGGTGTCGTGAAGTCCGTGGACCCCGCGCCCTCTGCGGGCCGTCATGGACTGGATGGCAGCATCGAGGTGGGTTTTCGCCTCACGCCGAGCTGGGGCCTGGGCATGGAGCTGGGTGCGCTGGCGCCGGTTTCAGGTTGCCGTGACCTCGGGTGCGGCGAGGTGGCCGATTTCGCGCCCACCTTCAACCGCCTGATGGCCTTTGGCGAGTTCCGCCCGCGCAATTCCGGCCTGAGGCTGCGCGCCGGCGTCGGCATGTCGCGCTTCTGCCTTGCGCGCCACTGGGACCATGACGCGTGGTCGCTGTTCGACACATTGCTGCTGGTCTTTGATGAAGACCACATCTACAGCGAAGGCAGCGGCGCCTTCCGCTGTGATGCCGCGCGCCGCGCCGTCGGCGGTGCGGTGTCCGTGGGCTATGACTGGCAGGCTGGACGCAATGCGCCGGTCTGGCTCGGCGTGCGCCTGTCAGCTGAAGCGGCACGCTTCTCCGAAAGCCCCGGAGCCGGCCTGCCTGCGTTCCGGCATCGCGCCGTGATGCTTTCCCTGCACCTGCGGGTGAACTGAGCGTTCATTCCCTGAGTTCCGGGGAGCGGCGCATCCATAGCGTGAGCAGGCCGCCGGCCACCAGGATGCCGGCCAGCAGGAACAGCGGGCTGGTGAAGCTGCCGGTCGCATCCTTCAGGTAGCCCACCGCATACGGGCCGACGAATCCCCCCAGCGCGCCCGCCGTGTTGATGAGCGCGATGGCGGCTGCCAGTCCGGGGCCGCTGAGCAGTCGGCCGGGCAGTGCCCAGAAGGGGCCGCGGGTGCAGTAGTCCCCCACCGCCGCGACGGACAGCGCCACCATGGCAGCCGCCGGCGCGGTGATCAGCCCGGTGGCGACGAAACCCGCCGCGCCGATGAAAGAGGGGATGGCAATGTGCAGGAAACGCTCGCCGCTGCGATCGGAACTGCGGCCCACCAGCACCATGCCGGCCGCCGCCGCAATGTAGGGGATGGCCGAGAACAGGCCGATCTGCAGTTCCGTGTAGCCGGATACGCCCTGCACGATGGTGGGTACCCACAGCGTGAGCCCGTAGCTGCCGGTCTGGCAACAGAACATCACCACCGCCAGCAGCAGTACGGTGGGATGGGTGAGCACCGACAGCAGTTGCGAGCGGTTACCGGCAATCGCAGGGTGATGTTCGGAGGCGATGCGCCTTTCCAGCCATTCGCGCTGCTCCGGCGCCAGCCAGCGTGCCTCGGAGGGACGATTGGTGAGATAGAACAGCACCACCACGCCCAGCAATACCGCCGGCAGGCCCTCGACCAGGAACATCCACTGCCAGCCTTCCAGGCCCAGGTGGCCGTCGAATCCCAGCAGCCACCCAGACAGCGGCCCGCCGAAGACCACCGACAGGGGAATGCCGATCATGAACCAGGAGACGGCGCGCGCGCGGTGCGCGCGAGGGAACCAGCTGCCGAGGTAATACACGATGCCGGGCAGGAAGCCGGCCTCGGCCGCGCCCAGCAGCACGCGCATTACATAAAAACTCCATTCGCCGCGCACGAACATCATTCCGGCGGCGATCAGGCCCCAGGTGATCATGATGCGCGCGATCCAGCGCCGCGCGCCGAAGCGCACCAGCAGCAGGTTGCTGGGGATCTCGCAGGCGGCGTAGCTGAGGAAGAAGATGCCGGCGCCCAGGCCATAGGCCGTCTCGCTCATCCCCAGGTCGGCATTCATCTGCAGCTTGGCGAACCCCACGTTCACCCGGTCCAGCCAGGAGATCACGTAGAGCAGCAGCAGGAAGGGCAGCAGGCGCCAGGTGACGCGCCGCATGGTCGAACGTTCCAGGTCGCTGGTGCGATCTTCCATGTCCCTGGCTACCTGGTGGTCCTCAGTCGCGCTACCGCGCCGCGCCATGCGGCATGCAGGGTATCGGCGCGGGCTGCCGGCATCGCTGGTTCGAAGCGCCGTTCCGCGCGCCACAGTGCGGCGATGCCATCGAGCGAGCCATGCACGCCGGCCTGCAGGCCTGCCAGCAACGCCGCGCCCAGGGCGGTGGTTTCAACGACTTCGGGCCGCACAACCGCCACCTGCAGCATGTCCGCCAGGTGCTGCACCAGCCAGTCGTTGACCACCATGCCGCCGTCCACGCGCAGTTCCGCCGGTGAGCCGCCATCCTGCGCCATGGCCTCGAGCAGGTCGCGTGTCTGGCAGGCCACGGCTTCCAGCGCGGCCCGCGCGATGTGCGCCACGCCGGAACTGCGCGTAAGGCCGATCAGCGCGCCGCGTGCGTCCGGATCCCACCAGGGGGCGCCCAGCCCGGTGAAGGCCGGTATGAAATGCAAGCCTTCAGTGTCCTCCACCGAACGCGCCAGGCTCTCCGTCTCGGCGGCGGTGCGGATCAGCCGCAATTCATCGCGCAGCCATTTCACCGCCGCGCCGGCGACGAAGATGCTGCCTTCGAGGGCGAACACGGGCTGGCCGTCAAGACGGTAGGCCACCGTGCTCAGCAGGCGATGGCGCGAGAGCTTCAGCGTGGTGCCGGTGTTCTGGACGAGGAAGGCGCCAGTGCCATAGGTGGACTTGACCATGCCCGGCCTGAAGCAGGCCTGCCCGAATGTGGCTGCCTGCTGGTCGCCGGCAATGCCGCCGATGCGGATGGCGCCACCGAACAGCCCCGGCACCGTGGAGCCGAAGTCCGCCGCGCAGTCACGCACCTCCGGCAGCAGCGCGCGCGGCACGCGGAAGAAATCGAGCAGCTCCTCGTCCCAGTCCTGCGTCGAAAGGTTGAACAGCGCGGTGCGCGAGGCATTGGTCGCGTCGGTGGCGTGCACCGCACCGCCGGTCAGGTGCCACAGGAGCCAGCTGTCGATGGTTCCGAAGGCCAGCTCGCCGGCCTCGGCCCGCCGGCGTGCATCCGGCACGTTGTCCAGCAGCCAGGCGATCTTGGTCGCCGAGAAATAGGGATCCAGCAGCAGGCCGGTGCGCGCGTTGAGCCATGCGGAGCGATCCTGGTGCTCATGGCAGAAACCGGCCGTGCGCCGGTCCTGCCACACGATGGCGCGGTGGATGGGCCGCCCGGTGGCGCGCTCCCACACCACCGTGGTCTCGCGCTGGTTGGTGATGCCGATGGCCGCGACGCCACCGGCGGCGACGCCGGCCTGGCGCATCGCGTCGCGCACGCAGTCCAGGGTGTCCGCGAGGATGCGCTGCGCGTCATGTTCCACCCAGCCGGACCGCGGGAAGTGCTGCGGCAGTTCACGCTGCGCCGTGGCCAGCTTGCCGCCGGCCTTGTCGAAGAGGATGGCGCGCGAGCTGCTGGTGCCCTGGTCGATCGCCAGCAGCGCGGTCATTTCTTCTGCAGTCTCAGGTCCACCAGCCGGTCGAAGTAGCCGGTCACCGTCAGGTCGATGGTGATGGGGCCCTGCGCGAGGTTGAGGAAATACCAGCCATGCTGGCCGTCGAAAGGGGCGACCAGCGAACCATGCCGCGAGGAGACGCCCTGGCCTTCCTCCTGTCCCGCCTCCTCGTACCGCACCCAGAAGTTGTTGCCCTTGGCCGGATCATGGCCGTGGAAGTCCACGTACACGTCACCGCCGGTCACCTTCCAGCTGTAGAGCACGACCTTGGACCTGGCCATCTCCACCTTCACCTCGGTGCGCTCGTCGAAGTCCAGCTCGATGCGCATGGTCTCGGTCTTCGGGGGCACCGCCTCGATCTGGCTGATGGCCGGATTGGGCAGCGGGATGGGCGTGCCCGGATCGGTGCCGGTGGCGTCGGCGAGGCTGTCGTTGGCGGAGAGGATGTCTTCGACCACCAGGCCCCCCCCATCCGCCTGGCGCTTGCCGCTCATCTGCGTCAGCCCCAGCGCGCCGCCGACGCGGGTGGGGTCGTACCCGTATTCCGCCGGCAGCACCACGACAAACAGCAGCACCAGTGCGGCGGCTGCCGCCACAACCAGCCACTTCCACGCCTTGCCGCGCTCGCGGTCCGTGTTGCCCATCATCGCCTCACTTGGCCAGCAAGTAGCCCGCCAGCTGGTAACCGAAAAGCAGGAAGCCCGCGATCATCAGCAGGCCGTTGGCGGGCAGTATGGCGCGCTGGAAGCCCGCCGTCCTGCGCCACAGCGTGAACAGCAGCACCATCACCGAAAGGGCGGCCAGCTGGCCCAGCTCCACTCCCACGTTGAATGCCACGAGGTTCGCTGCCAGTCCGTCGGGAGAGGGAGAGAGATCCTGCACCTTGGTGGCCAGGCCGAGGCCATGCACCAGGCCGAAGGCCAGCACGGCGGCGCGCGGGTCGGGCTTCCAGCCACGGGACCTGAACCCGCCGGTGTTCTCGAAGGCCTTGTAGATCACCGACAGTCCGATCACCGCATCCACCAGGTGTGCGTCGGCGCGCCACCCCGCCAGCACCGCACCCAGCAGCGTGATGCTGTGGCCCACCGCGAACAGCGTGGCATACAGGGCCACGTCGCGCAGGCGGTACAGCAGGAAGATCACGCCCGCGAGGAAGGCCAGGTGGTCATAACCGGTCACCATGTGCTTGGCGCCCAGGTAGGCGAAGGGGCCGGGATGCACGCCCCGCACGCTGGCCACGAAACCCGCATCTTCCCCGGATACGCCATGTGCACCGGCAACCACGGGCAGGGCCGCCAGCAGCACCAGCAGGGGCAGGGATCGCGGCGGGATGCGGATGGTGGCCATCGGGGCGACATATGTTACGGCACCAAACGTTGCCGGGGACCACCGAACTACTCGGCGTAGCGGGCCTGTGCTACCTTGCCGCCGTGCCAGTGGCCCCCTCCGGCCCGGCATTCCTTGACCAGGATCCAGATGAATTCGAAAGGGAGTCCATCATGAAGGACATCATCAGGCCGTCGCTGGTGGCGATCGCGGTGGCGGGCACGCTGGCGGTTTCTTCCGTCGCCGGTGCAGCAGACAAGGAGCCGCCCCAGATTCCCAAGTGCGAGAAGCGTTACGGCACGGTGGCCGTGAACGAGCCGGAAACCAGGTGGTGGCGCGACCTGCAGCTTGAGTCCCCCGAGGCGCTCATCAAGGTATTCGTGGCCGAGTCCAGGTGCTTCACCCTGGTCGATCGCGGCAAGGGGCTGGAGTCGGCGCAGGCCGAGCGTGCCCTGGCCTCCAGCGGAGACCTGCGCGGCGGCTCCAATGTCGGCAAGGGCCAGATGCGCGCGGCCGACTACGTGCTGGTCCCCGACCTGGTGAACCGCAACGAGAAGGCAGGCGGGCGCAACATCGGCGGCCTGCTGGGCGGCGTGATCGGTGGCGCGGCCGGTGCAGTGCTGGGTGGTGTCAACCTGAAGAGCAAGACGGCCGACGTGGTGCTGTCATTGACCGATGTGCGCTCCACCGAGCAGGTGTCGCTGCAGCAGGGCCATGCCAAGAAGACGGACCTGGGCTGGAAGGCGGGCGGTGGCGGTTTCTTCGGCGCCTTCGCGGCGGCTGGCGCCAGCAGCTATGCCAACACGGAGATCGGCCAGGTGGTCACCGCGGCCTACCTGGACGCGTTCATCAAGATGGTGGACGACGTGAAGGAGCTCGAGCCGGATGCCAGGGCCGACAACGTGCAGCAGGCCGTGGCCATGGCCAAGGCCGGCAAGCTGCTGTCGGGCCCGAACAACAGCAGCGCCGCGCTGCGCGACCTGGACGTGGGCGCCATGCTGTATCCCACCGGCGAGAAGCAGGGGCCGTTCTGGAAGGTGATGGATGACCTGGGCAACGAAGGCTGGGTGCCGATGGGGCTGCTTGAGGTAGCCAGGTAGCAGCCAGCTGTTGCTGGCGGCAGGAACGCCCCGCGGCAGCGACGCCACGGGGCGTTTTCATTTGCGCAAGGCCGCGCCGCACGCGCAGTAGAATGCGGCACGTGACCGCCGCCACTCCCAGTTCCCCCGCACGCGGCGTGTTCCTCACCGGCATCGTGCTGGCCGCGATCGCCAGCACGCTTTTCTCCGCCAAGGCGGTGGTCATCAAGCTCGCCTACCGCCATGGGGTCGATCCGGTGACCCTGCTGGCGCTGCGCATGCTCTTTGCCGCGCCGTTCTTTGCCGTCGCCCTGGCCTGGTCCAGTCGCGGCCGGCCGGCGCTTTCCGGCCGTGACCATGCACGCCTGGTGCTGATGGGGGTGGTGGGCTACTACGGCGCCAGCTACTTCGACTTCCTCGGCCTGCAGCATGTGAGTGCGGCGCTGGAAAGGCTGATCCTGTACCTGTATCCCACCATTGTGGTGCTGGTGTCGGTGCTGTTCCTCAGGCGCCGGATCACCCGCCAGGACGGCTGGGCCATGCTGCTGGCCTACGCCGGCATCATCGCGGCGTTCTGGCATGACGTGACGGTGGGGCGGGGCAATGTGCTGCTGGGCTCCGCGCTGGTCTTCGGCAGCGCGCTCACCTATGCGCTGTACCTGGTGATGGGCGGGGAGCTGGTGCACCGGCTGGGCGCCATCCGCCTCACGGCCTACGCCATCCTGGTGTCCACCGCCGCGGTGCTGTTGCAGTTCGTGCTGGTGAATCCGCTGCAGGCACTGGTGCAGCCGGCGCCGGTGTACTGGCTGTCGGCCGTGAATGGTTTCTTCTGCACCGTGATTCCGGCTTTTGCCACCATGCTGGCGGTCGAGCGCATCGGCGCCGGGCGGGCGGCCCTGGTGGCCATGCTGGGGCCGGTGGCCACCATCGTGCTGGCCTGGATGCTCCTGGGGGAAGCGGCCTCGGCCGGGGGGCTGGCCGGCACGGCCCTGGTGCTGGCTGGCGTGCTGCTGCTCTCGCCGGTGGCTAATGCCGCAGGCGCCACCCGGAGCGGATCATCCAGCTCACCAGCAAAAGGCAACCGATGAGCACCGCGGTGATGATGCCGAAGCTCAGCGCCACGTTCACGTCCGCCTTGCCGTAGAAGCTCCAGCGGAAACCGCTCACCAGGTACACCACCGGGTTGAACAGCGTGACGGTGCGCCAAAGGGGAGGCAGCATGTCGATGGAATAGAAGCTGCCGCCGAGGAAGGTCAGCGGAGTGATGATGAGCGCCGGCACGAACTGCAAGCGCTCCCAGCTCGTGGCCCAGATGCCCAGCACGAAGCCGAACAGGCTGAAGGTGAGGGCGGTGAGCAGCAGGAACACCACCATCCATACCGGATGCAGCACCTGCAGCGGCACGAAAAAGGCCGAGGTGGCGAGGATGATCACGCCGATCAGCACCGACTTGGTGGCCGCCGCGCCCACGTAACCCAGCACGATCTCGGCGGTGCCCACGGGGGCCGACAGCAGCTCGTAGATGGTGCCCGACCACTTGGGGAAGTAGATGCCGAAGGAGGCATTGCCGATGCTCTCGTTGAGCACCGACAGCATGATGAGGCCGGGCACGATGAAGGCGGCGAAGGCCACGCCGTCGATCTCGGTCATGCGCGAGCCGATGGCCGAGCCGAACACCACGAAATAGAGCGAGGTGGTCAGCACCGGTGTGAGGATGCTCTGCACCACGGTGCGGAAGGTGCGCGCCATCTCGAAGCTGTAGATGGCCTTGACCGCATGCCAGTTCATGCGGCACCCCTGAGCAGTGACACGAAGATGTCCTCCAGCGAGCTCTGCTGCGTTTCCAGGTCGCGGAACTCGATGCTGCAGGAAGTGACATCACGCAGCAGGTGCGCGATGCGGGCGCGCTCGGCCTCGTTGCTGAAGGTGAACACCAGCGTGAGCCCGTCCTCCGAAAGCGTGAGTTTCCAGGGGTCCAGCTGCGGCGGAATCGCCTCCAGCTTCTCCTGCAGGTGCAGGCGCAGCTCCTTGCGGCCGAGCTTGTGCATCAGCGCTGCCTTCTCCTCGACCAGCACGAGCCTGCCCTTGTTGATGATGCCGATGCGGTCGGCCATCTCCTCGGCTTCCTCGATGTAGTGCGTGGTGAGGATGATGGTGACGCCGCTGGCACGCAGGTCGCGCACCAGCTGCCACATGTCCCGACGCAGCTCCACGTCGACGCCGGCGGTGGGCTCGTCGAGGAACAGCAGCTTCGGCTCGTGCACCAGCGCCTTGGCGATCATCACGCGCCGCTTCATGCCGCCGGAAAGAGCCATGATCTTCGCGTCGCGCTTGTCCCACAGCGACAGTGAGCGCAGCACGCGCTCGACCAGCGCGGCATCGGGCGGATAGCCGAAAAGTCCGCGGCTGAAGGCCACTGCCGCCTGCACGGTCTCGAAGGCCTCGGTCGCCAGCTCCTGCGGCACCAGCCCGGTGGCGCGCCGCGCGGCCTTCGCCTCGCGCGCGATGTCATGGCCCGCCACCACCGCACGGCCGCCGCTGGCATTGACCAGGCCGCAGACCACGCCGATCAGCGTGGTCTTGCCCGCGCCATTGGGCCCGAGCAGCGCGAAGATCTCGCCGCTCCTGATCTCCAGGTTGATGTCGTGCAGGGCCGTGAGCCCGCCAGGATAGGTCTTTGACAGGCCTTCGATCGTCAGTATGGGTTGCACGCGCCGATTCTACGCCGAAGGCGGGGCAAGGCCACCAGTCCCGGCGGGTTCAGCGCCGGCGCAGCGAGGAGAGCGCCGACATCGGCTTCGGTTCTGAGGTCTCGATGGACAGGGTGAACGTGCGCCGCTCCACGCCCTGCAGGGAGCCCACGTTCACCACCTGACGCGCCACTTCCTCATTGCGCTCGTTGCGCACCACCACCAGGATTGAGTATTCGGTGGCGGCATCCACGCGCTCGGCATCCAGCGTGCCCTCGACCTGCCAGGCGGTCCTGGTGGCCGGAACGCCACCTGGCCTTGCATCCTTGTCGAAGCGAAGGTGGTGCTTGCACCCCGGGCAGACGATCGCACTTTCGAGGATCGTCGCCCGGCAGTGTGGGCAGGTGCGGGTGGCTCCCGCCTGGATGGCCGAGCGCGCGGTCCCTATCATGCAACGTTGGCGCCGCGGCCCCGCTCGGAGATGCTGGTGGTGGAAGCGCTGCCGGAACGGGCGCCTTCCTCGAAGCCGAAGTCGACGTTGCCGCGCATGCGGGCACCGGCTGCCACGGTGAGCGAACCGGCCTTCACGTCGCCGTTGATGGTGCCGCCCTGCTGCAGCTCGACGCGCTTGGCGCTCTCGATGTTTCCCTGCAGTTCGCCGCTGATGATCACCTCGGCGGCCTTCACCTGGCCCTCGACCCGGGCACCGGCGTCGATGTGCAGGTTGCCTTCGACCTGGATGTCGCCCTTGAACTTGCCGGCCACGCGCACGTGCCCGTTGCCGTTGATCTTGCCTTCGATGGTGAGACCGGCTGCGATCAGCGATTCTTTCATGTCGATGCGCTCCTTGGGCGCAGGCTTTGCGCTAGTGTCCTGCGAAAGCGTGGAAGATGCCAGCGGTTGTGCGGGCGCCGCGGCGGTGCCGGGGGCCGGCTCGGGTTTGTCCCACAGGGCCATTGTTGAGCTCCAGATATAGGGTGGACGGAAAACCCACCGACGTTACCCCGGTTCCCCGGCAGGGGGAACCCTGTCGCCGAACTGCGAAATAAGTCCTCCGCCGGTCCTCCCTTGTCGCCCCAAACGGGGGCGCGTAGGCTGTGGGCGGTTTGGATGGGGGCAGGGCGCGAGCGCACGCTGCCTGCAACGGGGGTCGAATGGACGGATCATCCGCCGACAGCACGGGCGGCAGCACTCGCCACTCGCGGCGCGAGTTCATCAAGCGTGTCATCGCCTCGGGGGCGGTGGCTTCCTCGGCGAGTTTTGTCTTCGGCGGGTTGTCGGGCTGCACGCCCAGCCGACGCATGGTGGCCGGGTCGGTGGAGCGGCTGGTGTCGCTCGACGTGAACGGCCAGGTCCGCCGCGTCGATGTGCTGCCGCAGGAAACCCTGGCCATGACCCTGCGCTACAAGCTGGGCCTCACCGGCACCAAGCTCTCCTGCGACCGCGCCGAGTGCGGTGCCTGCACCGTGATGCTCGATGGCGTCACGCATTATTCCTGCTCCACGCTTACCCACAGCGTGCGCAACCGCAAGGTGGTCACGGTGGAAGGCCTGCGCGGACCCGATGGCCAACTGCACCCGGTGCAGCAGGCCTTCGTCGACGAACTCGGGCCGCAGTGCGGCTTCTGCACGCCGGGCCAGGTGGTGGCCGCCGTTGCCCTGCTGCAGAAGAACCCCCGCCCCACGCGCGAGGAGGCCCGCCATGCCATGTCCGGCAACCTGTGCCGCTGCGGGGCCTATGACAACTACCTCAATGCGGTGATGCGCGCGGCCGGCAACCTGGAGGAGATCCACCGTGGCGCATAAACACCTCGGGCAGGATTTCATTCCCCACGACGTGGTTGCCAAGGTCACCGGCGAGGCGAAATACGCCGAGGATTTCCGCGTCGACGGCATGGTGTTCGCGCGGCTGCTGTCGAGCACCCATCCGCATGCGCGCGTGCGCGGCATCGATCTCTCGGAGGCCGAGAAGGTGCCCGGTTACGTGGGAGTGCTGCTGCCCTCCGACGTGACCAATCCCGCGGCGCCGGAGATTCCGCTGCTCACCGACGAGCCCGCCTACATCGGCGCACCCATCCTGCTGCTGGCCGCCGAGAGCGAGACCGCCGCGCAGGATGCGCTGGAGAAGGTGCGCGTGGATTACGAACCGCTGCCTTTCCACGTGGACCCCCTGGCCAGCCTGCATCCGGACCGTCCCGATGCCCGCACCGACGGCAACGTGGGCGCCAGCGGCGTGGACTTCCAGACCTTGAAGTGGACGGCCGCGGATTTCGACAACGCCGGCCCGGGCATGCCCATGGGCAAGGCAGCGCAGGAGTGGGAGTACGGCGACATCGAGGCGGGATTCGCGCAGGCGAAGCTGGTGCTGGACGAAACCTTCGTGCACGCCAGCAACTCCCACCACAGCATGGAACCGCGCACGGCCATGGCCTACTGGCAGAACGGCAAGTGCATCGTGCACGTGTCTTCCCAGAGCCAGTCGTACATCCATCCCACGCTCGCCGGCTACATCGGAATTGCCCCGGATGACCTGGTGGTGATCGCCGAGTATTGCGGCGGCGGCTTCGGCTCCAAGGGCGGTGCCTACACGCTGCAGGCGCTGCCGGCGCTGCTGTCGAAGAAGATCAGCCGCCCGGTGATGATGCGCGTGAGCCGCGCCGAGGAGTATTACCACGGCAGCGCGCGCCTGGGTTTCCAGGGCCAGGTGAAGCTGGGGTTTGACGGGGATGGCAGGCTGCTGGCGGCCGACCTTTATGTGGTGCAGGAGAACGGCGCCTGCAACAGCTTCTGGGATTTCCGCAACGCGGCCGACGCGCTGTCGATCATGTACCAGCCGGAGGCCATGCGCTGGCGTGGCGTGCCGGTGTACGCCAATACGCCCATCCGCAGCGCGCAGCGCGGACCGGGATACAACCAGATGCACCACATCATGGAGCCGCTGCTCGACAAGGCGGCGCGCGAACTGGGCATCGACCGGCTGGCCATCCGCCACCGCAACGCGCCCGGCCTCACGGCGCCCTATGGCCCGCGTCGCTCGCCGGTTTCCAGCTGCTACATGAAGGAGGCGCTGGACAAGGGCGCTGAAATCTTCGGATGGCAGCAGCGCCTGGCGCGCAATGGCCAGCGCCGTGGCAGCAAGGTCACGGCCGTGGCGGTGGGGCAGGCCTACCATCCGGCGGGCTTCACCGGCTTCGACGGATTGTTGCGCATCCTGCCGTCGGGCAAGGTGCACATCCACACCGGCGTGGGCAACCTCGGCACCTTCTCGCACTCCAGCACCTCGCGCGTGGCCGCCGAGGTGCTGAAGGTGAGCTGGGATGACGTGGTGATCGAGCGCGGCGACAGCCGCCGCCACCTGCCCTGGAACCTCGGCCAGTTCGGCAGCAACACCAACTTCACCATGGCGCGCACCAATTACGTGGCCGCGATGGACGCCCTGAACAAGCTGAAGGAAATCGCCGCGCGCCAGTTCGGCGGACCACCCGACAGTTACGACGTCGATGGCAGGCGCGTGTTCCGCAAGGGGAGCCCCGGCCAGGGCATGACCTATGCGCAGGCTGCGCAGCGCGCCATCACGCTGGGGGGCAGGTACGACGGCCATGAGGTCCCGGAAGACATCAACGCCATGACGAAGACCTCGGTGGCCGCCCTGGCGGGCACCGGCCTGGTCGGCGTGGCCAAGGACAACCTCCCGAGCACCGGCGCGGCTGCCGCCTTTGCCGCTGCCTTCGTGGAGATCGAGCTGGACCTGGAAACCGGCCGTTACGACATCGTGGAATACGTGGGTGTTGCCGATTGCGGCACCGTGATCCACCCCGCGGGCCTGGAGACCCAGATCAAGAGTGGCGCGGTGCAGGGTTTCGGCATCGCCGGGCTCGAGCGCATCGTCTACGACCCGCAGAACGGCCTGCCGGCCAGCGTGGGCTATTACCAGGCCAAGCCGCCCACCTATGGCGATGTGGCCCACCGCTACCGGGTCACGGGCGTGAACCTGCCCGATCCTTCCAGCCCGCTGGGAACCAAGGGCATCGGCGAGCCGCTGTTGGGCTGTGCCGGCTCGGCGGTGCTCTGTGCCATCTCCGAGGCCATCGGCGGCCATGTCTTCAACCGCACGCCCGTGGTGCCGGACATGATCCTCAACCATCTTGCAGGCCGCCCCCAGGCGCATGGGCCCCTGCAGGTCAACTGCCAGTAGGGGATCCGCATGCTGCGCGACATGATGCCGCACTTCGACCTGTACCAGCCGGACAGCCTGGCCACCGCGCTCGATCTCGCGGACCAGCTCAAGGACGCCGGCTGGATCGTCGGTGGCGGGCAGGACAGCTGGGACTGGCTGAAAAACAGGGTGAAGCGCACCCAGGCCGTGCTCGACCTCTCGGGCATCGCGGCGCTGAAGGGCGTGCGCGAGCACGAGGGTGGCCTCGCCATCGGTGCGCTCACCACGCTGACTGAAGTCGAGAATGACCCGCTGGTGCGCGAGCGCTTCGGGCTGCTGGCCAGTGCGGCCGGGCGCGTGGCCAGCCCGCAGATCCGCAACGCCGGCACCCTGGGCGGCAACATCAGCCAGGACACGCGCTGCTGGTATTACCGCGGCGGCGTGGACTGTTACCGGGCCGGCGGCAACATGTGCTACGCCGACACGCCCGAGGGCCAGAACAGGGAGCACGCCATCTTCGGCGCCAGCCGCTGCATTGCCGTATCGCCGTCTGACACGGCCACGGCGCTCACCGCGCTGGATGCCAGCATGGTGATCGCACGCAAGGGCGGCGAGCGCGAGCTGCCGGCGGAGAAGTTCTTCATCGGCCCGGCCGTGAACATCGAGAGGATGACGGCGCTGCAGCCGGGCGAGATCCTCACCGAGGTACGCATTCCCGGCACCTGGGCAGGCAGCGCGTTTCATTTCGAGAAGGTGGCCGATCGCAATGTCTGGGACTTCGCGCTGCTTTCCATCGCCGCCGCCTTCCGCATGAACGGCGACAGCATCGAGCGTGCGCAACTTGTGCTCGGGGCGGCGGCCTGCGTGCCCTGGCGGCTGCAGGCAGTGGAAAAGGCGCTGCCCGGCCGTGCGCGCGATGCCGCCACCGCGGATGCCGTGGCCACGCTGCAAAGTGCCGGGGCCACCCTGCGCAAGTACAACGGCTACAAGGTGACGCTGATGGAAAACCTCATCCGCCGCGCCGTGCGCGGAGGGGCATGACATGGAACTGCTGCGCGAGGGACATGATGCTTTCGGCGAGCCGGTGGTGAATGGCGTTTCCTGGGACCTGCTGCCGGTGGCCTTCTGGGCCGGGGTGGCGGTGATCGTCGGCCACCTGGTCTGGCGCGCCATCAGCCGGCGCGGCGCGCGCCGCCGGCAGGGGGAAGCACAATGAGCCGCACCGAGGGCGCCGTGCTGCGCCATGCCGGCATCGACCGGGCTTTCCACTGGTGCATGGCCATCACCATGCTGCTGCTGCTGGGGACCAGCCTGCTGCCCATCCTCGGCGTGCGCTTTGCCTGGTACGGCATCCACTGGGTATCGGGACTGGTGCTCACGCTGCTGATCCTGCTGCACATCGTGCGGGCCGCCGTGTGGCAACGCCCGCGCACCATGCTGCTGCTCACCGCGGATGACTTCCGCAGCCAGGGGGCGGGCAAATACACGCTGCCGCAGAAGCTCATGCACCTGGCCTGGGCCGTGGCCATCCTGGTGGCCATCGTCACTGGCCTGCTGATGCTGCCCAAGGCGGGCGTGCCGTTCATGGAGCGCGACCCCTATGCTTTCACGCGCGGCTCATGGGGCGTGATCAACGTCCTGCACGACCTGTCCGCCCTGCTGTCGGTGTTCCTGATCCTGGTGCACGTGTACTTCGGCATCCTGCCGGAGAAGCGCGCCTACCTGCGCGCCATGGTGAAGGGATTCATCACCCGCTCCGACCTCGCCGAAGAGCATGACCTGAAGCGGGTGGAACGGGGTGAGTGAAGCGGCGCTCGCCGCGCGCATCGAAACCATCGAGCGCGGCTATGAATACCTGCTGGCCTATGCGGCACAGGGAAGACAGGACGATGCCGGCACCGAACTGCGCGCCACCCTGGGCGCCATGCACGAGGCTCTCACGGGGCTGGCTGCCGTGGTGCACGCCACCTTCGCCGCCGTTCCCGCCGCGTTCGGTACGTCGGACTTCCTTGCGCAGGTCGAACGCGACGTGGCCGTGGCGCGCGGTGCCATCGGCATCGTGCTCTCCCGGCGGCATGTCCCCTCGCTGCTGGTGGACAACCTGAACGCGTGCGTTCACCTCAGGGCGCTGCTTACCGACCTGTTCCTGCTCGAGCAGGCCGGCAAGGCTCCTTCCGCGGGCTGAAGATCGATGCACACGCGGATGGTGGAGACCGGGCACGAGGTGATCCTCGAGCCCGCTGAAGGACCCGCCAATGCCACGGTGCTGTGGCTGCATGGCCTGGGCGCAGATGGCTACGACTTTGTTCCCATGGTGCCCGAGCTGCGGCTGCCCGAAGCCGCGCGCATCCGCTTCGTGTTCCCGCACGCCGAGGTGCGGCCGGTGACCATCAACAATGGCCATCGCATGCGCGCCTGGTATGACATCCGCGAGCTCACGCTGGCGGGGCGCGATGACGAGGAAGGATTCGTCGAGGCTCGCGCACGCGTGGAGTCCTGGATCGCGCGCGAGAACGCAGCCGGCATCGCCGCTGACCGCGTGGTGCTCGCCGGGTTTTCCCAGGGCGGGGCAGTGGCCCTGCATGCAGGTCTGCGCCATGCCGCCCGCCTGGCGGGAATCATTGCGCTGTCCACCTACCTGCCGTTTCGCACGCGTCTCGCCTCGGAGCTGTCAGCGGCCAATCGCGAGGCACCGGTGCTCATGTCCCATGGCAGCCAGGACGCCGTCGTGCTGCCAGAGTTTGGCGAAATCTCCCGCGACGTACTGATGCAGCAAGGCATTCCGGTGGAATGGCACAGCTATCCGATGGGTCATAACCTCTGCACGCCTGAAGTTCGCGACATCGCCCGGTGGTTGATGACGCATCTCCCATTGATCTGACACGACTCCTGATCCGGCAGCATTTCTCTTGTCAGCGCAACGCTGCCGGGGCAGTTTTGCAGCGGTTTTCATGGGCATTGACAACCATCAATTCGGATTTGCAGAAATGGCTGCCTGTGTAAAATACGTCCTGATCGTTGGTCATCCGGCTTCTGTCCTGTCGCGCCAGGCAAGGCGCACGAGCTCTAGTGGAAGGGTCTCCGATCAAGTCGTCCGTCAACTTCGATTGGAGATCTGCTGAATATGGCGAAGATTTATGTAGGCAACCTGCCGTTCACGGCCAGCGAAGCCGAGGTGCGCACGTTGTTCTCCCAGCATGGCAGCGTGGAGTCCGTTGCACTGCCGACTGATCGCGAGACCGGCCGCCCGCGTGGCTTCGGTTTCGTCGAGATGCCGCAGGCCGATGCTGCTCGAGCCATCCAGGCGCTCAACGGCTACTCCATGAACGGTCGTCCGCTGCGCGTCAACGAGGCGCAGGACAAGCCGCGCACCGGTGGTGGTCCGCGTGGTGGCGGCGGCGGATATGGTCGCGGCCCCGGTGGCGGTGGTGCCGGTGGTGGCGGCGGACGCTGGTAACAGCCACGCACAGAAATGCAAGGGCCCGGTGAGAACCGGGCCTTTTGCTTTTGGGATGTGGCAATCTCGATGGGCGCCCCCCGCGCGATGAAGGGAGCAGTGCAGCTTGGCCGTCCGCGACATCCTCCGCATGGGTGACCCGTTGCTGTTGCAGCGGTCCATGGAAGTCACCCGCTACGACACCCCCGAGCTGCATGCGCTGGTTGCCGACATGCAGGACACCATGCACCACGCGCGCGGCGCGGGACTCGCAGCGCCGCAGATCGGCGTGCTGCAGCGGGTGGTGATCTTCGGCTTCGTGCACAATGATCGTTACCCCGACGCGCCCGCCGTCCCCTACACGGTGCTCGTGAACCCGGTGCTCACGCCCATCGGGCATGAGGAGGAAGAGGGCTGGGAGGGATGCCTCTCGGTGCCCGGCATGCGCGGACTGGTGCCCCGGCATGCACGGCTGCGCTATCGCGGCTGCGACGCGCATGGGCAGCCCATCGATCGCACGGTGGAGGGTTTCCACGCGCGGGTGGTGCAGCATGAGGTGGATCACCTGGACGGCGTGCTCTATCCCATGCGCATCCGTGACATGACGCGCTTCGGCTTCCAGGACGTGCTTTTCCCCGGCCAGGAACCCGCCGACGACTGACCGGAACGTGCCCTGGGCCGCGTTTGCTGCCTCGGGCAGCGCAATTTGCTGCCGCTACAGCTAGCATGGCGCGATGGAGAAATTCGACGTCATCGTGATCGGGACCGGGCCGGCCGGCGAGGGCGCGGCCATGATGCTGGCCAAGCACCACCGGCGGGTGGCCGTGGTGGAACGATATGTGGAAGTGGGCGGCGGCTGCACGCACTGGGGCACCATCCCCAGCAAGGCGCTGCGTCATGCCGTGAAGACCATTGCCGATGCGCGCAAGGACCCGCTGCTGCGCAAGCTCACCTCCGGCGTGCGACTGACCATGCCGGAGCTGCTGTCCACCGCGGGCCGCGTGATCGATGCGCAGGTGCAGATGCGCCGGGGCTTCTACGAGCGCAACCGGGTGCCCGTGCTGGAGGGCGCCGCGCGCTTCGCCGACGCCAACACCCTCGAGATCACCGGCCATAATGGCGGCGAGCCCCTGCGCGTCGGCGCCGATCGTTTCGTGATTGCCACCGGCTCCAGGCCCTACCGTCCGCCGGGGCTGGATTTCTCGCATCCGCGCGTGCTCGACAGCGACACGGTATTGCGCTACACCGACACGCCCTTTGCCATGACCATCTATGGCGCCGGCGTGATCGGCTGCGAGTACGCCTCGATCTTCCTCAACATGGGCGTGAAGGTGACGCTGGTCAACACGCATGACCGGCTGCTGTCGTTCATGGACGAGGAGATCGCCGAGGCGCTGTCCTACCACCTGCGCGACCAGGGTTGCATCATCCGCCACAACGAGCAGTTCGACCACCTGGAGGCGCGTGCCGACGACGTGGTGCTGCACCTGAAGTCCGGCCGCAGCATCAAGTCCGACGTTCTGCTCTACGCCAACGGCCGCACCGGCAACACCGACGGCATGAACCTGGAGGCCGTGGGGCTGGTCCCCAACCAGCGCGGCCAGCTCACGGTTGACGGCAACTACCGCACCAGCACGCCGCATGTGTTCGCGGTGGGCGACGTGATCGGACCGCCGGCGCTGGCCAGCGCCGCCTACCAGCAGGGCGGGGCAGTGGGGCGCTACATCGTCGATCCTTCCACGCCGCCACGGCGGCTGGACCTGATTCCCAGCGGCATCTACACCATCCCCGAGATCTCTTCGGTGGGGCGCACGGAGCAGCAGCTGCAGGAGGCGGGCATCCCCTACGAGGTGGGCCATACGCACTTCAAGAGCCTGGCGCGGGCGCAGATGACCAGCCAGCCCGTGGGCATGCTGAAGATCCTCTTCCACGCGAAGACCCTGGAGGTGCTGGGAGTACACTGCTTCGGCGACAATGCCTCCGAGATCGTGCACATCGGCCAGACGGTAATGGCCAGCCGGGACATCAACAACCTGCGATACTTCATCGACACCACCTTCAACTATCCGACCATGGCCGAGGGTTACCGCATCGCGGCCTACAACGGCCTGAACCGACTGGCCTGACAGCTTCCAGGACGAGATGAGAGAACCCCGGCAGGAACGTGCGGCCAGCAGGTCACTGCGGCCGCTGAAGGCACTGTGGCCCTTCCTGGTGCGTTACCGTGGCACCTTCCTGCTCGCGCTGGTGGCGCTGGTGGTGGCCTCCGGTGCGCTGCTGGCGCTGCCGGTGGCAGTGCGCTACCTGATCGATCGCGCCATCACCGGCGGCGACCAGGCAACCGTGAACCGGTATTTCCTCGCCTTCCTCGGCGCGGCGGTGGCACTGGGCGTGTTCGCGGCCATGCGCTTCTACCTGGTGAGCTGGCTGGGCGAGCGTGTCGTGGCCGACATCCGCTCCGCGGTATACGACCGCGTGGTGCGCATGGACATGACCTTCTTCGAGGTCACGCGCACGGGCGAGGTGCTGTCACGACTTACCACCGACACCACGCTGGTGCAGTCGATTTCCGGCGCGGGAATCTCGATCGTGCTGCGCTCCACGCTGAACCTGCTGGGCGCGCTGGTGATGATGGGCTGGACCAGTCCGCGGCTGATGGGCGTGATGGTGGTGCTGATACCCGTGATCATGCTGCCGTTGTTCACCGTGGGACGGAAGGTGCGTCGGCTTTCGCGCGATTCGCAGGACCGGGTGGCGGATTCCAGCGGCCTGGCCGGCGAGACGCTCAATGCCATGCAGACCATCCAGGCCTTCACGCTGGAGGACCTGCAGAGCCGTCGCTACAGCACCGCGGTCGAGGCGAGCTTTGCCACGGCCATCCGCCGCAACCGCGTGCGGGCGATGCTCACGGCGCTGGGCACCATGCTGGTGATGGTGGCGGTGACTTTCGTGCTGTGGCTCGGTGCGCACGCTGTGCTGGAAGGCGAGATGACCGGCGGCCAGCTGGTGCAGTTCCTGCTGTACGCAGCCTTCCTCACCGGTTCCGCCGCCTCGCTGGTGGAGCAGTGGGGCGAGGTGCAGCGCGCTTCCGGGGCCATGGAGCGCCTGGTGGAGCTGCTGCAGGCGAAGCCTGCGATCGCCTCCCCGGCGCACCCCCAGCCGCTGCCGGCGCGGGTGCGCGGCGGGCTGCACTTCCAGGACCTGCGATTCAGCTATCCGTCGCGGCCGGGACAGGCAGCGCTGGATGGCGTGGACCTGCTGATCGAACCAGGCGAGACCGTGGCCGTGGTGGGGCCTTCGGGGGCCGGCAAGAGCACCCTTCTGCAGCTGCTGTTGCGTTTCTATGACCCGCAGGGAGGGCGCATCCTGCTGGACGGCGTGGACATCGCGAAGGGCGACCCGGTGGCGCTGCGCCGGCAGATCGGGCTGGTGCCGCAGGAGACCGTGCTGTTCGGCGCCAGCGCGCGCGAGAACATCCGCTATGGCCGCCCGGATGCCGATGACGCCGCTGTGGAAATGGCCGCCGCGGCGGCTGCCGCGCACGAGTTCATCCAGCGCCTCCCGCAGGGCTACGACACCTTCCTGGGTGAACGCGGCACGCGCCTCTCCGGCGGCCAGCGCCAGCGCGTGGCGATTGCGCGCGCCATCCTGAAGGATCCGCCCGTGCTGCTCCTCGACGAGGCCACCAGCAGCCTGGATGCCGAGAGCGAGCGGCTGGTGCAGCAGGCGCTGGAGAAGCTGATGGGCGGGCATGCCCGCACCACGATCATCGTGGCGCACCGGCTGGCCACGGTGCTGAAGGCCGATCGCATCGTGGTGATGGACCACGGCCGCATCGTCGCAGTGGGCACGCACGCACAGCTGCTGGAGTCCAGTCCGCTGTATGCCCGGCTGGCGCAACTGCAATTCTCCGAAAATGCCTGAAGGCCGCGGGCTCCCGCCCGAGGTGCGGGCGGCGCGTGCGGCCAGCGTGCCGCCGCTGGTCTACCCGGAGGAGCTGCCGGTCAGTGGCTGGCGCGAGGAGATCCGTGACGCCATCCGGCAGCACCAGGTGGTGGTGGTCTGCGGCGAAACCGGCTCGGGCAAGACCACGCAGCTGCCGAAGATCTGCCTCGAGGCCGGGCGCGGCGTGGCCGGCTACATCGGCCACACGCAACCCCGGCGCATTGCCGCGCGCACGGTGGCGGCACGCATCGCCGAGGAGCTGAAGTCGCCCCTGGGGCAGCTGGTGGGCTACAAGGTGCGCTTCCAGGACCGCACGCGGCCGCAGTCGCTCATCAAGCTGATGACCGACGGCATCCTGCTCGCCGAAACGCAGGCCGACCGCTACCTGAACCGTTATGACACGCTGATCGTCGACGAGGCGCATGAGCGCAGCCTCAACATCGACTTCCTGCTGGGTTACCTCTCATGGCTGCTGCCGCGGCGGCCGGATTTCCGGCTGGTGATCACCTCGGCCACCATCGACCCGGAGCGTTTCTCGCGGCATTTCGGCGGCGCGCCCATCATCAATGTTTCCGGCCGCAGCTACCCGGTGGAGATGCGCTACCGGCCCGTGGAGGTGGAGGAGGGCGACGAGACCGAAAGCGGCGAGCAGGACGCCATCGCCGCGGCGGTGGAGGAGCTGTGGCGTGACCAGGACGGTGACATCCTGGTGTTCCTCAGCGGCGAGCGCGAGATCCGCGAGACGGCAGAGACCCTGCGCAAGCGGCATCCGCAGCATTGCGAGATCCTGCCGCTTTATTCCCGGCTGTCGCAGGCCGAGCAGGACCGGGTGTTCCGCCCCTCGGGCCGGCGCCGCGTGGTGCTGGCCACCAACGTGGCCGAGACCTCGCTCACGGTGCCGGGCATCCGCGCCGTGATTGACACCGGCCGCGCGCGCATCAGCCGCTACAGCCACAGGAGCCGGCTGCAGCGCCTGCCCATCGAGAAGATCTCGCGTGCCTCGGCCGCACAACGCGCGGGTCGTTGCGGCCGCGTGGGGCCGGGAATCGCCATCCGCCTCTATCCGGAGGAGGACTTCCTTGCCCGGCCGGAATTCACGGAACCGGAGATACACCGCACCAACCTGGCCGCGGTGATCCTGCAGATGCATGCGCTGCGGCTGGGTGACATCGAGCGCTTTCCATTCATCGATCCGCCGGACGGGCGTCATGTGCGCGATGGCCTGCGCACGCTGCAGGAACTGGGCGCGCTGGACGAGCAGCAGAAGCTCACACCCCTGGGGCAGCGGTTGGCCAGGCTGCCGGTGGATCCGCGCCTGGGGCGCATGTTGCTGGCTGCGGCACAGGAGAGGAGCCTCGCCGAGGTGGCGGTGATCGTGTCCGCGCTGGGCGTGCCTGATCCGCGCGAGCGACCCCAGGACAAACAGGCCCAGGCGGACCAGAAGCATGCGCTCTTCCGCGACGAGAAGTCCGATTTCCTCTCGCTGCTGAAGCTGTGGCAGGAGTACGAGGTGCAGCGCAAGCAGCTGTCGAAGGCGAAGCTGCGGGCGTGGTGCCGCGGGAACTTCCTCTCGTACCTCAGGATGATCGAGTGGCACGACATCCACGCCCAGATCATGGAGGTGCTCAAGGGCGAGCTGAAGCTGCCGCTGAACGAACAGCCAGCCGACTACGCGCAGGTGCATCGTGCGCTGCTGGCCGGCCTGCTGTCGCAGGTGTGCCAGCGCCGCGAGAAGGCCGAATACCTGGGAACGCGTGGGCAGAAGGTGTTCATCCACCCTGGTTCCGGGCAGTTCAAGGCGAAGCCTGCCTGGATCGTCTGTGCCGAGCAGGTGGAGACCACGAAGATCTACGCTCGCAACGTGGCACGGGTGGAGCCGGAGTGGATCGAGCAGGCCGGCGCCCACGTCGTGCGCCTGCAGCACTACGAACCCCACTGGGAGCGCAAGGGCGCCCGCGTGGTGGTGCACGAGAAGAGCACGCTGTTCGGCCTCACGTTGCAGGCCGGCCGCAAGGTGAACTACGAGCGCATCGCACCGCGCGAGGCGCGCGAGCTGTTCATCCGCCACGCGCTGGTGCAGATGGATTACGACAGCAAGGCCCCGTTCTTCAGCCACAACCTGAAGCTGCTGGAGGAGGCGGAATACCTGCAGCAGAAGGGGCGGCGCGTTGACCTGCTGGCCGATGAGGCGCAGCTGTTCGCCTTCTTCGATGCACGCGTGCCACCGGATGTGGCCAATGGCGCCGGCTTCGAGCGCTGGCGCAGGGAGGCTGAACGCAAGGACCCGAAGCTGCTGTTCCTGGCCGCGGAGGACATCGCGGCAGGCAACGATGCGGCGGTTGATCCATGGCGTTTCCCGGACCACCTGCAGGCGGGACCCCTGCGCGTGGCGCTGGAATACCGCTTCGAGCCCGGCCACGCCGAGGACGGCGTCACGGCGCTGGTGCCGCTGCACATGCTGCAGCAGCTGAAGGCCGAACCTTTCCAGTGGCTGGTGCCCGGCCTGCTGGAGGAAAAAGTCACGGCGCTGGTGCGTGTTCTGCCAAAGGCCCTGCGCGTGAACTTCGTGCCGGTGCCCGAGCATGCAGCCCGCGCGCTGGACCAGCTGGATCCCGCGAAGGGCGGGGGATTGCACGCGCAGCTGGCCGCGGCACTGTTCCGCCATAGTGGCGTGAAGGTCGGTGCGGGGGATTTCCGCGAGGAGCTGCTGCCACCCCACCTGCGCATGCGCTACGCGCTGCTCGACGAGCACAGCCGCGTGGTGGACAGCAGCCGCACCCTGGCTGAACTGCAGCGCCGCCATGGCGGCAGCGCCGCGCAGAACTTCCACCAGCTGGCGGTGCAGGCCCTGCTGCACACCGGCTGCAAGGCCTGGGACTTCGGTGACCTGCCGGCGGCGTTCGAGGGCGTGCACGATGGCCAGAGGCTGTTCGGCCACCCCGCGCTGGTGGACGAGGGCGAGACCGTGGGCGTGCGCCTGTTCCCGCTGCCGCACCAGGCCGAGGCCAGCCACCGCCGGGGATTGGTCAGGCTGCTGCGACTGGTGCTGGCGAAGGACATCAAGCCGCTGCGCAAGGACCTGGCGGTCAATGTGCAAGGCGAGATGGCCTATCGCAACCTGCCGGCCGGGCCGGCGACGCCGGCGACCGGCAAGCCGCGCGACCTGCGCGACGACGCGCTCGACACGCTGGTGGCAGCGCGCTTCCTGGACGGCCGCCCCCTGCCGCGCACACGTGCGCAATTCGATGCCGCCATCGCGGCAGCGGCGCCGGGCGCCGGCGCGCTGGCCCAGGAGATCTCCCGCACCCTGCAGCAGGCGCTGGAATCATGGTCGGCGGTGCAGGCCCGACTGCGGGTGCTGCGCATGCCCGACCTGCAGGTGGACGTCGAGGCGCAGCTCGGCCGCCTGCTCTTCGCCGGCTTTCCCGTTATTACGCCCTGGGCGCGCCTGCGTGAATACCCGCGCTACCTGAAGGCCCTGCTGCAACGCCTGGAGAAGGCCGGCCAGGACGGGGCCCGCGACCAGAAGCTCGCTGCCGAGGCGCAGCAATGGGAATCACGCTACTGGGCACAGTTGAAGGCGGAGCAGGGCCGCCTGTCACCGCAGGACGATGACTTCCGCTGGTTGCTGGAGGAATACCGCGTGTCGCTGTTCGCGCAGCAGCTGAAGACGGCGGTTCCGGTGTCGGCCAGGCGCCTTGCCGATGCGTGGCAGAAACGCGTCAGTGCGGGGAAATCCTGAGCAGCGCCCCGTCGTCCTCGTCGGTGACCACGTACAGCAACCCGTCCGGTCCCTGCCGCACGTCGCGGATGCGCTGGCGCAGTTCGGTCAGCAGCGTCTCGCGGCGGATTTCTTCCAGCCTGTCGTTGAAGACCACGCGCTCCAGGCCGCCGGTGCGCGGGATTTCCCCGCGCCGCGCGCTGGAGACGAACAGGTTGCCCTTCCAGGCCGGGAAACGCTCGCCGTCATAAACCAAGATGCCGCCCGGCGCGATGGAGGGCAGCCACAGCACCAGCGGCTGCTCGACGCCCTCTGCCACCGGCAGCGGCGAGTGGCGCGGGCCGTCGTAGTTGCGGCCGAAGCTCACCTTCGGCCAGCCATAGTTGCGGCCAGCCTCGATGAGGTTCACCTCGTCACCGCCATTGGGGCCGTGCTCTGCATTGAGCACCACGCCGGTGACGGGATGCACCGTGAGCCCGAGCTGGTCGCGATGGCCCACCGAAAACACTTCTGCCCGGGCTCCCGGCTGCCCCGCGAAGGGATTGCCCGGGGCCGGCCGGCCGGCATCGGTGAGCCGCAACACCTTGCCGTAGATGCTGCCGGGCTGCTGTGCCTGCTCGTCGAAGGGTGCACCCGTGGTCATGTAGACGAAGCC
Source organism: uncultured bacterium (assembly GCA_965652645.1). Lineage (GTDB taxonomy): Bacteria > Pseudomonadota > Gammaproteobacteria > Steroidobacterales > Steroidobacteraceae > ZC4RG30. Next base: position 68,308 of record CBFGXE010000001.1, on the reverse strand, counting down.
GTCCTTGCCGAAGGCGATGCGCGAGCCGCTGGTGCTGCCGGAATCACCGACGAACAATTCTTCCACCTGCGTGAGGGTTTCGCCGGCGAAGCGGCCGCGCATCAGCGCTACGCGGCTCTCCTGGCGGCCGGGCGTGCTACCGTCGGCCGGCGGCGGATTGCCCGCCTTGTTGTAGGTGAAGTAGATCAGCTGGTTGCGGGCGAAGTCCGGATGCAGCTGCAGGTCGTGCAGGCCGCCGTTGCGGTAGGGAGGCGAGAGCTGCGGCACACCGGCGACAGGACGGGGCTCCAGCCGCGCCGTGCCGTCCGCAGCGGTGGCATTGCGCACCAGGCGCAGGTTGCCGCCGCGCTCGCTCACCAGTGCGTCCCCGGATGGCAGGACCACCACCGCGAACGGGTGGTTCAGGCCGCGCGCCAGCACGTCCACGCGGATGCCGTGCTGCTCGGCCGTGTCGAAGGTATAGCTGCTGCCGAGTGTGACGGGCGCCACACCCGGACCAGGTTCGGCGGCCAGCAGGGCCAGTGGGGCGGCCAGCGCCAGAACCGTACCTGCACACGCGATCAACCTGGCCATGGCGTCCTCCATTGCGGCGGCGGAAAGCCGCATGTGATGTGGCTCACGGCGCGCAAGTATAGGCATGGCGACAGATTGCGGCCATGCGGGTGGACCGCGATGATGCCGGCCTTGCTGCGGATCAACGCGGAAGCCTGCATGCCTCCCGTGGTCCCTTTTGCGAACCAGGTCACTGGTGGAGCGGTGTACGCGGCTGCAGCTTGTCCGCACAACTGCCGATACAGGCGAGGGACTCACGAGGCTATATGGCTTACAGGCTCACCGAGCGGGATGACTGGCGCACGAAGTACTACGAGGCACTGCGTGGCTTCGAGGCGGAAGGGCGCCAGGTCCGTGACCAGCTGCAGATGGTGCAGGGGTTGGTGGGTCGCCTGTGCCTCGCGGCGCAGGGGCAGTCGCCCCGCCTGGACCAGGAGCTGAAGCGGTTGCGGGACGCCGTGGCGCGGGGCGCGCCCGCCGAACAGCTGGAGCCGCTGGGTCTGGCCCTGGCAGAGGCCGTACGCCTGATGGACAGCGATGCGAAGTCGGCGCCTCCCGGGACGGCCTCCACCGTCGTTGCGCAGGCCAGCCCCGGCATGCCGGCCATTGCGCCGGACCCGGTCAACACCGCAGCCCTTGCCGGCACCGCCCCGCCTTCCGCCGACGCCGCGCCGGGTGCCCAACATGCATCACCGCAAGCGCAGCCCCGGCTTGAAACCCCGGCGGGCAACCTCGATGCCGCGAGCGTCCTGATCCGGGCCGAGATGACGCGGCTGCTTGATGAAGTCAGCCGTGATTCCGGGCTGGCCGCCGAGGCGAAGCAGCTGGAAGAGGAGCTCTTCTCCCCCATGATGGGCGACCAGCTGCCGCGCCTGGTGGAAAAGGTCGCCGGCCTTGCCGTCCAGTGCATCAAGCAGCTGGAAAAGGCACGCCAGGAAACCGAGATGCTGCTGGGGCAGATGGTGGTGCAGCTGGATTCACTCAGCCGCTACATCGCCGGCCAGACCGACGATGAGTCCCAGCGCAACACCAGCTCCGACACGCTGAACCTGCAGATCACCGGCGAGATGCGCGCCATGGGCGAGAGCGTGGAGCGCAGCAACGACCTGGAGGCCATGCGGCAGGCCCTGCGCGAGCGCGTGGAAGCCATTGGCCACCACCTGCAGAACTACCGCCAGCGCGAGGCCGAGCGTGCCCGCCAGTCGCGTGAACGCACCGAGGACATGCGGGCGCGCATGGACCAGATGGAATCGGAGGCGCGCCGCCTGCATCAGCGGCTGAGCAGCGAGAAGCGCATGGCGCTGCTCGACCCGGTGACGCGCATTCCCAACCGGCTGGCCTGGGACCATCGTTTCAGCGCCGAGTGCGAGCGCTTCAAGCGCTTCCGCCAGCCCATCTGCGTGGTGGCCTGGGACATCGATCATTTCAAGTCGGTGAACGACGGCTTCGGCCACCGCGCTGGCGACCGGGTGCTGGCCGTGGTGGCCGAGACGCTGGCCGGAAGCATCCGCTCGGCGGACTTCGTGGCGCGCTACGGGGGCGAGGAGTTCGCCATGCTGCTGGCGGGCACGGCCCTGGATGACGCCGTGAAGCTGGCGGAAAAGGTGCGCCAGGCAGTGGCCGACATCGGCTTCCATTTCCGCGGCAAGCCGGTGCGAGTGACCATCTCCGGCGGCATTACCGAGATGCACAAGGATGACGCGGGCGAGAGCGTCTTCGAGCGCGCAGACCAGGCGCTGTACGAGGCCAAGGAGCGCGGCCGCAATTGCGTGGTGCGCGCCTGAGGGCGCGCCGGCGCCAGCCTGCTAGTAGCGCCGGCCGCGCCGCCTGGCTCGCCAGTAGAGCAGCAGCACCAGACCACCGGCCATGCCGCCCAGGTGGGCGAAATGGGCGACGTTGCTGTTGCGGCCACTGAAGCCCAGGTACAGCTCAAGGAGTCCGTACAGCGTGACAAACAGCCACGCCGGCATCGGGATGGGCGGAAAGATCAGCATCAGCCGGTTGTGCGGAAAAGCCATGCCATAGGCGAGCAGCAGCCCGAACACGCCGCCGGAGGCGCCCACCGTGGGACGTGCCACGCCCATCAACTTCTGCACGAGGAGCTGCGCGATGGCCGCCGTGATTACACACACCAGGTAGTACACGACGAAGCGGCGCGTGCCCATCAGTTCCTCGATGGCCTGGCCGAACATGTACAACGCAAACATGTTGAAGAACAGGTGCACCATGTCGCCGTGCAGGAAGGCGTAGGTGACGAGCTGCCAGGGTTCAAACCCGGGAATGCCGCGGTAGTCATGCAACGGCCAGAGTGCCAGCTGCTCGATCAGCAGGGGCGAGGCGGACTGCTGCAGCAGGAAGCCCGCGATACAGGCGACGAGGATGGCCAGCCAGGCCTTCATCCCGCCAGCTGCGCCTCCGCCGCGCGAGAATGCCGCTTGCGCTCGTTCTCCGTGAGGTAGCGCTTGCGGATGCGAATGGACTGCGGGGTTACCTCGACCAGCTCGTCATCGGCAATGAACTCCACCGCGTATTCCAAGGTCAGCTCGATGGGCGGCGTGAGCAGGATGGCGTCATCCTTGCCCGCGGCGCGGATGTTGGTGAGCTTCTTGGTCTTGACGGGATTGACGACCAGGTCGTTCTCGCGGCTGTGGATGCCGATGATCATCCCCTCATACAGCTTCTCGCCGTGGCCGACGAACAGCCGCCCGCGTTCCTGCAGGCTGAAGAGGGCATAGGCCACGGCCTCGCCGTTTTCCATGCTCACCAGCACGCCGTTGCGGCGCTCGGCCACCTCGCCCTTCATCGGGGCGTAGCCGTCGAACACATGGCTCATCAGGCCCGAACCGCGGGTGAGGTTCATGAACTCGCCCTGGAAGCCGATGAGTCCGCGTGCGGGCACGCGGTATTCGATGCGCACGCGGCCGCGCCCATCCACGGTCATGTCCTTCATTTCGGCGCGGCGTGCACCCAGCGCCTCCATCACGCCACCCTGGTGGGCTTCTTCCACGTCGACCGTGAGGGCCTCGTAGGGTTCGTGCGTTTCACCGTCGACCTGCTTGAGCAGCACCTGCGGGCGCGACACGGCCAGCTCGTAGCCCTCGCGGCGCATGTTCTCGATCAGGATGGTCAGGTGGAGCTCGCCACGGCCGGAGACCCGGAACACGTCTGCATCGCGGGTGTCTTCCACGCGCAGCGCCACGTTGTGCTCCAGCTCCTTCATCAGCCGCTCTCGGATCTGGCGGCTGGTGACGAACTTGCCCTCGCGGCCGGCCAGCGGGGAGGTGTTCACCTGGAACATCATCGACAGCGTCGGCTCGTCCACCGCGATGGGCGGCAGGCCTTCCGGATGCTCCGGGTCGCACAGCGTGATGCCGATGTTCACGTCCTCGATGCCGGTGATGGCGACGATGTCGCCGGCCGAGGCGGCATCCACCGCGCTGCGCTCCAGGCCCTGGAAGGCCAGCACCTGGCCGATGCGGCCGGGGCCCCGGTCTTCATCGCCATGGCGCAACACCACGTTCTGGCCGGGCTTCACCGAGCCGCGGCGGATGCGGCCGATGCCGATCCGGCCCACGTAGGAGTTGTAGTCGAGCGTGGAGACCTGCAGTTGCAGCGCGCCGTCGGGGTCGGCCTCGGGCTCCGGCACGTATTTCAGGATGGCCTCGAACAGCGGCGTCATGTCCGGCTGCTGCTGGGTGTGGTCGAGGCTGGCCCAGCCCTGCAGGGCCGAGGCATAGACCACGGGGAAATCCAGCTGCTCGTCGGTGGCGCCCAGCTTGTCGAAGAGGTCGAATGTCTGGTCGATCACCCAGCCCGGGCGCGCGCCGGGGCGGTCGACCTTGTTCACCACCACGATGGCCTTCAGGCCCAGCCCCAGTGCCTTGCGCGTGACGAAGCGCGTCTGCGGCATGGGGCCTTCCACTGCGTCGACCACCAGCACCACGGCGTCGACCATCGACAGCACGCGCTCCACCTCGCCGCCGAAGTCGGCGTGGCCGGGGGTGTCGAGCACGTTGATGCGCACTCCGCCGTAGTCGATGGCGCAGTTCTTGGCGAGGATGGTGATGCCGCGCTCTTTCTCGATGGCGTTGGAATCCATGATGCGCTCGCCGACCTTCTCGTGCGCGGCGAAGGTGCCGGACTGCTTCAGCAGGCAGTCGACAAGCGTGGTCTTGCCATGGTCCACGTGGGCGATGATGGCGATGTTGCGGATGGGGCGCGGCATGGGTTGCTCGGGGCGGCCGGGAGTGCGAGGCCGGAAAAAACGGGCCGCGAGATTAGCAGTTTCCCCGGTACTTTCCCATTAGACTTGCGGCCGTGGAAGCGGCATTCGAGGCTGAAATTGCACGCGTGCGGGGCAGCGGGGTGCTCGGCAAGGGCACCCAGGTGGCGCGCCTCTTCGACTTCCTGGTCGCCTGCCAGGCGGCCGGACGCGTGCCCAAGGAGACCGAGGTCGCCATCGACTGCTTCGACCGCGGCGCCGACGTGGACCTCGCCCAGGATGCCACCGTACGGGTCGCGGCCCACAAGCTGCGCCGGCGGCTCGAGGATTTCTACGGCAATGCCAGTCCGCGGCTGACGCTGCCGCGCGGCGAATACCGCCTGGTGCTGGCCGAGGGCGCCCCGGCCGCCGCGGCGAGCAGCGAGGGCTGGTGGCGCCAGCTTCTGCCCCGGACAGGCCGCGAGCGCCTGGCGGGGGTGCTTGTCCTTTTGCTGCTGGCGGCAACAGTCCTGGCCACCACGCTGGCACTGCGCCCGCCGTCGCTGGAACCGCAGCTGGCCCGCCTGAAGGATTCGGCGCTGTGGGCTCCACTGTTCGCCGACGACCTGCCCGTGCAGCTCGTGCTGGGCGACTACTACATATTCGGTGAGCGCGATGCGCGCGGCGACGTGCGGCGCCTGGTGCGTGATTTCACCATCAACTCCCGCCACGATCTGGAACAGGGTTTCGTGGCCGACCCCGCGCTGCAGGAACGTTATGCCGACCTCAACCTCGGCTACCTGCCCACTTCCAGCGCCCAGGCGCTGCGCGAGGTGCTGCCGGTGCTGCGCGCCACGGGCAAGCCGCTGCTGCTGACGCTGGCCTCCGAGCTGGATCCTTCCACCCTGAAGTCCACCCACATCGTCTACCTGGGTTACCTCTCGGCGCTGGGCATGCTCGAGGACATGATGGTGGCCAGCTCGCGCTATTCATTCGGCGGTTCCTACGACGAGCTGGTGGATTCGGTGAGCGGCGTCGCGTGGACCAGTGACGCGGGCATTCCCCACGGCGTCACCGAGCGCTACAGCGACTATGCCTACCTTGCCCAGCTGGCCGGGCCCGGCGGTCATCGCCACCTCATCATCGCCGGCACGCGCGACACGGGCCTGATGCAGGCCGCGGAGACCGCCGCCGACTCCGCGCAGTTGCGTGCCATCGATGCCAGCCTGCCTCCCGGCGCGCCATTCGAGGCCCTCCTTGAGGTGCAGGGACTCAACGGCATCAACGTGCAGTCACGTCTCATCGAGGCATCGGCAATCCAGCCATGAGTCGCGGGCCTCCTGCGCCGTCAGTACCCCAGCAGCAGGACCTGCGCCAGCTGCCCCGCGAGTTCCTGCAGGTATTCGCCTACGGCCGCAAGGCGCTGGAGCTGGTCTGGCAGACAAGCCGTCCACTGACGCTCTGGCTGGGCCTGCTCACATTGCTGGCCGGCACGCTGCCGGCGCTGGTGGCCCTGCTGGGCGCACGCATCGTCGACGCCGTGGTCGCCGCGGCGTCCACCGACGGCGCACTGGCGCCGGTGCTGGAGCTGGTGGCGCTGGAAGGCGCAGCGGTGGCGCTGCTGGCGCTGAGCACGCGTGCGCTGTCCCTGGCCACCACGCTGCTGCGCGAGCAGCTGGGCTTCCGCGTCAACTCCATGATCCTCGAGAAGGCGCTCACCCTTGACCTGGAGCACTTCGAGGATTCGGAATTCTACGACCGCCTCACGCGCGCGCGGCGCGAGGCTTCGGCGCGCCCGCTGTCGCTGGTGCAGCGGACCTTCAGGCTGGCGCAGAACCTGATCTCGCTGGCCAGCTTCGGCGTGCTGCTGTGGCAGTTCTCCCCCCTGGCCGTGATGTTGCTGCTGCTGGCCGGCGTGCCGGGGTTCATCGCCGAGACGAAGTTCTCCAACGAGGCCTTCCGGCTGTTCCGCTGGCGCTCGCCGGACCGTCGCATGCAGGCGTACCTGGAGACGGTCATCGCGCGCGAGGACCATGCCAAGGAGGTGAAGCTCTACGGGCTGGGTCGCCGCTTCCTCGAGCGCTACCAGGAGATCCACCGGCGGCTGTTCGCGCAGGAACGCCAGCTGGCGATCCGTCGCGACAGCTGGGGTTTCGGGCTGGGCCTGCTGGCCACGGCGGCGCTGTATGGCGGTTATTGCTGGGTGGCCATCAGCGCCGTGCGCGGTGCCATCACCATCGGCGAGATGACCATGTACCTGCTGCTGTTCCGGCAGGGCCAGGCGGCCGTGAGTGCGGCGCTGAGCGCGGTGAGCGGCCTCTATGAGGACAACCTCTACCTCTCCACGCTGTACGAATACCTGGAGACCGATCCGCGCCCCCCTGGCGGCACGGCTGTTTCGGGGCCGGATCCCGCCGATGGCCTGCGCCTGGAGCATGTTTCCTTCACCTATCCGGGCGGCGACCAGCCGGCGCTGTCGGATGTGTCATTGCACCTGAAGCCTGGCCGCAGCCTTGCGCTCGTGGGCGCCAATGGTTCGGGCAAGACCACGCTGATCAAGCTGCTCACGCGGCTGTACGTGCCCACCTCCGGGCGCATCCTGCTCGACGGCCGTGACCTGGCGGAATGGGACGTGGATGCGCTGCGACGCCGTTTCGGCGTGATCTTCCAGGACTACGTGCGTTACCAGATGCGCGTGGGCGAGAACATCGGCGCTGGCGACGAGCGGAATTTCGAGGATGAGGCGCGCTGGCGCGAGGCCGCCGCGCAGGGCGAGGCTGCCGCCCTGATCGATGCGCTGCCCGAGGGCTACCAGACGCAGCTGGGCAAATGGTTCCAGGGCGGGCGCGAGCTCTCCGGCGGCCAGTGGCAGAAGGTCGCCGTGTCACGTTCCTTCATGCGGCGCGACGCGGACATCCGCGTGCTGGACGAACCCACCGCGGCCATGGATGCCGAGGCGGAGGCGGAGGTGTTCCGCCACGTGCGGGACCTGTCGGACGGGCGCATGACCATCCTGATCTCGCACCGCTTCTCCACGGTGCGCATGGCCGACGAGATCATCGTGCTGGACGGCGGGCGGGTGGTGGAGCGTGGCGACCACGACGCGCTGATGGCGCGGGCCGGCGTGTATGAACGCCTGTTCTCGATGCAGGCCGAGGGCTATCGCTGAGGATTGCCCTAGGCAAGGGCGGCCGGCGGGGCCGGCCGCCAGGTTTTTCACACGCTGTGGTCCCGGTTGGCGATGATCCGCCGCAGGAACTGCTTGAGCAGGTTGAACTCGTCGGCGGAGAACCCGGCGAGGTGGTTGTTGTACACGGCTGCGAGGTGGTGCGGGATCTTGGTGGTGAGCTCGCGGCCCTGGTCGGTGAGGGTGAGTTCCACCACGCGGCGGTCGGTGGCGCTGCGCGTGCGCATCAGCAGCCCCTTGGCCTCCAGGCGGTCCAGCATGCGCGTCATCGCACCAGTGTCGGTGTTCAGGTCTCGCGCCAGGCTCGCCGCAGTGGGATTGCCGCCACGCGAGATGATCATCAGCGGCGCCCATTGCACGGATGTGAGGCCATAAGGTCGCATTGCTGCTTCCGCGGCCCGCATCAGTGTTGAGACCGTGGTGCGCAACAAGTAGCCGATCGATTCTTCGGCCGACCAGTTGTCCCCGTGGTAGAAGTCCGGAACGTTGTGTTTTTCGGTGCTCATAGTTCCACAGTATCTGCACAGGCAGTTACGGTCAACCCCTAAAATAACAGGGTTCCGCTATAATCGGGTTTCTTATGACCGCCACCCCGGAAAGCTTCGAATCAGCCTTTGCCAAGGCAGTGGATCTTGGCAACAAGCTCGCCGACAAGGACAAGGACGCCGACCTCTGGGACATCGCCGACGGCCTGCTGGCCGGCGCCGTGCAGTACTGGCTGTATTCGCGCCAGCCCTGCGGGGATGCGCGTTGCCAGGACTGCCTGCCGATCAGCACCGCCGAGGCGCGTGTCGAGGAGCTGCGCCGCCTGGTGCGCGAGCTGGCGGCCGACAGCGAGTATTACCACACGCCCACCGATTCCAACGCCGGCCGCGCCTGAGGCTTCGGCGCTGCCTTTTTTCGTCCCTTTGTTCCGATCGAGATCATGACCATCCAGACGGAAGTCGTCATTGTTGGCGCCGGCCCCTGCGGGCTGTTCCAGGTTTTCGAACTGGGCCTGCTGGGCATCAAGGCCCACCTGCTTGATTCCCTTGCCATGCCCGGTGGGCAGTGTGCGGAGCTGTATCCGGAGAAGCCCATCTACGACATTCCCGCGCTGCCGGTGTGCGGCGCGCAGGAACTCATCGACCGGCTGCTGGAGCAGATCAAGCCCTTCGGCGCCGAGATGCACTTCGGCCACGAGGTCACCGTGGTGAACAAGCGGGAGGATGGCCGCTTCGACGTGGAAACCGCCGGCGGCCTCAGGTTCGATGCCGGCGCCATCGTGATCGCCGGCGGCGTGGGCTCCTTCCAGCCGCGCCGGCTGAGCGTGGAGAACGCCGAGGTCTTCGAGGGCAGCCAGATCTTCTATCGCGTGAAGTCGGCGGCTGATTTCCATGGCAGGAACCTGGTGATCTTCGGCGGCGGTGACTCCGCGCTGGACTGGACGCTGGACCTGGCTGGCAAGGCCGCCTCGCTCACGCTGGTGCATCGCCGTCCTGAATTCCGGGCCGCGCCGGCCTCGGTGCAGAAGATGCAGCAGCTGGTGGCCGACGGAAAGATGCGATTCATCGAAGGCACGGCAGCCTCGCTCATCACCAGCGGCGAGCGCCTCACCGGCGTGAACGTGAAGGATGCCAGCGGCGCCATGCACGCCGTCGACGCCGATGCACTGCTGGCCTTCTTCGGACTGGCCCCCAAGCTCGGCCCCATCGCCGAGTGGGGACTGGAGCTGGAGAAGAAGGCGCTGAAGGTGGATACGGAGAAGTTCCAGACCAGCGTGCCGGGCATCTTTGCCGTGGGTGACATCAACACCTACCCCGGCAAGAAGAAACTGATCCTCTCCGGCTTCCACGAGGCGGCACTGGCTGCATTCGCCATCCAGCACTACCTCTATCCGCAGAAGCGCCAGTTCCTGCAATACACCACCACCAGCCCGGTGATGCACCAGCGCCTGGGTGTCACCGACTCGCCCGCGGACGCGGGGTAGGCGCCACCGGCATGCTGGCGCCACTGGCCGAGCTGCTGCAGCTGCTGGAGCTGGAGCCGCTGGAGGTGGACCTCTTCCGCGGCGCCAGCCGCGACATCGGATCCCCGCAGGTGTTCGGCGGCCAGGTGCTGGGGCAGGCGCTGGGCGCAGCCTATGCCACCGTGCCGGCGCGCCAGGTGCATTCGCTGCATGCGTACTTCCTGCGCCGCGGCGACTTCAACGCCCCCATCGTCTACCAGGTGGACCGCAGCCGCGATGGCGGCAGCTTCTCCAGCCGGCGCGTGGTGGCCATCCAGCATGGCCAGCAGATCTTCCACATGGCGGCCTCGTTCCATGAAGCCGAGCCGGGGCTGGAACACCAGGTCGGGATGCCTGTCGTCCCGCCGCCGGACTCCCTGCCGGACCTGCGCGACCTGCTCGACACCGAGGCCGCCGCGCTGCCGCCGGCCGTGCAGCGCTTCGCCGGCCGCAATGCGCCGTTCGAATTCCGCGCCGTGCAGCGGCTTGATTATCCGGATCCCGAGCCTGGCCCGCCGCGACTGGACGTGTGGTTCCGTGCCTTGGATGCGGTGGGTGCGGACCCGCGCCGCCATGCCGCGTTGCTGGCCTATGTCTCCGACTATCACCTGGTGGCCACCGCGATGCGGCCGCATGGCTACTCGCTGGGCAGCCGGGGCGTCACCGTCGCCAGCATCGACCACGCGATGTGGTTCCATCGCGCCGTACGTGTGGATGAGTGGCTGCTCTATTCGATCGAGAGCCCGGCTGCGGCAGGTGCCCGTGGCTTCGCTCGCGGCAGCATCTTCACGCAGCAGGGCGTGCTGGTGGCCAGCACGGCGCAGGAAGGGTTGATCAGGGCGCCCGCGAAGGGCGGCTGAAGGCGGCGCGGCGCCTGCCGGGCACACGCCAGGGTCAAAGCACCTTGCCCGGATTCAGGATGTTGTGTGGATCCAGCGCCTGCTTGATGCGGTGCATGGCAGCCAGTTCCGCCGGCGGCGCGTAGCGGCGCAGCTCCTCCACCTTGAGCTGGCCGATGCCATGCTCGGCGCTGAAGCTGCCGCCGAAGCGGGCCACCAGGTCATGCACCGCGCGGCGCAGCGGTGCCTCGCGGGCCAGGAATGCCGCCTTGTCGGTGCCCTCGCGCTGGTTGAGGTTGAAGTGCAGGTTGCCGTCGCCGGCGTGCCCGTAGGCGACCAGGTAACCCTCGGGCGCCAGCCGCGCGCACAGTTGCGCACCGGCCTCGATGAAGGCGGGGATGGCAGCCACCGGCACGGCGATGTCGTGCTTGAGGCTGCCGCCGGCCCGGCGCTGCGCCTCTGGCACGGATTCACGCAGCCGCCAGAAGTCCTCGCGCTGGGCCTCGCTCTGGGCAATGGCCGCATCGGTCACCAGGCCGGCCTCGCCGGCATCTTCCAGTGCCGCCGCCAGTGCCGCCGCCGCGTCGCCGCGCCCGCTGTCGGGAACTTCCACCAGCAGGTGCCAGGGCGAGTCGAGGACGCCGGGATGGCGCGCACCGGGTACATGCCGCAGCACCAGCTGCAGCGCCACCGCGGGCACCAGCTCCAGCGTGGCCAGCGCATCACCGCTGGCGGCGCGCAGCCGCGCCAGCAGTTCAATGGCCGCCGCAGGGGAGGGGATGCCCAGCCAGGCCGTGGCGCGCTCGCGGGGCTGCGGATACAGCTTCAGGCACGCCGCCGTGATCACCCCCAGCGTGCCCTCGCTGCCGATGAGCAGGTTCTTCAGGTCGTAGCCGGTGTTGTCCTTGCGCAGGGGCGAGAGCTGCGGGATCACGCTGCCGTCGGCGAGCACCGCCTCGATGCCCAGCGTAAGGTCGCGCGTGGTGCCATAACGCAGCACCGCCGTGCCGCCGGCGTTGGTGGCGAGGTTGCCGCCGATCTGGCAGGTGCCTTCGGAACCCAGGCTGAGCGGGAACAGTCGCCCGGCTTCCTCCGCCGCGGACTGCACGGCGGCCAGCGTGCAGCCGGCCTCGGCGACCAGCGCGAAGTTCGCGGCATCCACCTGCCGGATGCGGTTCATGCGCCGCATGGCCAGCACCACCGCGCGGCCGGAATCATCGGGAGTCGCGCCACCGCAGTAGCCCGTGTTGCCGCCCTGTGGCACCACGGGAACGCGGTGGGCATGGCAGAAGGCGAGGAGCCTGGATACCTCCCCGGTCCCACGCGGCATTACCAGGGCCGCCGCCTTGCCATGGAAGAGGGCGCGGTGGTCTGTCAGGTGGGGTGCAAGCTCGTCCGGCGCCGTGCGCACCGCATCGGTGCCCAGCAGCTCGCGCAGCCTGGCGGGAAGGTCCAACTCAGGCCGCGGCGATCGCCGCGCGTCGGCAGTCCGGCTTGGTCAGCAGCATCTGCACATCGCCCAGCTGCCGCTCGGCGAATCCGCCCTCGCAGTAGCACAGGTAGAAATCCCACAGCCGCACGAAGCTGTCCGGATAACCCAGTTCCTTCACGCGCTGCAGGTTGGCGAAGAAACGCTCGCGCCACATCCTGAGGGTGGGTGCGTAGTGCGGGCCGATGTCCTCGAGGTTGAACACCTTCATGTCGGTGGCGCGCGCCAGCGAGCTGGTGATGGCCTCGATGGACGGGATGAAGCTGCCAGGGAACACGAAACGCTGGATGTAGTCCACGGACTTCAGCGCGCGCTCGTAATACTGGTCCTGCAGCGTGATGGCCTGCAGCAGCATGGCGCCGGTGGGCTTCAGCAGCGAGGAGCACTTGCGGAAGTAGGTATCGAGGTAGCGTGCGCCCACCGCCTCGATCATCTCGATCGACACCAGCTTGTCGTACTGGCCGGTGAGGTCGCGGTAGTCCTTGAGCAGCAGCGTGATGCGGTCGGAAAGACCGCGGCGGGCGATCTTCTCCTTCGCGAAGTCGTGCTGCTCGCGCGAGATGGTGGTGGTGGTGACCCGGCAGCCGTAACGCTCGGCCGCGTGGATGGCGAGCCCGCCCCAGCCGGTGCCGATCTCCACCAGGTGGTCGGCCGGGGTCAGCGCCAGCTTGCGGCACACGGCGTCGAACTTGGCCACCGAGGCCTCGTGCAGCGTGGCGTCCTCGGCGGGGAAGATGCCGCAGGAATAGGCCATGGTCTCATCGAGCATCAGCTCGTAGAGCTTGTTGCCCAGGTCGTAGTGGGCGGCGATGTTGCGGGCACTGCCGGACTTGTTGTTGCGGTTGGCCCAGTGCAGCAGCCGGCGGGCGAGCTGCGAGAAGCGCGCCCCCAGGCCCGACTCCATCCCGGTCATCACGTGCCGGTTGAGCACCATGATGCGCACCAGCGCGGTCAGGTCATCGCAGCGCCAGTGGCCGTGGATGTAGGCCTCGCCCGCGCCCACGGTGCCGCCGAAGGCGGCCAGCGACCAGAATTCCGGCGAGTTCACGGTGATGGTGGCCGACAGGCCCGAGCGTTCGGTGCGGGCGCCGAAACGCAGGGTCTCGCCGCCGTCCTGTAGGGTCAGCTGGCCGTCGCGCAGCAAGGCGAGGCGCTTGAGCAGCGCGCCACGCGCCAGGCGGGCGAGCAGGCCCGCGGAGCCGGCCGACGGCTCGATGATGGCCTCGGGAATGATCGTGGGCTTGGTCGTCGAATTCATGATCCTGGAATGCACCCCCCTGACCGTGAAGGATGCGGGGGTGCCGGCGGCGATGCAAGCCAGCCCGGGCCGGAGGGCCGCCGCCGGCCCGGCATCGCTGCCCCGGTCAGCGCTTGAGCGGGTGGATGCGCCGCGGCGAATGGTCGCGCAGTTCCACCGGCACGGGCTTCAGGTCCCAGATGATGCCCAGCCAGGAGAGCACCTTCAGCACGTAGTAGCTGACGTCGATCTCCCACCAGTAGAAGCCCTGGCGCGTGGCATTGGGATAGAAGTGGTGGTTGTTGTGCCAGCCTTCACCCAGCGTGATGATGGCCAGCAGCCAGTTGTTGCGGCTGGTGTCGCCGGTGCGGTAGCGCTGCTGCCCAAACACGTGCGAGAGCGAATTGATGGTGTAGGTGCCGTGGTAACACAGCACGGTGCTGATGAAAAAACCCCACACCAGCATCTGCCCGCCGCTGGTGCCCAGGTGCGGGGCCTGGCGCTCCAGCACCCACCCCAGCAGGAACATGCCGGCGCCCAGCAGCACGGGCACGGCGATGTCGAAGCGGTCCAGCCAGCGCAGCTCGCGGAACTGCATCAGGTCGCGCACGTACTTCAGGTCGGGCGTGAAGCCGCGGTTGGTGAGGAACCAGCCCATGTGCGCCCGCCAGAATCCCACCTGCTTCGGCGAATGGATGTCGCCCTCCTGGTCGGAGTGGGCATGGTGGTGGCGGTGGTGGGCGGCCCACCAGATGGGCCCGCGCTGCACGGCAGAGGCGCCGAGCACGCCGAAGATGAACTGTCCCAGGCGCGAGGTCTTGAAGGTGCGGTGGGAGAAGTAGCGGTGGTAGAGGCCGGTGATGGCGAACATGCGCACCGCGTAGGCGATGAGCGCCACGACCACGGCCGTCCAGCTGATGCCCACCCAGATCACCGCGAAGCAGGCCAGGTGCATGGCGATGAAGGGGACGATGCGGCTCCACTCGATGGCGTCAGCCCGGGGGTCGTCGGCTGCGATGACTGCAGCGTCGGCCCTGGAGTTGTCCAGCCACTTCAGGAATCGCATCAGGGGACCTCGGCAGAAGACTTGTTCCGGCAATTGCGGACGCAAACTATACGGATTCCAGGCGCCGAATTGAACCTGAAAAGCAAGCAGAATCTGTGACTTGTGACCGGCCGCAGGGCATTTGAGGGATTCCCCTGCGCGGGGACCCTGCGGCGGTGGCGGATGCCTCAGTAACGATCGTCCTCGTCCTCGTCTTCCCAGTCGTCGTCCTCGTCTTCGTCGTCGTCGTCGTCCCAGTCGTCGTCTTCGTCGTCGTCGTCGTCGAGGTCCTCGTCGTCCTCGTCTTCGTCCTCATCGTCGTCGTCGTCGCCGCCGGCCCAGCCCTCCGGCTCCTCGATGCGCTCCAGGTCCATCTCGTGCCAGGTGTCGAGGTCGAGTTCCTCGATGTCGCCATCAAGGTATTCGATCTCCACCAGTTCGGCGTCCTCGTCCACGGACAGCACGCGGAAGGTTTCTTCCTCCTCCACGTTCTCGTACCACTGGCCTTTGACGGGTTCGTAATCTCTGCCCACTGTTGCTCCCGGATGCACTCAAGGCTGGCTGGGGAAAGAAATAATATTAGGACCAGCGAACACGCCGGGCAACGCGAAAAGCGCTGCTATAGTTCATCCGCCCCATGCACAAGCGCAGCCCAAGCCGTTCCGCCAGCCCCTCGCTGCTGACCGAGGCGCGCCGGGTCGTGGTCAAGGTCGGCTCCGCGCTGCTGGTTGACCAGGTCAGCGGTCGGCTCAACCGCAGCTGGCTGGAGGCCCTGGTGCAGGACATCCGCCGCATGCGCCGCCGCGGCCAGCAGGTGATCATCGTGTCCTCCGGGGCCGTGGCGCTGGGGCGCCGGCAGCTCGGCCTGCCCAAGGGCGCGCTGGCATTGGAGCAGAAGCAGGCCGCTGCCGCCGTGGGCCAGATCCGCCTGGCACATGCCTACAAGGAGCTGCTGGAAGAAGAGGGCACCACCGTGGCGCAGCTGCTGCTCACCCTGCAGGACAGCGAGCAGCGCCGCCGCTACCTCAACGCCCGCGCCACGCTCGACACGCTGCTGGAGCTGGGCGCCATTCCCGTGATCAACGAGAACGACACCGTGGCCACCGCCGAGCTGCGCTACGGGGACAACGACCGGCTGGCCGCGCGCGTGGCGCAGATGGCCATGGCCGACTGCCTGGTGCTGCTGTCCGACGTCGACGGACTGTATTCCGCCGATCCCAACGTGGTGCCTGATGCGGAGTTCTTCCCCGAGGTGCGCGGCATTACCGCGCGCATCGAGGCCATGGCGGGCAATTCCGCCTCCGATGTGGGCTCCGGCGGCATGGTCACCAAGATCGCCGCGGCGCGCATCGCGCTGGATGCCGGCTGCCACATGTGCATTGCCTCCGGGCACGCGCTCCGTCCGCTCAAGCGCATCGAGGCCGGCGCCCGCTGCACCTGGTTCATCCCTGCAGCCACTCCGGCCACGGCCCGCAAGCAGTGGATCGCCGGGGCCCTGCAGCCGGCGGGGGTGCTGACCATCGACGCCGGCGCGGCCGGCGCCCTGCGGCGGGGCCGCAGCCTGCTGCCGGCGGGCGTAACGGACGTTTCCGGGCAGTTCGAGCGCGGGGATGCCGTGGAGGTGGCCGATCCGGGCGGGCGGGTGATCGCCCGCGGCCTGGTGGCCTATTCCTCGGCCGACGTACGGCGCATCATGGGCAGGCAGAGCCGGGATATCGAACAGCTGGTGGGCTATCGTGGCCGTGACGAGGTGGTGCACCGGGATGACCTGGTGCTGCGGACGGTGACCGAGGAACTGGCAGGAGTGGCGGGCGGATGAGCAGCATGCAGGCAGTGGAAGGCAAGGGCATCGACCTGGGTGAAGTGATGGCGGGCATCGGCCGCGCCGCCGCCGCCGCGCGCGCACCGCTGGCGCTTTCCAGCGGCGCCGACCGCAATCGCGCGCTGCATGCCGCTGCCGCGGCCATCCGCGCGCAGGCTGGCGCCATCCTGGCCGCCAACGCCGAGGACATGCGGGCCGCGCGGGCGCGCGGGCTTTCCGCCGCCCTGCTCGACCGCCTGTTGCTGAACGACAAGCGCATCGAGGGCATGGCCGCCGGCATCGAACAGATCGCGGCGCTGGCCGATCCAGTCGGTGGCGTGAGCGCGGAGTGGAAGCGGCCCAATGGGCTGCTCATCCAGCGCGTGCGCGTGCCGCTGGGCGTGATCGGCATCATCTACGAGAGCCGCCCGAACGTGACGGCCGACGCCGGCGCCCTGTGCCTGAAGTCCGCCAATCCCGTGATCCTGCGCGGGGGATCAGAGAGCCGGCTTTCCAGCGCGGCCATCCATGCCTGCCTGGTGGCGGGACTGAAGGAAGCAGGCCTGCCCGGGGCCGCCATCCAGATCGTGCCCACCACCGATCGGGCCGCGGTGGGCATGATGCTGGCGGGCCTCGACCAGCAGATCAATGTGATCGTGCCGCGCGGCGGACGCAGCCTGGTCGAGCGCGTGCAGAAGGAAGCCCGGGTGCCGGTCATCGGCCACCTCGAGGGTCTCTGCCATGTGTACGTGGACCGCGACGCCGACGCCAGCATGGCGCGCGAGGTCGTGGTGAACGCCAAGCTGCGGCGCACCGGCATCTGTGGCGCTGCCGAGACGCTGCTGGTGGACAAGTCCGCGCCCGGGGAAATGCTGCCCATGTTGCTGGCGGCACTGGCCGAAGGCGGCTGCGAGCTGCGTGGCGATGCGGCGGCGCAGGCCGCCGATCCCCGGGTGAAGCCCGCCACCGAGCAGGACTGGCGCACCGAATACCTGGACGCCATCATCTCCGTGCGCGTGGTCGACGGCGTGGACGGGGCCATCCGCCATATCGCCACCTATGGCTCGGCGCACACCGATTCCATCGTCACGGGCAACGATGAAACGGCGGCGAAGTTCCTGCGTGAGGTCGACAGCGCCATCGTGCTGCACAATGCTTCCACGCAGTTCGCCGATGGCGGCGAGTTCGGCATGGGCGCTGAGATCGGCATTTCCACCGACCGTTTCCATGCCCGGGGCCCGGTCGGCGTGGAACAGCTGACCAGCTACAAGTACGTCGTCAGGGGCAACGGACAGACAAGACCGGGCTGATCCGGCAAGACAGAGCGGGGGTGCGAGATGATCAGGAAGGTGATCCTGGTTTCGGTCCTGCTGGTGGCAGGCGTTGGCATGGCCTGGTACATCCGCGGGGGCTTCCGCAGCCCGGCAATTGAACCGGTGGTCTTCGAGCCAAGGACCGGCGCCAGCGCCGACGTGCGCATCGCTGACCTGGAGCGTGCCCTTGCGGCGCAGATCGATCGTTCACGCACCCTGGAGCAGCGCCTGGCCGAACTGGAAGGGCGCCTGGCAGGACGGGGCCCGGCAGAGGGCGCGCGCCGCGGCGGGCCGGACAATGCCGAGTTCGCGCAGCGCGCCCAGGAAATGCGCAACCGCTTCGGCGAGGACGGCGCGCAGCCCGACCCGGCCGCGATGCGGGAGCGCGTGCGCGAGCAGCAGCTGCAGCGGCTGGTGGCGCAGGGCTTCACGCGCGAACGGGCCGAGTGGATCGAGCGGCGTACCCAGGAGCTTGAAGTGCAGGTCATGCAGGCGCAGTACGAGGCGCAGCAATCCGGCCGGCAGGTGCAGGGCGTGATGGACGTGGATGCCGCACTGCGCGCGGAACTGGGCGACGCCGACTATGAACGCTACCTCACTGCCAACAACCGGCCCACCCAGGTGCAGGTGCTGGACGTGCTGGCCAGCTCCAACGCCGAGCGGTCGGGCCTGCAGCCTGGCGACCAGATCGTTTCCTATGCCGGCACGCGGGTATTCGACATGCGCGAGCTGAACTCGCTGACGCGCACCGGCAGTCCCGGCGAGAGCGTTACCGTGGAGATCCGCCGCAATGGCCAGACCATGCAGGTGCAGGTGCCGCGCGGGCCGCTGGGCGTGCAGGGTGGCGGAATGCGTGGCAACAGGGGACCGGGCGGGCCGCCACAGGGTGGCTTCAGGGGCGGCGGCCAGCGAGGACCGTGACGGCCAACTGGCCGGCCGGCCATGGTCATTCAGTGGTCGTGGTGGTGGGCGTGGCCGGCGTGCGCCTGCGCATGCGTGGCGCAGCGCTCGCAGTTCACCCAGCCTGAGTCGCCCGACACGTAGTGTTCCTTCTTCCAGATGGGAACACGGTGCTTCACTTCATCGATGATGTAGCGGCAGGCCCGGAAGGCCTCGTCGCGGTGCGCAGAGGCCACCCCGACCCACACGGCGATGTCGGTGAGGTCGAGGATCCCGAGGCGGTGCACGCACAGCACCTGCGTCACGCCGAAACGCTCGCGCGCCTCCTGCATGATGCGCTCGCCCTCGCGCAGGCCCAGTGCCTCGAAGGCCTCGTATTCCAGCTTCGTGACCTGCTGCCCCTCGTTGTGGTCGCGCACCCAGCCCTCGAAGGCCGTGAAGCCTCCACAGTGGGTGCTCACCAGCTCCGCGCGCAGCGGCGTGGTGTCGATGGGATCGTGCGAGAAACGGAAGGCGCTCATCCGCCGGCCACCGGCGGGATGAATACCACGCTGTCCCCGGCCGCCAGTGGCCGGGTCCATTCGGAAAACTCGGTGTTCACGGCCACCTTCAGGTGCTCGGGCGTGAGCGAGAAGCCATGGCGCGCCGCCAGTTCGGTGTAGAGCTCGCGCGGCGTTGCTGCCTGCGTGAGCACGGCTTCTTCGCGCCGGCCCGCCTGCTCGCGCAGCAGGGCGAAGTACTGCACCCGCACTTCGCGGGCATCCACCGCGGCGGTGCCGTGGGTGGCCGCGCGCGCGGCGGCCAGTTCGTCGGGCGTATTCACGTTCTCGAGGCTTTCCGGTCTGGGCTGGTCGAGCAGCAGCGTATCGGATTGCGTGAGGAATTTGCGCGGGCAGTTGCCGTGGGCAGCGATGTGCGCTGCCAGCGCACTGGCCGAGGCCGGCTCCCAGATGGCGCACAGCGGTTCTGGCAGCCCGTCATGGCTGCTGCGGTAGGCGGTGGCCAGGCGCGAAGGATCGCGGCTGGCGATCAGGTGCTGCAGGGTGGCCGCATCCAGCAGCGGCAGGTCGCAGGCCACCACCAGCCACGCGGCCTCCGGGTGGGCGAGCTGTGCGGCGCGGATCCCGCCCAGCGGACCTTCCAGGCCGTTGGGCAAGTCGACGATCTGCGGGAAGCGGGCCCGCAGCGGGTCCTCGCGCTGGTCGGAACGCACGGAGACGAAGCAGCGCGCCGTCAGCGGCTCCAGCAGGGCGAAGGCGCGCTCCAGCTGCGTGCGGCCATCGAACTCCAGTGCCGCCTTGTCGCGTCCCATGCGCCGGCTGCGGCCGCCGGCCAGCACCAGGCCATGCAGCGGCGCGCTCATTCGCCACCCCTGGCGCACGCGCGCCGGAAATCCCGCTTGCCTCCGCTCTTGGCCAGCAGCTGCACGGGGCCGATGCGGATGTCATGCGACAGCGCCTTGCACATGTCGTACACCGTCAGCGCCGCCACGCTGGCGCCGGTGAGCGCCTCCATCTCCACCCCCGTGGTGTGCGTCACGGCCACCTCGCAGGTGATGCGCAGCCCGCCACGCATGCCGGCGACCTCGATCTTCACGCTCGACAGCGGCAGGGGATGGCAGAAGGGGATCAGCTCGTGCGTGCGCTTGGCAGCCAGCACGCCGGCGATGATGGCGGTGTCGAACACCGGTCCCTTCTTCGTGCGATGCCCGCTGCGCTTCAGCTCGCGCGCCACGGCGGCAGGCAGCATCACCAGCGCCTCGGCCGCGGCTTCGCGGCGCGTCGCCGTCTTGTGGCCGACATCGACCATGGTGGGCCGGTTGGCCGCATCCAGGTGCGTGAGCTTGGACCTGCGGGCAGCCACGACCTAGCCGCCGATGTAGTTCATTTCGACCTTGGGACCGGCGCCACGCGCGCGCAGCACGATGCGCTGCTCGCTGTAGCGGTCCTCGCGGTTCAGCCAGATGCCGCGGATGACGCGGAGCAGCTCCTCGTCGTCGGCGCCGGCACGCAGCGGGCCACGCAGGTCGGTGCCCTGCTGGGCAAAGAGGCAGGTGTAGAGCACGCCGTCCGAGGACAGCCGGGCGCGCGAGCAGCCGCCGCAGAAGGGCTGGGTGACCGAGGAGATGAACCCGACCTCGCCCTGGCCATCCTCGAAGGCGTAGCGGCGCGCCACTTCACCCACATGGTCCGGCTTCACCGGATGCATGGGCCAGCGCGCGTGGATGCGTTCCACCAGGGTGGAGGAGGGCACCACGAGGTCGGACTTCCAGTCGTTGCGGTTGCCCACGTCCATGTATTCGATGAAGCGTACGGTGATGCCCGTGCCGCGGAAGCGCTCCACCAGCGGCAGCACGGCGTCCTCGTTCACCCCGCGCTGGATCACGGTGTTGATCTTCACCGGGCCGAGCCCCGCGGCCTGTGCGTGCTCGATGCCTTCGAGCACCTCGCCCACCTTGCCGAAGCCGCCGTTCATCTTCGCGAACACGTCCTGCTCGAGGCTGTCGAGGCTCACCGTGACGCGTGCCAGGCCCGCCGCCTTCAGTTCATAGGCATGCTTGGCCAGCAGCACGCCGTTGGTGGTGAGGGCGATGTCCTCCACGCCCTGGATGGCATTGAGGTCGGCGATCAGGTCTTCCAGGTTCACGCGCAGCAGCGGCTCGCCGCCGGTGATGCGCAACTTGCGCACGCCCAGCGGCACGAACAGGCGGGCCAGGCGCAGGATCTCCTCGAAGGACAGCCGCTCGGCGGTCTTCAGGAAACCGTAGTGCTCGTGGAATCGCTCCCGCGGCATGCAGTAGGGGCAGCGGAAGTTGCAGCGGTCCATCACCGAGATGCGCAGGTCGCGCAGGGGCCGGCCAAGGCGGTCCTGCGGGCTGCGTTCAAGGGGGGTGATATTGCTCATGGCTTGCAGTCAGGCGGGGGAGGCATCCCGGGACCAGTATTGGGGCCGGGTGACCATTCTACAAACCCCGGATCGCCCGGGACCCGGAGAATCCCTTGAAGGCCCCGGGAAGACCCCACGGGAAGGGCCGCGCCAGGCGTGCACTGCTGCCGCAGTCAGCAAGCGCGCCCCTGGCGGGGCGCGCTCCGGCTGAATCCTTACTTCTTGTTCTTCGCGTTGAACGCGGCCAACTGTTCGTTGTAGCGGTCCGCCACGTCCTGGGCGCGATCCACCGCGTCGTCGTTCTTCTTGATGTAGCGCGACGTCATCTGCTCTTTCTGCTTGTCGGTCAGGTTGGCGCCTTCCTTCGCGAGCGCGGCCTCATGCTCGGCCTTGAGGCACTCCAGGTAGCTCGTCACCTCGGCCTGGTAGGTCTTGTTGACCTTCTGCGCGGCGATCATCTCGTCGCGCGTTGCCGACTTGCCGTTCGGGAACTTGCTGGGCGCCTTCGGGTACGTGCATTCCGCCCACGCGGGGGACGTCATCACGGCCAGCGCCAGCAGACAGGACAACTTCTTCATGCAATCACCCCTCATCTGGGCCCTTATGAAGCGGGCATCTGATACCGGCATACTACTGGCTCCGCTGCCAGCGTGCCATCATCCGCCATGGCAGAGGCTGCCAGGGCGCCCGTAGCTCAGCTGGATAGAGCATCAGGCTTCGAACCTGAGGGCCGGGGGTTCGAATCCCTCCGGGCGCGCCACGTTTTTTCTCCTGTCGAATTAATTCCGCATGGAAATTGTCCTGAACCGGCTGAACCTGCACCGCGGCGGCCGCCACATCCTGGATGACGTCAGCTGGCATATCCGGCCTGGCGAGCGCTGGCTGGTGGTCGGGGCCAGCGGGGCCGGCAAGACCCAGCTGCTGAAGATCGTGGCCGGCGATGTCTGGCCCGATGGGCCGGATCCCGCCGTGCGCCGTTATCGCCTCGACGGGGAGTGGCATGACCAGCCCGCGGACGTGCGCGATGAAATGGCGTGGCTGGGACCGGAGCGGCAGGACCGCTACGAACGTTATGGCTGGAACCACCGCGCCATCGAGGTCGTGGGCACGGGTTTGTATCGCACCGACATTCCGCTGCAGCGCCTGTCCGAAGCGGACGTGGCCAGGTGCATGACCCTGCTGCGGCGCGCCGGCATCGCGCGGCTGGCGCAGCGGCGCTTCCTCACAATGTCATACGGGGAGCGGCGGCTGGTGCTGCTGGCCCGCGCCCTGGCCTGGCGTGCCCGCGTGCTGCTGCTCGATGAGGTGGCCACCGGGCTGGATGGCGCGAACCGCGACCGGCTGTGCCGGCTGCTGGGCAGCCGCTCGCTGGGTGCCGGGTGGATCTGCTCCGCGCATCGCATGGAGGACGTGCCGCCAGGCGCCACGCACCTGCTCTGGCTGGAGCGCGGGCGGCCGCGCCATGCAGGCGTGATGCGTCCGGCGCGCTTGCGCGAGGCGCTGGCGGCGTCAGCCGTGGCGGAGGCCGCGCCGCGGCGCTCCGGTGCCATTGCCCGCGTGTCGGCGAAGGCCGCGGGGAAGTCGAAGCCTGCAGCGCCGGCGAGGGCGGGCGCAGCCGCCTCGCGCCCGGTGGTGCAGCTGGGCAACGCCCACGTGTGGATCGACGGCAAGCACATCCTGCATGGCGTCGATCTCGAAGTGCTGCGCGGCCAGTGCTGGGTGGTGCACGGCGCCAATGGCTCCGGCAAGTCGACCTTGCTGCGCACGATCTATGGCGATCATTCCGTGGCCAGCGGCGGTTTCATCCGCCGCGCGGGCATCGGCCCGGGTGTGCCGCTGGATGATTTCCGGCAGCGCACCGGCCTGGTGGCGCCGCACCTGCAGACCGACTATCCGCGCGATGCCACCGTGCTCGACACGGTGGTGTCGGGCATTCACGCCAGCATCGGCCTGAACTTCCCGGCCACGCCGCGCGAACGCACGCGCGCCCGCGCGGCGCTGCGCGCGCTGGCGATGGAAGGGCATGCCGATCGTCCGCTGGGGGAGATGTCCTACGGGCAGGTGCGGCGCATCCTGTTCGCCCGCGCGCAGGTGACGCGGCCGCGGTTGCTGCTTCTGGACGAGGCCTTCACCGGGCTCAATGCCCAGGTGCGCACCGAACTGATGCACTGGCTGGAAGGCCGGATCGCTGCCGGCGTGACGGTGGTGATGGCCACGCACTACCGCCGCGAGTGGCCGCGCAATGCCACCCACGAGCTGATGCTGGCTCGCGGGCGCATCGCGTACGCGGGTAAGCTGCGCCGATGAAGTCCGCGCGCTACCGCTGGCCATTGCTGGCCATCGTGCTTGCCGCAATCGCCGGCCTGCTGTGGCTGTGGCGGCAGCCGGAGCCTGGTGTGCGCATCGCCGGTGCCGGAGAGGCCCTGCCGCGTGCCGGGGCCGAGGCCGAGTTCATCCTGCCCGAGGCGCTGGAAGCGGCGCGCGCGGAGGCTGCGCGCATGGGGCTGCGCGCGCTTGTCGTGCATCGTCGCGGCCATCGGGTCTTCGATCATTTCGCCTCGGGCCGCACTGGTGCCACGCAGGTGCCTGGCGGAGAGCTGGGCGCCGCGGTGCTGCAGCTTGCGCTGCTGGAGCCGGAACCGCCGCCGGACGAGATGGCCGTGGCTGCGCTGGTGTCCGAGCGCCTGTGGCTGCCACTGCGTGGCGCGGATGCGTGGTTCAGCGGCAGCGACGGGAATTTCCGGCAATGCTGCATCCGCGCGGCGCTGGATGACTGGATGCGGGTAGGCGACCTGCTGCTGGGCGCTGGCGCCTACCGCGGCGAGCGCATTGTCTCCGCCGATGCCGCGCGGCAACTGCTGGCCACGCACGTGCCATCACCATCGCTGGGTGACGAGCCGCTGCTGGCGCGGGAGGGCATCGCCTTCGATCTCGCCCCGGAAATCAGGCTGTGGCTGGCGCCGCGCCGCAGCCTCTCCATCCTGGTGTGGGGATCGCCCGACCAGGCGCGCAACACGCTGTTGCCCAACCTCATCCTGCGCGGGCTCAACGATCCCGCCCCGGCGATCGGCGGTGATATCGGCGACATGGTGCCCGGGCACTGAGCGAAGGAGGAACACGATGATCTATGCCTATGGCGATCGCAGGCTGGTGACCGAGGGCGTGCATTACATCGCGCCCAGCGCCGATGTGATCGGTTCGGTGCGGCTTGGCGAGGAGGCCAGCGTGTGGTTCGGTGCGGTGCTGCGTGGTGACAACGACTGGATCCACATCGGCGCCGGCAGCAACGTGCAGGACGGCAGCATCATCCATGTGGATCCCGGGGTGCCGGTCGTGGTGGGCGAGCGGGTGACCATCGGCCATGGCGTGCTGCTGCACGGCTGCACCATAGGAGATGGCACGCTGGTGGGCAACCGCGCCACGGTACTCGACGGGGCGCGCATCGGCGCCGGTTGCCTGATTGGCGCCGGGGCGCTGATCACGCCCAATACCGGGATTCCGCCCGGCTCGGTGGTCTTCGGGTCGCCCGGGCGCGTGGTGCGCCAGGTACAGCCCCGCGACCAGGAATGGATCGCCAAGGGCAACGAGGCCTATCGCGTGAAGGCACGCGAGTACGCGGCGAAACTCAGGCCAGCCTGATCCGGGTCTCGAAGACGATCGTCGCAGTGCCGGAGATGGTGGCAGACGCAGCGCGGCCATCGGCGGCAAGGTCGATTGCCACGTCAACCCGCCCCGGTCGGCCCACATGCCGGCCCTGCCGGCCGACAAACGTCGCCGGCCCCCGGGTTACCGGCAGAAGCCCGAGTTCGCGCAGGTACACGCCCAGCATGGCATGCGCGTTGCCGCTCACTGGATCCTCGTCGATGCCCAGAGCCGGGCAGAACATGCGGGCCTCGGTGGCAGGATCGGTTTCGTTGCCGGTGCGCACGAACAGGAAATAGCCCTGCGCGCCGATGCGCGGCGAGAGGGTGGCCAGGGCGGAAAGCTTCGGCTTCGCCGCATCCAGCGCGGCCAGGTCGCGCAGCCCCAGCAGCAGGCGGGTGCTGGCGCTGCCGGCAATGCGCGGCGGACAGGCGCGGTCCAGGTGCTCGGGTCTCAGGTCGAGCAGGCCCAGTACGTCATCCACTTCGCTGGCGGAAGGTGTGCGGCCCAGCGGCGGAGGAGGCTGGCTGATCGCAAGGGCGCCGGAGCCGGTAGCGCGGACTTCCACCACGCCCGTCAGGCCGCCCTGGCGTCGCACCGGCCGCGGATCCAGGCTGTTGAGCACCGCGTGCGCGGCCAGCGTGGCGTGGCCAACGAAAGGGGCCTGCTTGTGCGGCGTGAAGAAACGCACCTGCAGGTCCTCGCCCTCAGCAGCCGGCGGCAGCACGAATGCCGTGTCGCCATTGTTCAGCTCGCGCGCGATGGCCTGCATCTCGCCGGCTTCGAGCTGCTCTGCCTGCAGCACCACGCCGGCGGGATTGCCCGTGAAGGCGGTATCAGTGAATGCATCGACCTGGAATACCTGCACGCTGCGCATCGCTGCTCCCTTGTTTGCATTCGCGCGTGGCGAAGCTAACATAGCCCTCGCCTTGGGGTGGTCCACGATCTTGGACCTGAGACGACCGGATGCGCCGGCAGACCCGTTGAACCTGATCCGGTTAGTACCGGCGTAGGGAGCAGGTGTTGTCTGGGGTTCCGCATTTTCAGGAACCGCCCGATCCTTCGCTTTCGAGCTTGTCTATCGGATCTTCATTGACTGCAAATGAGGATCTGTCCATGTCATTTCCGAAGCCTGTTGCACGCGCAGTGGCCCTCGCGCTGGCCGTGCCGTTGATGTCCCCCGTTCTGGCCGCTGAACAGGACATCGAACTGGAGGAAGTCATAGTCACCGGCACGCTGCGCCAGCAGTCGATCCGGGACGTGCCCGGCAGCGTCACCGTGCTTGATGCCACCATGCTGCGCGACGCCGGCCAGCAGCATTTCCAGGACGTGCTGGCGCTGGTGCCCAACCTCAACTGGGCCTCGGGCAGCTCGCGGCCGCGCTATTTCCAGATCCGCGGCACGGGCGAGCGCGAGCAGTACGAGGGCGCGCCGAATCCTTCCGTGGGTTTCCTGATCGACGACGTGGACTTCAGCGGCATCGGCATGCCGGCCACGCTGTTCGACGTGCAGCAGGTGGAAGTGCTGCGCGGCCCGCAGGGCACGCGTTATGGCGCCAATGCGCTTGCCGGGCTCATCGTGGTGCGCAGCGGTGAACCGCAGCGCGAGGCCGGCTACAAGGTGGAGGCCTCGCTCGCAGACTACGGCACGCGTTCGCTGGGCGCCTCGGCTACCGGACCGGTCGAGCGCCTTGATTCCGCCTGGCGCCTGTCGGTGCAGAAGCATGAAAGCGATGGGTTCCTGCGCAATGCGGCGCTGGACCGCAAGGACACCAATGGCCGTGACGAGCTCACGGCACGCCTGAAGTGGCGCAGCTGGCTTGGAGAGGGTGGCACCCTGGACCTCACGCTGCTGCACGCCGATCTCGACAATGGCTACGACGCCTGGACCCTGGATGACTCGCGCACCACCTGGAGCGACGAGCCGGGCATGGATCGACAGCAGAGCGATGCTGCCGCCCTGCGGCTCTCCCTGCCGATGGGGGCCAACACGTTCACGGCCATCGCCAGCCATGCGCACTCCGACCTGGAGTACGGCTACGACTACGACTGGGGCAGCACGGCGTTCTGGCAGCCTTATTTCTACCAGGGTGCCGACCACTGGGACCGCGAACGTCGCTCCACCAGTGGCGAGTTGCGGCTGGCGTCTCCCGCGGCGGGGCAGGCCGGTGGCCTTGCCTGGCTGTTCGGCGCCTACATGCTGCGCCTGGGAGAGAACAGCCAGTTCGACAGTGCCGGGGAATACGTGCATCCGGATCCCGCGGATCCCCTGTGTGCGCCCTTCTGCGACTGGAGCGATGCACGCGAGCTGGATGACCGCTATTCGGCCACCACCGCGGCGTTGTTTGGCCAGCTGGACGGGCGCATCGGCGACGCGTGGCACTGGTCCGCAGGCCTGCGCGTGGAACAGCGGCGCACGCGCTACCGCGACACCGGGGAGGCCAGCACCCGGCCGTTCCGCAAGCGCGACCGCATGCTGGGCGGCCAGCTTTCCCTCAGTCGGGAACTGGGCAGCGACACCACCGCGTACGGCCTGCTCTCGCGCGGCTACAAGGCCGGGGGGTTCAACCTGGGGCCGCTGCCGGACGATGCCGGGCGTTACTTCGACCCTCAGTCCATGTGGAACCTGGAAGCCGGCATCAAGCGCCGCCTCGGGCGGGCAGGATCCGCGGAACTGGTCGCGTTCCACCAGCGCCACGAGGACGAGCAGGTGCGCAGCGGCGTGCAGCTGTTTGCCGGCGGACCCTACGAATTCATCACCACCAACCTGGATGGCGCCGGCTACAGCACGGGCATCGAGGGCAGCATCCAGTATCCGCTGGCGCGCGGGCTGGTGGTCGGCGGCTCGCTGGGCCTGCTGCGTTCGCGCACGGCGCGGTCATTCGACGATGACGGCGCGCCCATACCGCCACGCGAGCGTGCGCATGCGCCGCAGTACACGGCGGCGGTGAACCTCACCTGGCGCCTGCCGGAGGGCTTCTTTGCGCGGGTGGATGTCTCGGCGATGGACGGCTTCTACTTCGACGTGCCCACCGACCATGACCAGAAGTCACGCGCCTATGCGCTGGCGCACCTGAAGGCCGGTTACGAAACCAGCCGCTGGAGCGTCCATGGCTGGCTGCGCAATGCATTCGACAGGCAGTACGCAGTGCGTGGCTTCTATTTCGGCAATGATCCGCGCACCGGCTGGGCCGACCAGCTCTACACCCAGCGCGGGGACCCGCGCCAGTTCGGCATCTCCGCCACGCTGGACTTCTGAAAGCCGCCAGGGAGCAACACATGGACATCGCCGTCGAAATCAGCCTTTATCCACTCAATGCGGACTACATTCCTCCCATCCAGGACTTCATCGACCGCCTGCGTGCGCACCAGGGCCTCAAGGTCGTGACCAACCACCTGAGCACGCAGGTCTTCGGCGACCACGACCGCATCTTCGAGGTGTTGCGCCAGGAGATGGGGGCCAGCTTCGCGGCCGGGGGAAAGGCGATCTTTGTCACCAAGTTCATCGGTCCCTGGCAGCCGGCCGATGGCTGAGGTGTTCCTCCAGCGGCTCGTCGAGGGCACCCGCGCCACCCATCCGGCCGAGTGGCTGGCCGTGATCGCGGGAGTGGTCTACGTGCTGCTGATCATGGGGCGGCGGCGCGCCGGCTGGATTTTCGGCGGCGCCAGCGCGCTGATCCTGATGGTGCTGGCCGCACGGGCAAGGCTGCCGATGAATGCGCTGCTGCAGTTCACCTACGTCGTGGCCGCGGTGTACGGCTGGTGGCGCTGGTCGGGTGCGGGCGAGGACCGGCCCATTAGCACCTGGCACTGGCGCGGGCATGCCATCGCACTGGCTGGCTGCGTGATCGTCAGCCTCGGGCTTGCGCAGCTGCCGGCGATGGCGGCGTCCTCGGCGTTTCCCTTCACCGATTCGCTGGTGGCCTGCGCGGGCCTGCTCGCCACCTGGCTGGTGGCCAGGGTGTCGCTGGAAAACTGGCTGTACTGGATCGCGGTGGACCTGGTGTCCGTCTACCTGTACTTCTCGCAGGGACTGGTCGTGGCCTCCCTGCTCTATGTGCTGTACCTCGGCATTGCCACGGTGGGTTACTTCCACTGGCGGGCGCGCTGGCGGCGGCAAGTGGCGGCATGATTCCTGCCGAGCTGCTGGCGCTGGTGCCCGGTTGCGAGCAGGGGCGGCCGCCTTTGGCGGTGGATGCTCTGCCGGGCGGCTTCGGCCGCAACGAGGTGCTGCGCATCGACACCTTGCAGGGGCGCTTCGTGTGGCGCCGGCGCCTGGGCCCGCTGGACCGGCCTGGCGCACTGGCCCGCGCGGAACTCGCCGCGCATCGTCGCGCCGCCACGCTGGGCCTGGCGCCCGGCGTTGTCGCCGCCGCAGCCGATGGGGGCTGGATCCTGATGGAATTCATCGATGCCCCGCCATGGAGCGAAGCCTCGCTGCAGGACGACGGCGCGCTGGAGCGGCTGGGCCGGCGGCTTGCCATATTGCATTCGCTGCCGGCGCCAGCGGAGGTGCCGGCTGCCGATGCGCCGGCCATGGCCACCGGTTACCTTGCGGTGGCGCACAGCCGCGATCCGGCCGCTGCGGCGGCGCTGCGGCCCCTGGCAGAGCAGGTGCGGCAGATGACCGAAGAGCTTGCTGCCGGCGCGCGGGGCAGTGTCCTGGTGCACGGGGACCTCACGGCCAGCAACCTGCTGGGCCCGTTGCCCGTGATGGTGGACTGGGAATATGCGCAGGCCGCGGATCCCGGTTGGGACCTGGCCTGCCTGCTCAGCTACTACCCCTTCCTCGGGCCACGGCTGGACCGGCTGCTGGGCAGCGCGGGCCTTGATGGCGCGGAGGCGCGCTCGCGGGTCGAGCTGCAATGCCGGCGTTTTGTGCTGCTCAACAGGCTCTGGCAGCTCGCTTATCCGGTACCGGGATCAGCTCAGGCTGGATAACTGACTGCCGGGACGGGCAGAATGTCGAGCTGGACCCGGCTTTCAAGGTATCCCGACCCAAAATGGCATTGATCAAGGTAACTGACCGCGACGGCATCGAGCACGATGTCGAGGGCAACACCAGATTCACGCTGATGGAAAACCTGCGTGACCTGGAATACGGCGTGGCTGCGGTCTGCGGCGGCATGTGCGCGTGTGCCACCTGCCACGTGTGGGTCGATGAGGAGTGGTACGGCAAGCTGCCACCCATGCATTCCGACGAGAAGGACCTGGTGGGCGACCTGTCGACCTACCGCGAGGGCTCCTCGCGCCTGTCCTGCCAGATCAAGTTCACCGAAGCCCTGGCCGGACTGAAGCTGCGCATCGCCGACGACGAGTGAGGCGGTGCCAGTGAAGCAGCCTGTCATCCGGCGCGGCAAGGCGCTGATCTGCGGCTCGATGGCCTACGACACCATCATGGTGTTCGAGGACCATTTCCGGAACCACATCCTGCCCGACAAGCTGCACATGCTGAACGTGTCGTTCCTGGCATTGCAGATGCGGCGCGAGTTCGGCGGCTGCGCCGGCAACATCGCCTACAACCTGAAGCTGCTGGGCGACACCGGCCACGTGATGGCCACCGTGGGGCACGATTTCGGCCCCTATGCCGGGTGGATGGACCAGCAGGGCGTGCCGCGCGACTACATCCGCGTGGTGCCCACCGAGCACACCGGCCAGGCCTTCATCACCACCGACCTCGACAACAACCAGATCACCGCCTTCCATCCGGGCGCCATGGGGCACTCGCACCTCAACGAGGTGGGACAGGCAACCGGCGTGGCGCTGGGCATCATCGCGCCCGACGGTCGCGACGGCATGATCCAGCACGCGAAGCAGTTCGCGGCCGCGGACATCCCCTTCATCTTCGATCCCGGCCAGGGCCTGCCCATGTTCGGTGGCGAGGACCTGAAGGCCTTCATCGACGAGGCCAGCTGGGTCACGGTGAACGACTACGAGTGGAGCCTGCTTTCCGACCGCACCGGCTGGAAGGAGGCCGACGTCACGCGCAAGGTGGCGGCGCTGGTGGTGACGCACGGCGGCGAGGGATCCACCGTGTTCACGGCCGAGGGCAAGCTTGCCATTCCGCCCGCGCCGGCCCGCTCCGTGGTCGATCCCACCGGCTGCGGTGATGCCTACCGCGCGGGCCTGCTGCACGGCCTGATGCACGGCCTGCCGTGGGAGAAGACCGCGCGCATCGCCTCGCTGATGGGCTCGCTGAAGATCGAGTCGCGGGGCACGCAGAACCACAGTTTCACGGCGGCGGAATTCCGCCAGCGCTACGAAACCCTGTTTGGCACACTCTAGAGATTCAACAGCACGGAAGGTCGGTAACGCATGAGCCACAGCTATTTCTTCACGTCGGAGTCGGTGTCAGAGGGTCATCCGGACAAGGTTGCCGACCAGATTTCCGACGCCATCCTCGATGCCATCCTGGAGCAGGACCCGAAATCGCGCGTGGCGGCCGAGACGCTCTGCAACACGGGCCTGGTGGTGCTGGCCGGCGAAATCACCACCAACGCGCGGGTGGACTACCACTCCATCGCCCGCGACGTGATCAGGGACATCGGCTACGACAACACCGACTACGGCATCGACTACAAGGGTTGCGCCGTGCTGGTGGCCTATGACACCCAGTCCCCCGACATTGCGCAAGGCGTGGATGAGGGCAAGGGCCTCAACCTCGACCAGGGCGCCGGCGACCAGGGCCTGATGTTCGGCTATGCGGTGCGCGAGACCGAGGAGCTGATGCCGGTTCCGCTGCACCTCTCCCACCGCCTGGTGGAGCGCCAGGCCGAACTGCGCAAGAGCGGCCGCATCAAGTGGCTGCGCCCGGACGCCAAGTCGCAGGTCACGGTCAGGTACGCTGACGGCAAGCCGGTGGAGATCGATACGGTGGTGCTTTCCACCCAGCACCACCCGGAAATCGGCCACAAGGAGCTCACCGAGGCCGTGATCGAGGAGATCGTCAAGCCCGTGCTGCCGAAGGAGCTGGTGAAGGGCAACGTGAAGTATCTCATCAACCCCACCGGCCGTTTCGTGGTGGGTGGCCCGCAGGGCGACTGCGGCCTCACCGGCCGCAAGATCATCGTCGACACCTACGGTGGTGCTGCGCCGCATGGTGGTGGTGCGTTCTCCGGCAAGGACCCTTCCAAGGTCGACCGTTCGGCGGCCTACGCTGCCCGCTACGTGGCCAAGAACGTGGTGGCCGCTGGCCTCGCGGATCGCTGCCAGGTGCAGATTTCCTATGCCATTGGCGTGGCCCAGCCCACCAGCATCATGGCGACCACCTTCGGCACCGGGAAAATCCCCGACGAGAAGATCGAGGCGCTGATCTCAAGGCACTTCGACCTGCGGCCGAAGGGCATCGTGCAGATGCTGGACCTGCTGCGGCCCATCTATCGCCGCACGGCGGCCTACGGCCACTTCGGCCGTGCCGGTTTCAGCTGGGAAAACACCGACAAGGCGGCTGCGCTGGCAGCCGACGCCGGCATCAAGTAGGCTACGCCGCGATCCACCGAGGAGCGCTGCAGCGTGGCTTCAGGCACGCCAGGCTCGGTGGATCGCCGACCCAGGCAACGGCGCTCTCTAACCGTCACATAGAGAGGCAACCAAATGAACGCAGTCGCGAAACCCGCATCCGGGAACGACTTCCGCATCGCCGACATCAAGCTGGCCGACTGGGGCCGCAAGGAAATCAACATCGCCGAGGGCGAGATGCCCGGCCTCATGGCCATCCGGCGCGAGTACCAGGCCACGCAGCCGCTGCGTGGCGCGCGCATCACCGGCTCGCTGCACATGACCATCCAGACCGCGGTGCTCATCGAGACGCTGCAGGCGCTGGGCGCGCAGGTGCGCTGGGCCTCGTGCAACGTGTTCTCCACCCAGGACCACGCGGCGGCGGCCATCGCCGAGCGCGGCACCCCCGTGTTCGCCTTCAAGGGCGAGTCGCTGGACGATTACTGGGAGTTCACGCACCGCATCTTCGAGTGGCCGGATGGTGGCTACTCGAACATGATCCTGGACGACGGCGGCGACGCCACGCTGCTGCTGCACCTTGGCGCCAGGGCCGAGACCGACCAGTCGGCACTGGCCAATCCCACCAGCGAGGAGGAAGTCTCGCTGTTCAACTCGATCAAGGCCCGGCTGAAGACCGACCCGAAGTGGTACTCGGCGCGCCTGAAAGAGGTGAAGGGCGTCAGTGAAGAGACCACCACCGGCGTGCACCGCCTCTACCAGATGCACAAGGAAGGTCGCCTGGCCTTCCCGGCCATCAACGTCAACGACTCGGTCACCAAGAGCAAGTTCGACAACCTCTACGGCTGCCGCGAGTCGCTGCTGGACGGCATCAAGCGCGCCACCGACGTGATGGTGGCCGGCAAGATCGCCGTGATCTGCGGTTACGGTGACGTGGGCAAGGGCTCGGCGCAGGCGCTGCGCTCGCTTTCGGCCCAGGTGTGGGTCACCGAGGTCGACCCGATCTGCGCGCTCCAGGCGGCGATGGAAGGCTACCGCGTGGTCACCATGGACGAGGCGGCCAGCCAGGCCGACATCTTCGTCACCGCCACGGGCAACTACCACGTGATCACCCACGAGCACATGAAGGCAATGAAGAACAACGCCATCGTGTGCAACATCGGCCACTTCGACAACGAGATCGATGTCGCCTCCCTGAAGCAGTACAAGTGGGAGAACATCAAGCCGCAGGTCGACCACATCATCTTCCCCGACGGCAAGCGCATCATCCTTCTGGCCGAGGGGCGCCTGGTCAACCTGGGCTGCGCCACGGGCCATCCGTCCTACGTGATGAGCAGCTCCTTCGCCAACCAGACGCTGGCGCAGATCGAACTGTATGCCAACCCGGGAAAATACCCGGTCGGCGTGTACGTGCTGCCCAAGCACCTGGACGAGAAGGTGGCGCGGCTGCAGCTGGCGACGCTGAACGCGAAGCTGACGAAGCTGACCGACCAGCAGGCCCGCTACATCGGCGTGCAGGTGGAAGGCCCCTACAAGACGGACCATTACCGGTACTGACCGCGGCGAGGCTGAATGACGGCGAGGATCATCGACGGCAAGGCCGTGGCACGGAAACTCCGTGCCGAATACGCGGCACGTGTGCAGCGCCTGAAGGAGCAGCACAAGGTGCAGCCCGGCATCGCGGTGATCCTCGTCGGCGACAACCCGGCCTCGCAGGTTTACGTCCGCAACAAGGTGACGGCCTGCCGCGAGGCCGGCATCCACTCCGAGGAATACCGGCTGGCGGCCGATACGCCGGAGGCGGAGCTGCTGGCACGCATTGATGCGCTGAATGCCGATCCGCACGTGCACGGCATCCTGGTGCAATTGCCGCTGCCGCCGCAGATCACCGTGTCGCACGTGCTGGAGCGCATCGCGGCCGCGAAGGACGTCGATGGCTTCCACCTGTACAACGTGGGCGGGCTGATCACCGGCAACACCATCTTCCCGCCCTGCACGCCCTACGGCGTCACCAAGCTGCTGGAGCACGAGCGCGTGCCCATCGCGGGGCAGAACGTGGTGGTGGTGGGCGCCAGCAACATCGTCGGCAAGCCCATGGCGCTGATGCTGATGCAGCAGGACGCCACGGTATGCATCTGCCACAAGAAAACGCGCGACCTGGCCCAGTTCACCCGCCTGGCCGACATCCTCGTGGTGGCGGCCGGTGTGCCGGGGCTCATCAAGGCCGACATGGTGAAGGACGGCGTGGTGGTCATCGACGTGGGCATCAACCGCCTGCCCGATGGCCGCATCGTGGGTGACGTGGATTTCGAGGGCGTGAGCCGCAAGGCCTCGCTGGTCTCACCGGTTCCCGGCGGCGTGGGGCCGATGACCATCACCATGCTGCTGCACAACACGCTGGTGTCGGCCGAGCGTTCCGTGGGGTTGCACCACGTCGGGTGAGCCGCGTGCGGCCCGCCTGTCTCAGCTTCTGGCGGTGGGCAGGAACTGCGGGGCGGTAACGCCCATCGACACGTAGATGCTGGTCACGGCCTCCATGCCCAGTTCGCTGGGCACGATCCACTCCACCGGCATGAACAGCAGCCCGCCGCCGATGGGCACGGGCGCGGTGGGCACGATGACGGCGTAACAGGCCTTGCCCTCGACCAGGATGGGTTCGGGGGAGGAGAGCAGTCCCAGCACCGCCACGCCGCCCGGTCCGCCGAAGTGGCACCACACCGGCTTCATGGATTGCAGTTCGCTTTTCTCGCGCTTGGCGAAGATCTGCACGAAACGTTCGATGGTCTCGTAGACCGTGCGCACCACGGGAATGCGGCCCACCACGGCATCGACGATGGACACCATCCAGGTGTTGAGGCCGCGTTCCACCAGCAGGCCCAGGCCGAACAGCAGCACCACCACCGCTGCCACGCCGATCAGGTAGCCGGACCATTCCTGTCCCGCGAGGCTGACGCCGATGCGCGCCAGCAGCCGCCCGGCCGCGCTCTCGGGACCGAGCCAGCCGGCGATGAAGCTGAAGGCTATCGACAGCAGCCACAGCGTGCCCAGCAGCGGCAGCGCGGCGAACATGCCGGCGAGCAGGGTGCGTGCCAGGCGCAGCGCGGTGCGCTTGCCGGGCGGTGAGCCGGTGGCGGCCTTGGGACGGTCTGGTGGAAACATGCCTGGGTGTCCTGGCGTCAGTCAGTGATCGTGGTCATGTCCCGGCGCCGGCGGGGCGCCGTAGATGGCGCTCCATCCCGTCACGCCGCCGGCCAGGTTGATGGCGTCGCGGTCCTGCGAGGAGGCGAACAGGCGGCAGGCAGCCATGCTGCGTCCGCCCACGGCGCAGATGAACACGGGCGTGACCTCGGGCGGGATCTCCCCCAGGCGCTGCGGCAGGCTGCCGAGCGGGATGTGCACCGAACCGGGAAGGCGACCCTGTTCCCACTCCCGGGGCTCGCGGACGTCCACCAGCAGCAGCTTCTCCTCCCCGCCGTCCTTCAGTTCGTCGGCGAGCTGGCGGGGAGTCCATTCGGTGATGCGGGCCAAGGGCTTTTCCTCATGGTGGGCAAGTGAGGTGATGGAGGGATTCCCGCCGCACACGGCGCAGTCGGCGCGCCGTCGGAAGCGGAATTCGTTGAAGCTGAGCGAGAGCGCGTCATACAGCAGCAGGCGGCCGGCCAGCGGTTCGCCGATCCCTACCAGCAGCTTGATCGCCTCGGTGGCCTGCAGCGATCCCATCACGCCCGGCAGCACGCCCAGCACGCCGGCAGTGGCGCAGTTGGGAATGAGGTCCTCGGGGCTTTCCGGGTAGAGGCAGCGGTAGCAGGGCGAGCGGCCGGGCAGGTAGGTCATCGCCTGGCCTTCGAAGCGATGGATGGCGGCACTCACCAGCGGCTTGCCCAGCAGCACGCAGGCGTCGTTGGTGAGATAGCGGGTGGCGAGCCGGTCGGTGCCATCGAGGATCACGTCATAGGGCGTGAACAGGCGCGCCGCATTCGCCGCAGTGAGGCGCTCCTCGTGCGCGATGACCTCGATGCCGGGGTTCAGTGCATCCAGCCGCGCCTTCGCCGTGCGCGCCTTGCCCTGGCCGACCTGGCCGGTGGTGAACAGCACCTGGCGCTGCAGGTTGCTGATCTCGATGTGATCGTGGTCCAGCAGCCCGATGCGGCCCACTCCCGCCGCCGCGAGATACAGCGCCGCCGGGGACCCCAGTCCCCCGGCACCGATGATGAGCACGGAGCCTTGCGCCAGCTTCTGCTGGCCCGCCGCTCCGATCTCCGGCAGGGCCAGGTGGCGCGCATAGCGGGCCGGGTCGGGCGCGATACTCATGCAGCCATTCTCCTATAACCGGCCGTCGCGGTGTGGACAGGTCACGCGCGCTTGCCTAGGCTTGCCGCCATGGAAAGCACCCCGGATCGAGCGCGCCTGTTCGAGCGGCGGGTCGCGCTGGTCACGGGCGGGGGCTCGGGCGCCGGGGCGGCCATCGCGCGGCTGTGCGCCTCGATGGGCGCCAGCGTGATGGTGGCGGACATCGACTACGCGCTGGCCGGAGAGGTGGCAGCCGGCATCCGCGCCACCGGTGGCGCCGCGCTGGCGCACCGCTGCGACGTGGCCCATGACGAGCAGGTGGCCATGCTGCTCGACCGCACCACCCGCGAATTCGGCGGCCTGGAATACGTGTTCAACGTGGCCGGCCCCTGGCTGGACGGTGACCCGCTCAACTACTGGTCCCGCATCGTCGGCGCCAACCTGTTGGGCACCATGCACGTCACCCGCCACGCCATCGAAGTGCTCAAGCGTCGCGGCGGCGCCGTGGTCAACGTGGCCGCCGGAGCGGGCCTGGGCTTCGGGGAGGGCGACCGTCCCGCCTGGGTTGCCGCCAAGGCCGGCATCCTGCGCCTCACGGCCGCACTGCACAGCCTGCAGGCGCAGAAGATCCGCGTGAACTGCCTGGCGCCAGACCAGATCGACTCGCCGGATGCCTTCGCCGAGGCTGCCGTGGATATTGCGCAGCGCGAGGAGCTTGCCGGCCGGGTGCTGCTGTATCGCAAGGCCGGCGCCATCGAGCTGGTGGACTTCGGCGATCCGGGCTACCGCATGGCTCATCCGCTGGCATGACGCAGATCGGGCACTACATCGGCGGGCGCATCATGCAAGCCGGTGGGGCCGCCCGCAGTGGCGAGGTGTACAACCCGGCCACGGGCGAAGTGATCGCCAGGGTGACATTCGCCGACCGCGCTACCGTGAACGAGGCAGTGGCCGCCGCCGCCCAGGCCGCACCGGCCTGGGCCGCGGCCTCGCCATTGCGGCGCGCGCGCGTGATGTTTGCCTTCCGCGAGCTGCTCGAGGCCAATCGCCGGGCGCTGGCCGCGGCCATCACCCGCGAGCACGGCAAGCTGCTGTCGGATGCCGAGGGCGAGGTGACGCGCGGCATCGAGGTGGTGGAATTCGCCTGCGGCGCACCGCGGCTGCTGTCCGGCACGCATTCGGACAATGTGGGCGGCGGCATCGACAACTGGCACCTGCGCCAGCCATTGGGCGTGGTGGCCGGCATCACGCCCTTCAATTTCCCGGCGATGGTGCCGATGTGGATGTTTCCGCCGGCTCTCGTCTGTGGCAACACCTTCGTGCTGAAACCCTCCGAGCGCGATCCTTCGGCCAGCCTGATGCTGGCCGGCATGCTGCGCGAGGCCGGCCTGCCCGACGGGGTCTTCAACGTGGTGCAGGGGGACCGGGAAGCGGTGGATGCCCTGCTGCAGCACCCGGAGGTGCGCGCGGTTTCCTTCGTGGGCTCCACGCTGGTGGCGCGCCACGTGCACGACACCGCGGCGGGCCACGGCAAGCGCGTGCAGGCGCTGGGCGGTGCCAAGAACCACCTCGTGGCCATGCCCGACGCCGATCCCGACCGGGTGGCCGATGCGGTGACGGGCGCCGCCTTCGGTTCGGCGGGGGAGCGTTGCATGGCGATCTCGGTGCTGGTGGCCGTGGGTGACGCAGCCGGGAGGCTGGTGCCGCGCATCGTGGAGCGGGCGCGCAACCTTTGCGTGGGCCCTGGTGATGCGCCGGACGTCGAGATGGGTCCCCTCGTGACCGCCGCGCATCGCGCGCGCGTGGAGGGATACATCGCGCGCGGCCTGGAAGAGGGGGCGAAGCTGCTGGTGGATGGTCGCGGCTGCCGCGTGCCGGGCCATGAAGGCGGTTTCTTCACCGGCGCGAGCGTGTTCGACGAGGTGCAGCCCCACCACACCATCTATCGCGAGGAAATCTTCGGGCCGGTGCTGGTGATCGTGCGCGTGCCCGACCTGGCCGCCGCCGTGCAGCTGGTCAATGCCCATCCACTGGGCAATGGCGCGGCCTGCTTCACCGCCGACGGTGCGGTGGCCCGGGCATTCGCGCGCAGCGTGCAGGTGGGCATGGTGGGCATCAACGTGCCCATCCCCGTGCCCATGGCCTGGCATTCCTTTGGCGGCTGGAAACACTCGCTGTTCGGCGAGCACCATGCCTACGGCGAGGAAGCGCTGCGTTTCTACACCCGCTACAAGAGCGTGATGCAGCGCTGGCCGCAAGGCGCCGGCCGGGGCCCCGAGTTCACGCTGCCGGTGAACTGAGTGAAGGTCATCACCAGCATCGCCGACCTCAGGGAACTGGCGCGCCGCCGCGTGCCGCGCGCCCTGTTCGACTATGTCGACGGTGGTTCCTACGACGAGATCACGCTGCGCCGCAATCGCGAGGACCTGGATGCCATCCTCCTGCGGCCGCGGGCGCTGGTCGACGTGGCGCGCCAGAACCTGGCCACCACGCTGCTGGGCGCGCCCGCGGCCATGCCGCTGGCCCTGGCACCCACCGGCATGGCGGGCTACATCCGCGGTGACGGCGAAATACTTGCGGCGCGCGCCGCGGCAGCCTTCGGCATTCCCTTCTGCCTGAGCACGGTTTCCATCTGTTCCATCGAGGACGTGCGTGCGGCCACCCGGACGCCATTCTGGTTCCAGCTCTACGTGATGAAGGACCGGGGCTACACGGCCGAACTCGTCGACCGGGCCGCTGCCGCCGGCTGTCCCGTGTTGATGATGACGGTGGACATCCCCGTGGGCGCGCTGCGCCGCCGCGACCCGAAGAACGGCCTGAGCGTGCCGCCGCGGGTGACGATGAACAGCGCGCTGGACCTGGCCACCAAGCCGCGGTGGCTGTGGCACCTGCTGCGCTCGCGGCACCGCGAATTCGGCAACCTGGCTGCTGCCGTGCGCCGTGCCGGCGGGATGCCCTTCGCGCAGTTCGTGCAGGGGCAGTTCGACGCTTCGGTGACGTGGAACGACCTGGAGCGCTTCCGTGCGCAGTGGCCCGGCAAGCTGGTCATCAAGGGCATCATGGATCCGGAGGATGCGCGGCAGGCGGTGGCGCTGGGCGCCGATGCGCTGGTGGTCTCCAACCACGGCGGACGCCAGCTTGATGGCGCGCCCTCTTCGGTGTCGATGCTGCCGGCGGTGCTTGATGCCGTGCAGGGCCGTGCCGAGGTGATGCTCGACAGTGGTATCCGCTGCGGCCAGGACATCCTGCGCGCCCGTGCGCTGGGTGCCAGTGGTGCGCTCATCGGCCGCGCCTGGCTGTATGGCCTGGGTGCGCTGGGGGAGGCCGGCGTGGCCATGGCGCTGGAGATCCTCAGCCGGGAACTGCAGGTGAGCCTGGCGCTCGCCGGCTGCAATGACGTGAACGCGCTGGGCAGCGCGAATCTGGTGCAGGAGAAGCAAGCATGACGACGAAAGTGGCGCTGGTGACCGGCGCGGGTTCAGGCATCGGCAGGGCGGTCGCCATCGGGCTGGCCGGCGCGGGTTATCGCGTGGCCATCGCCGGGCGGCGCAGGGAGCCCCTGGAAGAAACCTCGGCCGCGGCCGGCGGCAGCCTGCTGATCATTCCCACGGATGTCACGGACGAGCGGGCGGTGGCGACGATGGTGGAGGGCACGGTCGGCCACTACGGCCGGCTTGATGTGCTGTTCAACAATGCCGGCACCACAACGCCGTCCACGCCCACCGAAGACCTGCCAGCCTCCGAGTGGCGCCGCGTGATCGATACCAACCTCACGGGCGTGTTCCTGTGTGCACAGGCGGCTTTCCGGGCCATGAAGGCGCAGAATCCGCGCGGCGGCCGCATCATCAACAACGGTTCCATCGCCTCGGAGACCCCGCGGCCCCACATGGCTGCCTACACCGCCTCGAAGCACGCGGTCACCGGCCTGACCAAGACGCTGGCCCTGGAAGGGCGGCGCCACGACATCGCCTGCGGCCAGATCGACATCGGCAACGTGCAGACCAACCTGGGCATCGACATGTCCGGCGGCACCCTGCAGGCTGACTTCTCGATGAAGCCCGAACCCACCTTCGACGTGCGCCACGTGGCTGAGGCTGTGCTCTACATGGCGGGCCTGCCCCTGACGGCAAACGTGTTGCGGATGACGGTGATGGCGACCAAGATGCCCTTCGTGGGCAGGGGCTAGCAAACGTAACGGGGGGTTCCCATGCAATCCCAGGGCGCGGCCGCAACCGGTGCTCCGACGCGATTCGAGGCCGACATCGCCGATTGCGAGGTGCAGGGGCAGGTTCCCCACGACATCGACGGTGCGTTCTACCGCGTGGGCGCGGAGTGGTACTACCCGCCGAAATTCGCCGACGACGCCATACTGAATGCGGACGGCTACATCAGCATGTTCCGCATCCGCGGCGGCCGCGTCTCCTACAAGGGGCGGTGGGTGCGCACCGAGCGCTTCCGCAACAACCAGGAAGCCGGGCGGCAGCTTTACGGGTATTACCGCAATCCCTTCACCGATGATCCCTACGTGCGCGACACCGCCAACCCGGCGCGCCGCACGGTGGCCAATACCGCACCGCTCATCCACGCGCGGCGGCTGCTGGCGCTGAAGGAAGACGGCCTCCCCTACGAGCTCGATCCAAATACGCTCCAGACACGCGGCCAGTGGGATGCTTCCGGCGGCTGGCGCAGCCAGACCTTCTCCGCGCATCCGAAGCTTGATCCCCTGACGGGCGAGATGGTGGCCTTCGGCTACGAGGCCACGGGCCTGGCCAGCGACGACCTCTACATCGCCACCCTCAATCCCCAGGGCCGCGTGACCGACAGCGTCACGGTGAAGGTGCCGTACGTCAGCGTGATCCATGACATGGCGCTCACGCACCGCCACGTGGTGATTCCCTTCGGCGGCTACGTGACCAGCCTTGAGCGCCTGCGCGACGGCCGGATCCACTGGGGCTGGGATGCCAGCAAGCCCTCAGTCATCGGGGTCATGCCCCGCGGCGGCAGCGCCCGGGACATGCGCTGGTTCGAGGGGCCCGAGCGCTGCATGATGCACACCTTCAACGCCCACACCGAGGGCGACAAGGTCATCCTCCACGCCCCTTTCTACGACTCCAATTTCTTCCCGTTCTTCCCCAACGTCGACGGCTCGCCCTTCAACCCCGCGAAGGCCCGCGCCCTGGTCCGCCGCATCACGCTGGATCTCTCGAAGCGCTCGAACCGGTGGGAGGAGGAAATCCTCTGGCCCATGCCGGTCAACGACCTGGGCAAGGTCGACCCGCGGGTGTTGACGCTTCAGACCCGCTATCTCTACGCGCCTTTCGTCGATGAGGCGCGCCTGCCGACCGATCCATCGAAGCTGCCGGCGGGCACCCCGGCGCGGCTCACCAACACCTACGGCCGCTTCGACCTGCGCACGCAGCAGGTGGAACGCTACTTCGCAGGCCCCGCCCACTCGCTGCAGGAATGCACCTTTGTCCCGCGTGACACGGGGATCGAGGGGGACGGCTACCTCATCGGCGTCTGCACCAACTACGCCGAACAACGCGCCGAGCTGGTGATTGCCGATGCGCAGCGGCTGGGGGAGGGCGATGTCGCCCGTGTCATCCTCCCTTTCCGGATCAGCGCGCAGGTGCATGGCACCTGGGCGAGCAGCAAGGAGTTGCCGCTGGTTTGAGACGAGCCAGGGCCCGCGTCGGCGCGGGTGCTGGCGACTCAGGAAAGCCAGTCCTTTCCGCGCAGACTCGTGAGGTATGGAATCAGCCGGGCATCCATCTCCGGGTCGGGAGACGCATACGACCACCGCGCCTCCGGAGGCATGGACACCAGGATGGCCTCGGTTCGGCCACCCGACTGCAATCCGAAGAGGGTGCCGCGGTCGAAGACCAGGTTGAATTCCACATAGCGGCCGCGTCGGTAAAGTTGATATGTGCGCTCGCGCCCGGTGAACGGAGTATCGCGACGACGCGCGATGACGTCCCGATAGGCGTCGTGGTAACCACGCCCCACGCGTTTCATCAGCTCGAAACCCTGGTCCCAGGTCACGGGGCCGTCGGGCGACTGCTCGTTCAGGTCGTCATAGAAGATGCCGCCGACGCCGCGCGCCTCGTTGCGATGCTTCAGGTAGAAATAGTCATCGCAGTGCTTGCGGGCGATGTCGTAGAAGGACGGGGAAACCACCTGGCAGGCATCGCGTGCGCTGCGGTGCCAGGAAACGATGTCTTCCTCGTACGGGACGTAGGGCGTGAGGTCGAAACCGCCGCCGAACCACCAGACGTCGCCGGCGGTGAAGAAGCGCACGTTCATGTGGGCTGTGGGGGCGTGCGGATTGCGTGGATGCATCACCACCGAGACGCCCATGGCGCGGAAACCGCGACCGGCCAGGTGCGGGTTGCGTGCGGTGGCCGCGGGAGGCAGCTGCGAGCCGCGTACGTCGGAGAGCGCCACGCCGGCGCGCTCCATCACCGGGCCGCCTTCGGTTACGGCGGTGATGCCGCCACCCTGCAGCCTGCCCTCGCCGGGCGGGCGCTGCCAGGCATCCTTCAGGAAGGGGCGCCCGAGTTCGTCGCCGAAGGTGCGGCAGAGATCATCCTGCAGGGTGTGCAGCCAGGCGAGGACCTGGATGGCGCGTTGTTCTTCCTGGTTCATCTTGTTCATTGTACTTGGCCCCTTGCCGAAAACTTAACCCCGGGCGCGCCATGCAGTAAGGTGGGGGGATGATCCGCCTTGCCGCAAATCTTTCCACGCTGTTCACCGAGCTCCCGTTCCTCGAGAGATTCGACGCGGCAGCCGCCGCCGGGTTCCGCTGGGTGGAATGCCAGTTTCCCTACGAGGCCACGCCGGAGCAGATCGCCGCCCGCCTCGAGTCGAACAAGCTGCAATGGGTGCTGTTCAATGCGCCCTTCGGCAATGCAGGCGAGCGTGGCATCGCAAGCCTGCCGGGACGCGAGCGGGAATTCGACACCGGCATCGAGCTGGCGGCGCGTTATGCCGCGGCAGGGGGCGTGACCCGTGTCCACGTGATGGCAGGGCTCCTGCCATCCGGCGCGG
The DNA here is from genome assembly GCA_965652645.1 of uncultured bacterium. GTDB lineage: Bacteria > Pseudomonadota > Gammaproteobacteria > Steroidobacterales > Steroidobacteraceae > ZC4RG30. The sequence continues at coordinate 24,438 of CBFGXE010000001.1, read as the reverse complement.
ATCGCGAACGGCACCTGGCCACTTATGTCGCCGCCCTGGGTCGTGCCGCGGACCGCCTGGCGGAGCAGGGCGTCACCGTGATGATCGAGCCGATCAACACCCGGGTCGACGTGCCCGGCTACCTGCTGGACGGCACGGCGCTGGCGCTGGAATGCATTGCCCGCGCGGGGCGGACCAATATCCGCCTGCAGTACGACGTGTACCACATGCAGATCATGGAGGGCGACCTGATGCGCTCCATCGAACGGCTGCTGCCGAAGACAGGCCACATCCAGGTTGCCGACAATCCGGGTCGCCACGAGCCCGGCACCGGCGAGATCGCCTTCGAGCGCGTGCTGGCCCATGTCGACGCACTGGGATACGAGGGTTATGTCGGCTGCGAATACGTGCCGAAGGCAGGCACCACCGAAGGCCTGGGGTGGGCAGTCCGCTGGCTGTGAGAATCATTTGCATCGGGGTGCGGCCCGCGCCACATCCATACAGGGGGAGAGCATCTTGTACGTAGTAACCGGAGTGGGCGGCTACATCGGCGCCGCCGTGGTGGAGAACCTGCTGAAGGATGGCGTGCCCGCGGACCAGATCCGGGTCACCAGCCGCAACGAGGAAGTGCTGGCCCGCTGGCGCGACCGCGGCGTGCAGGTGCATCGCGCGGACTTCAACGACAAGGCCGCGCTGGTGGAGGCCTTCCGGGGCGCCCAGCACCTGTTCATGGTTTCCACCATGGAGGTGGGCAGCAATCGCCAGCAGCAGCACAGCAACGCGGTCGAAGCCGCGAAGGAAGCGGGCGTGCCGCATATCGTCTACACCTCCTTCCTCACGGCCGGCAAGCAGGAGGTGGAGTCCTTCGAGGTGATCGACCACAAGTTCACCGAAAAGCTGATCCGCGAGAGCGGCATCCGCTGGAACTTCATGCGCAACAACCAGTACGCGGATGCGATGGCCGAGAACCAGGCGGCGATCGCCATCACCTCCGGCAAGTCCATCTCGAACACGGGCAGTGGACGCGTCGGTTTCGTGTCACGCGATGATGTCGCCGCCGTGGCGGCAAAGCTGCTGCAGGGCAAGGGGGAGCCGGACACGGCCTATGAGGTCACGGGGCCGGAGACACTGGACATGCGCGAGGTCGCCGGCCTCATCCAGGAACTCAGCGGCGCCACCTTCGAGGTGATCGACCTCACCGACGACCAGATGTATGCCATGTGGGATTCACTCGGCGTGCCGCGCGAGGCCACCGGCGACTTCTCCCGCTCGCCGGTACCCTGGTGCAGCGACGGCATGGTGAGTTTCGGACGCATGATCCGCGAGGGACACCTCGACAAGGTGACCGACGTGGTGGAGCGTTTCACCGGCCGCAAACCCAGGACCATGCGAGCGCTGATGATGGAGCGACGTCACGGCTGGCCGTCCGCGCAGAAGGGCTAGTGTGAGGCGCAGCGCGAGCTGCCGGCGCTCCGCGACGAAGGGCATGCCTGAAGGCGCTCGACGCGCAGTAGCTGTCGGCGAAACGCTGCCGCGGCACGCGTGGGTGCCGGTTCAAACCATGCTACGCCGCACGTTGCGGCTCCACAATGACTATCACCTCCTTTGCCGGCACATTGGGCAGGGTGCACGCATCGGCGCAGAATGTACTGGCGTTCACCTTGAGGGAGGAGTTCAACGTGAGTGCCACTACGCCAGATACAGTGATCGAAAGGTGCGGCTTGCTGACCGGCCGCCAGGTCGTCTTGCTGGTTGTGATCGGCCTGCATGCACTGGCCATTGCCTCGCTGATGGCCATGCGCATCCCCCTCGAGGCGAAGGCGCCGCCGGGCCTGCAGTGGATTGACCCGGTAGTGCCGGACAAGCCGGTGGAGCCGGTGCCGCCCATGCCTCCGCCCGACCTGGTTTCTTCCGAGTCCATTGCGTTGCCGCTGCCCGTGTTGCCTGGACCGGTGATCAGCGTCAATGAAGCGCCGAGCGTGCCGGTGGAGACAGGCATCTCACTGCCTGTGGCCACGGAGCCCGTCGCGGGGGTTCGCGGAATCGCGCCAGCGGTTCCGGCCACGGACCTGCATTCGCGCGCCATCCGCTCGCCGGATGACTATTACCCCGCGGCCTCGCTGCAGCTCCAGGAGGAGGGGCTCGCCGTCGTGCATGTCTGTGTCGGTCCGTCCGGTCGACTGGAAGGCACCCCGTCAGTGAAAAGCACCTCCGGTAGCCGGCGCCTGGATGCAGCGGCGGTGAAGTGGGCCAGCGAGGCGCTGGCCTTCACACCGGCCACGCGCAACGGCTCGGCGGTGTCCGCCTGCCGGGACTACCGCGTGCGTTTCAGGCTGCGGTAGCCGGCGCCACGGGAGCGCTGCCCGCGCGGCGCTTCCGGTTTATAGTCTGCCTTTCGCGGATGGCGCCTCGGGCATCCTGGTTCTTCCGCGCTGGAAGCACGGGAGAGCAGGCGGCAGATGAAACATCGCGCGCGGACGCTGGAACGCATGGACGATGAGTCCCTGCTGGCCCTGCGTTTCCGCGACATCGAGTTCCCGCGCTCCACGGGAACGGTGGCCCTGCACATGCGGCGCCTGTCGCGCGAGCTGCGGGCGCGCGGCATCCGCTTCCGGCCCCACCACTGGTACGCGGAGGAGTGGTTTTCCCCGGACGGCGTGCCGGGGATCGCACTTCCGTTCTACCTGGCGCACCCGCGCCTGATGCGGCTGGAGCGCCGGTTCATGCAGCAGGTGGAAGGGGGCAACAGCCGCTGGCTGATGCGCATCCTGCGCCACGAGACCGGCCATGCGCTCGATACGGCCTATCGCCTGCGCGAGCGCAAGGACTGGCGCGAGGTGTTCGGCAGCCCGCACGAACGCTATCCCCAGGACTACCGCCCGCGGCCGGCGAGCCGCCGGCACGTACTGCACCTGGGCCACTGGTACGCCCAGAGCCATCCCACCGAGGACTTCGCCGAGACCTTCGCCGTATGGCTGCAGCCGCGTGCCCGATGGCGCCGGGAATACGCCGGCTGGCCTGCGCTGCGCAAGCTGGAGTACGTGGATGCGCTGATGGCCGAGATCGCCCGCAAGCGCCCGCTGGTACGCTCTCGCCGCGAGGTGGAGCCCATCACGCGCTCCAGTGGCACGCTGGGCGAGCACTACCGCCGCAAGACCGAAAGCTACCGGCTGGACGACACGCGCTACGACCGCGCGCTGCGCCGGCTGTTCAAGGCCGACGACGACGGCCGCCATGCCGCCGCCGCTGGCTACCTGCGCTCGGTGGGCCCGCGCATCAGCCGCAACGTGGCGCGCGAGGCGGGGCTCCACCCCTATGTCGTCGAACACACCATGGAGATGCTGATCCACCGCCTCGGCAACATGCACCTGCACCTGAGGCACGACCGGCGCCGCGCACAGCGCGACTTCGGCGGCCTGGTGCGGCGCGTGGCCGTCAGCATCCTGAAGAGAAACCGGGAAAACTACGCACTGTGAAGAAACATCGCATCCTGCTGCTGGTCAATGAGGCGCTGATCCCGCCGGATGACCTGCGCGGCCTGTCCGAAGACCAGATTGAAGCCTGCCGCACCGAATACAACGTGCTCTCCACGCTGTCGAACAGCGGCCATGAAGTGCGCGTGCTGGGCATCGGCGACAAGATCGGTGAATTGCGGCGGGTCATCCGCGACTGGCGGCCCGATATCACCTTCAACCTGCTGGAGGAATTCTCGGGGATCCCCACCTACGACCACTACGTGGTGACCTTCCTCGAGCTGATGCGCCAGCCCTACACCGGCTGCAATCCCCGCGGCATGATGCTCAGCCGCGACAAGGTGCTCACCAAGCAGATCCTGGCCTATCACCGCATCCCGACGCCGCGCTTCCATGTGTTCCCCTGGGGCAGGACCTACCGCGAGCCGAGAGGCCTGGAGTTCCCGCTGTTCGTGAAGTCGGCCACCGACGATGCCTCGCTGGGCATCTCGCAGGCTTCGCTGGTGCACGACCGGGAGCGGCTGCGCGAGCGGGTGGAGTTCATCCAGGCCCAGGCGCAGAGCGATGCGCTGGCAGAGGAATACATCGAGGGCCGCGAGCTCTACGTCGGCGTGATGGGCAACGAGCGGCTCACCACGCTGCCGGTGTGGGAACTGGATTTCGGCACGCTGCCGGAAGTGCAGGCCGGCATCGCCACGCGCAAGGTGAAATGGGATCCGGCCTACCAGCGGCGCCATGGCATCAGGACCGGTCGCGCGCGCGACCTTCCGGACGGCGCGGAGAAGCGCATCACGCAGCTGGCGCGCCGGGTGTTCCGTGCGCTGCACATGAGCGGCTACGCCCGCATGGACCTGCGCATGCGGCCCGACGGCAGCGTGTTCGTGCTCGAGGCCAATGCCAATCCCAACCTCACCTACGGCGAGGATTTCGCGGAGTCCGGCCACGTGGCGGGCATCGGCTATCCGCGCCTGCTCAACCGCATCGTGCAGCTGGGCCTGCAATACCGCCCGGAGTGGCGCATGTTCGAGTAGCTGGAGGGCAGGGGGTTGAACTGCTAGGCTTCCGGTGATCCGCCACACAGAAGGGCCGGGGCATGCACAAGGGGATCACAGCCACTTCCTGCACACTGTTGCTCCTCGCCGTCGTGGCCATGGCGCAGCAGGCCACGCCGGGCAGCGAATGGCTGACCTACAACAACAGCCTCGATGGGCAGCGGTATTCGCCGCTGAAGCAGATCGATGCCACCAACGTCGATCGCCTGGCGCAGGTCTGTCGGGTGCAGATCGACGGCCCGGGTGCCTTCCATGCGGGCCTGCTCGTGCATGGCGGCACCATCTACACCTCCACTGCGCGGGAGACCGTGGCGCTGGACGCCACCACCTGCGCGCTGCGCTGGAAGTTCGACTACCGGCCCGAGGATGAGCGCTGCGGCGGCACCAACCGGGGCGTGGCGCTGCTCGACGGCCGCCTCTTCCGCGGCACCTGCGATGGCCGGCTGATCGCGCTGGATGCGGCCACCGGCGAGCTGCTGTGGAAGAACGTGATCGCCGTGCCGCACCTGGGTGAGTCCACCACGGCGGCACCGCTGGCCTGGGCCGGCGTGGTCTACATGGGCATCGGCGGCAGTGACCTGGGCGTGCGCGGTCGGGTTCTGGCCTTCGATGCGGCCACCGGCCGCGAGCTGTGGCGCTTCCACACCATCCCCATGGGCAATGAGACCGGCGCGGAAACCTGGCTGCGGCCGGAGACGGCCAAGACCGGCGGCGGTGGCGTATGGGGTGTGATGTCGCTGGACGTGACCACGGGTGAGCTGTTCGTGCCGGTGGGCAATCCGTGGCCGGATATCGACAAGGATTACCGTCCCGGCGACAACCTTTTTACCAATTCGGTGGTGGTGCTCGACGCGCGCACAGGGGCGCTGAAGTGGTGGCACCAGGTGTCGCCCGCGGACTGGATGGACCTCGACCTGGTCGCGGCGCCGGTGCTCTACCGCGCCGATGGCGCCCGTGACTTCCTCGCCATCGGCGGCAAGGACGGCTACCTCACCGTGGTCGATCGCGACACCCGCAAGCCCGTGTTCCGCACGCCGGTCACCACGGTGCAGCCGGTGCCGGAGAAGCCCTCCCGGCAGGGGCTGAAGATGTGTCCGGGTTATGCCGGCGGCGTGGAGTGGAATGGCCCGGCGCTCGATCGCCTCAATGGACAGCTGATCGTGGGCTCCGTGGACATCTGCTTCAACGTCACGCTGGGTAATGCCACCCGCTACACCCCGGGCGCCGTGGATTTCGGCGGCACGGTGGAGCCGGTGGGCGATCCCGTCGGCTGGATCACCGCCCTGGATCCGGTCAGCGGCGCGGTGCGCTGGAAATACAAGGCCGAGAAGCCGGTGATCGCCGGCGTCACGCCCACGGCCGCGGGCATCACCTTCGCCGGGGACCTCGCGGGCAACTTCCTGGTGTTCGAGAGCAAGTCCGGCCGCCTGCTGCGCAAGCTGCCTGCGGGCGGCGCGATGGCCGGTGGCGTGGTGACCTATGAAGTTGCCGGCAGGCAGTACGTTGCCTTCGCCGCCGGCAACATCTCGCGCAATGCCTTTGGCGACCTGGGCATGCCCAGCGTGGTGGTGATGGCGCTGGACCCCGGCGCCCCTCCCGTGGTGCGCGACATCACCGCGCAAGCCGGCGGTGACGCCGCATTGGGCCGGCGCATCTACGGGCAGGTTTGCCAGGCCTGCCATGGCCCGGACGGCAACATGATTGCCGAAAAGCGCATCAGCAACCTGCGCGCGCGGCAGGACATTGCCGCCACCGTCGCCTACATCAAGAACCCGAAGGCCCCGATGCCGAAGATGTATCCGGACCTGCTGGATGAGAAAAGCGTGCTCGCCGTTGCCACCTGGATCCATGAGGAGTTGCGATGAACAAGCTGCGCAGGACTGCAATCGTCGTGGCGCTGTCGGTGCTGGCGGCGCCCGTGTGGGCCGGTTATGCAGATGACCGCGCCGAGATCGAGAACGTCTCGAACAAGTACATGGTGGCAGTCGATGCCGGCGACATCGAGACGGTGATGTCCACCTGGGCCGAGGACGGCGTGCTCGAGTGGGTCAACGGCATCGAGCGCGGCAAGGAGGCCATCCGCAAGGCCATGTCCAATTTCGGCGGGGCGCGCAAGGTGGAGATCCCGGAGGGGGCGATGGCACGTCCGCGCACGCGCCACCAGATCATCAACCACGTGATAGACGTGGAGGGCGACACCGCGCGCACCACCGCCTACTGGTTCGCGCTCACCAACAACACCCCGCAGAAGGACGTGCAGCTGCTCTACATGGGCCACTACGAAGACGTGCTGGTACGGGTGAACGGCAAGTGGCTGTTCAAGAGCCGCAAGGTGTTCAACGAGTCGCAGAACAACCGGGCGCTGTTCTACCCGGGGCTGGGCGAGAAGGACCCGCGCACCAGGTAGGGCGGTTGCCACCGATACTGTATGCATGTACAGTCTCGGCATGTCTTCCCGCCTGCCGCCCTCCGGCATCAAGGGCCGAGGGGCGCTCTCCAATCCCGCGAACCGCTTCGACAAGGCGCATGTCGAGGCCATTGATGACGGCTGGTTCCAGGAAGAGCCCGCGGAGTCGATCGAGACGCAGCTGATCATCGATCGCAGCCGCAGCGTCATCGCGCGCAATGATTCGCCGGACATCCTCTTCGAGCAGTCGATCAATCCCTACAGGGGATGCAGCCATGGATGCATTTTCTGTTACGCGCGTCCAACGCATGCCTACCTGGGCATGTCCCCGGGGCTCGATTTCGAAACGAAGCTGGTCTACAAGCCCGACGCAGCTGCCGTCCTGAGGGAAGAGCTTTCCCGCCCCGGCTACAGGTGCAGGTTCATCATGCTGGGCTCCAACACCGACCCTTACCAGCCGGCGGAGCGGCAGCTGGGCATCACGCGTTCCATCCTCGAGGTGCTGGCCGAAACCCGACACCCGGTCGCAATCACCACCCGCAGCGTGCTGCTGCTGCGCGACCTGGAGTTGCTGTCGCAGATGGCCGGGCGCCGGCTGGTAAGCGTGGTGCTGAGCATGACCACGCTCGATCCGGACCTGAAGCGCAAGCTCGAGCCACGGTCCGCCTCGGCGGCAGGGCGGCTGCATGCCATCCGTGCGCTGCGGGAGGCGGGTGTGCCGGTGGGCGTGCTCGCCGCGCCCATCATTCCCGCCGTCAACGACAGCGAACTGGAGGCCATCCTCGAGCGTGTCGCGGAGGCCGGTGCCACGGAAGCAGGCTACGTGCTGCTGCGGCTGCCGCTGGAGGTGGCCGACCTGTTCCGCCAGTGGCTGCATACCCACATGCCCGACCGTGCCGACCACGTGATGTCGCTGGTGCAGGGCACGCGGGGAGGGCATGACAACACCGCGAAGTTCGGCGAGCGCATGTGCGGCACCGGCGTGTGGGCGCAGCTCCTGCGCGATCGCTTCCGCCTGGCCTGCCGCAGGCTGGGTCTCTCCACCGGCAACCGGGTGGAGCTCGATACAACGCAGTTCAGGCCACCTTCGCGGGGCAGCCAGATGAACCTGGGATTCTAGGCGGCAATAAGGCCGCGCGCCCCGGGGGGGACGCGCGGCAGGCGGCGCCTCAGCGCGCCATCAGGCGGGTGAGGGGTTCCTTCACCGCTTCGGCCCAGATCTCGTAACCCTTGGTGGTGGGATGCAGGGCATCTGCCATCACGTCACGCGGGATGTTGCCCTGGGCGTCCAGGAACTTCGCGCTGATGTCCAGGTAGTGCACGTTCGTGCCGTCGTGCAGCTTCGAGATGCGACGGTTGATGTCGGCGATGGTCTCGCGGATGGGATCGTTGGCCGCGGCACCGCGCGGGAACACGCCCAGCAGCAGGATCTTCGCCTGCGGGAAGTCGCGCCGCAGCTGCAGCACCACGGCACCGATGCCCTCGGCGATCTCCGCGGAGGTGTTGCGGCCGGTGTTGTTGGTGCCGATCATCAGCATCACGGCGCGCGGGCTGAAGCCCTTGCCCTCGCCCTTCTTCAGGCGATAAAGCACGCCCTGCGTGGTGTCGCCGGCGATGCCGAAGTTGGCGATCTTCCAGTGGCCGAAGTTCTTGTCGAGCACGGCCTTGCCGGCGTTGTTGCCGGTCTCGGTGCGCCACCAGTCAGTGATCGAGTCTCCCATCAGCAGCAGCTCGATGTTGCCCGCGGCGGCGACCTTCAGGTTGTCCTCGTGCCTGGACACGAACCCGCCGGACAGCTGCGGAATGATGGCGCTGTTCACCGGGCGCGGCGGTACCACCTGCACCAGGTCCGGGTACTTCTTCAGCAGCGCGCCCTGGTCGCTGGAGGCCAGGCGCTCAAGCGTGGCGCGCACCTGTGCAACTTCCTGCTCGGTGGGCCGCGCCATGGCGACGGCAGCGGGCACCTCTGCAGCGGGCAGGGCCTCGGTGGGGGCGCCACCGAATCCACCAGGACCACCACCCCGCGGTGCCCCGCCCATTCCCGGAGGCGGTCCCATTCCCGGGGGCGCCCCGGCGGGTTGGGCGGCGTGGGCGAAAGAAGCGACGGCCAGGGCCGCCAGCAGCAACGAAGTCCTTCCGATCTGCATGCGTTTCATGGTCTTCCTCTGGGAGACTCCCCCATTGTTGTCAGGCCATTCTAGGTGCCGGCCCGCATCGCCGCCAGCACGCGCTCGGGGCGGAACGGTGCCCGTCGCAGCCGCAAGCCCGTGGCGTCGTGCACGGCATTGGCCACCGCGGCGATCACCGGCTTGTGGCTGCATTCTCCGGCGCCGTAGTGCGGCAGGTCGGGGCGGTGCGGGACCGGATCGCCGTTCACGATAACCTTCTGGTTGTCGAACTGCACTTCTTCCCATAGCGCACGACTGAGTGCGTGCAGCATGCCGCACTCCACCGTGTGCTGCAGCCCCGTGGGGTTGATGACCAGCCCGCAGTCATGGGCACAGACCAGGCGCTTCACCCAGACCCGGCCGGTACGGCGGTTGACTTCCACTTCGGCGACCACCGCGGCAATGGTGTTGCTGCGGTAGGTGTAGGCGATGCCGCGCCCGGCAAGCACGTCGCCGCTGGCATTGCGCGGCCGGGGCGAGGGACGGGCATCCCAGCCAAAGGCCCTGGCCGCCGCTTCCACCACGGCAATGGAGCGCGCCTTGCGGAACGCGGCATGGCCTGCCCGACCACGCGCAGTTCCTGCACTGCCTTCACGGCGGCCTGGCCCGTGGTGGCATCCACGTTGCGTCCGCTCAGGGCAACGTTGAAGCGCCTGCCGCCGACCAGCTGGGCATAGGTGACCCGCCGTGCCGGGTCCGACCGCAGCGAGATGGTGGCATTGGCCACGGCCAGCAGGCCCACGTCGGTGCCGAGGTGGCGGGCGCCAAGGTCAAGCAGCACGCGGCGCGCCTCGGCTGCGACGCGGCGCATGGGCCAGCCGTCGCGCTCGACGGCATCCGAGCCGCCGGAGCCGCCCTGGTCGGGCGTGATGTCCGTGCTGCCCATCACCAGGCGCGTGCGGTCATAGGCGATGTCCAGCTCGTCGCACATCATCTGGCGGAAGGCCGTGCCCGTGCCCTGGCCACCATCGGTCTTGCCGACGAAGAAGGTGGCTGTGTTGTCGGGGTGGATGACGATCCAGGTATCAAGCTGCAGGAAATCCGGGTCGGGATAGGGGCCGGCGGGTGGCGCTGTGCCTGCATTGGCCGCAGCGGGCGCAGCGGCTTCCGCCGCGCGCAGTACCGCGCCCATTCCCACCACCACGGCGCCCGAGGCCGCCAGAAAGCCGCGCCGTGAAAGGGGATGCGCCGCACGCACCGCCGCTTCCACCGCAGCTGGAAACCGCACGCTCATGTCGATGTCGCCGCGCCGCGGCCACGCACGAAGCGCCGGATGGCAGCCTGCACCCGGTAGTAGGTCATGCAGCGGCACAGGGCACCATCCATCGCCGCCCGGATCTCGGCATCGGAGGGATCCGGGTTGCGGTCGAGCAGCGCCTTGGCGGTCATGATCTGCCCGTTCTGGCAGTAACCGCATTGCGCGGCCTGCTCGTCGATCCAGGCCTGCTGCAGCGGGTGCAGGCGGCCATCCTTCGACAGGCCCTCCAGCGTGGTGATTTCCCCGCGCACGGCCGACACCGGCGTGATGCAGGAACGCACGGCGGCGCCATCGATGATCACCGCGCAGGTGCTGCATTGCCCGAGCCCGCAACCGAACCGGGGACCCTTCAGGTCCAGGTCGTTTCGCAGAACGTAGAGCAGGGGCGTGGAGGGATCGACGTCGACCTCGCGCGACGAGCCATTGACCTGCAGCTTCACGATGCTCATGGCTGCTCCCGTTTGACGGCGAAGCCCGAGCCTAGGCCACGGCGAATGCGGATTCAACGCGGCATGGCCCGCACGCCTGTAAGATGCCCCGCCTGCCCCTCCCGGGGCGTTCCTCACAAGGAGAGTGCGATGTCGACTGTCACCCTGGGTGGAAAGCCTGTTGCGGTTACGGGAAAGTTTCCCGCGAAGGGCGCAACGGTCCCGTCATTCAAGCTGGTGGCCAAGGACCTTTCCAGCGCCGGGCTCGACACCTGGGCCGGCAAGCGCAAGATCCTCAACATCTTCCCGAGCATCGACACGCCCACCTGCGCCACGTCGGTGCGCAAGTTCAATGCCACCGCCAGCGGGCTGCCTGACACGGTGGTGCTGTGCATCTCTGCCGACCTGCCATTCGCGCAGAGCCGCTTCTGTGCCGCCGAGGGCCTGGAGAACGTGGTGACGCTGTCGCTGATGCGCGGCCGGCAGTTCCTGCAGGACTATGGCGTGGAGATCGCGGACGGTCCCCTGGAAGGCCTGGCTGCACGGGCCGTGGTCGTGCTCGACGCGAACAACCAGGTACTGCACAGCCAGCTGGTGGGCGAGATCAAGGACGAGCCGGATTACGCTGCGGCGCTGGCGGTGCTGTAGCCGCGCCGTTCCGGGGCATTGCCCGCCGGCTCAAGCCATTTGTTCCAGGCGTCAGCCGGTGACCTTCAGTTCGAAGCCGCCCCAGACCATGCGCGTCATGTCGAAGGGCATCTTCTTCGGATCGATGTTGTTCATCCGGGGATCGGCCATGACTTTCTTCAGCACCTGGTCGCGGTGCCTGCGGGACTTGTAGACGACCCAGGAGAACCAGACCTCCTCGCCCTTCTTCAGCTTCACGGCCTGCGGGAAGGAGGTGACCTTGCCCGGTTTCACGTCCTCGGCCACGCTTTCGTGGTACTCCAGCGCGCCATGTTCCAGCCAGACCTTGCGGCCCAGGCGCGCCATGCGCATGTAGTCGGCGCGATTTTTCTTCGGAACGGCCAGGATAAATCCGTCAACGTAGCCGGCCATGAGGTGCTCCTTCTTCCGTGTGGGGCAATTGGCGAACGGGAAGACCGTGTGAAGTGGTCGGGATGAGAGGATTTGAACCTCCGACACCTACGTCCCGAACGTAGTGCTCTACCAGGCTGAGCTACATCCCGACAGCGTGGGCGCGGGAGTTTAAGCGACCGGCCTGTGCCTGTCACGGGGCGTCACACACTGGCGGCCGGCGGCAGCGGACTCCTTCAGCGGTCCCGCCCCACGGCCACTTCGGCCAGCGCGGCCAGCGCCCGCCGGTGGGGCGTATCCGGCACGGCAGCCAGCACCTCCACGGCCGCACGGGATTCCCGCAGCGCCCGCTCGCGGGTGTATTCAATGCCGCCGCTGGCCTCGATGCAGGCCACGATGCGGGCCAGGTCGGGGTCGGGGGCGCTTTCGTCCCCGGCGTGCTCAATGGCCGAGCGGATGAGTTGACGATCCGCGTCCGCGGCTTTCCGCAGCGCGTGGATCAGCGGCAGCGTCATCTTCCCCTCGGAGAGGTCCTCGCCCAGGTTCTTGCCGCGTGTGGCCGGATCCGAGCGGTAATCCAGCACATCATCGATGAGCTGGAAGGCCGTGCCCAGGTGCCGGCCGTAGGCCGCCAGCGCACGCTGGGTTTCAACGGTGGCCCCCGACAGCACGGCAGCGACTTCAGCGCCCGCCTCGAACAGCTTCGCCGTCTTGCGGTGGATGACCTGCAGGTAGCGGTCTTCCGTGGTGTCCGGGTCCTGCGCGTTCATCAGCTGCAGCACCTCGCCCTCGGCGATCACGTTGGTGGCCTCGGCCATGATCTCCATCACGCGCTGCACGCCGATGGCCGCCATCATCTGGAAGGCGCGGGAATAGACAAAATCCCCGACCAGCACGCTGGCCTCGTTGCCGAACAGTGCATTGGCGGTGTCGCGCCCCCGGCGCATGGAGGAGTGGTCAACCACGTCGTCGTGCAGCAGGGTGGCGGTGTGGATGAACTCGATGAAGCCGGCCGCCTCGATGTGGTGCTGGCCGGCAAGGGGGCGCCCGGCCGCCGCCGCATGGGCCGCCAGCACCACCACCAGCGGCCGAAGGCGCTTGCCGCCGCCGGCCACGATGTGCTCGGCCACCTGGCTGACCAGGGGCACCGTGCTGCCCAGGCGGGTGCGGATGACCGCGTCCACGGCTGCCAGCTCCCCGGCCACCAGCCCCCGAATCTCTTCCAGCGTCATCCGGCCCTTCCGCAACCCCTTGAAATGAGGGGCCAGATGGTATCAGGCCCGCCGGGCGCACTGAGGCCAAGTGGCTGTTTGCCCGGGAAAAACCCTGCCAGATCCCGTTTGACCCGGGGAGGTGCCGCCATTAGAATGCGCGGCCTTTCCGTTCGGAGCCCTCATCCAGATGTACGCCGTGATCGCCACCGGTGGCAAGCAGTACCGGGTCGAAAAAGACAGCCTGCTCAAGGTCGAGAAACTCGACGCCGAGCCGGGCTCGACCGTGTCCTTCGACAAAGTCCTGCTCGTGGCCGACGGCAGCAACATCAAGCTGGGCAAGCCCCTGGTTGATGGCGCCAAGGTGAGCGCCACCGTCGAGAGCCATGGCCAGGGCGAGAAGAAGGTGATCGTGAAGTTCCGTCGCCGCAAGCACTACCGCCGTGGTGGCAACCATCGCCAGCAGTACACGCTGGTGAAGATCACCGGCATCGCTTAAGGAGCAGTTTTTCCATGGCACACAAGAAAGCAGGCGGCAGCACCCGCAACGGCCGCGAATCCCACAGCAAGCGCCTGGGCGTGAAGCGCTTCGGCGGCGAGCACGTGCTGGCCGGCAACATCCTGGTGCGCCAGCGTGGCACGCCGATGCGCGCGGGCCTGAACGTGGGCACCGGCACCGACCACACGCTCTTCGCGCTGGTCGAGGGCAAGGTGGAGTTCAGGAAGAAGGGGCCGCGTGGCCACACCTTCGTGAGCGTGGTGCCTTCCACCGCGACGAACTGAACCGCAATCGCATCGTGATTGAAGTGAACCCCGGCCCAGTGCCGGGGTTTGCGTCTGTGGAGACCGCTGCATGAAGTTCGTCGATGAAGCCACCGTCAAGGTGCAGGCCGGCAACGGCGGACGCGGCTGCGTGAGCTTCCGCCGCGAGAAGTTCATCCCGTTCGGCGGCCCCGACGGCGGCGATGGCGGAATGGGCGGCAGCGTGTGGTTGCGCGCGAAGGAAGGCATCAACACGCTGGCGGATTTCCGCATCCAGCGCACCTACCGTGCCAGGAACGGCGAGGGCGGGTCGGGCAACGACTGCACGGGGCGCGGCGGAGAAGACCTTTATATCGACGTGCCCGCCGGCACCACGGTCACCGATGCGGACACAGGCGAGGAACTGGGCGACCTGAAGACCGCCGGCCAGCTGCTGAAGGTGGCCCAGGGCGGCAAGGGTGGTTTCGGCAACGCGCGCTTCAAGTCCAGCACCAACCGCGCACCGCGGCAATTCGGGCCGGGATTGCCGGGCGAGCGGCGCACGCTGACATTCGAGATGAAGGTGATCGCGGACGTGGGCCTGCTGGGTCTGCCCAATGCCGGCAAGTCCACGCTGATCCGCGCGGTGTCCGCGGCGCGCCCCCGTGTGGCCGACTATCCCTTCACCACGCTGTACCCGAACCTGGGCGTGGTCGACGTGGGCGAGCATCGCAGCTTCGTGATGGCCGACATCCCGGGCCTGATCGAGGGGGCCGCGGAGGGGGCGGGGCTTGGCCACCGATTCCTGAAGCACCTGCAGCGCACGCGCGTGCTGCTGCACCTGATCGACATCGCGCCGCTGGATCCGGAGGCCGATCCGGTGCGAGACGCGCGCGCCATCGTGCAGGAGCTGAAGAACTATGACCCGGAGCTGGCCGCCAAGCCGCGCTGGCTGGTGCTGAACAAGATGGACCTGCTGCTGCCGGAGGAAGCGCGCGAGCGCGCCGGACGCATCGTGCAGGGACTGAAGTTCACCGGACCTGTATTCCTGTTATCCGGTGCCACCGGCGAGGGCACGCGTGAGCTGTGCCGCGCGATCATGGAATTGCTGGAGGCCGTCGCCGCGGGCGAGCCGGCCGGGGTGCGGGGCACTTTCGAAATGCCTGCCGCGCCGGCCAGGAAGGAAAAGAAGGTGGCGAAGTCGAAGGCGAAGCCCAGGTCGAAGGCAAAGGCTTCCTCCACCGTCCGGACCCGCTCCAGCACTTCCCTCCGGGTAGCCAGCAAGAAGGCTGCCCCGGGCAGCAAGAAATCACCACGCCGTGCCCCCGCCCGGCGCAATTCCCGCAGCCGCAAATGAACAGGCCCGCGCGCGGCGGGCCTGTATCGGTCTTGAGCCTTGGGCCGATCTACTTGGCGGCGCTTGCGGCCTTGATGCGGGCGGCGAGGCGGCTCTTGTGCCGGGCAGCCTTGTTGCGGTGGATCAGGCCCTTGTTGACCATCGAGTCGATGATCGGGGTGGCCTCCCGCAGGGCGGTGGTGGCGGATTCCTTGTTGCCACCGGCGGCGGCCTCGGTGGCCTTGCGGATGGCAGTGCGCAGGCGCGAGCGGTTGGCCACGTTGGCGATGCGATGCTTGACCGCTTGCCGTGCTGCTTTTTCGGCCGACTTGGTGTTCGCCACTTTGCTCGAATCTCCGCTTGAAAACCGCCTGTTTCGGGGCCGCGTAGTGTGGGCAGGGGCGGGGCGGAAGTCAACCGGAATGCGACCTTCCGGTTCCACAATATGGCGTCATTTCAGGGGCTTGGCCCGCCCCGGGCGGGGCGGTTCTGCTAGGCTCGCGCGGCGATGAGCCGCCCCCTGCTGAAGAGTACCGGAATCACCGGTGCCGCCACCCTGCTGTCGCGCCTCACCGGGCTGGTCCGGGACGCGCTGATCGCCCAGTCGCTGGGTGCGGGTGTGGTCTCCGACGCCTACCTGGTTGCCTTCAAGATCCCCAATTTCCTCCGCCGGCTGTTCGCTGAAGGAGCTTTTTCGAACTCCTTCGTCCCCGTGTTCTCCGAATACCGCTCACAGCGCGAGCAGTCGGAGGTGCGCGAGCTGGTCGGCGGCGTGGCGGGCACCCTGGGCAGCGTGCTGTTCGTGTTGAGCGTGCTGGGCGTGCTGGTTTCTCCGGTGGTCATTGCCCTGTTCGCGCCCGCCTGGGCGGTGCGGGGCAGCGAAGGGTACGAGCTCGCGGTGCATATGCTGCGCTGGACCTTCCCCTTCCTGCTGTTCATCTCCATCACCTCGCTGCTGTCGGGCGTGCTCAACAGCCACGGCAGGTTCTTCGTTCCGGCATTCACGCAGGTGGTGATGAACCTGGTGATGATCACCGCGGCGGCCTGGTTCGCCCCGCGCAGCGACAGTCCCGGCATCGTGCTGGCCATCGCGGTGTTCATTTCGGGCGTGGCGCAGGTGCTGTTCCAGCTGCCCGCCGTGGCCCGCCTGGGCCTGCTCACCTGGCCACGCTGGCGGCCCCGGCTCGAGGGCGTGCGACGCATCGCCCGGCTGATGGTACCGGGCATCATTGGTTCTTCCGCCGCGCAGATCAGCCTGGTGCTCGACACACAGATCGCCACCTTCCTCGTGAGCGGCAGCGTGACCTGGCTGTTCTACGCCGACCGGCTGATGGAGTTCCCGCTGGGTGTGTTCAGTATTGCGCTGGCCACTGTCATCCTGCCCAGCCTGTCGGTGAACCATGCCTCACGCTCCATGGAGCAGTTCTCCGCCACGCTGGACTGGGCGATCCGGCTGGTGGTCGTGCTGGTCACGCCGGCGGCGGTGGGCATGCTGTTCTTTGCCGGACCCATGGTGGCCATGATCCTGGGATACCGCAAATTCGAAGCCGACGACGTGGTACGGACCAGCTATGCGCTGATGGCGTATTCATGGGGCCTGGTGGCCTTCAGCCTCGTGAAAGTGCTGGTGCCCGGGTACTACGCCCGCCAGGAGACCCGCAAGCCCGTGCGCATCGCCATGATCGCCCTGGCAGTCTCGACCGGGTTGAACATCGTGTTGGTGATTCCCGCGCACCAGCTCGGATTCCCCCAGCCGCACATCCTGGTGGCCACGGCCACGTGCACAGGCGCGCTGGTCAACACCATCCTCCTGTGGCGCGGCCTGGTCGGAGAGGGCGTGCTGAGGCCCGCGCCGGGCTGGAGTGCCTTGCTGCTCCGGGTGCTGGGCGCCAACACGGTGATGGCGGCACTGTTGTGGTGGCTGGCCGGCGACACGGCGCGCTGGACGGTGATGCCCTTCACCGAGCGCTTCTGGCGTGGCGGCGGCGGCATCCTGCTGGGCGCGGTGGTGTATTTCGCCGCGCTGTTCCTGCTCGGCATGCGCCAGCACCACCTGCGTTCGGTACGGCACTGATGCGCCTGCTGCGCAGACTTGATCCATGGAGCGCGGCCGCGGGGAGCTACGTGGCGGCAATCGGTGGCTTCGACGGTATCCACCTCGGGCATCGTGCGCTGATCGGCCGCGCCTGCGAGCTGGCGCGGCGCGCCGGCCAGTCCAGCATGGTGCTGAGCTTCGAACCGCTGCCAAAGGAGTATTTCGCTGCAGGCACCGCGCCCGGCCGGCTCAGCAATTTCCGCGAGCGCTGGCGCCTGCTGGAGTCGCTGGGCGTGGACGTCCTCTGCCTGTTGCGCTTCAACGATGCGCTGCGCAACCTCGACGGTGCCCAGTTCGCGAGGCTCCTGGTGGATGGCGGCGTGCGCACCCTGGTGGTGGGGCACGACTTCCGCGCCGGCTACCGCGGAGAGGCCACCGTGCGCTGGTTCCAGCGCGAGGGGCCGGGCCTCGGCCTGGCCGTGGACGTGCTGGAGCCGGTGGTGGGCGAGGGCATCCGCATCGGCAGCCGCGCCATCCGCGACGCGCTCTCCGTGGGGGACCTGGACCTGGCCGCCCGCCTGCTGGGCCGTCCTTATTCGATGCGCGGCAAGGTGATCAGGGGAGAACAGCTGGGCCGCACGCTGGGTTTTCCCACCGCCAACCTGCGGCTGGGGCGACGCCACACCCCTCTGGACGGTATCTTTGCAGTCCGGGTGCGCGGCATCGAGCCGGGCAGGGCGCTGGGCGGGGTGGCCAGCCTCGGCACGCGCCCCACCGTAGGCGGCACCGTGCCTCTGCTCGAAGCCCATGTCTTCGACTACGACGGCAACCTCTATGGGCGCGAACTCGAGGTGGAGTTCGTCGCGCGGCTGCGCGACGAGCTGCGTTTCGACTCGCTGGA
Organism: uncultured bacterium; assembly: GCA_965652645.1. GTDB lineage: Bacteria > Pseudomonadota > Gammaproteobacteria > Steroidobacterales > Steroidobacteraceae > ZC4RG30. The sequence continues at coordinate 6,411 of CBFGXE010000001.1, read as the reverse complement.
TGCAATGGTGGCGCAGATGCATCGCGACGCCGCGGAGGCGCGCGCACGGCTGGCAATGGCTTGACTCACAAGGTACGGACGATTGGCTGACTACAAGAACACGGTGAACCTGCCGAAGACGGACTTCGCGATGAAGGCCGACCTGGCCCGGCGCGAGCCGGCCATGCAGAAGTGGTGGGAGGACGAGGACATCTATGGCGAGCTGCGCCGCGTGGCCAAGGGACGCCCGCGTTTCGTGCTGCATGACGGCCCGCCCTATGCGAATGGCGCGATCCACATCGGCCACGCCGCCAACAAGATCCTGAAGGACATCATCGTCAAGTCGCGCACGCTCGACGGTTACGACTCGCCCTATATCCCGGGATGGGACTGCCACGGCCTGCCCATCGAGCTGCAGGTGGAGAAGAAGCACGGCCGCGTCGGGCAGAAGCTGGATGCCCGCGCCTTCCGCGCCGCCTGCCGCGCCTATGCCACCGAGCAGATCGACCTGCAGCGGCGCGACTTCCGTCGCCTGGGCGTGCTGGGCGACTGGGACAACCCCTACCTCACCATGGATCCGCGCTTCGAGGCGCAGCAGATCCGCGCCCTTGGCAAGGTGATCGCCAACGGCCACTTCTACAAGGGCGCCAAGCCCGTGTACTGGTGTCTGGACTGCCGCTCGGCGCTGGCCGAGGCCGAGGTGGAGTACGAGGACCACGACTCGCACGCCATCGACGTGGCCTTCCCGGTGGTGGATGCGGCGGACTTTGCGCGCCGCACCGGCGCGCCTGCCGATGCTGCGCGCGACGCGGCGGTGGTGATCTGGACCACCACGCCGTGGACGCTGCCGGCGAACGAGGCCGTGGCACTGAATGCAGCGCTGCCCTATGTGCTGGTGGAATTCCCGCAGGGCGATGCAACGCGCCGCGTGGTGCTGGCCGCCGGCCTGGCCGACGCCTGCCTCGAGCGCTACGGCGTCGCCGGCCAGGCGCGCGAGCTGGCGCGATTCGAGGGCCGCGCGCTCGAAGGGCTGCAGCTGCAGCATCCCTTCAACGACCGGCAGGTCCCGGTGATCCTCGGCGACCACGTGACGCTGGATGCCGGTACCGGCGCCGTGCACACTGCGCCCGCGCACGGCATGGAGGACTACATCGCCGGCCTGCGCTACAAGCTGCCGGTGGTCAATCCCGTGCAGGGAGATGGCCGTTTCCGCCCCGAGGTACCGCTGGTGGGCGGCATGAAGCTGGAGGAGGGCGCGCAGGCCATCATGGCAACGCTTGATTCCAGCGCCCGCCTGTTGCACCGGGCGAAGCTGCGCCACAGCTATCCACATTGCTGGCGCCACCACACGCCGGTGATCTACCTCGCCACGCCGCAGTGGTTCATCTCGATGGACCAGAAGGGCCTGCGCGCCGGCGCGCTGCGCGACATTGCCAATGTGCAGTGGACGCCCTCGTGGGGCGGCCAGCGCATCCACGACATGATCGCCAACCGCCCGGACTGGTGCCTGTCGCGCCAGCGCACCTGGGGCGTGCCCATTGCGCTGTTCGTGCACCAGGAGACCGGCGAACTGCACCCGCGCACGCCGCAGCTGCTGGAGCAGGTGGCCGCGCGCGTGGAGAAGGATGGCATCGACGCCTGGTTCGAGCTCGACGCGAAGGAGCTGCTGGGCGAGGAGGCCGGAAGCTACCGCAAGGTCACCGACGTGATGGACGTATGGGCCGACTCGGGCCTGTCGTTCGAGTGCGTCGGTGCCTCGCGCGCGGAGATCGTGCCACCGGTGGAGATGTACCTGGAGGGCTCCGACCAGCACCGCGGCTGGTTCCACAGCTCATTGCTGATGTCCGAGGCCCTGTACGGCCGTGCACCCTACAAGGCCGTGCTCACCCACGGATTCACGGTGGACGAGAAGGGCCGCAAGATGTCCAAGTCCCTGGGCAACGTGGTGGCCCCGGACAAGGTGATGAACAACCTTGGCGCCGACGTGCTGCGCCTGTGGGTGGCGGCCACGGACTACTCGGGCGAGATGAGCATCTCGGACGAGATCCTCAAGCGCACCGCCGACTCCTACCGCCGCCTGCGCAACACCGTGCGTTTCCTGCTGGGCAACCTGCACGGCTTCGATCCCGCGCGGCATGCGGTGCCGGTGGAGAAGCTGATCGACTTCGACGCCTGGGCCATCCGCCGCGCCGCCGCGCTGCAGGAAGAGGTGGTCGCCGCCTACCGCGACTACCAGTTCCACGTGATCTACCAGCGCGTGCACAATTTCTGCGTCAACGACCTGGGCGGCCTGTACCTGGACGTGCTGAAGGACCGCATGTACACCACGCCGGCCGAAGGGCACGCGCGGCGGTCGGCGCAGACGGCCATGTTCCACATCGCGCAGGCGATGGTGCGCTGGCTGGCACCCATCCTTTCCTTCACTGCGGAAGAGATCTGGCAGGTGCTGCCGGGGCGGGAGAAATCTCCGAAGTCGGTGTTCCTCGCCACCTGGCAAGAATTCCCGGCCATGCCGGCGTCCTCCATCGACTGGGATGCCCTGATCGCGCTGCGCCAGGCAGTGCAGCGCGAGCTTGAGAAGCTGCGCGAGGCCGGCACCATCGGCGCGCCCCTGGATGCTGCCGTGGACGTGTATGCGCTGCCGGACCTGGCAAAGAAGTACTCCGCGGTGGGTGAAGAACTGCGTTTCCTCACCATCACTTCCGAGGCGCGCGTGCAGGTCGCCCAGGCGGCACCGGACGATGCGGTCGCGGCCGAGGCGGGCAATGCCGTCGTGCCGGGGCTGTGGCTGAAGACCCGGCGCAGCAGCCACAACAAGTGCGTGCGCTGCTGGCACCTCATGCCGGACATCGGCAGCGATCCGGCGCATCCGGAACTGTGCGGGCGCTGCGCGGGCAACGTGTCGGGGCGGCCTGAAGTGCGGCGCCATGTCTGAGCGCGCGCCTGGCTGGAAACAATCCGGGCTCATCTGGTGGCCGCTGGCGGTGGCGGCGCTGGTGCTCGACCAGGTCACCAAGGCCGTGATCGAGGGCAGCATGGCGCTGTACCAGTCCATCTACGTGCTGCCCGTGCTCGACATCGTGCGCGCGCACAATCCGGGCGCGGCCTTCAGCTTCCTGGCCGATGCGGGTGGCTGGCAGCGCTGGGGATTCACCGTGTTTGCGGTGGTGGTCAGCGGTGTGATCCTGTGGACGCTGAGGCGCAGCGCCGTGGCCGGCCAGCGCCTGCAGAGCGCGGCGCTGATGCTGATCGTCAGCGGCGCCCTGGGCAATGCCATCGATCGCGTGCGCCATGGCTACGTGGTGGATTTCATCGCCGTGCACTGGGATGACGCCTACTTTCCCGCCTTCAACGTGGCCGACAGCTGCATCAGCGTGGGGGCGGGCCTGATCCTCCTCGACGTGCTGCTGCAGTGGTTGCGCGAACGGAAGCTGTCCGGAGGCGCGGCTTGAGCGAGGGCATGCAGATCCTGCTGGCCAGCCCGCGCGGTTTCTGCGCTGGCGTGGACCGCGCCATCGACATCGTGGGGCGGGCGCTGGAACTTTTCGGCGCACCTATCTACGTGCGGCACGAGGTGGTGCACAACCGCCATGTGGTCGAGCGCCTGCGCTCGCTGGGAGCCGTCTTCGTCGAGGAGCTGGACGAGGTGCCGGCCGGTGCCACGGTGATCTTCTCTGCCCATGGCGTTTCCAGCGCCGTGGAGGAGGAGGCACAACGGCGCGGTTTCAGGGTGTTCGACGCCACCTGCCCGCTGGTGACCAAGGTGCACATGGAGGTGGCCCGCTACGCGCGCGACGCACGCGACGTGGTGCTCATCGGCCATGCCGGGCATCCGGAAGTCGAGGGCACCATGGGGCGCTTCGATACCTCATTTGGCGGCGCCATCCACCTCGTGGAAAACGTCGCCGATGCCGAGGCACTGGTGGTGCGCCGGCCCGGGACGCTGGCCTTCGTCACGCAGACCACGCTATCGGTGGATGACACGCAGGCCATCGTCGAGGTGCTGCGCCGGCGTTTCCCGGACCTGCAGGCGCCGCGCGTGGAGGACATCTGCTATGCCACGCAGAATCGCCAGGATGCGGTGAAGCGCCTGCTTGCCGAGTGCGACGTGCTCGTGGTGGTGGGCTCGGCCACCAGCTCCAATTCCAACCGCCTGCGCGAGCTGGCGGATCGCTCCGGCATACCCGGCTACCTGGTTGACGGGCCGGACGACCTGAAACCCGAATGGTTCGAAGGGCGCAATGCCGTGGGCGTGACGGCGGGAGCCTCCGCACCGGAAGTGCTCGTGGAGCGCGTGGTGTCGCGGCTCAAATCCTGGGGCGGGTGCGACCCGCGCGTGGTGGTGGGGCGCGAGGAAAACGTGGTATTCAGCCTGCCGAAGGCACTGCGCGTTGTGAAGGGCTGATCAGTCCGTCCACGGATTGATAACTGGTACATCCAGGTCGATGAAATGGCGGGTGTTGCGGGTGGCGACGCTGGCACGCCGCGACGCTGCAATTCCGGCGATCTGGGTGTCGCGTATCTCAATGGCGATTCCCGCGGCCCGTCTCCGGGCCGTGATGGCCGCAGCCGCGGCCGCCGCAGCGCTGTCGAAGGGGAGAATGCGATTGCGCAAGTCTTCTTCCAGCACCGCCTGGAAGGCCCTTTCAAGAGCCGCGCGCCGGCGGCCCCCTGGAAGGATCAGCAGGCCAGCCCGAATCTCGAACAGCGTGACGCTGGTCGTGCAGAGTGATTGTGGCGGCTGGGCATTGAACCATTGCACTACCATCTCGTCGGGTCGTGGACTGGCGATTGCCGACAGCACATTGGTGTCGAGCACGATCATGACCGAAGGGTTCCGTCAGTCGAAATCCGCGGGCCTGATTTTCCCACGCAGCTCCTCGATCCGGATCGGCGCCCCCAGGCCCTTGAACCGCCCTGCGATCCGGGTCCCCAGCCCCGGTTCTGGCGCAGTTGGCTGGTAGGCGGCCGCGAGGAGTATCTGTCGCACTTCTTCCTCCATGCTGTGGCCGTGCGCTTCGGCGCGCTGCTTGAGCCGTGCCTTGACGTCTTCGTCAATGTTGCGGACGACCAGCTGGGCCATGGATCTCGCCGTATCGCGGGGAATTGGTGATATCATGATATCACACTACCGCCAGCAGCGCAGCGGATCGATTCCGGACCAGACCCCGGCCGCATCGGCGGAGCGGCGCGTGCCGGACTCGTCGATGGACAGCCCCTGGCATTCAGAGTCCCGCCGCTGCCGCCGGGCAGGATCGGCCGTCGCGGTCGCCATGTACCGCTGGCCATCCTCGCTGGTGGCCAGCGTGAGGATGTAAAGGCCGGCGTCACTGCGATCGGAGGTGACCAGCGTCGCGGCGTCTGCCGTCGTGCCGAGGCTGGTGGCATAACGCAGGTGCGTGGCGTAATGGCGCTCCTGCAGGTGCTGCAGCCGCAGCAGGGCGAGCCTGGCGTCATTGCGCTGCGCGCGGTGGACGATGCCGGCATACACCGGCCAGGCGATGGCCGAGAGGATGGCCACCACCGACAGGGCGACCATCAGCTCGATCAGGGTGAAGCCGCGCAGGCGGCGCCTGGAATTGCCACGAAGCCGGTTCATTCCGCATCCTCCCGCCGCCACCAGGTCTTGCGCGGCCGTGTGTCCACATCGCAGGCCGCGATTCGCTGCCCGCCGAGCGTGCAGGGTGCGACCGGTCCCTGTGTCGCTCCCAGCGTGAATTGATCCGTCAGCAGTACAGGCGAGGGCAGGGCGCGGCTCCAGCTGTCAGGAGTGGATGCATCCGGTACTACCCGGCCCTGTTCCAGTTCCAGGCTGGCGATGCGCGTGAAGACCTCGCAGGAACCACTGCGCGGAATCGCCTCGGCAACGGCCAGCACCACACGATGGTCGACGGTGAGGGCTGGCGTGACGACATGGCCGCTGCCCAGCTCGAGGTACCAGCCGGCGCTTGCAGGATCGATGTGGCTCGCCGCATCGGATGCGGCCTGCAGACTGGCATTGACCCTCGTCAGGTCCTCCTCTTCGATCGGCTCCCAGGCGTCGTAGTCCCCGTCGGACCAGCTGTCGAACGCGGCGTGGTCGCGCAGCACGTAGAGGCGGTTGTTGGCAGCGGGATTGCCGGGCGCGGCAGTGCCAATGGCGATGTTCAGCCAGGGTCGTGTTCCCGGCGGTGACGACAGGGCGAGGTCGGGCGCGGCGATGAAGCCGCGTCCTTCGTCGTTGGAGAAGTCGGCGAATATGCCGCCACTGGTCCACTGCGCAGCAGGCGCGTCGTGGTGTACGTCGAATCGCCAGACGCGACCGGCGATGTCACCGGCATAGATGCGGTCATGCAGGCCGTCGGCATCCAGGTCGATGGCGGCAATGCTGCCGAAGAACCCTGACCCCATGTCCGGGAACACCTGGATGGCTGCCCGGTCTCCCGCCGACCA